>NZ_JBPCEO010000010.1:0-175082 GCF_050971765.1 Halobacillus sp. A1-3 | reverse complement strand
TGCGAGACTTCCTGGTACGAGAGGATAATTCCTGGTACGCTAAATATAATCATAGGCGTTTTGTATATCCTTGCCAACATCTGGCTGACCATGGCAATAACAAAGAAGGCGATGAGTGTAGCTGGGACACTGTCGACTTCTTCCCATACTAAGGATATGTAAATGACCCAACCAATCATGCCGACGAGACCACATTCGATGATCGTATTTCTTGGCGCCTGATAGATGATTCCAAAGGCAGCTGATGCAAAAAAGCTTGCTATGGCATGTTCAATCAACATAGTCATTCCTCACGATCTCTAAAATAGTGCAAACATAACAGCAATACCTGCCCCAATTGCAAAAGCCGTTAAAAAGGCCTCCACCCCCTTGGCGAGTCCTGAGATAAGATGACCTGCCATCAAATCCCTTACAGCGTTGGTGATGAGCAGGCCAGGGACCAACGGCATGACAGAACCAACAACTACCTTATCAACTTCCTTCCCAATACCTAATGAAAAAAGGGAAAAGGCTGTAAAACCAATCAACAACGAAGCAATGAATTCAGAACTGCTTTTATAGAGTGAATGCATGGCCACCTTTTAGGTTATAACGGATCTGGAAAAGAGCTTGAAGAAATCCTGCCCCAAGTGGGGGTAAAGTGACCAACCAGCCCCAATACCTAAAACATAAGAAAAACGCTGAATCCCTTGTCTGGCAAAGGTTTCAGCGTTTAATTAGTTAGCGTCCCAGGAGGGATTCGAACTCCCGACCCACAGCTTAGAAGGCTGTTGGAATACGTATTATTACAATAGATTAAAGTTGTTTAGGTACCGTCAAATAAACCTTCTTTAGGATTTAAAATGTTATATACAAATCAAATTGGAGCGATAATAAAGAAATCCTGCCCCATTTCTGCCCCAAATGGGGCAGAGTTATTTATACCAAGTTTCTTTTTATAAACCCATTAGATTTCCATTTCCTGTATGACTATATCTAAAAACCATGTTATAACAAAATCTCCAAACATTATTTTGCTTTAGCTTCTGATTCCCTATCAACATCTATATACTTGGAACTTGATTGATTAGTAAATCGGGACACACCATAGAATACCACTGCACTTACAATTAAAGCTGGATAGATAGGATCAAGACCGAAGAATGGAACAATTCCCCTTTCAGCCAACACTACCGTGATACTTCCTAAAATTAAAGAGGCCATACTTCCTGCGGCACTGGCCCGCTCCCAGAAGTGTCCAACCACATAAGGTAAAAATGCACCACCAGCGCGTAAGGTGAAGGAGAACATTAAGAGAGTAATCAAATTAGCGAAATCAAATACTGCTATTGCATAGCTTAATCCACTTACTATCAGCATAGTCCAACGAACCATCTTCAGCAGTTCTGCGTCGGTTGCTGTTTTCTTGATATATGGATGATAAATATCATTAGTGAAAATTGATCCTGCCGCCAAAAGGTTACTAGAAGCACTGGACATAGTAGCCGATATTAGAGCTGAAAATAGAATACCAACAACCACGGAAGGTAATACTTCTACCGCCATAACAGGTAATGCGTATCTTGCACCTTGCTCCGCTATTATGCTACCGTCGATTAGCCCATTCTGCACCATTCCATACATCAGAATTCCGATAAAGGCTGGAATGAATGCGAAGATAACATACACGATTGAAGTTATATAAGAGGCATGCTTAGCTGCCTTTCCATCTTTTGCGGAGTAATATCTTTGAACAGCCTCTTGACCAACAGTAAAGGACGCCACATACATAACAACTAAGGCAAGTATTGTACCGAAACCAGCTCCATCGACCATACTCCATTTTTCGGTAGGCACATTAGCAGTCAGCTCTGTAAAACCACCACCGTAATCTAAGGCAAAAGGGATAATTAAGGCCATACCAGCTAGAATAAAAAACCACTGTACTACATCTGTGTAAACAACACTAAACATTCCACCCATAACACTATAAGCAGCTACTACAACTGTAACTACAGCTACGGATAGAGCGTAGCTCCAACCTGTCATAACGGAGAGGATTGTTGCGGAAGCGATCAACTGAACAGCAGTTAAACCGACCATAGGTAAGAGCATAATAACCGCAGTTACTAAGCCGTTTTTCTTTCCATATCGTTTAGAAAAGTATTCTGGGACAGTTTTAACAAGGGCTTTCCGTAAGTGGGGAGCAATAAACGATAAAATGATAAAAGCTACCGCCATCGCAGTTACATACCAGAACGCCGAAAATCCCCAATCCCCATAGGCCATCTCTACAACTCCAAGTGAAGATCCTCCCCCAACTTCAGTTGCTGCTAAACTTCCAGCTAGTAGCCAAGGTCCCATTTTTCTACCTGCAACTAAGAAATCCTCATTATTTTTGATTTTCTTAGAAGCTACAACACCAATTAATACCATAATGGCTAGATAAACCACTACGATGCTGATAACCGTTGTATTTACACCCATTTTTGTTCCTCCTCAAAAGTTTAGGCTGATTGGCGGTTACGAATTAACATTAACTACTGTGGTAGGATGAGAACGGCGGAAAACATGACCTGCTGGCTTCCGATAAGCTCTTTCCTCATCGATAATTACTTGACCATTGACTATGACTCTTTGGATCCCTCTATTAAATTGGCGAGGGCTTTCATATGTAGCCTGGTCAATGATTAGATCAGGATCAAACACAACAATATCTGCAGCCATCCCTTCACGAAGTACACCCCGATCCTGAAGACCAATAATTCTTGCCGGTTGAGATGTCATGCGACGGATCATATCTTCTAGTGGCAGAACATTTTCTTCTCTTACATACTTTCCTAGTATTCTAGGGAAAGATCCATAGGCACGAGGGTGAGGTTCTCCTCCAAGCAAGCCGTCACTTCCAATCGTTCCTGACGGATGTGCGAGTATCATTTTCACAGACTCCTCATCCATTACGAAATCAATCATACCTACAGCATTCTTTTCTTCTAGTATTAGATCCAGTGCAAGTTCAGCATAATCATGTCGTCCCTTCATAGCACCGATCTGTTCAATAGTTTTACCTACAAACGAGTGATTTTCGGGTGAATTGACTGAAGTAATGACTATACCATTCCAACCTGCCCATTTCGACATACTGTCCCAACCTTTTAAAGCATTAGCCATTTCCTCCACGATACGCTTTCTTAGCTGTGAATCTTCTAGCCGCTCTAACATCTTTTCTGTGCCTCCATCATGAGCCCATGGTGGCAATATTGCACTTAGCATCGTACTTCCAGCTGTATATGGATATTGATCAAATGTGACTTCTAAACCATCTGAGCGTGCTTGATCGATTTTAGCTAGTACATCAGGTGTTTTATGCCAATTATCTTTTCCGCAGTTCTTTAAATGGGAAAAATGAAGGTGAGCTCCACAACGTTTCATCATATCAATCAATTCCTGCATTGATTCTAGAATCTCATCACCTTCACTGCGTTGGTGAATGACAAGTGGCACCCCATACTCAGCAATCACCTGACATAAAGCTTCTAATTCATCCATTTCAGCAAAACAGCATGGGGGATAGATTAGTCCGGTAGATAGACCAACAGCCCCTTCATTCAGCGACCGCCTCAGAACCTCCTGCATTCGTTTAATTTCTTCAGATGTTGCGGGCCTGTTTTCTAATCCCATTACTTTCATCCTAATATTGCCATGAGGAGCAAGCGTTGCTATATTATAACTCGGTTCATTGCGTTCGATTTTATCTAAGTAGTCTTGTACTGTGTTCCAGTCCCATTCTATTGGTGGTGTACCATCCAGTCCCGCCAGATTCTTCCTCCAAGGAGAAACATAGTTATCAGGTAAAGGCGCTGCTGCAATACCATCCTGGCCCAACAGGTCAGTCGTAATTCCTTGTCGTACTTTCGCTTCGATTAACGGTTCGTCAAGAATGACAAGATCTGAATGGGTATGCATATCAATAAACCCAGGACTTACTACCTTGTGATCTACATCAATCACTTCACGCGCTTCAATATTGTTAAGCTTACCGATTCTTGCGATCTTTCCATCTTTAATAGCAATATCACCGTAATACCACGGTGAACCTGTACCATCGATAACTTTTCCGTTAGTAATTAGCAGATCATACATATTTAGATTCCTCCTTATTAGTTTCTATCTGACTTAAAGCTTTCATAATAGACGAGTAACCAGCAGTGGCTTTCACTAACTGATCAATTTCAATGTACTCATCATCAATATGAGCAAGTGATTCCGGGGATGGACCAAAACCAATCGTTGGAATGCCCGCCTCTCCAGCAAAATGACTTCCATTGGTACAGAAAGAATAGTGAGAAAGCTGAGAATCTAAACCAAGTGACACCAATTCTTGATGAGAAGTTTTTACAAATTCTTCCTGCTCATCATATAACCACCCTGGAAAAAACCGTTCATCACCAATAATCTCTCCTGTATAGCAACGCTCTTCTCCTGTGGCATAACTCACCTTCGCCTTAAATGTCGAGTCTTCTTGCTGAAGTTTCTCTATCAAATCATTTATAGGAGATAACACTGTTTCTTTAGTTTCATCGACTAGTAATCTACGATCAAATGTTGCCACACAATGTGATGGAACTACAGAAGCTCCTGGATAAGGAGAAGATTTAATATCCGTCAACTCTAAAATTCCTTCTCCCATAATTTCATGAGTGGCAACTGGAAGCTCTCGAATTGCTGATATTAATTTATTCATCTGATACACAGCATTTAAGCCTTTGTCAGGGTTGGAGGAATGTGCAGACTTTCCAAATGTTTCAACTACTATTTCAGCTCGTCCCCGTTGTCCACGGTTTAAGTTCAAATTAGATGCTTCACCAATCACGACGTAATCTGGATTCACTTTTTCACTGACTAGTCGAGTAGCTACTCCTTCAAAGCATTCCTCATGAACACTACAAGAGACAACAATCCTACCCGGAAAAGATTGATTAGTATCTTGTGCAAAATTTAATGCAGCTGAAATCATTGCACTAACGGCACCTTTCATATCAGAAGTTCCACGCCCGTATATTTTCCCGTCCTTTATCTCTGCAGAAAGAGGTTTAACCGACCACTCTTCCTCCTGGATAGGAACCGTATCAATGTGTCCATCAAACAAAACAGTTGGACCAGGGCGGTCACCATTCCAAATAAGCAAAACATTTCCGTAGTAATCTGTGATGACTTCATCTGCACCATGTTCAGTGGCGTACTCTCGAATCGCATCTGCTACATTCTTTTCTTCTCCGGAATAGCTTTGAGTTTTCACTAATGACTGACATAATTCAATAACATCTTGTTTTCGCTGATTTCCTAACATATAAAATTCCTCCTTCATTTTTAATTCGGATAATGTCCCTTCCATACGATATCGCGATAATGTTGAGCATCTGTATCTCCTTCAGTACTAATGAGTAGAACTCGTGCATTCTCACCTAATCCAAGCTCTTCAGTTATTGATGTATAGGTGGAATCCTTTTTTAAATAATGGAGCAATCCGAGTGTTACTGCCCCTGACTCTCCTGAAATGACACGCGGGTCATCTCCCAATGGATTTCCGTAAATTCGCATACCAAGTGCCGAAACCTCATTGGAACAAGAAATAGCGGCACCTGCATATTGCCTTAGAACTCGGAATGCTCGAGTATTAGGTTCACCACAAGCAAGCCCTGCCATAATAGTGTCCATATCTCCAGTAACCAATTCTCTATCGCCATCCGCTGTTGAAAATGAACGGTAATAACAATCTGCTTCATGAGGCTCTACCACTACTATAGTTGGAGCATCTTCTCTATAGTGCTCAACCATATAGGCAGCAATAGCACCTGCAAAGGAACCAACACCGGCTTGAAGAAAAAGATGAGTAGGTGGTTTTTCTTCATGACTTACAAGTTGACCGGTGATTTCCTTGGCCATCGCTGCGTAACCTTGCATAATCCACAATGGAATCTCGTCGTATCCGTCCCAAGCAGTATCTTGTACCATTATCCAGTTATTCTTTTCAGCCAGATTGGCACAATAACGAACGGCATTATCATAATTCATGTCGGATATATAAGCTTCTGCTCCTTCATTACGTATGGCTTCTAAACGTGCTTCAGAAGAACCTTTTGGCATATAAATCACAGATTGATATCCGAGTTCCTTTGCTGCCCAAGCTACTCCACGACCATGGTTGCCATCCGTAGCTGATATAAAAGTAAGGTCACCTAACTGTTCTTTAACTCTTTTTGAATTCAAAACATCAAAAGATAGATTTTCAATTTCCTCACCAATTTTTTCAGCTATACACTTAGCCATAGCATAAATACCCCCCATTACTTTGAAAGCATTTAATCCAAAACGTTGGGATTCATCTTTCACATATATTTCACCAACGTTTAGTTCTTTAGCGAGATTGTTTAATTGGTATAATGGCGTTTCTGTAAAGCTGCTATGGGATTTTTGAAGATCATGTACTTTAGCTATTTCTTTTTGGTGAAAAAAAGATAATTCTTGAAAATTATACTCACTTGAATAAAATTTGTTTTTCGTGTAATTAATTACTTTCAAGTCTGTCTTTTGCATCACTTTACCTCCTAATTCAATTGAGCTATTACTTCGATTTCTATTAGAGCGCCTTTAGGTATTGCCGAAACCTCGACACAGCTCCTAGCAGGTTTATGATTCGAGAAGTAATCTCCATAAATATCATTGACTTGCTGGAAGTCATTCATTGAGTCTAAAAATATGGTTGTCTTTATCACATCAGTTAAATGAAGATTTATTTCTTCAAGTAAGCCAGTGATATTATCTAATATTTGCTTTGTTTGTTCTGCAACAGTGTCACCAGTGATTTCACCACTATCTGAATTTAGAGGTAACATACCGGAAAGATATACTTGTCCGTTAGATATAACTGCCTGAGAATATGGACCAACTGCAGATGGTGCTTTTTTTGTTTTTACTTGCTTGATCATGGTCAACCTCCTTTATTAGCTTTCATCTATATAACATGCAATTTCCATGCCAAAGTTTAGAATATTGAGAAAATAACAATCACAAAAAAATACCAGTGACTGATATCTCAAAATGAGACCAAAGCCACTGATATTCCCTTATACCTTAAAGGTATCAAAATGAGACGAAGTATCAATATGGTACTTCTTAATCTTCCTAAACAGAGTAGCTCGTCCTATATTTAATAATTCACTTGCTTGTTCAATTGGCAGCTCATTTTTTTTGACATAAATAAGTGCTTTTTCAATAGTTTCTTTCTCCATTTTTTCAAGAGAGAATGAAGGAGAGGGTGACTGCCCCTGTTTTTCGATGTCCAACTTTCGAGAAATGATTGATTCTGCTTCTTCTAAAGTAATCCACCCATTTTGAATAAAGTTAAACAAATATTCAATGAAGTTTTTCAATTCTCTGACGTTACCTTTCCAACGATGATTAAGCATTAATTCTTTTACTTCTTTACCAAAGCCGAGAACATTAGCATTGAATTGTTCATTAAATTGTTCTATAAAATAATCGCTCAAAGCAAGAATATCTTCCTTACGGCTGCGGAGTGCTGGAATCATCATAGGAATTACGTTTAGCCGGAAGTATAAATCTTCACGGAACATTCCATCTTCAACCATACCTTGTAAGTTCCGATTTGTAGCTGCAATTACTCTAATGTCCACCGGTTTTGTTTTAGTACTCCCAAGCCGCTCTACTTCCATCTGTTGGAGCACTCGTAATAGTTTCACTTGTAATTGAGTGGGCATCTCCCCTATTTCATCTAAAAATATTGTTCCTTTATTAGCTAATTCAAATTTCCCTGGTTTACCTGTTTGATTAGCACCTGTAAAGGCTCCCTTTTCATAACCGAATAATTCACTCTCTAATAAATGGTCAGGAATCGCACCACAATTCACTGTTATGAAAGGTTGATCGTTTCTTGGACTCGCTCGATGAATAGCTTTAGCAAATTCCTCTTTACCTGTTCCACTTTCACCTTGAATCAATATACTCGAATGTGATTGAGAAGCTTTAAAGGCATACTCTTTTACTTCCTTTTGCTGAGGACTAATTCCGATAATCGATTCGAAGGATTTTTTCTTCTCTTCCACAGCCTTGTCCGCAAGATGTTGAATTTCCTCGACAGCTTGAATGATTAAAAGATACTCGCTAGCACGCTGGGATGTAACTAAGTTTTGTAAAGTGACTAATAGCTGCTGCTCTTGACCATTTATCGTGAGACTTACGGTTTGACGTTTATTCTGATATGTAAAATCTATCTTTTTTAAAAACTTGCAAACTTTTTTTTGAAATTCAGAAGTTGTCTTTTCATTAATTCCAAGTAGCATTTTAGCCTTTACGTTCATTTCAGCTAAGTTTCCTTGTTCGTCCACCATGATGATTCCTTGTTCTACCAAGTTCATCATTTTTGTCATCTTTAAAGAGTTATTAGTCACCTGCTCAAGCATTTCATGCTCATGCAATTTACTTGCCAATAAATTAGCCATTTTTTCAAGAAATTTTAAGATATCATCAGTATTCTCAAATAAACGGATACGCTGATCCTCATTAAAAGCAAGAAGTCCTATAACTCCTATTGGATCACCCTTATATGTAATAGGAGAGCATATTTCACCTGTCTCTGAACAATCCTGATAAAACAAACATCTTTTACACACAGATTCAAATCCAGGATTCTCTATAATTACCGGAGAGCCAGTACGTACCGCTGATTGATAAACTAAATCGCCTTCCATTTGATGAAGGACACCGCTTTTCTGCTCTCCAGTTCCTGCTACTCTAATAAAGTTATGGTTAGCAATTTCCACTTCTATCTTTAGTACGGAAGCAATTGCATCTGCAATATTTTGAACGGTTGGTTGGATATCCATCAAGTCCACTCTAATCCCCCCTCAATTTATTACAGTATAGCATGAGGGGGTTTTGAATTTTCTAATAATTAGTCAGAAAATCTAACAATAATTCTTTATATACGTTTATATATGCTCAATACAAAATATGGACAAAGTTTGCATTAATTAAAGCATTAAAACTGTTAATAGGGGTTTGCGTAGTTTTGAGGACTGTCATAGATAAAGAGTCATAATTATTAAAAGTTGAGAAATAAGAAGAGTACAAAAATAAGAGCACCTAATTAATTTTAGGTGCTTTTTTCTTCTGGACATTTCGATTACGGTCAACAATTCGTCTACATATAGCTTAGAAGGCTGTTGGAGTGGGGGTATGGTTGCACAAGAGAAAATATAACTAAATACTATTAAATCAACGTTTTTCTTGATTAATAATGATGAAGACAAATAAAACCGGGGCAGTAATAAAGAAATTCTGCCCCATTTTCTGCCCCAATTCTGCCCCATTATCTAAAGTAAATCGGAGCAATTATAGTTACTCTTTTTAATCAGATTGACACTGGTGAGCTTGGCACTAAACAATAGTAACTTTCGTGAGGATAGAAGAGAGGATGACTTCTTCCAGGTAACAGATGGGAGCCTAGAATTCACAAACGAGTAAATCTTGAAGAAGGACGTAAAACGAATGGGGACAATGGTTGCTCCAGAGAGCAAATAATGACGGTACAGACAAGCCAAAAAAGGATCAGCTGTAAAACAGCTGATTCCTTAGATGTATTGCTTACGAAAGTTTAAACCCATCGGTTTGTGATGGTTAGATACCTGAAAGAGCATACCACTCTACTCCCTCATTACAGTTGGGATATTTTAAAAAGCGGATAATATTTAAGGTTTAGGTAACATTATAAATATATTTATCCATTTATAGGAGGTAGCTGTTGTTGAATTCACCTGAAACACGTTCCATAAATCAAGCTGTTCATACACCAATAATTAATTCCGAGAGAGTAGGTAATCATATTGAGGGTTTTAAACCTCAAATGCCATTTGTTAAAAATGTATTGCTAAGTTATGCTTTTCAAGATCAAAAAACCTCATTGTATACATTAAACCAATTAAACGAAACAGATAACCAAGATGTAATCTTCTCTGCAATTAAAAAGATATGGGAAGGTGATATGTATGCTGCAACTTCACTTCTTAGCAGCATTGAGATGGAAGAAATTGTTCAATTCTCCAAGAAAGTTTTAAGGGAAAGTATTTCTTTGTTGGACAAAGCTAAACAAGATGTAGAAGAAACAATCACACATATCGCTAAAAATAATGGGGTTACTTCTGAAACCATTAGTGAAATTCGCAAAGAGATAGCAAACTTAAGTAACACTTTACTTACAGAAATCCATAGCATCGGTAACCCCGTGTGGAATAATAATTTTCACAATCAACCATTAGAAGCAGTTGATCTTAACGGCTTAAATGAAGCAACCTTAGGTAGTCGACCTTTAGATAATATTAATACTTTAAGTTCACCCGCTAAGATAGAACTCAGTAAAATTAATAAAGAAATTTTGCATAGTGAGCTAAAAAAACGTTTTCCACAAACAGCCACATTTCTTAGTGAAATTAACTTTCTGTCTGTACCCTCAATAGCTAACGCAGCTGATGGCCTTCACCTAGCTACATTTACAGAACATAATAAACACATTTTTTCCAATTTAACAAAGATGATCGATAGTTTGGCTGAAATCCAAAAAGTAGAGCCCGTTGGATATTTGCATCTCGAACGTTTACAATTCACTCCAATAGGTTATGAGCGTGGTGAACTTGTGTACTCAGTTCCTTTAATACCAGGTGAAAAGATTCGTCTCTCCCATCGTGAATGGAGCCGAACAGAGAAAGAATTTACTGAACTGATTAGCACATCATTGGAAACAACTTCGGAAGAAGCTCTTAGCGAAAAATCTGAATTAACTGAATCGTTTAATACACAGAAACAGCACAACTCTTCACTCAATGCATCATTTTCAGCTAGTGGTGGATATGGTCCCGTTAACATTGCTTCAAGTGTTGGTTATAATTCTCGGGAAGCTGTGAGCAGTTCAGAAAAAAATTCTGCTGAACGTTCTAAAGAAATCACTAAAAGGGCCTCATCACGCTCTAAACAAGAACACAAAATATCTTTTAAAGTCACTAATGAATACGAAGTTGAAGAGCAATCATATCGAGAGTTTACTAATACTACAACCGACGCGGTACGTTGGGACTTTCATCGTTTAATGCAAAAATGGAAAATTGATCTTTATAGGTATGGCATACGAATGACCTACGACTTAGTTTTACCAGAACCAGGAAGTTATTTGTTGCGCAAACATCTTCAACTTAAGCAACTTGAAGATGAATTGAATAAGCCTAATCCCTTCGATATGAACCCTTCTAGTATAGACAAGGATAATTGGATGAGGTTGTCTGCAAAATATGACACTGCACTTGAAGCACCACCTAAAGAACCTATCTATGTCAGCACTCATGCAGAAAAAACTTTTACCGACAGAATTGTAGGATTCGACTACCTAGAAATAGCTATGCCTAATGGGTATGAAATTGTTGGTGTGGAAGCGAAAGGATCTAAAATCTTTAGAAAAAATGGTGATACTGATAATTATGAAGATAATGAAGATTTTAGTGAAAAAAGAGTATCAGGATATATTGAACCTAAAAAATCTTACAATATAGATAAAATTAGAGAATCCCCTTCCAATCGTTACATGTGGCGTTATTATTACGATTGGAGTGAAAATAGAAAAGCAAAACGAGGTGACACACTGACCATTACTCTGAATGCAATAGGAAAACCATCTGAGAGTCTATACAAAGAATGGCAAATGAGATGTTTTAAACGATTAGCAGATGCCGCGAAAGTGAATTATCAAAATAAGATAATGCGTTTGACCAAGATGCGTGATGACTTAATAGATGATCTGGATCGTGAAGATTCTCTTATGTTAAGAAAGATAGAGAAAGAAGAAATAATGAAAGGTGTTTTAAGGTGGGTTCTAGGACCACGCTTTTCTTTCTACCCATTGAATTTACCATCACTTTCTGATGATGAAACGGAGGATGATCTTGAATTTTACTTTCCCAGGACTCAGCAAGTTAAAGATCAGTACTATGAACCGGCAATTGAGCATGGGGAAATAATAAAATTCCTACACCAAGCTATTGAATGGGAAAATGTTAATTACGTACTTTACCCATATTTTTGGACAGATACGCGCAGATGGGATTTAAAACAATTTCTGTTTCATGATGAATCTATCCACCGTAACTTCCTCCGTGCAGGAGCAGCAAGGGTTGTACTTACAATACGTCCCGGCTATGAACAATCATTTCTTAGCTTCATGGAAACAGGTAAACTAGGAGAACTATTGAACGACCATCCATATATGACTATTGCTGAAGAAATGCAACAAATGTCAGAAGAAAAATACCCTTATACTCCGGGAGCGAATGAAGAAAATCCTGATAATCTTGTAGATACTTGGTATGAATATACACCAACTGGTGCTTTGGACGTTAGGAAGGGAGAACCCCTGTAAAAAAACACATCTTAAAAAGGGAATCATATCCAACAAGCTCTTACTCAATTAGTTAATTCTACTTTGAGTACAAAGGTTTATATCTATATGAGTAAAGATATAAATGTGCTCCATCAGTATCGGGGCATTAAAAAATCCTTGGCCTTTATTACTCAAAGGAGGTATGATGCAATGGGATTACGTCTCTATGATATAGGTCAACTTAATATATATGAACCACCACAACCACAATATGATAGTAGGTATGTGTCTTTTAATGTTTATCTACCTGGATTCAGTATTGATATGACCGTTGTCTATCACAAAGATTACAGAACACCTAAAGACCCAAACAAACCTCAAAAGTGGAAAATCGGTATAGTTCAGAATGTCCTCTTTGAACATATGCTGTTTGAGTATCACGACCAACAACCAATTTTTAAGACTTGGGCTCGCCCAATACTGGATCTCGGTAACAATGATTACAGACCTTTCTATAATGGTCCCGGTGAAGTGACAATTAAAAAAAGACATAGAGATACCAGAAGAAATTATACAGAAGAATCTAAATTTATGCTACCAATCCATCAAGTCAACTATGGGCCAAAGGGTTTTGAGGCAAGTGAGCCACCAACTGAGCTAATACATCCTTGGTCTTCTGAAGGAGATTCTTTTAGAAGCGAACTAATAGATCCTTTTGAGACTGACCCAATCAGGGACCTGATATTAGTAGACCAGCCCTCGCATACAGTACGCTTTTTGATGAACGGCAAAAAGTTGAAATGGCATCTTAGGTTAATGGTCTTTCGTTTTTGGGTAATAGCTATGGGTCCAAACACAAGCCGAAAAATTTTAGGTTTTTCAGAACCTTTTACTCTGTTCACTAACATAAAGTACCATGAAACCTTTACCCGAACACTCCGTATGCCACATTCGTTGACACATTTTTCTAAATTAATTCCCGGTAACCATGCGAAAAGGATATATACAGAGGGGGACTTTACAAGATGGTGGGGTGAAATCAACCAAAAAATCCAAAAAGGAAATATTAATGGTGGTCAAGTTTGGTCTACCAACAGATTTAAAGAAATAAATAGAAATAAAAAAATACCGGAGCCCGTCATTACCGATAATACAGCAATCCAGAGAGGCCACTGCTGGATGAAAGATCAGGGACTTTACACGAAAAAAAAATTAGAATCATTTAATGAAATAGATTTTTTTAGAAATTTGGATTGTTGACAGTATAAACTTTTAGGAAAGCCTAAGTGGATAAAACAGGGTTGATGGAGTAACAAACTGCAGTTATCATCATCTGGGATAGGGAGATGTTTGACTGGACATTGCTACGCGCGGTTACGGGATCTTCACGATCAGTAAAGAGAATTAACTGGTCACCATTCAGTTTCTAGTATAGATCCTGATCTTGATAGAAGGACTTTGTTAAGTTAATGTCTCAAACATCTCTGCTAAAGTCATTAACATTAAAACCGATAAGAATGTTTCCACTGATTAATCTCCCCTTATTTAGTTTTAAATATCTAATACTATTATATATCATGTCTAATGCCATGCTTTTCCAATAAATGCGTGTTATTTAAACTTTTTTAACCAGAAGAACTCTTTGACCGCCAAAATCTTCTTCTTCACTTCAAATTGCAGATATTCATTGGTTGCAGGTCCTCTCAAGGTCCTAAACTTAAACGAGCAAATGCCGTAGGGACAATTCAATTAGTTTCTGTTTGTTCTATTTCTTTAACATCAGGAGTTGATTCAAACAAAACAATGGAGGATAAAAAAATGAAAATGATGGATTTTTGGGAGGATGAATATCAAGAGTATCTTTACCACCTATCAGGACCCTTATTAACTACACCATAACCTAAATTTGGGTTACGCTATTTAAAGGTTAGCCCTCTATAATGTAATAAAATTCCATTCCCACCCTATGATCAAGATTCACACATATCTCGGTTCCATATCCACATACAAAAAGGTAGCAAAACCCTTCTTTTTTTCCAGGTTATGGTTCCCATTTAGATCGAGATGGTGATGGAGTTGCATGCGAATAATTTTTATAAACCGTCCTATTCTTGGACGGTTATTTTTTGTAGGAAACGAGTTCTATAACTATTAAACGGACGCTTATTCCTAGGCATTATAATATTGCTTGTAAAAATAATCTAATAAAATATAGGGCATTGTCATTGTATATAACCAGGAAATATCCACCAGGAGGCTATCGTAAAAGAAATTCAAATGCATAATCTAACTAATCTACTTGGTTTAATCCTGAAAACTTTGATATAAAACCATTAATCGAATTAACTATGGGGTAAAATCGGATAAGAAAGAATACTTGCAGACGAATTCGGTCAACAATTCGTCTACATATAGCTTAGAAGGCTGTTGGAGTAAGTAGGGACAGTTACAGATAGGTAGTATAAAGCCCTGTTAGATCAACATCTTCTAGGACTGTATATGATATAATCAAATAAAATTGGGGCAATAATAATGAAATTCTGCCCCATTTCTGCCCCAGGTCTTTATCTTTGCTTGAAAGGAGTTTCAGCCATCTTTGAATCAGGAAGAACTCTATTTATAACTAACTATTAATACAGTTTTAGAAAAGGATAGAGGGGTGTAGGAACCTCCTGCATCATACCTACATAACACTTATTGTCATATAAGTACATAGATAGCAAAAACCACATAAAATCACTTTTCTTTATAAGGAAATCATAAAACTCTCAAATTATAGATTATATCCAGTCATAAAAGAATTGATGTCATAAGGGATATAGAAGATGTTGCAGCTTTTCAGATTTCATCTTACCATTTACCCTCTATTTGTTTTGCCATGATCTAGCCAAGGAACCAGTTGTTAATCAACAATTGCACCCTCATGTTGAACAGGGTAATAATTTTCTCAGAGGTACCAAGTTAATTTAAACCTACACTTTATACTTTTGTTAGCGCTTTGCCCCTCAGATCATAGTTGAAACACTCCTCCAACTTCATTCTTAATAGGTGTACTTAAAGGAATTCTGCCATTGTTTTTTATGTACTCATAAATGAAGAGCTTGGAAATCCAAGCTCTTCATCAGTTAATATTACGATGTTAAGAAATACTAAGATGTCGCTTTGCCATTAATACCGTAAAGGGTTATGATCCGTTTCACAGATTCCTTTCGAAGAAAGGGTCTTTTTGATAATCACCAGCTATACCTTAATCTCGTCGAAAGCGAGGTAAATAAACCAAAAGTTATGCTTCCTGTTTTTCCGCCTTTGCAATCAAACGATCCAAACTCACAATAGAAGGTGACCTGGGGGTAGAAACCAACGGAAGCAAACGCGTACGTAATTCTTCTAGCTCTGACACAACCTCTTGATTTCCTAGCTTGACCGACACTCTTGCCGCCGCCAAAGCCACATCAGGTCGCGTATGAGGGTCACGTATCAATGCCCGAATCTGTGCGGGAAAAGGGGTCGAACGCCAGCGGCCAACTGCACGCAATGCGCGGAGTTGGAGGGGAGGCTCCTCTGTTTGTATAAGCTTTTGCAAAACCTCCAACGATGATTCATCTTCCATCCATCCTAATGCTAGAATGGCATTCCCACGAAGTTTGATATGCTCTACGGGCTGTTCTCCCTCGGCAATCCTATGCAAAACCTTTTTTCCTGCTGGCTCCAACTCTTTTAACTCTTCGCGTTGCTGCTGCACGGAGCAGACACCACTCTTTAAAAGCCTCATCACTTTTTGATCCACTCTACTTGCCATACGTGATTTCCTCCTTATAAATTGTGCCACAAACGGGCAACTCGACGGGCAATTCGTGCTTCTTCTTCTGTTAAGGTATTCCCCTTATTTTCAAAAATCCGAGTTATCAAACTGGTTGTCGGATACATCAGGTAATTGGCATCAGTTTCTTCATTACATACACGTCCAAAGGTCCCATCAGATTCATCTCCACAAACATGCGGCAAGCCAAATACATGCCCCAACTCATGGGCAGCCACGTGAGCTTCTTCCCAATCGTTTAAAAGTGGCGTATCTTCAAAAATCACAAATTCCGAACGCCAAGGCTCTATACCGGCGCAATTTCTTGTACCACAATAGGTATAAGCATGAGTCGTCCAATCATCAATATCATCGACAAAGTAAAAGTTGACCGCACCCTCTTCAAAGTGCAGAAAATTTCCATCCTCATCGACTGCTTTGATAATTTCTTCATTTTCTGCGTGCGTCACTCCCTCACGCGGCCAACTTGCTGCCCAATCTGCGGGAACGCCAGCCACCCCAATTTCAGGTTCAAATTGTAGAATTATGTGGTGGTCAATCCAAACTTCACGTGGCATCGGACTATTGGTAAACAACTCCTGAATATCGTCATTGTCGCGCCACGGTCCCGGTCCGCCAAAACCTCCGCCACCTCCAACCCAAATATCTGGGAAAACACGCCATGCCTTCACGCGCACCACCATATCTAACGTTAAATCAAACGTGAGCGTATTCGATTCACGCCCATCTGGATTAATCACTTCCACCTCTTTTTCCCCTGCATCAGTAGCAATATTTTCATGATCGGGCAATGTAAAACCAATTACCGTTGGGGTAACAAACGTAGGTTCATAGGTCGTTCCTGCAAATCGGATTTGCGCCTCTTCCATAAATGAGTTTCCATGCAAACTAATCGGCGTGCCAGGAACTCCTTCACGAGGAGAAAGCTCATCTAACCTTGGCAAGGCGCGGAAATGAACGGTATTGCTGTAAACATATCCATTCACACCCGAAATCCTTAATTGAATAGCATGACTTCCTCCTGTCGCATCGGTCGGGATCACAAAATCGATTTGTCCTGTTGTAACATCCAAAGAAGAAGGACGTAAATCCAAACCATCATACAATATCATGGTATCTGTGGTAAGATTGCGTGCTACCAGTTGAATCGTATCGCCAGCATACCCTTCCCATGGCTCCAGCCGCATAATCCAAGGCATGTTAAAGACCGCATTCCAGTCTGACAAGGAAAGAGGCTGTAATGTGAATATTCCATCATTTCCTTTCCCCCCATCCTCACCATAATTGCCCTCGGACCCACGGGACCCAATTCTTCCGACACGGCTCGGTTCTTGCTCACACCATGGCCAAGAATCATCGCCTGGTGCTCCTCCGCTGCCTGCTTCCCCTGCTGCTCCTGGAGAACCACCATTTCCGCCTGCTCCTCCTGACATATTGACAAAATATGGGCGCTCTGTAGTTAAACGGGTAATGTTGGTATCTAGTGTATAAATGGTTAGATTACCACCCGTTCCACCTGCACCACCACCACCGCCATCACCGCCTTTTCCTCCATCGCCACCATGTCCGCCATGACCTACTTCACGATGACAATAGCAAGCCCCGCTGCTGGCTTCTCTTCCACGTGCCCCATCACTTCCATTTCCTCCATGCTGTCCCTGCTGTCCACGCCCTCCTCGTCGACCACCAATATTAATATCTGGAAGTCCTTCTGGCGTTCGTTGCACATAAATGGTGACCTCAGGAGCCGCCCCCTGTTCATCTCCATTAATTCCAGTATTCCCATCCAGACCATCCGCTCCTCTACCGCCAAGACGTCCCCTATTTCCTTCACCCGGAGCATAAACATTACGATCATTGTGAGGCTGGCCTGTTGCTGCCCGTTGCGGACTGATCGAAGGACGAGTAGGTGGGACAATATCGTGATTTTCATAAACAATTTGATTCACATCGCTATAACGAATTTCCTCTGTAATAATCGTCAACGAAGTCACTTCTTTTCCAATCACCAAACGCCCATCTTCTACAAAATCAACAAGCGACCCAATAATCACCGCATCCGTTACGGGGTTCTCCACAAATCGAATCGCATCAGGAAAAGCTTCTATTCGTTTAAAATGATCACCATGGCTGAATAGCGTGGCAATTAAGCCTTCCGAAGCCAGGCGCGTTAAATTATTTCGGAAAGGGCGTGCCACATAAAAGCCAGGATGAATCACACGAGTCCCTTTGACCTCAAAGGTTCCCAACTCTGATAAATTATGAACGCCTGCCGTTTCCATCAGCGCCCGAACCTTTCCCATCGCTTGCAAACGATTAAACGGATTGAGCAGACCTGCCACGTTAATAATATCTATCCCTGGATTATATTTCTTGATTGCTTCTGACACCAGATTGGCATCACGGAGTACACTCCTTATATTGAAAGGATTGGCAAACAAAGTAGGGTCAAACCCCTTTGCAGCCCCTATCCACCCATACACCATAGACGTAGAAAACTCGCGACTCGGATCAATGACCTTCTCCTTTTGAGCCTGCTTGATGGCACGCATCAATTGAAAAGGCTGAGCGACAGTCATTTCCTCACGGGTTTTAACCCCTGCATAAGCGACAAAAGCACGCGCCACTCCGAGTTCAAAATCTTTCACATACGCCAGTTCAGCATGTAAACGAAACGCCTCCAGACGCTGCACCGATATGTTTCCCTTTTCTGCAATTAGCTCCAAATCTGCTTCAAACAACCGATCTCGCGTGGTAATCCCTGTTTTATATAAAATGGCGATTTCCTCTTTATAGGATTCTCGCAATACTTTAAACGGATTTTGTATCGGCGGTCCCTGTGGACGCTGTTGTTCAGGATGAATGTCTACATCTATCGCCATTTCCACAATCGGATCGGCATCGACCTTTAACTCTGTCACTTTCACTTCATGCCCAAAACGGTTCACCACCGTCAAAACAAGGTCAGGCCGCCCCTCTTCATTCACCTGTTCCCGCTTCGACTGCACAAAATCCTCTTTATCAAAGGCAATCAAGAACTCTCCATTCAAACGCGTCACAGTTTTTCCTAAAAAATCCGACGCATCTTGTTTGTCCATATCTATCGCCGTCACATGATACCCAGATAACCCACGTTTGGTTTTTGCATCACGCACCACACCACGAATCTCATAATCATGATCGGAATCACCTGGAAAACAGTCATTCTTTTTCTCCATCATCATCCTCCTCATCTAAACTCATCTACTTCCTGTCCAGTATTAACTTCAATATAAACAACTATACAACGAATGGATTCAGGGCATCCTTTTAATTAATAAATATTAAAATAGACTTCTCTTTCTTTATCTCCTTTTCCTTCTACAATAACCGATCTTGCCGAAAAATAAATATCCCCTCTATCAGCTTTACTAACTCCCAATACGTCATTACAGTTGAATAAAAAATTCGAATAGAGCCCTTTCTAAGGTTGTTAAGCATGAATCCCAAAGTTACTCAACTTCCATCTCCTTAAGAAACTTAGAGGTTCTTTTAATTTAATCGCTGGATTATCATTGCTAGCGCCTTGTTCAGCCACTTGAATAAAGACAGAAGGAAGCGAACCTTGTGTCCAAGACTAGTAGGTTTTAAATGTTCTCACGCACTGTTTGTTATAAACACAATTATCAATATATACGCGCACATTACTGAAAACATGGAAGAAATAGCCCCCCAAAAGTTCAGTGAACTTATGAGAGGCTTATTAGATCTATAGTGTTATTCCCGCCAGGTCTTTTAAGAGTATGTCAATTTGACTTTTGGGGTGAAGCAAGCTAAATCCTTGATATCAAATTAACATATTTCTTAAATGGAAATACTCTCCCCTGGTCCGATATTGTAATATTTCGGAATCCTATCTTCTTTCCCCCATATACGTAAAGTAAACTTATGGGTGGATTCTAAATGGCTTGCTAAAAGTGCTCGATTATTTGGAGAATATTCTGTTCCAAAGCTTTGGTTAAATCTTTGTACCCATTGGTGGCTGACACAATAGATCATATGTTGATTACAACCTGTAAGTCTGATGATAATTTCTTCATACGGCTGAATCGTACCTGTATTTAAATTTACCAACCACACCGTCAAAGTGTGTAACACTTTACTAATAAATATAGGTGGTTTAGAGAATACACTAGAAGAAGAGGAAAGAGCCTCTAAGATTCTGGCTAGTATACTCGACAGTGAAATCGATTAAGTAATTATGAAAAAATCGGTTTTAAAACGCTTAGATGTTTCTAAGCGTTTTTTTATGCAAATATAAGTGGGATCTTTATTTTATTTGGAACCAAGTCTTGTACAATCCTGCCCGTCAGCTAAAAGGGGATTGCTCATATTTAACAATTGCCCCTGATACAAGAAGACTTGATTTCAAGATATGTTGCGAGTAATTTTTCATAAAGTGAAACAAAAATCCTCATATATTACAAACAAACTTCATTAAATTAAGTGAGGTGGTCCTATGAGGAAAAGAAGCATTTACATCATTATTATTTTTTCATCTTTAATTACTGTGGCTATTGTCCTTGGAAATAGTAAGTCTTTTTATATCGGTGAGAACAATAATTGGAAAGCACAATTTAAATCAGAATTAAACTATCTAAACGTAAATCTTGCTATAAAGGTCACCCCAAAGATACGAAACGATGAACTTCCTAGCAATATAGAATACGTTATATATGAACGTGAGAAAGTGATAAGTCAGGGCACTTTACAATATAAGCAGCAATATACCTCTCTTCTCCCTAATTGTCCTGGTTGTAAGCACTTTAAAGTAGATAATATTGATTTACTTTTGACATACGAGGGCCATTTACCTGAAAAAATTAGCTTAAAGAAGCAATAAAATATTAATGTGCTTTATGGTTCTTATCTGCAATAAAGCCCCCTTTTCTATAAGACTCAGTTTCAAGATAATTATTCTTAAACTACATCAATCTATGGATAAATGGAGTATTTCATTAGCGTCAGGTGTTTTTAACAATATGGTCTTGTAAGTTCTCAACAAGTCCCCAATAAACGCTTCTTCATCTTCAGTGTTATTAGATTTAAGCACTAACTTCTCAGGCAAAAACACAAGGTATGAACCCAACAAATCATACCAGAGCATTTCTAAGTATTTTAAATCCCCTTTAGTAATTGTTTTCTGCTGTATGGTTGAGTTGAAAGGATAACTAATAAAATTATCAGAACAATTAAAATCGAGTTAAACCAAAATAAATGAAGAGCTGTTACTCTTTTATTGAAGGTTCGGGTAGAAATTTCAAATAAGTCATCTAGAACCGAATATTTCGGATTACCACCAGGAATTTTCCTAATTACATTAAGCACTGCCAACCTTCTTTCTTTTTCTGTTAATCCTATAATGTCTAAAAAGTCCTCCCAAGTTCCATCCTCCATAAATCAATCCCTCTTTTGACATACTTAAGTTAAGCCACCTATTCTTGAAGATAAGAGCTCAATTTATCTTGTACTAGATCTTTGATAAACGCTCCCTATTAGTTCAAAAATTAAGAGTCTAAGCCAGGATATATTCTCGCTGAAGAAGAAGGTGAAAAACTTACCATGTATCTTGCACCAAGTTCCTTCTTAACTTTCTCTGTGAGTACTTGACCAAGTTTATTATGTTCGCTTTCTAGTTCAATGACATTTGTACGCAACTTATCTTTACTCCATTCAATCCATTTACCATACTGCATTGCCCACTTCATCAGTTCATCTTTTAAATCCTCTGATATGGGAACTTCTTCAATATCTAAGTTACATCCACATTGGTTACACCAAATTGGGTCTATATCAACGTCACCTTCTACCTTTAAATCGAATGTTTCATTATTCTCACATAAACAACGCATAAGCACACTCCTTATCCATACTTATGATTAATTTTTACACTTCCTCTTTCGCTATCCTCCTCTATCAGATATACATTGATTACAGACCCTATTTCTATGTAATAAGGGCTAATACTTTTTTAGCAATCGCCACCCGTTTGTTTAAGACTCGAAACTGAAATAAATACTCATGGTCATCTGTGTTGAACTTCCCACTTTTTAAACTTACTCTTTTGACGTCCATTGTTATTAATAGACTAACGGGAAGTGTGTGTATCATCGTTAATAACAATATTTCCTACATATTGAGCAGCGTTACTTTCATTTTTAAAAGTAGCTTCTAAAATATAGTTCCCTTCTTCAGTCGGGAACCGAAATTCTCTATGCTGATTTAAATCGAGTTTGATTTTTTCTCCATTTTTCCATAGAACAGCTGTGATGGTTGGGTCGGTCCAAATATCTCCACCATTTTCTTTATTCTCTTTAAAATCTAAAGAAGCATCTTGACCTGGAAAAACCTTTATTTCATCTCGTGATTGTCCATATTCTTCGATATCATCTATTGTCTCTTCTACTTTCCCATTTGAGGAATACCAACTGATATTCGCTTCTGTTAATTGTACAGATTGACTAAGCACGTGAGCATCTATATTTAAATGAGCAGTTGGAACTCCAACATCATAATCTTCACCAAAACATCCTGCCAGTACTGAAATAAAAAACAATCCTGCAAATAATTTCAGAGTTTTGTTCATAACCATACTCCACTCCTTATATCGTTACTGCCAAACCTCTAATTTTCACACACATTGTTCAAGGTTCTGTTCTATCAGTCAAATAGCTCAATGCCTCGATATACTTCGCGCTTATGTAATTAAAGGGCTAAAGCTCTATTGAACAATAGCCCCCTTATCTTGAAGACTTGAAATTGAGATAATAAAAATTTTGATATATATTAGTGGATTTTTGTTTAATAATTTTGTAGCTTTGTGAAGTAGTTTTGTTTTCTGTAGGGGCCTTATTCTACAACCTTTTTCCATCTTTATACCAAATAAAACTTGGCAGTTTAGGCTTTAAAACACCAGTTTCAAATTCAATAAACAGACCAAATTTATATTTAAGACTATTTGGAGTAGAGTTTTCTGTGTAACATTGTAATTTCTTATGGTCATAAGAAAAGTCTAAGTTATTTGATGATTTCTTAATTTCAATTATTAGAAGGTTATTATCATTTCCTCCTCTTTTATGAATTACAATGTCTGGATAAATAGATATAACTGTGTATTCAATATCATCAAATTCTGTTTCCTGCTTTATTTTTCTTTTTAGTTCTTCTGCTTCATTTTTTACTATATATATGTTTTTAGCGCCATTATCTTCGTCTACGTTTTTGTTATATTCACAGTCAACATCATAATTATCAAACTCTACTTGAAGATAAGAGGCAAATTTATGAGCAATAGTTCTTTCATTTAAATTATTTATAAGCAAGTACTCATCCCTAGAATAAAACTTGCTAATGGCCTTATTTATTTTATTCAATATTAAATCATTCATTTGTTTTTTCCCTTCATTTCCATATAGAAGTATGACACCCGAAAATATTTAATTGATAATTGATATGAAATAAAGCATAAGCTTAAGATCTTCTTTCTATGTGTTCTTTACTTTTGCCCCCTTTACATGAAGACTTGAAACTGAGTTATCTAGAAGGAACGGTTACTTTAAATCGAGTGTTCCATCCAAACATTCGGTTCAATGTACTCCCAATAGTGTGTGTGAGGTTTTACGGTTCATTTTCTACCCTCACTCAACTGAAAGTCTATAATGGAACAAATTTACCTGAAAGCCTCTAATATAAGACTCCAGCCTTAACTCATAGTCTGGAATAATTGAAGATTGGAACGCTGAGAGTATGTTCTTTTTCGCATCCTTTGGCAAATTGTCTATAACTTCAGGAGAAAAATAGACATTCTCACTATACTCTGCCAGACAAAATGTGAGGTAACTAAAAAGAAGATCCACATCTGAATTCGAATGCAGCTTTTCAATTACTTGTTTATAACACTCATCTTCTTTAAATCTAGAGACAATGATCAATGTTGTATATTCTCTCGGGATTACAGAAATGTAAAGAGCCGAAATAAAAGTTTCTTTTTTATAGTCAAAGATATCTAATGCTTCATTACCACTTATATCCCACTTCACTGCCACAGCTGTTGTCCCAGTGAAACCCACTCTGTACGGTAGAACTTTAGTAAAAGACTCCAATTCAGAATAAGACCCCGATAAGTATGTCTGTTTAAAACGTTCATACTCTCTTGCCTTATCTCTTAAATCCAGCTGACACGTTCTGTAATTCATCTGTATATAAGGTAACCTCGTAGCATAAGGAAACTTAGCGAATAGTTTTGGGAAATGATTACCTAACCTTTTCTTTCTATGGTACTCAAAACTAAAAGCCCTAAAAGCATACCAAAAATTTTGTTCATCTGTTCCAGTATAGACAATGTCCTCGATATTAGAGAAATACACTTCGTCATGATATTTACAAAACCCATTGAATCTACTGGCTTGTTTTTTACCCTTCTTCTCAAATTCAAGAATGGGGGACTGTTCTGTCATTTCTACACTTAATTTATATACATGGTTGTCTGTAGCTATCTTATCCAAGACGCCGTTGTTCTGAAGAGAATGGGCTCCTATAATACCGCCCTTACATTCTTTAGTATCGAACCCAAAGCAAGTTTTGAAATCTGTCCCGTTGAAAATTTTATTCGCTTCAGCTTTAATTCTTTTCGGGTGGTGTTTCTCCTTTTCATTCTTGGGAAATGATTTACTTTTCTCAAAGCAACAGAATTTATATTTTTTCCCACTCTCACAAGGACATTTTTCATACGGTTCAAATGTATATCTTTTAGCCTCTTTTTTTGTAATAAACACTTGAAAGCACCTCGTTTTTTAGTTCATATGATTTGTTACACTTTGTAAGTTACCACATATCACCATACACCATAGCACAAACAAACGTTCTCATTATGTGAATTACTTATTAACTATTATTCCTTTGTATTTTTTAAAAGCTTAGTGTTTGAGGAGAAGATGCTTATATTAGTCATATTACAAATTATGTTAGAATTGTGGGTAGAAGTACTTCAGGAAAAAAGGTGGCTTATAAATGAGTGAGATAAGGTTGAATGGTGTCTAGTTGCTAATTACAGATCATTTGGTGAACAGAAACGGATAGTTTTTCCGGAAGAAGGATATAACAAACCTATTGCAATAGTTGGTTACAACAATGCTGGGAAGACTAATTTGCTAAATGCAATTTTATACGGAATTACGGAGAGATATGTCAATAAAAACACCTTTTCTATTGATGATTTTCATAATAGAGATTACAACAACATACCTTACATAGTTGCTGGAATTAAGAGTAGTTCTGAGACGAAATCAAATGGTAAGACTGCTGACTTAACTGGATATCACTTTTTAAATATCAAACTTGATGGAGAAGAAATTGAAAGTGCCAACATCGATTCTTATACTACTTTCGAAAAAGAAACTAAACTTTACACCTCTTTTGGGGCAGCTAAATTATATAAGATATTTTATATTAATTTTCATGAAATTAAAAAAGAAATCTCAACAAAAAAAAACAAGTTGGGGAAATTTGACTTCTTTTTTAGCTAAGCACATTCAGAGTATTGTTGAAACTGATGAAAATATGATTCAGAAAAAAGGTATCTTTAAAGATGAAATTAAAGAATCGACTGAAGAGGTTCTGAAGGATTCAGAACTTGATAGTTTCATTGATAGCATTAGAACTAATTATTCTAGAAATCTTAGAGATAATAATTGTTACATAGAATTTGGGTTGCCCGAGTATGAAGATATCTTTTTAGAAATGATGTTTAAAGTTGGCTTGAATGGTGATAATTCGAATTTAGTTCCTATAGAACAGTTTGGAGACGGATATATTTCGATGTTTGTTATGGCAGTAATCCAAGCAATAGCTGAGACCAACAATGATGATAAGTGCTTATTTCTGTTTGAAGAGCCAGAGAGTTTTTTGCATGAAAATCATCAAGAATATTT
This sequence comes from Halobacillus sp. A1-3, assembly GCF_050971765.1. NCBI lineage: Bacteria > Bacillati > Bacillota > Bacilli > Caryophanales > Bacillaceae > Halobacillus > Halobacillus sp. A1-3. The sequence goes on along the minus strand of NZ_JBPCEO010000010.1, from coordinate 148,873 downwards.
TTATAGTACTGTATTATGCGGATTGGCCGAGAGAGGGCATCAAGTGATATACACTACACACTCAGATAAAATGTTAGACATCTTCAATACTGAAGGCCTAGTGCGCTTGGAATATGATGAACAAAATAAGCAAACAGAAGTCAAATATAATAAGCCTAGAGATCATTTTGATCCTACAGTTGAAGTAACGAAAGTTCATGAGGGAGAGCTATTAAACGAACATAAAGACTATAATAATTATATCAAGATAATCGAACCCAACTTGAATAAAATAATCTTCAGTAAAAAAGTATTACTTGTAGAAGGACCGAACGATATGCTGGTATACAAAGAGTTAATTAGGAGGAAAGTGTATGAAAAAACCGATAATGAAAAATATGCAGAAACTTTCCTGAACTTTAACAATATTGCTGTCATACCTCACCATGGTAAAATTACTGCTCTTGTACTGATTAAATTGTGTAAGCATCTTGGTGTGGATTATTACGTTATTAATGATTTTGATTTTAGCAATGACTTCGTTAACGAGTTGAACTTTGATAGTGAAGAGGAGTACAAAAATAGTCACTTTTATCGTAATCAGATCAAGGACATTGAGGAGTATAATTCTAAAGGTGAGAGACTAAGTGAGCGAACCATGAAAGCTATGGTAACAACCAATTGGAGAATAGTAACTGAGTCTCAAGAAAGTCGAATACACTTTAACGTACCTAAATTAGAGAATGTAATTGGGTACGAAAGAAACGATAAAGACAGTATTGGGATTTGGGAGTCCCTAGGTAACATGGAAGACATAAGTGATACCGTTTTTCCGCAAAGTTTAAATCAGTTCCTTGAGATAGACAACTTATCTAATTGATTATTAAAATACATTAAGACCTATGAAGAAATCCGGTTAATATCTAACCGGATTTCTTCATACATAATCATATTTAATCGTTAATCCTAGTGGAGAAAATATAGTCAAGTCTTCTTTCATAATTCACCCTCCTAATGATATTACCTAAATCTTAAATCCAACACAAAAAACTGCAATCCTCTTACAAAATTATATTTCATGGATGTAATTATCTCGAAACTGAGTCTTCAACTAACCTGCCATTATCTTGAAGACTCAGTTTCGAGATTACTGTCCTTATATGGAATAAAGCCACTCAAAATACTAGAATAAATATATACCTATGTTCACTAAATAGCGTGTTTATTTATACCACTTCTTTTAGAAAACATGCTGCTAATTCCTACATAGAATAAATACCATATACATAACCAAAAGAGTTTTTGGTCTCATTTTACTTTATTACTTAATAATTAATTATTAAATCTATTTATTAGCATGATTCATTTCATTCCAGTAACTGCAAATATCACCTCTAAAATTGCAGTCTAACTTATAGAGTTGAAAACAAGAACTCTTGTTCGTATAATGAGTTCTAGAGGTGATAGGATGAATTTTCCACAATACACGACAACTGCATTAGAAGACTGGGTATCCAATTGGTACATAAAGCGCAAGTTCCAATACCCATTGGATCTAAAACTTAGAAAAATAGCGATGCAATATGAAATCTTTATTCATTACAAGCCTTTTGAATCAAGGTATGCCCGGTTTGGAAAATACCGAGAAATTGTTCTTAACTCCACATTAGATAGAGTTACCCAACGTGAACAGTTCTTCCATGAACTATGTCACGCTATTCGCCATGTTGGAAAACAGACAATGATGCCTGAGGCTTTTAGAGAGCTTCAGGAACGTGATGCACAGCATTTTACGCTTTATGCTGCCCTCCCCTTTCACATGGTTAAGAAATACGACCTTGATGATCCAGAGTTACTTGATCGGTGGTCGTATGACTTTAAGGTGTCTTATGAGCTTTGCGATGAAAGACTGGAGCAAATTAAAAGGCGTGCAGATTGTACCAAGATGTATACCTGAAATCATTAAGCTAGATTTAGGAGGTGCAACATGGGTAGTATAGAAAAGCGTGGAAAAGGATCATTTAGGCTGTCTGTGGTAACAGGATACGATGCTAAAGGAAAGGCTATTCGAGAACGAAGAAACGTTAGAGTTAAAAATAAAACACAAGCGAGACAAGAGTTAGCAAAATTTGAGGCAGAGGTTTTATCTGGAGATTACTCAAGACCCACATACACAAGGTTGGAGGACTTCTATAAAGAATGGAAGCAGAAGTTTGCTGAAGATCATTTTGCTCCGAGAACATTGCAAGAATATATCGGCATTATCGAAAAAAGAATCATTCCTCAATATGGTCACATGAAACTAAATGATATTAAGCCGATGCATATAGTTGACTTTTTAGACGGAATGAAGCGAGGTGAAGGAAGGTTAGACGGTAAATCAGTTCCTCTCTCACCTTCTACAATTAGAAACTGTTACAAGGCTTTTAACAGTCTACTTTCTGTCGCAACTGACTTCGGGTTAATTAAGAACAACCCAGCTCAGCATATTAAGCTTCCCGCCGCTCAGAGGAAGAAATCTGTAGCATATACAAAAGAGAACATTGATAAGATGATCAGCAGTATTTCAAATGAACCGTATATAAAGCAAGTCATGTTCTGGATAGCTTTTGTAACAGGATGCCGAGAAGGTGAACTAGTGGCATTAGAAGATAAACATATTCTTGAAGATAAAGGCACAGTTAGATTTGAACAATCTCTTACTCAGTTATCTGGAGGTGAACTTAGAGTAAAGTCTATAAAAAATGGAATGGATGGTACAGCTGCGATACCTAACGAGTTAATGGAAATGATACTTAAGATTAAACGTGAACGTAAAAGAGAATTTATGATGCTGAGAGATCGATGGTATGACCCTAACCGCATTTTCCTATTTGCTGACGAGGAAGGAAAACCCATGAGACCCGATAGTGTGAGTCAATGGTGGGCATGCTTCAGGAAACGTAATGAAATCGGGGATATTCGCTTTCATGATTTACGGCACTACTCGGTAACTTATCTGATCCAACAGAACGTACCTACAAAATCCATTAGTCAACGTGTACGTCATAGGAAGATTGGAACGACTATGGATATTTACGGTCATCATATTGAAGAAGTTGACCAACTAGCTGCCGACCATTTCAGTGTCTTCTTTAGTAATCAGAATTCATCCTAATCAAATAAGCAGGTCATTATTCATGACCTGCTTTTATAGAGTGATGCATGGACACCTTTTTAGGTTATACCGTATCTGGAAAAGGACTTGAAGAAATTCTGCCCCAATTCTGCCCCAATTGGAGTTATATCGCCCAAATAATTACAGTTTTACAGAAAAAACAAAACGCTGAATCCCTTGTCTGTCAAAGGTTTCAGCGTTAAATTAGTTAGCGTCCCAGGCAGGATTCGAACCTGCGACCCACAGCTTAGAAGGCTGTTGCTCTATCCTGCTGAGCTACTGGGACATCATATAAGATTTCATACAGCGTACAAACATTATACCATAATAATACTGTTTTGGTTCCAAAAATAGATGCAATCGAATCAGTACATTGAAGAGATCTCTTCGCAGCGGATTCAGTTATGCTCTATAAGGCTGATCTGAATTAATATGAGTAATGTTTGCATTTTGTACACATCGTTATATTCACTGTATGATGTGTCATTCGAAAATATGTATGGAGCGGGTGAAGGGAATCGAACCCTCATCATCAGCTTGGAAGGCTGAGGTTTTACCACTAAACTACACCCGCGTATGTAAGATTTCATTAGCGAAGTTCGGATGATTTCCAAACCATGCCTCTTCCTCTCCCCAGCTTATCCTTCGATACAAATCCGTCGAGGCAACTCGTAGCAGATTCGGTAGAAGTTACGCTCGTGGCTGAGGTATACCACTAAATTACACCCGCATGAAACAACAAAATCTTTGTTGAAATAATTGCTTTCGTTTGAAGCGGACAAGAATCATTATAGTAAGGAATGCGAACTTTGTCAACACTTAGCAGCAAAGAATTTATTCCTTTGCTGCTAAAGTTGTTTCAAGCATCAAATCAGCCATTGGCTCCCCATTCACATGGTAAAATTGCAGTTGAACGTCATCCTTTGTATCCCATTCCAGGATCGCATACGTCGGTTCTTCACGATCTCTTGGGAGTCTTAGACTTCCTGGGTTAATAAACAAGGTGCCATTTACTGTCTCCGCTCCTGCAATATGAGAATGACCAAAGCAGGCCACTTGGGCCCCTACTTCTTCTGCACGGTAAGATAAGGGCATCAGTGTTGACTTAATTTGGTATAGGTGGCCATGTGTGACTAAGAACGTAACGTCACCAACGGTTACTACCTGGTCATTTTCCATTTCTGGTTGGAAATCACAATTACCTTTGGCGTAGTGAAAATCCTGCAACTCAATCGAGTCATAAGAAAGTTCAGAGTCACCGCAATGAAGCATGGCATCTACTTCATCTCTGTGTCGCTCTTTTACTTCTGTTACTTCTTCTGTGAGTCCGTGACTATCGCTCATAATCAATACTTTTGGCATTCTATCACCTCTTTACGATTGATGTTTAAGCCACTCTTCGATTTGCTGTATGGCATGATGGCGATGACTGATTTCATTCTTTTCGTCAGAGGAGTGTTCGGCCATGGTCCGTTCTGATCCCTCAGGTATAAAAATTGGATCGTAGCCAAAGCCGTTTGTACCGGATGGCTCTTCTGCGATTAATCCTTCGCAATACCCTTTTTTAACAAACGTCTCTTCCCCAGGTCGAGCAACAGCTACCGCACATACGAAACGGGCTGTTCTTTCCTCCATAGGTACCCCCTCTAACTTTTGCATAACCTTCTGAAGATTCTTTTCATCATCTTTCTCTTCTCCTGCATAACGCGCTGAATAAACGCCTGGAGCTCCATCAAGAGCATCAATAACTAAACCTGAGTCATCAGCTACTACTGGCAGCTGGAACTGCTTAGAGATCGCCTCAGCTTTAATCGTTGCATTCTCTGAGAAAGTGGTTCCTGTTTCTTCGATATCTTCCATCTCTTCTTCAAAGTCAAGTAGAGATTTTACAGAAATGTTATACTTCGAAAACATTTGGCGGAATTCTCGGACTTTCCCTTCATTCTTCGTTGCAACAATTAATTCTTTCATAACTCTTTGGCAGCTCCTGATACTTGTTTTCCCGTAATGACGTCTGACCAATCTCCAATTGCTTCTTTTTGCAGCTTCACGAGATCATTGACGCCTTCTTGAGCCAAGGAAAGCATTTTTTGCAACTGAGGCATAGAGAAGGTTGCTTCTTCCCCTGTTCCCTGCAGCTCAACGAATTCACCTTGGCCAGTCATAACGACGTTCATATCTACCTGTGCTCGGCTATCTTCTTCATAGCACAAGTCAAGAATCTCTTCGCCTTCAGGAAGTACGCCGACAGAAATTGCTGTTAAGAAGTCCGTAACAGGGAGCTCTTTCAATGTGCCCTTCTCCACAAGCTTACCGAAGGCAATCACAACGGCTACAAACGCGCCTGTAATGGATGCTGTTCGTGTGCCGCCATCGGCCTGGATGACATCACAGTCTACCCACAAGGTGCGCTCGCCAATCTTGTCCAAATCAACAACCGCTCTTAGGGCACGTCCAATTAGACGTTGGATTTCCATCGTTCTTCCGGAAACTTTTCCTTTTGACGATTCACGGATATTTCTTTGCTCTGTCGCTCTTGGAAGCATGGCATATTCAGCTGTAATCCAGCCTTTTCCCTGCCCTCGTAAAAAAGGAGGTACGCGATCCTCTACACTGGCATTGCAAATAACTTTGGTATCCCCAAAGCTTATTAATACAGATCCTTCTGGATGTTTTACATAATCTGTTTCTATCTTAACTGTTCTTAATTCATTGACTTTTCGATGATCATTTCTCACCGACAATGACCTCCTTTTTCGTTCACCTTTATCCTAGCCCATCTTAACACAATTTATATGTCCTCGGTAGTGAACGCAACTTAAAAAAGGCACCTCAAGAGCAAGATCTTTGAGATGCCTTTTAGCACATGATATCTTATAAACTTTCTGCTTCAACAATATCCGAACGAGTCACTGGCTCAACGAGTGGATCACCCGATTCATTCATTACGTGTTCGACCCCTTCGACTTCTACGGAAACAGATTCAACATCAGCTAGATCTGTCAGACTCATAACGAGGCTGGATAAAGCTTCATCAGATAATGCTTTTTGCTCGTCCTGCCCTGTTAAGATCGCTTCATTGAACGATAGGGTTAGAACGCCTGAATCTAACTTTGTACTTACAACCTCAGCTCCTTCATTGAAAGGCTGCAATAAGGATGTCCCAAGCGCCGGTCCATTCAGAAGCGCTTGGACAACTGCAGAGTAAAGATCTTCTCCTTTTGCCACACGCGTTGTTACAGGGACCTGGTACACTTCTTCTCCATTTTGAGAAGGAAAATAGACAGTTACGGCCTGGCTATTCATGACGTCTGTTTCGTCGCCTACGTGATTATTAATCCCGTCTGAACGGGAAACCCCATTAGCGATAGGGGTTCCGTCCACGGGCATGACGTTTTGTTCGTGACCGTTAATCCATAGCTTAATTCTTTTCACATTATCATATTGTGTTAGCGTATAGGTCATTGCCTGAAGGATCTTTTCTTCATCCTTCGCATCGTAGTTTTTAAAGTCTTCGGACACATCCACGACCATCGTGCCATCCTCCTGAAGGTTTAACCCAAGGATCTCTGTGCCTGCCGGCAGGACAGCTTGGAATCCATTTGGAAGAAGCTCGGTAACTGGTCCATCCTTCACTAAGTACTCCAAAGATTGCTTGGCAACTTCTTCAGAAGCTGGAAGCTCAAGCGTTTGGGGCACAACCATCCCGCTTTCATCCATCAAATAAAGTTCACGAGTCACGGTTTCCGTAGATGCTTCACCTTCTGTGCCCTCTGGTGCTTCCCCAGATTGTTCACCTTCCGCACCAGGTTCCGGTTCTTCGGTTTCATCTAGCGGATCTGACGTTGCAGCCTGATCAGGTTCATCCATTTTTTCTAAGGACTGCTCCCCTTCAAATAAGCATCCCGAAAGAAGCCCTGTACTTAATAATAATAAAACCGCAAGTAAAATGGGTTTAACACCGAGCGTTTTCATACGATTCCCTCCTGAAGATAGATTGTACTACCATATATACGAGCCTCAGAAAGGATTAGACCAACGAATGAAATTTTGACAAATGTGGAAGCGCCTTTGGAGCCCCGACAAGCATAAGACAAGCGATTGAGTGTGAGGGCTTTTTTTCCACGAAGTCGATTGACTTATGACCTCGAGGGGCCAGACGCTTTTATTTCGTAAACAAAGAAAAAAGCCCTGCTTTACATAGCAGAGCTTTGAACGTGATGAAGTTCCACAGGTCTCAATATTTTGACAGGCTCATCGAACCAGCTGTTGGCTACAAGACGGAACTTCTCCATATCTCCCGTCGTGTAAAACTCATGGACAGGAGCTTTTGTATTCTTCTCGAGGAGGTTGTTGTAAGCTAAAATCAGACTTGCCTCTCTTGCCGTCTCTTCACCAGAGCTGATGACCTGGATATGGCTGCCCATTTCATTCTGCACCAGATCTTTAATAAGCGGATAATGGGTGCAACCGAGGATCAAGGTATCAATATGATTCATTTTCTTGAGCGGATTTAATGTGCGTTCAACGACTCCTTCTGCTTCAGGTCCAGACAGCATTCCTTCTTCTACCATCGGAACAAAAGGTGGACAAGCCAAGTCATTTACGCGAATACTGTTATCGATCGACATTAGCGCATTTGGATAAGCACGGCTGCGTATGGTTCCTTCTGTGCCTATGACGCCAATCCGTTTATTCTGACTCACCTTGATGGCTGCTCTTGCTCCAGGTTCAATGACTCCGATAACAGGAATCGATAATTTTTCCTGAAGTTCGTTCAATGTATAAGCTGTAGCTGTATTGCAGGCCACAACAAGCATCTTAATATTTTTTTCTAAAAGATAATTAACCATTTGCCACGTAAAAGCCCTGACCTCTTGTTCAGATCTTGGACCGTATGGACAGCGGAGGGTATCTCCTAAATAGATGAATGTTTCTTGTGGCAGCTGTCGCATAAGTTCCCGTGCTACGGTTAAACCGCCTACGCCCGAATCAATGACTCCAATCGGCTTTGTCACAATGCATCCCTCATTTTTCCTAGTTGATTTTTTCTTTATCCGCTTCACGCATTTTTTCATGAAGGACATGCAGCAACTGATTCAACGTGTTTACATCATCTACTGGAACGTCCTTTAATACTTCTTCTAAATAATCCTGGCGTTTCTCGATCACTTCATGAATGATCTGTTCTCCCTTTTCCAATACATGGATCCGTACCACTCGCCGGTCTTTGGGATCTCGGACTCTCTCCACCAATTCATTCTTTTCCATGCGGTCGACAAGGTCTGTAGTCGTGCTGCAGGCTAGGTGAATGTAATTGGAGAGTTCACCAATCGTCATGTCCCCTTTATCCATTAACCACTGTAATGCGACAAATTGCGGCGCCGTAATGGGGTAATTATTTAAGATTACTCGTCCTCTTTGTTTGATGATGCCAGATATGTATCGTAACTCTTTTTCTACATCTGCGATCATCGACGTCTGGTGTGATTTCGTCACATCAAGCACTCCTCACAAAAATACTCTGTAACCACCATTCTCACTGTTTACGAAAAAAAATTCAAGGTAAACGTTTGTTTGGTGACAAAAAACCCTTTCAGGTATTGCTTGCTTTTCCCAACACCTGAAAGGACCTTCATCTCAAAATTACAATCCATTTACTGATCTATGGAGATTATAATTCCAGTTCACCCATACGTAGCAGTTCTACAACTGCCTGCGAACGTCCTTTTACTCCCAGCTTTTGCATTGCATTTGAGATGTGATTCCGCACAGTCTTCTCTGAAATGAAAAGCTCTTTGGCGATCTCTTTTGTCGTTTTGTCTTGCACCAGAAGCTCGAAAACTTCTCGCTCCCGCTTGGTAAGAATTTGTGTTGGCCTATAGCCGTCCTCCTTCACAAGCGTACCCCTCCTTGTTGTCCTGAGCATCATCGAGGGGAATTATTTAGTCAATGTATCGTATGACTAGAAACTGAGCACTGTGCCAGTGTATTAAGATTTAGACACAAGCCCGAGTTCCTGTGCTTTAAATAATGCCTCCGTCCTCGACCTTACATTTAGTTTATTGAAGATCCCTGTAAGTGTGTACTCCACACTTCTTTGCGACATGTGAAGGCTCTGGGCAATTTCACGGTTCGTGAAGCCGGAAGCGACTTCCTTCAGAATCGATTGTTCTTTTTCGTTAAGCGACAAACTTGTGCCTTTCTCTGTTTCATTTTGCTGGCTGACACTTGCTTCTGCTCTTCTTAGCTGTTTAAACAAATGGAGAGGGATAACGACTTCGTCACGAAGGGCACATCGAATAACGGTAAGAAGTTCTTCACTCGTTGCTGTTTTACTGACAAACCCATTGATATCCGCTTCGACCAGCATATTGAAATGAGTACTCAAGTCAAAGCCGGTATAGATGAGCAAAATGAGGTCTGGGTAAGTTTTCCTGAGATTCTTGGCCAGCTCAATTCCGTTCATTCCAGGCATATACAAATCTAGTAAAAGAATATCATACTCATTTTCTTCTAAATGAGTTTCTACTTGATCACTTCGTTCGATGACATCAACTTTCGTATCAGACTCTTGTTCCAACATCGATTTTGTGCCAGCTCCGACGGCTGGGTGGTCATCAACAATTAATATTTTCGTCATACGTAAACCTCCTTCTTAACCGTAACGGGAAACGTAATCACTGCTTTAAAGCCCTCCCCTGGAGCTGTATCAATCTTCAAATGTCCATTTAATCCGTTCACACGCTGCTCGATTCCAGACAAGCCTATATGGGAAAACAAATCACGCTGAAATGAAAAGTCCATCCCTTTTCCGTTATCTGAATAAAGTAATACGACTTGGTCATCTTCCTCAGAAAGAGAAAGTTTAACTATTTTTGCCTGCGAATGCTTCATGGCATTCGTCAGCAACTCCTGGACAATCCGGAAGATTGCAAGAATATGCTCCTGATCCAGCTCTGCTTCAAACTTTTCCTCAGAAAAATAGACAGTAAAGTTGGAACGAAGCTGATATTGCTGAATTAGGTTTTTCAACGATTGCACGAGTCCTAATTCCTCAATAAAGGCTGGACGCAGTTCATTACAAGTTTCTCGAATTAAATGAATGCTGTCCAAGAGCGATTCCTTATACATAACAAGTTCGGCGTGCAAGGTAGGAGGCAGATCATTTCTATGACCGATTAAATCGTCCATTTTCCTGTACAGGTAAAGTTGTTCTTGAAGCACAGTGTCATGCAAATCAATCGACAGCTGCTTACGCTGGTTTTCAGCAATGGTAAACAGCAGCCTTGATAGCCAGGTCGGATATTTCTGAGTTTGATTATTTTTCAAACGGCGCAGTTCCTTAACAAGATCCTCAATGAGATTCATATTTTCTATCGCAATGTTGGCATTGTGAGAGATGGTTTGCAAATACGTTTTCTCATCACGATTCAAATTTGTATAGTCTTTCTTCCCTTCACACCACAACATGGTAAGCTTCTGTAAGGAAAATCCAACTATGACACCAAACCCCTTGTCTGTTTCAATAATAGAGCCTATATCATAACTGTGATCTGTCAGCTTTTCATCAAGTTCCATGAGAATATCATCAGGGACCTGATCATACACACAGTACATGTTCCGTTTATTGTGTTTAGAGAAAATATACATGTCGCGCACGTTCAGTACATTATTAATTTCACTTCTCATTACTTTCATCAAATCTACGGCATTCGATTGGTCTTTCATATCTTTAGCCATACGGTGCATGCTTTCCTGATAGCTGTATCTGGCAGAAAACAAGAATCGCTGCAACCGGGAGTCCAGCACTTCTTTTATGGACAGAAAAGCGATCAAGAAAAGATGCACAAGCAGGTAGACTTGAATATAAGAGATCATAGATTGTGGTGTAGACACTAGCCATGCAAAGACAACTGTCAAAAGAATGCTTGGCACGATCGATAAGAAAATATAATAGCGCACCCGGCTCATTACAAAATCGATATCGATCAAACGCTCTCTCGTTACTAAATACATAAACGTTATAGGAAGAGCTATTAAAAATACCGCTCCAACTTCCAGCGTAATGATTTTCTTTCCGATCGTAAGTGCAGGAATGAGATATAGCCACGTGTAAGGGAAAAAAGCTACAGTCATACCCACACTGACATATTTGAAAATAGAGCCTTGAGGCGTGTCTTTGAATATATAAAGTCCTCTATAAATAACGTAAAATAAAATAATATAAAGGCCTAAAAGCAACCATGGTGGTACAGGATTGAACAACTCAGGGTAATTTTGAGTGCTCAAAAAGTAACTTTCCAAAAGGGAGACGATTATGGTAAGACCATACAAAAAATATGGCAGCTTTTTAGAAAACCAATACGTATTTAACTCACGGAAATAGTTGTAAAGAAAGTGAATCAATATAACTGGAGCAATCAGAAAAAGCGATGTATTCAAAAATAAACTGTAAAGATCGTCCCGAATGGCGCCACTGTTGCTCATATAACCTGTAGCGATCGCAAGGAAGAACAAAATTAACTGGTTAGCTGAGTATCTTTTTGGCACCCTCTTATGCACTAGGTGTGAGATAGCTAGAATGGAAAGAAAGAACAAACTAGGAAATATGACGTACAGCGTCCAGTGCTGAGGACTGGACTGATGAAGATCATCATAGAAAATTTCCTGTCCAGATGCTCCAATAGTAAAAGAATCAGCCTTTTCAAGCTCGTTAAACATTGAAACAGAGTAATGGTCCTCTGGGGGAGCCCCTTCAACAGAGATTAACTCTGCATTTAAAGGAATACCGTGTCTTTCTGCCCAACTATCTTGATCGATGTTTGTAATCACCCATTGGTCCGACTGCTTTTTTAAATCAATCCCTATAAAGGGCTGAGTTATCCCAATAATGACTAAGTAAATTGATGATACTATAAAAAATAGTAATACGAATATATGAGACCATTTAAAATTATGCATGAAATCATCCTTACTAAATTGCAATCAAATCTATTATACTACGCACAGCAAGCCCTACAACCCCCTACCATCCAATAATTAATAGTTCTTTCCTTAACTGAGGCTAGCAATTTTATTAGAGAGTCCAATAAAAAATCCCCAGTGCATTTAGCATGCACTGGGGATTTTTTCATAGATTTACACTCGCTGGTCGCTTCCGAAGAAGCTCTTGAAGGATTCAATCGCTGTATCACGGTTTAATGCCGCGATAGAAGTTGTCAATGGTATGCCTTTAGGACAAGCTTGCACACAGTTTTGTGCGTTTCCGCAACCCATCAAGCCTTCTTCGTCCATGATTGTTTGCAGGCGTTCACTCTTGTTCAGTTCACCCGTCGGGTGGGAGTTGAACAGACGAACCTGAGAAAGCGCAGCAGGACCAATGAAATCAGATTTGCTGTTCACATTTGGACATGCTTCCAAACAAACTCCGCAAGTCATACATTTTGATAATTCATAAGCCCATTGGCGTTTACTTTCAGCCATACGCGGCCCTGGTCCAAGATCATAGGTTCCATCAATCGGAATCCATGCTTTTACTTTCTTCAGTGAATCGAACATGCGGTTTCTGTCTACCGCCAGGTCACGATTGACAGGGAAAGTTTTCATAGGTGCCAGGCGGATTGGCTGTTCAAGTTGGTCAACAAGGGCTGTACACGATTGACGCGGCGTTCCGTTGATCACCATTGAACAGGCTCCACACACTTCTTCAAGACAACCCATATCCCAGTAAACCGGAGTAGTTGATTCTCCGTTAGCGTTGACCGGGTTACGGCGGATTTCCATCAATGCAGAGATAACATTCATATTTTCACGATATGGAATTTCGAAAGTTTCTTCATAAGACGGTTCATCCGGGTGGTCTTGACGTGTAATTATAAACGTAATCGTCTTGTTTTCGCTCATCATCAATGACCTCCTTTATTTACTCTTCGAGTAGTCACGTTTACGCGGCTCGATGAATGATGTATCGACATCATCGTATCTAAAGACTGGCTTATTATTTTCTTTATCGTACGTTGCAACAGTAGTCTTCAACCAGTCTTCATCGTTACGATCAGGGAACTCAGGCTTGTAATGAGCGCCACGGCTTTCATTACGGTTATAAGCTCCTTGAGTAATAACGCGAGCAAGCTGAAGCATGTTCCAAAGTTGTCTAGTAAACATAGCTCCCTGATTGCTCCAACGGGAAGTATCGTTGATATTGATTCGTTCATAACGCTCCATTAATTCTACGATCTTCTCATCCGTTTTCAGAAGTTTCTCATTCTCACGTACAACGGTTACGTTATCCGTCATCCACTCTCCAAGTTCTTTATGGATTTGGTACGCATTCTCATCGCCGTCCATGGCCATGATCTTATCAAACTTCTCTTGCTCTTCTTTTACCCTTGCTTCAAATAAAGTAGATGACATTTCATCAGAGATTTTGTCCAGACCTTCTGTGTATTTAACAGCGTTTGGTCCAGCGACCATTCCACCGTAAATAGATGAAAGTAAGGAGTTGGCACCTAAGCGGTTCGCTCCGTGCTGAGTATAGTCACACTCACCCGCTGCGAAAATACCAGGGATAGCAGTCATCTGATCAAAATCTACGTGCATGCCGCCCATGGAATAGTGAACAGCAGGGAATATCTTCATCGGTACTTTACGAGGGTCATCACCTACGAATTTCTCATAGATCTCGATGATTCCTCCAAGTTTAACGTCAAGCTCTTTTGGATCTTTATGAGAAAGGTCGAGGTAGACCATATTCTCACCATTAATCCCTAGCTTTTGATTCACACACACATCAAAAATTTCACGTGTGGCGATATCACGAGGAACTAAGTTTCCGTAAGCAGGATATTTTTCCTCAAGGAAATACCATGGCTCACCATCTTTATACGTCCAGACTCTTCCACCCTCACCACGGGCAGATTCACTCATAAGACGAAGTTTGTCGTCTCCTGGAATAGCGGTTGGATGGATTTGAATAAATTCACCATTTGCATAGGCGACGCCTTGCTGGTAAAGAGCTCCGGCAGCAGACCCTGTATTGATTACTGAGTTTGTAGACTTACCAAAAATGATTCCCGGTCCGCCTGTTGCCATGATTACGGCATCAGCTGGGAAGGCTTTGATTTCGTGGTTACTCAGGTTTTGACCCATGACACCACGGCCAACACCTTCATCATCTACAATGGCAGATAAGAATTCCCAGTTTTCATATTTCGTTACAAGTCCATTCACCTCGTGGCGTCGTACTTGTTCATCTAGTGCATAAAGGAGCTGCTGTCCAGTCGTAGCACCTGCGAAGGCAGTACGGTGGTGCTGCGTCCCGCCGAACCGTCGGAAGTCCAATAGACCTTCAGGTGTACGGTTGAACATTACTCCCATACGGTCCAGCAAGTGAATGATTCCAGGTGCTGCCTCACACATCGCTTTTACAGGAGGCTGGTTCGCTAGGAAGTCTCCCCCGTAAACGGTGTCATCAAAGTGTTCCCAAGGTGAGTCACCCTCACCTTTCGTATTAACAGCTCCATTTATACCTCCTTGAGCGCAGACAGAGTGAGAGCGCTTAACGGGTACAATGGAGAGCAAATCTACGTGAACCCCTTGTTCTGCTGCTTTGATTGTTGCCATTAGGCCGGCAAGACCGCCACCGACAACAACGATGTTTCGATTAGTCATGATTGAAGCTCACTCCCTTAATTTCTATATATCTACAACGTTCATACAATTACTATTTATATGCCGTACGCGAATTGAATCAATGTACGTACACCAATGTAAGAAATAGCAACGAAAATAATAATACTCGCGTACGTCATGATCAATTGTGAGCGCGGAGAAACTGTAATTCCCCAGCTTACAAAGAAAGACCATAGACCGTTTGAGAAGTGGAAAGTAGTGGATATAACCCCTACTATGTAGAACCAGAAGAAAAATGGCTCCGTCAGGATACTTTCCATTAGCTGATAATTCAATTCAGCCCAGCCAAATCCGATGGCAATACGGGTTTCCCAAACGTGCCAAGCAACGAAAATCAATGTAATGATTCCAGTGACACGCTGAAGCATGAACATCCAATTCCTAAAATATCCGAAATTAGATAAGTTGCTTTTTGCTGTGAATGCAATATAAACCCCGTAAATGGAGTGAAATAGAAGTGGTAAAAAGATAATAAAAATCTCCAGAACATAACGATATGGCAAGCTCTCCATAAAATGAGCTGCATCGTTGAATGCTTCTGGACCACGTGTTGCAAAAAAGTTCACAGTCAAGTGCTGGATCAAAAAGATCCCAATAGGAACGACCCCTAGTAATGAATGTAGTCTTCGATTAACGTATCCGCGTGTTCCCGCCATATTTACCCCCCTCAAGATGATAACAGTTTAAATTATGTACATTATTCAGACAGTTAAGCGCTTTTATAAAACATTAAAATAATAGGAAAATCCCCTTTATTTTCCTAGCTAATCCTGCTGAATGTACAAATTGTGACATGTTTATTGTACTCCTACCCAGTTAGAGCGTCAAGAAACCACGTTCATAAAATGCTCAAAAATACACATTTATTTCCTATCTCTAAAATGTAACAATTATTATTGCGCCAAGTTCCATTTCAGGTGATAATAAAGGTGGAGAAAGGAATGAGCGTTATGCAACAATCTACTAAGTTAAACACCAACAACATCTCTTCGGTGGTTGGGACCGGGGCAGGGTTTGACCTCATGCGCTACTATACTTTACCCGACTTCCTTGGTAAGGATGCTCCTTATATGCTTTACTATATGGGGAAAAACATAGCACGCCAAACGGACATTTATGATTTTGATGATCTTTATGAATTCTTTCAATACATGGGATGGGGAGAACTGTCCCTAATTAAAGAAAAGAAAAAAGAATTGATTTTCCACCTTACTGGACATATCATTGAAAAGCGGCTGAACCAAAACCTCTTTACCGTAGATTTTCGATTGGAATGCGGCTTTTTAGCTGAAACCGTACAAAAGCTAACCGATGATACTTATGAATGCTTTGAAGAGATAAATGAAAAAGAAAATTACATAGAAATGAAAGCGATGAAAGGTTAAATCGCATTTTCATTAGGAAAAGAACCAGCTGTTATCCTTCAGCTGGTTCTTCTTCTTCCTCCTGATTCAAATGAATCAATATCGTATTGGCAACAGGTTCAGGTATTCCCAATTTCGTTATATCCTGAAGCTGTGCACTTTTAATCTCAGGTACGGACTTAAAATGACGAAGCAATAAACGTCGACGTTTTTGTCCTACTCCTGGAATTTTATCAAGCTCAGATTGGATAGCTCCTTTTCCACGTAGCTGTCTGTGGAAAGAAATCGCAAACCGGTGGACTTCGTCTTGAATGCGCTGTACGAGATAGAATTCTTGCGATTTGCGGTTTAGATCCATAGGTACAGCCGGATCCCCATAAAGCAACTCACTCGTCTTGTGTTTATCATCTTTAGCCAGGCCACAAAGAGGTATATCTAACCCAAGCTCATTTTCAATCACATCCAAAGCGGCTGACATCTGCCCTTTCCCTCCATCGATGACAATTAAATCTGGGAGCGGCAGTTCTTCCTTCAGCACTCGTTTATACCTTCGACGAATGACCTCTCTCATTGTTTCGTAATCATCCGGTCCTTCAACATCACGGATTTTATACTTACGGTATTCCTTTTTATTTGGTTTACCGTCTATAAAAACAACCATCGCAGATACCGGATCAGCTCCCTGGATGTTAGAGTTATCAAAAGCTTCAATTCGGTGAGGCGTTTCAATATTCATATGCTCCCCGAGTGACTCAACAGCTTTTATCGTCCGTTCTTCATCCCGTTCAATCAGCGCGAACTTCTCTTCAAGCGCTATTTCTGCATTTTTCATAGCAAGTTCGACAAGTTCTTTTTTACGTCCACGCATCGGAATATGAACTTTTGTATCCAGTGCTCCTTCTAATACTTCTACATTCGTCGCCACTGGCACGAGCACTTGCTTTGGATAAGGATGGTTCTGATGGAGATAAAAACGTCCAATATAGCTAATGAAGGTCTCTTCCGGGTCATCGAAAAATGGAAAGAGGGCTACGTCTCGTTCAATCAGTTTGCCGCGCCTTACGAAAAAGACCTGGACACACATCCATCCTTTATTGTAAGAATAGCCAAAGACATCACGGTCCATTTGATCGTTCATGGTCATCTTCTGCTGCTCCATTACTGACTCAATATGCTCGATCTGATCACGCAGCTCTTTTGCCCGTTCGAAATCCAACTCTTCCGATGCTTCATACATGCGATTTTTCAGATCTTTTTTAATCGCTGCATGACCTCCATTTAAAAAGGAGGTTATATTTTGTACGATTTCCTGATTTGTCTCTTTAGACACTGGAAACTCACAAGGCCCTAAACACTGGTGCATATGATAGTACAAGCAAACTCGATCCGGCATCGTATTGCATTTACGTAATGGATATAACCGATCCAATAACTTTTTAGTTTCTCTTGCTGCGATAACGTTTGGGTAAGGTCCAAAGTACTTTCCTTTATCTTTTTTCACATTCCTAGTAACAATCAACCGGGGATGACGTTCGGCTGTGACTTTCAGGTATGGATACGTTTTGTCATCCTTAAGAAGTACATTATATTTAGGATCGTATTTTTTTATGAGATTCATTTCCAGAATAAGAGCTTCAATCTCAGAAGTCGTTACTATATATTCAAAATCGACGATCTCTCTGACGAGGCGCTGTGTTTTTCCATCATGCGCTCCGTTGAAGTAAGAGCGGACACGATTTTTAAGCACTTTCGACTTTCCAACATAAATGATCGTACCATTTTTATCTTTCATCAAATAACAGCCAGGCTGATCCGGTAAAACAGCTAACTTCTCTTTAATTTTAGAATTCATCTGTTTCACTCCATTGTTTGAAGTCTATATAAAAAATTTACCATAAGTGGTGCCTCTTATACAGCAAAAAACCGCGCTGCGAGGCAACGCGGTTCTCTGCTCATGATTACTTCTATTCATTAGGAATGTTTTGTAATCAATTCAGCTAGCGCTTCTTTAGGTTGGAAACCGATCACTTGATCAACGACTTTGCCGTCTTTGAAAAGAAGGAGTGTTGGAATACTCATAACTCCGAACTTTCCAGCTGTTTCTTGGTTTTCGTCTACATCAAGTTTAACGATTTTCACTTGGTCGCTCATTTCATCATCAAGTTCTTCAAGAACCGGAGCGATCATTTTACAAGGTCCGCACCAAGGCGCCCAGAAATCCGCCAGTACTAAACCTTCATTTGTTTCTTCTGTAAAGTTTTGATCAGTAGCTTTTACAATTGCCATTTCGATAATTCCTCCTCGAACTCTAATCTGTTTAGAGTATATCACTCTTTTATTTTGAGTGACTAATAATTTGTTTATACCCTATTTAAACATGTTAAAAAGCCGAAGCCAAATAATTGGCTTCGGCTTTAAAGCAATTAAGCATTCACTTTCATTTCTTTTACTTCTTCGATAAGCTTAGGTACGACGTCAAACAAATCACCGACTATCCCGTAATCAGCAACATTAAAAATGTTGGCTTCAGGGTCTTTATTAATGGCTACGATTACTTTAGAGTTGGACATTCCAGCTAAGTGCTGAATGGCACCAGATATACCGCAGGCGATATAAAGATCCGGAGTTACAACTTTACCTGTCTGACCAATTTGTAAGGAGTAATCACAGTATCCAGCATCACATGCTCCGCGTGATGCACCTACTGTCCCTCCCAGTACATCAGCAAGTTCCTCTAATGGCCCGAAGCCTTCAGAACTTTTCACTCCACGTCCTCCGGCTACAATTACTTTTGCTTCAGATAAGTCTACACCATCAGAAGACTTACGGATAATATCCTTAATAATTGTGCGGATGTTACTAATTTCAACTTCCTTCTCTGTCACTTCTCCCGCTAAAGAATCATCACGATTTAGTGCAGGAATGTTATTTGGACGAATCGTTGCAAAGACCAATCCGTCAGTGATTTGTTTCTTTTCAAAAGCTTTACCAGAGTAGATCGGGCGAGTGAACACGATGTCCCCGCCTTCTGCTACAACTTCTGTCGCATCTGAAATAAGGCCAGATTCTAATTTACTCGCTAATTTCGGTGTCAAATCTTTTCCGATCGCTGTGTGGCCCATGATAATTCCCTCAGGGGATTCTTCTTCAATGACCTTGTAAACAGCTTGACCGTATCCGTCGGATGTATACGTTTTCAATTCTTCGTTTGAAACAGTGATGACTCGCGTCGCTCCATGGTAAACCATCTCTTGACCCATTTCACTCAAGTCCCCTGCTCCGCACAGTACTCCAACCACTTCACCGCCATCACTTACGATGTTAGCTGCAGCAATGGCCTCAAACGTAACATTACGTAATGATCCTTCTCTAGCTTCCCCGATCACTAATACTTTTTTACTCATAACGATTCTCCTTTCCCTTATCTATTTACAGTACTTTCGCTTCCGTTTTAAGTAAAGAAACAAGTTCTTTCACTTGATCGTCGACTTCACCCTCAAGCACTTTGCCGGCTTGTTTTTCAGGCGGTAGGAAAATTTCTGTTGTTTTTGTTTTTGGTTCAACATCGTCTTCATCTAAATCTAAATCATCGATTTCAAGCTCATCTAAAGGCTTTTTCTTCGCTTTCATAATTCCTGGAAGTGAAGGGTAGCGAGGTTCGTTCAGTCCTTGCTGACAAGTGACAAGCACTGGAAGGGAAGTATCGACTTTTTCGACATCTCCTTCAACATCGCGTTCGATATGAACATTTTCTCCATCAATTTCAATGCTTGTAATCGTCGTTACACAAGGAATGTTCAGACGCTCTGCTAATCTTGGTCCGACTTGTCCGCTTGCTTCGTCAATAGCTACATTTCCACCCAAGATAATATCTACGTCACGGTCTTCGAAGAAAGCTTCTAAGATCTTAACCGTTGTGAATTGGTCCCCTTCTTCAAGGTCATCTTCTGTGTTAATTAACACAGCTTTGTCAGCTCCCATGGCAAGAGCTGTGCGTAATTGTTTCTCAGATTCTTCTTCACCAATGGTTACAACTGTTACTTCACCGCCGTGCTCATCGCGAAGGTTAATTGCTTCTTCCACTGCATATTCATCGTATGGATTGATGATATACTCAGCACCATCATCTTCAATTCTTCCATTACTTACTGAAATTTTCTCCTCTGTGTCAAAAGTTCTTTTTAATAAAACGTAAATGTTCATGTCCAATCCCTCCTGAACTATTGATCGTTAAAATTAGGTTTTCTTTTCTCGATAAACGCTTGGATACCTTCTTTGGCATCTTCATTGCCAAATACTTGCCCAAAGGCTTCTGCCTCAGCATTGATCCCTTCATTAAACTGTGGCGTGTGCGCATAAGGAACAAGCTTCATAACATGCTGAATTGTCGGTCCGCTCTTGGATGCAATGGCATGAGCCAGCTTTACAGCTTCCTGGAAAAGTTCTTCAGAAGGAAAGCTTCTGTTCGCCAAGCCAGCTGTTACGGCCTCAGCTCCACTAATCGGAACTCCCGTCAGAATCATCTCATACGCCTTTGCTGAACCAACATATCGAGGTAAGCGCTGCGTACCGGCAAAGCCCGGAATAATTCCTAGATTAAGTTCTGGAAGACCAAGTTTTGCATCTTCAGCAACGTAACGGATGTGACATGCCATCGCTAGCTCCAATCCCCCTCCAAGCGCAGCTCCATGAATAGCGGCAATTACAGGGATATGGAAATTTTCTATACGATTGAATAGTTGCTGCCCTTTGCTTGCCAGACTTTGATAATCTGAAGCATCCTGTAGAGAAGTAAACTCCTTAATATCTGCTCCCGCAGAGAAGAACTTTCCTTCCCCTTTTAGCAAAATTGCTTTAATGGAAGGGTCTTGTTCCACCCTGTCCAGATCTTCAGATAAATCTTTTAAAATGTGAGTGGAAAGAGCATTAGCTGGGGGGCTTTCAATCGTAATTTCAGCGACATGTTCTTTCACTTGCATAGTTAACGTTGACAATGGCTCTCTCTCCTTTTTACTTATCAGAATGGGCTAATCCGTGAACGATCAAGCTATGGACTTCTTTCGCCTGGTCTACTATGTTATAGCGCTGATCTTTCATGACCCAATTGGTCACCGTCTCATCCATCGTTCCGAAAATCATTTGCCGAACGAGACGGCGATCCATGCCACTACGGAACAACTTTTCTTCCACACCCTCATCGACGATATGATCAATAACGTTCAAATATCGTTTAAGAACTTCATTGATCTTCTGCCTCAATTCTTTATTCGATTGACGAAGCTCCAATTGAGTAACAATCGCCAAATGATGGTCAGCAGCCAGCTGGGTGAAATGCGTTTCTATTAACGTAAGAAGCTTCTCCTCAGCTGTCTGCCTGGAAGTTGTTTCTTGCTCAATCTTTTCAATGAACTGCCCCATTTTTTCTTGAAAAAGTGATACGAGGATATCTTCTTTATTTTTGAAGTAAAGGTAAATTGTACCATCAGCCACTCCAGCTTTTTTTGCAATTTTAGACACTTGAGAGGAGTGGTATCCATTTTCCGCGATTACTTCAACCGCTGCTTCTATAATCTGTTTGTACTTTGGTTTGTTTTTTTTCAATAAAATCTCCTGCCTTATGAATCGTGAAAATGAATGAACGGTCATTCACCTATTATATTACAGCCCAAAAAATATTCTGTCAACTTTTCTTTAACAATCTTTTTTTACGTATTACACACTCTCTGACTCTTCTAATTTCCTCTTTTCCTCCTCTACGAGCGTACGGCGAAGAATTTTACCGACGGCTGTCTTAGGAAGTTCATCACGGAATTCATAGATTCTAGGAACTTTAAAAGCCGCCATGTGTTTCCTGCAGTATTCATTCAACTCATCTTCTGTAATATCGCTTCCTTGTTTTTTCACAATAAAAGCTTTGACCGTTTCTCCACGATAAGGGTCAGGAATTCCAACTACGACAGCTTCCTGAATCTCAGAGTGTTCATAAAGTACTTCTTCGACTTCTCTTGGATAGATGTTGTAACCTCCGGCAATGATCATATCTTTCTTACGGTCTACGACGAAGAAATATCCATCTTCATTCATATACCCCATATCCCCTGTACGGAACCAGCCATCATCACTGAGCACCTGTGCCGTTTCCTCTGGTCGATTCCAATATCCTCTCATTACTTGAGGTCCTTTAACAACGATTTCACCAATTTCTCCAAAACCGGCTTCTCCTTCACCATCCATATTAACGATTTTCGCATCTGTATTTGGCCAAGGAATGCCCACACTTCCACTCACCCGTTTTCCCCACACTAGATTGGAGTGGGTCACGGGAGAGGTTTCAGTCAGACCATAGCCCTCTACCAGTTTTCCTCCTGTCACTTTTTCGAACTCCTCTTGTACTTCCACTGGAAGAGGAGCCGAGCCACTTAGGCAAGCTTCAATCGATGATAAATCGTACTTATTTAAGTTTGGATGGTTCAATAAAGCAATATAGATGGTAGGAGCACCAGGGAATAACGTTGGTTTTTGTTTATCTATAACCTTTAAAACATCTTCAGCATCAAATTTAGGCATAAGAATCATTTTACTTCCCATCATGACGGAAAGGTTCATCACAGAAGTCATTCCGTAAACATGGAAAAACGGTAACACTCCAAGAACTATATCATTACCATCCTTAGATTTATACAACCAACGCTTAGACATTTGCGTATTAACGACAAGATTATAATGCGTGAGCATAACACCTTTGGGAAATCCAGTCGTACCTCCTGTGTACTGAAGTAGCGCCAGATCCTCAACAGGATCAATTTCAACAGGATCAAACTCACCCATGCTTTGATCGAGGATATGCGGCCAGAGGTGTGTATCGCTAGATTGCTCAGGTCTAACGAGTACTTGATATTGCCGCCTTTGTATAAAAGGATAGATTTTATTTTTGGGGAACGGAAGATAATCTTTAATGCCCGTTACGATGATATGCTCAAGAGAGGTTTCAGGCTTAACGTTTGCTGCCTTAGGGTAAAGGATATCAAGACAAATAATCATTTTTGCTCCAGAGTCCTTAAGCTGATATTCCAATTCGCGCTCCATATAAAGAGGATTCGTTTGAACGACAATTCCCCCAATAAGTAAGACCGCGTAGTAGGAAATAACAGATTGAGGACAATTTGGAAGCATGATAGAGACTCTGTCACCTTTTTCCAACCCTAAATCCTGCAAATAGTTGGCTAAAGCTTTGGACTGATCATAAACTTCTTTGTAAGACAATTCCTTACCCATAAAATAAAGCGCTTTCTTTTCGCCGTGTTTTTTTGCACTATTTTCTAAATAATAGTGCAGCGGGTGTTTATCGTATTCGATTGTAGCAGGGACTTCTGGTGGATAATGTGCATGCCAAGGACGATGAAAGGTTGCCATTCCAAAACGCCTCCCCTTTTAGTCTTATATAACTATTATAACGATAAAGGAAGGATATTTGAATTACAATTTATAATTTTGAGAAAATTACCACCTGAGACAAGTTCGAAAAAGTAAGAGAATAGGAGACAAGTGATGTAGAGGTGAAACGATTACAGGACAAGCGGAGCCAAGGATCCTGCAGGTAAACGGTCTTTCTGGACGGTGCTCGTAGAAATCAAAGAGTTTTACAGAGCGACTATTGAACCCCTTTCTTGATACAAAAAATCCGAACTGATTTCAGCAAAATCAGTTCGGAATTATTGTGTGTCATTCAGTTTGGTCCCAACTTATTCTTTTACAAAATAAAAAATAAGACACCTACAATTAAAAAGACCGCAGCCACAACTAATAATATTTTTGCTAAGGTTTCCATAAACGTTCTCCTTAAATGATATTCGCTCCGATAACATAAGAGAGGCCAACAGAAATGACTAAAGAGATAAATCCAACGGCACGGTTATCGGCCTCAATTTCTTCGTCAATTTTAAAGGAAGGAGTTAAAAATTCAAATATAAAATAACCGGACAACAAGAGAACAAATCCAAAAATACCCCACCCCATTGTTTGAAGAAGAGAATCATTATGTTCAATGGAAAAACGGAAAATATTAGCGATACCGAAGATCTTTCCGCCGGTCGCCATCGCTACCGCTAAATTTCCTCGTTTTATCTCTTTCCAATTATTGTAGGAGGTAACGATCTCGAAAACGGCCATAAATACGATCAGGCATAAAACAACGACACTATATCTTGCGGCAGTTTCGACTAAAGTGTATTCCCAAAAACCATCCATGTCTGTCCGCTCCCTTTACTCTATACTTAGTTAAGTTCTAAAACGGTGACACCGCTACCGCCTTCGTTCATGCCGCCCGCACGGTAATCCGATATGTTCCGATGATTCTTAGCATAGTTTTGAACAGCTGTCCTTAGTGCTCCAGTCCCTTTTCCGTGAATAATAGAGACTCTCGGGTACCCTGCCAAGACAGCATCATCGATATATTTTTCCAATCGATTCAAGGCATCTTCATAGCGCTCTCCTCGCAAATCCAGTTCTGTCTTCACGTGAAAAGCCTTTCCTTTCACTTTTGCCATCGGTTTCTCTTTGTATGGCTGTTCCGCTTTTATGAACTCCAGTTCCTTCCGCTTTGCCTTAACTTTCATAACGCCGACTTGGACCTGGTACTCATTTTTCCCTGTTTGCTCCACAATCGTTCCGTTCTGATTTAAGGTAAGGAGTTTCACTTCATCGCCTGCTTTCAGTTCGCGCATTTCTTTATTAGGTTTAGGGGCAGGCGCTTCCTTCTTTTTCTTCGCAAGCTCCGGTTTTGCTTCATCAAACATTTTCCGAGCTTCGATCCATTCGTGTTCCTTCATTTGCGCTTCTGATTTCATATTGCGAATTTGATTTACAATCTCTTCCGCTTCTTCTCTTGCCTGTTGGATTGCTTTTTCCGCTTTTTCCTCTGCTTTTGCATAAAGCTTCTCACGCTTGTCCTCGAATTGATTCCACTTTTCTTCCAGCTGTTTCTTCAATTCTTCTGCTTCTTGCAAAATTTGTTCCGCTTTTTCGTAATCCTGCTCTGCCCCCCGCTTGGACTCTTCAAGGGAAGCAATCATATTTTCTACACTTCGAGAGTCGACTCCAATTTGCTGTTTAGCTGATTCAATTATGGTCTCCTCTAAGCCTAACCGTCTTGAAATCTCAAAAGCATTACTTCTGCCTGGTACACCGATCAATAATCGGTAGGTTGGTCTCAAAGTTTGAATATCGAACTCCACAGATGCATTTACGACCCCTTCTCGATTATAGCCGTACGCTTTCAGCTCAGGGTAATGAGTTGTAGCGATTACTCTCGCCTGTCTTTGCACAACTTCATCTAAAATGGACATAGCAAGAGCAGCGCCTTCCTGTGGATCGGTGCCTGCTCCTAGTTCATCAAAAAGGACTAAAGATTTTTCATCTACATGCTTTAAAATGTTTACAATGTTTGTCATGTGAGAAGAAAAGGTGGATAGGCTTTGCTCAATGGACTGTTCATCTCCAATATCTGCATAAACCTCTTGGAAGACAGCCAGTTCACAACCATCCATAGCTGGAATCTGCAATCCAGACTGCGCCATGAGTGTACATAACCCTACAAGTTTCAATGTGACGGTTTTACCGCCGGTATTAGGTCCAGTAATGACAATGGATGTAAATTCTTCGCCAATTTCAACGTCATTCGGAACCACTTCATCTTCAGGAATCAGCGGATGACGCGCCTGACGCATTTTTATACGGCCTTCATCATTCATCTCAGGCATAGACGCTTTCATCAGTTTTCCTAATTTAGCCCGAGCAAACATGAAATCCACATGCCCAAGAATTCCAACATTGTCATATAACAGCGGCTGGTCTTCAGCAATCGCTTCAGATAGCTCTTTCAAGATTTTCTCAATCTCATGCTTTTCCTGTACCCGTGCTTCTTGCAGCTGATTATTCAAATCTACGACAGATTGAGGTTCAATAAATAAAGTGGCGCCAGAGGAAGACTGATCGTGAACAATTCCGCCAATAGATCCGCGGTATTCCTGCTTTACTGGCAGGACATATCTCTCGTTTCTTATCGTTACAATCGCATCAGATAACATTTTTGACTTCGATTTCGTGAATGTGTCCATTTTCTCCCGCACGCGGCTTTCATTTGTACGGATTTTAGAACGGATAGTCCGTAATTTATCTGAGGCACCGTCCATCACTGCCCCATGATCGTCGATACAGCTTCGGATCTGCCTCTCAAGATCTCGAAGCGGCTCAATTCCTGAAACAAGATCACGTAAAATAGTCATTTCCGGTTCTTCCATATCTTCAATAAAACGGCGAAGCTGCCTGCCTCCATAAATCGTGCTTGCGATATCAAGACATTCAAGTGCGCTTAACACGCCGCCTATAGTGGTTCGCTTCAAACTTGGTTTAATATCAAATATTCCACCAAGAGGAACATGGCCTTTTAATCGAAGCACTTGAGCAGCTTCATCTGTTTCTTTTTGTAAAAAGCGAACTTCTTCAAGGTCTGTAGAAGGCTTTAATGCGGCCACCTTTTCTTTACCTAGTGAGGAAGCTGCCTGCTCACTCAGCTGATCGATTATTTTTTTATATTCTAATACATGAAGGATTCGCTGATTCATTATGTCCGTCTCCTTTTACTGCTACTCACTTATTCCGAATTTCTTCATTAATTGTTCTTTTGTCCACGTATTGATTACATTCCCTTTTCTTAGCCATCCTTTTCTTGCTGTCCCTACACCGATTTTCATATGGTCGAGCATCCTGTAACTGTGGGCATCGGTGTTGATGGCAACATTCACGCCTTCTTCCTGAGCTTTCATCAACCACTCCCAGTTCAAGTCGAGACGATTTGGGTTGGCATTCAGCTCAAGAATGGTCCCTGTTTCTTTAGCTTTTTCTATCAACTGCTCAAGATTCACAGCATATCCTTCCCTACGACCGATCAGACGACCTGTTGGATGGGCAATCATATCCACATGAGGATTTTCAAGCGCATTGATTAATCGTTCCATAATTTTCTCTTCCGATTGGCTGAAGCTTGAGTGGATAGAGGCGATGACAAAGTCCATCTCTTGGAGAAAATCATCATCAAAGTCGAGTCTTCCATCTGGCAGAATATCCATTTCGATACCTGCAAAAATATGAAAGTCATTCATAGAGTTGTTTATTTTATCTATTTCCGCCCGCTGTAACCGTAAGCGTTCCTCATTGAGACCATTGGCCACTCTTAAATATTTTGAGTGATCCGTAATAGCGATATAATCATAACCTAGTGATTTGGCTTCTTCTGCCATTTCTTTAATCGATTGTGCCCCATCACTCCACGTCGAGTGCATATGGAGATCTCCGCGAATATCCGAATAATTAACCAAATCAACAGGCTCTTTGAACTTTTCTACTTCTCCGTAATTTTCCCTCACTTCTGGAGGGATAAAATGAAGATTGAAATGTTTGAAGAATTCCTCTTCCGTTTCAAAAGTTTTGACTTCTCCCGTATCTATGTTTTCAATTCCATATTCGCTGATTTTCTCATTTTGTTGTTTTGCCAGTTGTCGCATAGCTACATTGTGATCTTTTGAACCCGTGAAATGATGGAGGGTCGATGCAAACTCATTAGGGGCAACGATGCGAAAATCAATATTGATGTCATAGCCTTCACTGACAACTACAGAGACTTTTGTTTCTCCTGAAGCAATCACTTCTTTAATGTCAGGCAGCGCCAAAAGCTCATCTCTAGTTGCGGACGCGTTTTCTGATGCAATGATAAAATCAAGGTCTTTGATTGTCTCTCTCATTCTTCTCAAACTTCCCGCTCTGGAATATCGGGTGAAGGTTTTCGCTTCGCTTAAATAGCCTTCGATTTTTTCTGCCAGAGGGAGCATAAGTGCAATGGGTAAACGCTCAGGCCGGGTATGGGCCTCTTCTAACGCTTTAAACATTTTCTCGGCAGATTTTTTACCAAAACCTTCGAGTCCTTCTACCTTGCCAGTTTCCAGTGCCGTCTTTAAGCTTTCGGCATCCGTAACGCCCAACTGTTGATATAGTTTGGCCAGCTTTTTCCCGCCTAGGCCTGGTAAGTTCAGCAAAGGAACAAGACCTTCGGGAACTTCAGCTTGCAGCTGTTTTAATGTGTCAGATTCCCCATTTTCGATAAATTCGTCAATCACCGTTGCCGTACCTTTTCCGATTCCCTTCATTTTTGTAAAGTCATCGATTTCATTCAGTGACCGATCGTCTCGTTCAAGAGCCTGGGCTGCTTTTCTGTATGCAGAAATTTTAAACGGATTCTCTCCTTTTAACTCTAAATAAACAGCAATTTTCTCTAATAACTTGATTACTTGTTTTTTATCTACAGTCATCTTTATCGACTCCTCATTCTTATTCATTCCGAAAAAGCGCATAAGCCAGGCGATTAAATGGATGGTTTTTTATATCCATAACAGTCGATTGACTTATGACCCTCAAAGACCAGGTGTTAAAGCTAGATGTAAGCTTGCATCTTAAAAAGTAAGAAGCTTATCATTTCTTGACAATAAAAATGCCGCCATGATCGAAATCATAGCGGCTCATAATCTCACTATCCACACTTCACACTAGCCAGCTACATGTTCGATCCATAATGTCTTCAATTGCTCAGAAAACATTGGTGTATGTTCAATGATTAGTTGAGCAAGTATCGATCCATCCAATGCATTCTGTACCATTTCCAGTGGAACAAGTGCAGCTATATATAAAAGCACAAACAAAATGACGTAGTTTTCAACAAATCCAAGGGCACCGCCTAAGATCTTGTTTAAAGAGTTTAAGATCGGCAATTCAGCTACGAAGTCCAACATAGAAGCGATGATATGTAGGATGATTTTCACTCCGAAGAACAGGATCGCAAAAGCAACAGCATTATAAAAGGCTTGCTCTAATGGCAAGCTGTTCGTAAAAACTGCCCAGGAAGAGTCTTCCGGAAGTTCGGGGTAAGGTACCCAAAGCGTCAATTTCGGAGATAGATCGTCGTAATACATTACGGCTACAACGAAAGCCACTATAAACCCAATTAGGTGGAACAATTGAAGGATGAATCCACGTCTCAGGCCGGTAAATATTCCAATTATCAAAATGAGCAGCAACAGTAAATCAATCATTTTTCTTTTCGTCCTCTTCCTCTTTCTTTTCAATATAGTTCATTAATTCCGTGCATTCTTCTTTTAATTTTATATATTCATTCATAGTGTTCACAGCGGTCAAAACAGCGAGCTTAGCTGTATCCAGACTTGGATTCGCTTCATGGATTTCACGCATTTTCTGATCAACAAGGCTGGATACCATACGGATATGATGGGGCTCTTCATGACCAACTATAGTGTAAGAACGTTTATTGATCTCCACTGTAATTCTTTTTTTCTCTTGGTCTGATTGCGACACGTCCATACCCCCTAGTTTCTCAATCCTAAACATAATAGTAACACGACTGAGTTCAATTAGGAAACCAATATGGACGTTTTTAGGAAATGTTCTATTTTTTCCGTGACTTTGCTATACTGGATAGAAAATCAATACTTCATCAAACCTACATATATTTTAGTTTTTTAATAGAAAGGACACCATTATGCCACAAGTTGTATTAAAAGTGACACCTTCACGCGTCCACCAAATGAAGGATTATTACGATAAACAATTGAAAGCTACGCCGCAAAACGCGGTCTTTGCTGCAAAAACGAACAACTGCACGATTACCGCCTACAAGTCCGGAAAAGTTCTATTTCAAGGTAAAAACCCTGATGCAGAAGCGGCCCGCTGGGGTAGTGCAGAGCAAACCACATCACAGCCAAAAGCAAAATCAAAGAAACATCATGCCTTTCACCCGGATTCATCTTTATTCACCCGTTCCCATATCGGATCTGATGAGGCGGGCACAGGCGATTATTTCGGCCCGATCACTGTAGCAGCCGCTTACGTAACTGAAGACCAAATCCCCGTCCTGAAATCCTTAGGGGTAAGAGACTCTAAAAACCTTTCCGACTCCCAAATAACGGAGCTTGCAAAAGATATAGTCGCATTAAAAATTCCGTACAGTCTATTACGATTGAATAATAAAAAGTATAATCAATGGCAAAGAAAAGGATGGTCTCAAGGGAAGATAAAAACGCTTCTGCACCATCAAGCGCTTGACCGTCTCTTGGAAAAAATTTCTCCAGAAAGGCCAGAAGGCATTTTAATCGACCAATTCTCTCAGCCCGAGGTTTACCAGAAGCACCTGAGAAGTGAAAAGTTAAAGCTTCAAGAAAATGTTTACTTTATGACGAAAGCAGAAAGTTATTCGATTGCTGTCGCTGCAGGTTCTATTATCGCCCGCTCAGCTTTTGTTAAAGCGATGAATCAGATGGAATTTGATACAGGGCTTCCTATTCCTAAAGGAGCCTCTGGAAAAGTCGATCAAGCTGCCGCCGAAATCATCAAAGCGTACGGAGAAGAAAAGCTTGAAGAACTTGCGAAAGTTCATTTTGCGAATACGAAAAAAGCTAAAGCTCTTGTCCGTTGAATTTGAGATGATTTTTAAAAACTCAGCCATCTTTAAATATTCGCTCGTATTATAAAATAAGAATACTTAAATATAACTGTTTCATCTATAAAAAAGGATGCTCCGATTAAATCGGAGCATCCTTTTCATTTATCCGCGCAGTTCAGCTTCATGCTGGTCCTTAACGGCAGTTAAAATTTTATCATGCGCCTCTTCTACTTCTTCGTCCTTCAACGTACGTTGCGGATCTAGATATAGAAGGTTGAAGGCAAGAGACTTTTTACCTTCTGGCAAATGTTCGCCTTGATAAACATCAAAGACCTGAACATCTTTGACTAGTGGTGAGCCAGCTTCAGAAATCGTAGAAGCAATAGCCCCCGCTGAAATGGATTCGTCTACAACAAGGGCGACATCACGGGAAACAGAAGGGAAACGCGGAATCGCCTGGAACGCCTCTTCCTTAGTATATTGGCTGAACAATTCTTCTGCGTTCAAATCAAATACGTAGGTTTCTTTGAGACCTAATTCTTTTTGAAGCTTCGGATGCACTTGGCCGATAAAGCCGATTTCTTTTCCTCCGGCTTTAACAATGGCTGTTCTACCTGGATGCATTTGTGGAAGCTTTGCTTTTTCGTAAGTGAAGGATATATCAAGCTGATCGCTCAGCCCTTCTACAATCCCTTTAACGACAAAGAAGTCGACATTTTTCTTCTCTTGCTGCCACAAATGAGCGAGCCATGTTCCTGTTAAAGCTCCAGAAGCGCGCAAAATTTCCCTGGGCTGAGTTGTCACCTCTTCTTCTTGACTGACAAAGACTGTTCCTACTTCATAATAAGCGAGGTCCGTTTGTTTGCGAGCAACATTGTAAGAAAGAGATGTCAGCAATTCCGGTAGTAAGCTAAGACGAAGGTGGCTGTGATCTTCACTCATCGGCATAGCCAGCCCTACTGGGGACTTTGCCTGACGTTCTATTTCTGGACTAACAAGCATAGGCGCTTTTGATTCATGGGTTAGAGAATAAGTGATTGTCTCATGTAGTCCAGCGCCTTCAAAATAAGCTTTCATTTTACGCTTCAACTGCTGGTTTAATGATAAACCACCTGCTTGAGAGGCTCCCCCAGGTAATGTGAATGGAAGGTTATCGTACCCGTAAATGCGGGCAACTTCTTCAAGCATGTCTTCAAAAAGTTCAATATCTCCACGGCGAGTCGGTACGCTGACCGTGAACTTCTCTCCTTTTTCTTTATAGGAAAACTGGAGTCGGCGTAGAATATCTTTAATTTCTTCGTTAGAAATATCCGTTCCTAAGCGATCGTTGATGACCCCTGTTTCAATCGTTACTTGCTTTTCTGAACGATTCAATTTATCGAAGCTTACAACACCCTCTAATACTGTGCCATTTGCATATTTGGCAAGCAATTCACTGGCACGCTTCCCAGCACGTTCCACTCGATTAGGATCGATGCCTTTTTCAAAGCGAGTACTTGATTCACTTCGCAAGCCATGATCTTTGGAGGATTGACGCACAACAGCAGGATTGAAAAAGGCCGCTTCTAGAATAATGTTCTTCGTATCATCCTGAACTTCGGACTCTGCTCCCCCCATGACACCAGCAATGGCATGAGGTTGTTCACCATTTGTAATAACTAAATGTTCTGAAGTAAGCGTCCGCTCCTGATCATCCAGAGTTTTTATTGTTTCTCCATCTTTGGCACGTCGAGTTACAACTTTATTGCTTCCAAATCGGTCATAGTCAAAAGCGTGCAGCGGCTGCCCATATTCCATGAGCACATAGTTAGTAATATCAACAACATTATTAATCGGTCGAATGCCAGCAGCTGTAAGACGGTTCTGCATCCAAAGTGGTGAAGGACCGACTTCAATGTCTTTAATTACAAAAGCTCCATAATAAGGGTTTGCTTCAGGATCCACAACTTCCACAGCTATCGCGTCTTCAGCCTTTTCTTCTGCTGAAGGAACCTTCTCTTCTGCTAACTCATATTTACCATCAATGGCTGCCGCTACTTCATAAGCGACACCAGCCATACTCATTGCGTCCGCACGGTTTGGTGTAAGACCAAGTTCAATGATGATGTCATCTAAGTTAAGAAGAGAGATGGCATCTGCTCCAGTTTCAACATCCTCAGGGAAAACGTAAATGCCATCTGCATATTCTTTCGGCACATCTTTTTCATCTACTCCTAGTTCTTGAAGAGAGCAGATCATTCCATTCGATTCTTCTCCGCGCAGTTTAGTTTTCTTAATTTTAAAGTTCCCCGGAAGAACAGCCCCAGGTGTAGCTACAGCAACTTTTTGTCCCTGAGCTATGTTCGGAGCTCCACATACAATCTGTAATGTTTCTTCTCCTACATCTACTTGGCAAAGAGATAATTTATCTGCGTTTGGGTGTTGTTCACAGGATTTTACATAGCCCACAACGACACCTGTCACTTTTTCAGCAACAGGTTCAACACTTTCTACTTCAATTCCTGTTTTTGTAATGATTTCTGCTAACTCTTCCGGTGTATATTCGCTTACGTCAATATATTGTTGTAACCAATTTAAAGATACGAGCATAGGTTTTTATCCTCCTTTACGCCTTATGATACTGTTCTAAGAATCGGATATCGTTTGTGTAGAAGTTACGGATATCATCTACACCATACTTCAACATCGCAATACGCTCTGGACCCATTCCGAAGGCAAAGCCAGAATATTCTTTTGGATCATATCCGGCCATTTCCAACACGTTCGGATGCACCATACCTGCGCCTAGAATTTCAATCCAGCCTGTACCTTTACATACAGAGCAGCCTTCTCCACCGCAGACCTTACAGGAAATATCCATCTCTACGGAAGGTTCAGTGAATGGGAAGAAACTTGGACGAAGACGGATCTTCCTTTCTTCTCCAAACATTTGCTTAGCAAAAGCATTTAGAACCCCTTTCAGATCACTCATTCGAACATGCTTATCAACCAACAATCCCTCGATTTGCGTGAACTGGTGAGAGTGTGTCGCATCATCGGTGTCCCTGCGATACACTTTCCCAGGACAAATCATTTTTACGGGCTCGCTACCATTTTTAGCATTCATTGTTCTGGCCTGAACAGGGGATGTATGGGTACGCAGAAGAAGTTCTTCTGTAATATAGAAAGAGTCTTGCATATCACGCGCTGGGTGGCCTTTCGGAAGGTTCAGCGCTTCAAAATTGTAGTAATCTGTTTCAACTTCTGGACCTTCTTTGATTTCGAAGCCCATTCCGATGAAAAGATCTTCGATTTCTTCCACAATGCTTGTCAGAAGATGCGGGCCTCCGACTTGAACAGGACGGCCGGGAAGTGTTACATCGACACTCTCTTCTTCCAACTGCTTCTCTAGCGCTTCATCCTCCAGACGTGTCTGCTTGGATTCAATCGCTTCAGCAACTTGTTCTCTGACTTCATTTGCCAGTTGGCCGATAACCGGGCGTTCTTCCTTGGATAACTTGCCCATTCCTTTCAATACTTCTGTAATGGGTCCTTTTTTCCCTAAATATTCAACGCGAACATCTTTTAAGCCTTGCACATCATTCGCTTGCTCCACTTTTTGCAGCGCTTCTTGTTTCAGCTGCTCTAAACGTTCCTTCATGGAAAGACTCCTCCTTTTAATTGAAAATAAAAAAAGCCCCATCCCTAAAAAGGGACGAGACTTGTCTGGTTGTTTCGCGGTACCACCCTTGTTGACATACATACGTATGCCCACTTCAGTTTTAATAACGGAAATAAATCCGGATCACCGTTGTGATCAGCTCCAGAGTGAATATTCAATAACTGCCACGATAGAAACATTTCCAGTCTAAGATGCTTCTTCCCTTGATCGATTTACAATTATCTACTTAGCTCTATCCAAGCTTTTTTCATGTATAAAAAGTTTTTATCACTATTTTTAAATTATAGAGAAAGAATAAGGAGAATGCAAGCCTATCCTTTCATGTGATACATCAGAACAGCAGCTGCAATAGCAACGTTCAAGGATTCTGCCTGGCCGTAGATGGGGATGTGAACTCGTTTATCAGCTAAACCAGTGATCTCCTCTTGAATTCCTTGCCCTTCATTTCCCACGATAAGGGCTGCTTTTTCAGGTGAATTCAGTTGTTTGAATGACACGGAGTCATCCAAAGTGGAAGCCCAGACCTCAACTCCTTCATTTTTCAACTCAGAGATAAAGGCTGCAAGATCTCCTTGAATAAAGGGTGTGTGAAATAAAGACCCTTGTGTAGCGCGTACCACTTTATCATTATATGGATCAACGGTTCCTTCACCAAGAATGATCTGGTCAAAACCAGCGGCATCGGCTGTACGAATCAATGTACCGAGATTGCCTGGATCCTGGACAGCATCAATCATCAGGGTTAAAGGAGCTTGAGTGAATGTAAATTGTTTTTGTTCTACTACAGCTGCGATCCCTTGTGGAGTTTCTGTTTCTGAGATTGCTGCAAAGACTTGCCGGCTTACTTCTGTGGTTGGGATCTTGTCTGGCAATGGGAATTCAACGCCTTCTTGAACGATAAACTCCTGAATATCCCAATTGCTTTTTATGACTTCTTCGACTAAATGGTGCCCTTCTACTAAAAAGCGGCGGTTCAGGTTTCGATGTTTTCTTTTATGTAATTTTTTCCATTCTTTTACTTTTTGATTTTGTAATGAAGTTAACATACTCGTCCCTCTTCTATTTGGTTGATTTCTCACTTATCATACATAGCTTTCTGCCCATTGGTCAAACTAAGTGTGAAAATTTTTATGAGTTGACCTAAATGTAAAGGAGGACATCTGAAATGAATTTAAACCTTAGAAACGCGATTCTTTCCAACGTAAGCGGTCATAATGCTCAGCAATTAGAAGCTACTATTGATGATGCCTTGCAAAAAGGTGAAGAAAAAATGCTTCCTGGATTAGGAGTATTTTTTGAATTACTATGGGAAAATTCTGATGAGCAAGAACATCAAGAGATTTTAAACACTCTTGAGCAAAGCCTAAAACAACAGAATGCTCAATAACGGATAAGTAAAAAAGCCAACCCGCACTACATGCGAGATGGCTTTTTTATTTTTTACTGAAAAGTGATCTTCTGTACTTTATCTGCATCAAGGTCTTTGATACATGCAACAATCAAGTTCACTGCATTTTCGAAATCATCACGATGAAGCATCGCTGCATGAGAGTGGATATAACGGGTCGCAATCGTAATGGACAGTGCTGGTACCCCGTCATGACTCAAATGAATGGAACCTGAGTCTGTTCCGCCTCCAGCAAGGGAATCGAATTGATACGGGATGTCATTTTCTTCTGCTGTATCCGTTACAAAATCACGCAAGCCTTTATGAGACACCATGGACGCGTCATAAAGAATGATCTGCGGACCTTTACCCATCTTGCTTGAAGCATCTTTGTCTGACACACCTGGAGTGTCGCCAGCAATTCCGACGTCGACACCAAAGGCGATATCCGGGTTAATTAGGTTGGCAGAAGTACGTGCTCCGCGAAGCCCAACTTCTTCCTGAACTGTCCCTACACCATAAACAATGTTCGGGTGTTTTTCCCCTTTTAAGCGCTTCAGCACTTCAATGGCAATCGCACAACCAATGCGGTTATCCCATGCTTTAGCAAGAAGCATTTTCTCGTTTTTCATTTGTGTGAACTCAAAATACGGTACGACCGAATCCCCAGGCTTAACCCCGAACTCTTCTGCTTCTTCTCTGCTGGAAGCACCGATATCAATAAACATGTCTTTAATTTCTACTGCTTTCTTACGTTGGTCAGGCGGCAGAATATGAGGCGGCTTCGAGCCAATGATTCCTGTTATATCACCACTACGAGTCATAATCGTCACTCGCTGGGCAAGCATAACCTGACTCCACCATCCACCAACAGGCTGGAAGTATAGATAACCGTGATCGTCAATACGAGTTACCATAAAACCAACTTCATCAAGGTGACCGGCAACCATAATGCTCGGTCCTTTTTTGTTTCCTGTTTTCTTGGCGATTAAGCTGCCAAGGTTATCAGTAAATACTTCCTCCGCATAAGGTGAAATGTACTGCTTCATGACTTCTCTTGCTTCTTTTTCATTACCTGGTACGCCTTTAGCGTCTGTAAGATCTTTCAACATCATCAGAGTTTCATCTTTTTTCGCCATATGTATCATTTCCTCCTTTTTATCTCCACCTGCTATTATATAA
Source organism: Halobacillus sp. A1-3 (assembly GCF_050971765.1). Taxonomy (NCBI): domain Bacteria; kingdom Bacillati; phylum Bacillota; class Bacilli; order Caryophanales; family Bacillaceae; genus Halobacillus; species Halobacillus sp. A1-3. The sequence continues at coordinate 111,946 of NZ_JBPCEO010000010.1, read as the reverse complement.
CTTTTGAAGCGATTTCACAAAGGTAGAGGTACGATTAATACCCCTTGTCTTGTCGTTCATAATTCACGATATTTTTGGAGTGATAAGCATCCATCAGTTCTTCTTCCTTAAGTCCCAGCGTTTCTCCTAATTTTAAATAACTATGAAAAGCATTTGAATAGGTTGCTTCATTTGTTGCATTCCGAAGCTGCTCAATGTGACTGTACACTTTGAGAAAAGCCTCAGTTTTTGTATTGCAGGGATGAACAGTTTGCGGAGAATATCGATAGCCGAGATCAAGCCCCAATGAAAGTAAGAAATGCAGGCCGTCTACATATTCTTCAAGGATCACGTGTTTTTCGCTAGCTGATTTTGTACTCCAGAATTTGAAGCAGCGCGTTTCATTAGCAAGCTCTCCCAGTTCAACAAGCAGGGCCAAGATTTTTTCGTCAACGACGTTCACATCCGTTAATTGGTGATTTTCCTCAATGTATTGATCTAGTGTTTTTTGCATTTGATAGAGCTTTTCCCAATTCACAGTAATATCTCCTTTAATAAATTTTTCATCATAAATGTATCATTTTTTGAAACGTAAAGACACTCTCACACGTATGTAAATTATCAAGCCATATGCAGGGAGACGATCCTATGATAATCATTTTGTTTCGCTTATTATTGTTAATTGCGATCGCTTTTATCTTATATACGGCCTACAAATTCATCATTAATCCCAGAAGAAAACTTGACCTTGCCCGTGATAAAAAAGAATTTTATTTCCACGACAACAAAGAAAATACGAAACAGAATTTTCTCATGACCTATAAAGGACTAGTATTCGAAGGAGAAAAATACTTAGGGACCACCGATCATTCATTTGAAGTTGTAAACATCAGCGTAAGCGCCCACACACCTGAAAAGCTGCAAGGACTTACAAGAGAAGATCTCTATTTCCTTGAGCAGGAGATTCTGATTCGTTATCCATATGCTTCGATTGAATGGAAATATCCCGTCAACAGGCTGATCATTCATCCTTTAAAAGATGAACAGCATGATTAAAAAGCTACCTTACAAGGATTGATCCTCAAAAGGTAGCTTTAGCTTTAAGCGCTTGTTTGAAAAAAATCTCTCCAAAGAAATACTTCATATTTTTTACGAATAAAGAAGCATAAAGCGATGAGCAGTGAAGAAAACAAGACCATTAATGGAATCGATAATAACGTGATCCACTGCCCGAGAGAGGTGTAAATAACAGCTAAAGGAAAATTAGCAAACAATGAAGACTTCGTGTAATCTTTAAAATCTGCACTGATTTCAATCAGACAATAAGACAGCAGATGAAAATGGATGAATGGAATCAAACGTAAAACGGCTACTTGCTTAACGGTCAATGTTGCATTCTTTTTCATCCACTTTTCTTTTAGAGACCGCAGCCTCTTCAAACCTGAAGGTACTAATCGAATGGTTCGATAGAACAATAAACTAGAAAGCATCGTCCCGATTACAGAATACGCCGTACCTGCAATTGGTCCAAACAATACACCACCTGTAATGCATACAAGCATGACAGGCAAAAATAAAAATGGACGTAATAAATGAATACCTATAAATAAGAGCGGTGCCCAGGCTTCCTGATGTTCTAACCAAGCTATTACAGCTGCTGATGTCTCGCCCATCCCATCCCCCTCCCTGTCTACATATTATGACAGAGCGGTCAGAGATAGAACCGGTTTAGAAGATACCCCCAAGCAAGAAGATGCATAATAGTTAGGACAGGGAGGCCCCTCTTGAATGAGCGATGCTTTGTCTTATGCCTAAACACGATCATCCCAAGCCATCCGCCTAAAGCTCCTCCTAGAAAAGCAAAGGTCCATAGCGTTTTTTCCTTGATTCGCCATTTTTCTCTCCGCGACCTGCGCTTATCCATCCCCATTAAAGTAAACAACCATAGGTTGATCAGCAGAATGTATGTAATGATGAACCCCGATACGATCTCCAAGATACGACCTCCAAATCCTAAGTAAAAAAAGTCATTTCCTGGCGATCGGAAATGACTTTTTCTCAAAAATATTTATACAGTTCTTATTTAAGAGCTGACTTAGCTTGTTCTGCTAGGCTTGCGAAACCTTGCTGATCATTTACAGCAAGATCAGCTAGCATTTTACGGTTCACTTCTACACCAGCTAGCTTAAGACCGTGCATCATACGGCTGTAGGAAATGTCGTTCATACGTGCCGCAGCGTTGATACGTGCAATCCAAAGTTTACGGAAGTCACGTTTTTTCTGACGGCGGTCACGGTATGCATACTGACCTGATTTCATTACTTGTTGTTTAGCTGTTTTGAATAGAGCGTGTTTTGAACCATAATAACCTTTTGCTAGTTTAAGGACACGGTTACGACGTTTACGTGTCACTGTTCCACCTTTTACTCGTGGCATTGGAATCCCTCCTATATGTTTCGTTCTTGATTAGTCTTTTGGAAGCATGTGCTTGATGCGGCGGTAGTCTCCAGCAGAAACTAGCGCATCTTTACGCAATTTACGCTTTTGTTTTGTAGATTTGTTAGCGAACAAGTGGCTTGTGAAAGCGTGGGAACGTTTCACCTTACCTGTTCCAGTCTTTTTGAAGCGTTTTTGAGAACCTTTATGGGTTTTCATTTTTGGCATGTGAATTTCCTCCTTTTACTTGGTTCAGAGACTTACTTCTCGGCAAGAGGAGCAAGCATTAAGAACATACTGCGACCTTCCATTTTAGGCTTGGTCTCAATTTGGGCGATGTCTTTACATTCTTCAGCCATACGCTCAAGAACTTCCTGCCCTAGTTCTTTGTGAGTGATCGCACGACCGCGGAAACGGACTGATGCTTTCACTTTATCGCCTTTAGACAAGAACTTGCGAGCATTACGCAGCTTCGTATTGAAGTCATGCTCTTCAATGTTCGGACTTAGACGAACTTCTTTAACCTTAATGACCGTTTGTTTCTTGCGAGCTTCTTTTTCTTTCTTCTGCTGCTCGAAACGGTATTTACCGTAGTCCATCACTCGGCAGACTGGAGGCTTAGCATTTGGCGCCACCATAACGAGGTCAAGATTTGCATTCGCTGCAATATCAAGTGCTTCATTACGGGATTTGATACCAAGTTGCTCCCCATTTACATCGATTAGACGAACTTCGCGGGCACGGATTTTTTCATTAACGTTCATGTTATCCTTGCTAATATTGAGCCACCTCCATCGTATTTTAGAAAACCTTATAGAGATCTGTCATCGACAAGATTTTTAAACATTAAAAAAGTGTCGGTACACATACTGCACCCACACGTATCCCATCGTTTAAAAAGGATTTATGACCTGCCAACTGCTTTTTGCGTCGATCAGGTGAGAAGCGGGTGCTTCTACTTGTCTCTAGATCCGTTCATTCAGTTACCTAATATATAGTAGCATGCCTTATGATTCCTGTCAACAATCAATTGACCATATCGAAGACTACTTTTAAAAGGATAAGGGATTAAAGCGGGAATTTCAAGAGATTTTCAGAGACAACTTCTTCCTCCTTTGATTTTTGGAGATCGGTTCATCAGTATGGTACGTGATTGATTAACTGGTGCGCCACCTTGCACCAAGCCAAAGCCAGCAAATATAAAAATGGCGCGAGAACAATCTCCCGCGCCAATTCTTACTTATTTTCTTAATAGCTTTTGATCAATTTCATTACGGATTTCTTCAATGAATTTCTCCACTGACTTCGTTTCCGAATCCTGTTCGCCATAGCGTCGTACGTTAACGCCGTGATCCTCGATTTCGCGATCTCCGACTACAAGCTGGAAAGGTACTTTTTGCATTTGAGCTTCACGGATCTTGTATCCGATTTTCTCATTACGCTCATCCAGCTCAACGCGTACGCCAGCTTGACGAAGTTCGTCTTCAAGCTTTTTAGCGTAATCTAAGTGGGCATCTGCGGAGACAGGGATAATTTTTGCCTGAACCGGGGCGAGCCAAGTCGGGAAGGCTCCTTTGTACTCTTCAATAAGGAATGCTACAAAGCGTTCCATTGTTGAAACGACTCCACGGTGGATAACCACCGGACGATGGTCATTCCCGTCTTCACCGACATAAGTCAGGTCAAAGCGTTCCGGTAAGTGGAAGTCCAATTGGACAGTGGAAAGAGTCTCGTCTTTTCCTAGGGCTGTTTTGACTTGGACATCGAGCTTCGGACCGTAGAAGGCCGCTTCGCCTTCCGCTTCCACATATTCAAGCTCCATATCTTCCATTGTCTCTTTCAGCATAGCTTGAGCTTTGTTCCACATATCATCGTTATCTACATACTTCTCTTTGTCTTCTGGATCACGATAGGAAAGACGGAAATAATAATCGTTGATCCCGAAATCATGGTAGACCTCTTGAACTAGACGGACTACTCGTTTGAACTCATCTTTCAGTTGGTCCGGGCGTGCAAAAATGTGGGCATCATTCAATGTCATGGCACGTACACGCTGAAGTCCTGCAAGCGCTCCGGACATTTCATGGCGGTGCATCGTACCTAACTCAGCAATACGTACTGGCAGGTTGCGGTAGCTATGCAGTTGATTTTTGTAAACCATCATGTGGTGCGGGCAGTTCATTGGACGAAGCACAAGATCCTCATTGTCCATTTCCATTGTCGGGAACATGTCATCTTGATAGTGGTCCCAGTGTCCACTTGTCTTGTAAAGGTCTACGCTTCCTAGCACAGGTGTATAAACGTGATCGTATCCAAGCCGCTCCTCAGTGTCGACGATATACCGCTCAATTGTACGGCGGATTGTCGCGCCCTTCGGCAGCCATAGCGGCAGACCTTGTCCAACTTTTTGATTTACTGTGAAAATGTCCAGCTCTTTTCCTAGCTTACGGTGATCCCGCTCTTTGGCTTCTTCTAGAAGATGTAGGTACTCTTCTAATCCGGCCTTCTTCTCAAAAGCTGTACCGTAAATTCGTTGAAGCATTTTGTTGTCGCTGTTACCGCGCCAGTAGGCACCGGAAATACTCAACAACTTGAACACTTTGATTTTGCTAGTTTGTGGAACGTGTACACCACGGCAAAGATCGAAAAATTCACCTTGCTTGTAGATTGTCACTTGTTCCCCTTCAGGAATATCATCAATAAGCTCAAGCTTCAAATCATCTCCGATTTCACGGAATTTCTCTTTCGCTTCTTCACGAGATAATTCAATACGCTCGATTTCATGATTTTCATCGACGATTTTTTGCATTTCTTTTTCAATTTTCGGCAAGTCTTCTGGAGTCAGAGACTCTTCCATATCAATGTCATAATAAAAACCATTTTCAATAACAGGGCCAACACCAAGTTTCACTTCGCCATAAAGGCGTTTAATTGCCTGGGCCATCAAGTGAGCTGTTGAATGACGAAGCACCTCGATCCCTTCTGGGTTTTTATATGTCAAAATTTCAATGGCTCCATCTTTTTCAATAGGACGTCTCAGATCATAAGGCTGTCCATCCAGCTTGATTGCTAGAGCTTGCTTTTTCAAGCCTGGTGAAATGGAATGAGCTATTTCTTCGCCAGTCGTGCCTTGTTCAAACTCCTTTGCATTACCATCTGGAAATGTGATTTGAATCGCATTCGCCACTTTCATACACTCCTTTTCTAATAAAATTAAAAAACGCCCGTCCCTTAGCATCAAAACTAAGGGACGAGCGTTGTCACTCGTGGTTCCACCCAAATTCCCGCATTACATGCGGCTTCGTTCATCCTTAACGCGGACCAGTCGCTACTCAATACTAGTAATCGTTCATAAGTAGAGCTCAAAGGTGGTAAACTGCTAAGTCGTCAAGAAGGAGCTTTCAGCCGATGACTCCTCTCTCTAATCATGCGTCTCTCAGAGTTCGTGTCCTTTTCATAGCCATGTATATGAATATGTAGGTTATTATATCCATTTATCTACGTTAAATCAAGACATTTTAAATGGAAATTCAGACTGGGCTTTCCAAGTAGCTTTTTCTTCAAAAATATTGCGTATTAATTCAAGATGTGGATCATCTGGTTTGTTTGTGTAAATGACCAGTTGATCAGGGGCGTGAACAAGCGCTGGAGTGATACACCAATGAAGTGGCAGATCTTTGATCGACTCATCTGGATACTGTTTCATATACAATAAAGTCTCCGACTCACTAATCGGGTTGCCTTCATCATGAAAATACGTGAGTCCATTGTTTTGATACAAGTGAAGAAGCGAGACCCCTGTATCCCGATTTTGTACTCGGTATCTCCATGAATCAAGCAAAAGCTGGTAAGCTTCCTCCTGTTTATACTCATCAATGATAAACCCTGTATATTCCACAATTAGACGGTGGCTATCCTTTAAACAGTCTACACACATATCATCAAAATTAATCACCGAATGGAGAGTCACGTAATTTTCCAAAAAGGATTGTATATTTCTATAGACAGGTGGCATGGCAAGCCCGGACGGCGGTTCTCCTTCAAACTCACGACCGATCTCCAGAATTCTCTCAATTTCTCGACGATCTTCGTAATAATAAGTATGCCGGAGCACACCTTCCATCCAGCCTAGCCACTTCCCCGCTCGTATGACCTGCAGGCAAGCTTGAACGATTTCACGATAGGTGGACTGGCTCTTATTTTCATTTTCTAAAGTAACTTCATAGTGTTCCAATTCATCCTTCAAAAGCCAAAGCTCTTGCTCTTTTACAACTGAATTATAGAACAAATCAGCTTCACGCCGTTTTGAAAATTGTAAGCAAATCACAGTGTTTCCCCCTCATCCCGACTTTCCTCTCCTGATTTATCCGAAGTGTGTTCCTGTATAAATCAACGATCAGAAACGCAATAAAATGAACTCTGGATGTCCACGTATAAGGTTGTCTTTTCCATCTTATATTTATGAAAAGGATGGGGGAAACATGCTTTTAAAGAATTAAAAGTTTTGCAATTAACTTCTACGGTTACGTCCTTTGACTTGAATCAACTCGCTCAGCTGCTTAATACGTTCGGTAATACGTTTTGCTTTCACTTGCTCTATATCTCCTCGATTACTTGTCATTAGTACTTTCTCGAGTTCTTCAAGGTTATAGTTTGAAGTGAAAAATACAGGCAGGCGCTCCATCATTCGGTACTGGAGAATGGATCCTAGAATCTCATCTCTGAACCAAGCGGATTGCGATTCAGCTCCAATATCATCCAGCATTAAAACAGGAATCTCTTTGAAAGCTTCAATCTTTTCATTCATTGAATCATCTTTTATGGAAGATTTGATTTCTCTCACTAATTCCGGCATGTAGATGATCATGGATGGAATGTTTTTAGAGCTTAGTTCATTAGCGATTGCCCCAAGAAAGTACGTCTTACCAACCCCAAAAGGTCCGTGAAAATATAGACCTTTACTTGGAAGCTCATCGCCGAGGTTTTCTATATAATTAACTGTGGCTTCTACAGCCTGTCCTCGTTCAGGATCTTGTAAATCGAGTCGATCTAAACTCGCTTCCAGAATTTCTCTAGGCATATGCAAACTTTTCACAAGAGACTTCTGGTGTTGGTGGTGCTCTTGTTTACGTTGACGGCGGCATTTATCGTAAGCCAATTTCACTTCCGTCCCGTTCTCCACTTCTAAACGCGGAACATATCCCGGTAGAATATTAATGCATTCTTCACGAGAGGGACATTTTTCACAGTTTTTTGACTGAGTTTGATATTCATAAAGTTTGATCAGTTGTTTTTCAAGCTCTTTTTCTGTTAAGGAGGGGTGTTCATTCATGAGGTTGATGACCTCTTTTGACTTAAAAACTTCTTCTTTCATTCGATTCATACGTTCTTGAAAAAGCTTATTTTCCCTCATCCACTTTTGCAGTGATTTTTGAATCGGCTCCATGATGTTCACCACCTTTTTTCATCAATTTCCTTTATTCGTCAACCGCTTAATCCGTTCAGCGATATCGCTTGTGTTCACAGGTGTTTCTGTCGCGTGCTCGTCAGAAGAAGCTTTTTTCTGTTCGTGGAACCATGCTGGAATCACTTCTTCCTTCTTACTTCGTTTTTGTGATTTCTGCTTACCCCACTGCTGGTATTTCTGATGTTCAGCTTTTGCTAAGTTCATAGCCTGTCTAACCGTGGTTACATTTTTTCTCGTCCAATGACTGGCGATTTTTTCAAGGTAGGCTTTCGATAATTTCATGTCCGTTTTTAATAAGACATAATGAACCAGAACGTTCATAACACCTGGAGTAAGTCCTTGCTCAGTCATCACATCACGAATCAGTTTGAGATCCTGGTCTGATGCACGATTGCCTCCAGACAGGTCCTCAAGCAGTTCTCGTGGTGAAATCTGCTCTAACATATCGACAAACTGCTCTTCCTTGCTCTGGGCTGCAGAGTCCGATGTTTCTTTTACTTTTTGTCGCTGATCCAAAGTATTGGTTTGATCCTTCGAAGGTTTTTCCTTCATAAAATCATGGCAGGCCGCTTTTAATTCTTCAGCTACTAGTTGGTGATTTTCATCAATCGCCCATGTGACAGCTTTTTCAAGTTCTAATGTTGTCAAATTATAGAGAGAAGCCAACTGAGCAATCAGCTTTTTGTTAGGACCAGTTAATATCCGTTCACTTTGGTACATCCTGTTTTTCAGAGACTGGTGCAGCCAATCAAAATCAACACGACTGAAATTAAGTACAGGACCACGTTCTTTCCTATCCTTCAAATCTTCTCGCTTCAGCTGGACCTCTGGAGGAATCCCTTCCGTAAAAGTAGAATGGAACACTTCATCAAATGTTACCGTTACTTCTTCGTATTCATCCATGGACACATATTCAGTCGTTAAGCGTTCCTTGATTTGTTTATATTTGTCTGCTCCCAGTTCATGAAAGAGAAGCAATGACAGCATATCATCCATAAAGAATTCATTCGGAGAAAAAGGCGGATAAACTTTGTATAAGTAAATGGATTGCTGGTCTTCACCACTTTTCTTATAGGTGCTTATCAATCCAATCGCTTCTAGCTTTCTCCTTGCATCGTACACTTTATCCAAAGGAGCCGAAAGGTAGGTCATCAGCGTGTGGTGAGACTGTACACTCTGTACATCCGTCAACTCTGATTCTGAAACCAAGATTTGGTATAAAGAAACGGCTAATTGACCAATGATTGGCTGATAAAGATGAGTAAGTGAATGATGAGCATTCGTAGGAAGTGCCCCACACTTCAGTATTCGAAACCCATCTACAGGAAGTAGTTTCCCTACAGAATGATTCACTCCTCTCCCCCCTTTTCGTAAAGTCTTGCTTCTTACTTTTAATTCTATAACGTATGCGTAAAAAAGAAAATGAGCCACGTCAGGCTCATTCATCATCCTCGTGTTTAATTAATTCTTTTAACTCATCAATGAAAACATTAATATCTTTGAATTGTCTATAAACAGAAGCAAAGCGAACATAAGCGACTTCATCTATAGAGGATAATCGTTCCATGACCATTTCCCCTATTTCTTTGCTCAGCACCTCAGATACGCCTCTGTTTCTTAACTCTTTCTCAATATCTAGCGTGACACTCTCTAATTCTTCAACAGCGACCGGGCGTTTTTCACAGGCACGAATAAGCCCACGCATCAATTTTTCACGACTGAACTCTTCTCGTGTTCCTTCTTTCTTTACAACAATTAAAGGAACTTCTTCGATTCTCTCAAATGTCGTAAAACGAAAATCACACTGTTCGCATTCTCTGCGCCGCCTTATCGACTGGCCTTCCTCAATGGGTCTGGAATCCAACACTTTCGTGCTCTTATAATGGCAATTTGGACATTTCACCTTGGATCAACTCCGCATCGTCTCATTTCTATCACTTCCTATGATCGATCGATAGTCGTGTACTGACTATCCAACTTTTCATAAAATTGCACAATGAGATTTCGGCTGAATCCAAAATCCACAGGTCCACCTGATTCGGTTGTAACCGAAAAATCTACGGCTGTTCGGAAAGGTCTTACCATAATTACAGTAGCAACAACGAATGCACGACGCTTCCCTTTATATTTGACCGTAATTTCTCCGCGTTCTTTCGACGAAGCGACTATCTTTGACGGATTGGAGAACATCTCCTCGATCGATTTAAATAATTCGTCATGTTTTGCCTTGTAATAATGAGTTACAAGCTGCGGATCTTTATGTTCTTCGCTTGATTCAGCATGATTACTGAAATATCTAGAAATAAAAGCCTTCACTTACCTAACCCCTTCAGTTCATTCGACATATACTTCCTACATTTTAACACGATTCAACAAAATAGGAAATGGTAATAGAAAGGTGGAAGTGAGCGTTTAAACCCCGTACGCATAAGACAAGCGATGATGTAGGGGCTTTTTTCCCTACAACAGCGATTGACTTATGTCGATAGGGGCTGCGAACTGGAACTAGATCCAGAAATAATGAAATGTGAAGTCCTCCTGGGAGACACGACATGCATAAGACAACCACCAGCGTGGAGCGCTCTTCTCCACGAGGGTGGTTGACTTATGTCACGAGTGTCTGGGGGACGGAGCTGGATCTAGAAAGAGAAAGGTGGAAGTGAGCGTTTAGCCCCGTACGCATAAGACAAGCGATGACATTGGCTAAATCACGATAATTAAAAAAGCCGCACAGGAACCCTGTGCGGTCTTGATATTTCATATTATAAAGCACGAGACTGTTGAACCTCAACAGGTCCCATTCCTCTCGGTACTTCAACCGTTTCATTACGGCCAGCTTCCAAAGCATTTACGATATATTCTGCAGCCACATTCGGATCAATTCGATCTCCGCATGTGTAAACATCGATACTTGCATATCCATGTTCAGGGAAACTGTGAATCGTCAAATGCGATTCGGAAATAATGACGACCCCGCTGACACCGTGGGGAGCAAACTTGTGAAATGCGACCTCTCTCACTTCCGCTCCTGCTTTTAGTGCAGCATCGACAAAAACTTGTTCTATATACGACATATCGTTCAATTTTCCTTCATTACAATCCCATAGTTCGGCAATTACATGTCTTCCCATTGTATCCATTGCTAGGATCCCCCTTTGTACATTAACTTCTTTATCTTCTAAATAACAGTCATGAGCTACCACGGGGGAAAGTTAGTCCTGAGAGGTCCTAACCCTTTGAGTAGACATGAAACCTTACGTAATTCAGAAGTTCAAAAAGAAGTATATACGGTTTACCCCCATTTTGCAAGATATATTTTTCCAGACTGGCTGGGGTTATATAAGTCTTGCACGTTGGTTCCTATTATAAGATACAAATGGGTGACTTTTCCACCTATGAGACTCTCGCAGTTGTTTCTTGTTTCATTAGATTACCGACATACTTAGCCAAATCAACGACGCGACAAGAGTATCCCCATTCATTGTCGTACCAGGCAAGCACTTTAACCTTCCGATCCTCTATGACTTGCGTCGACAAACTGTCAATGATCGCTGAAGATGGAGAAGTTGTGTAGTCAATAGAAACAAGAGGCTCATCATTGAACTCTAAAATCCCTTTCATTTCCCTGCGCGCTACTTTTGCAAAGGCTTGATTGACCTCTTCAACTGTAACATCTTTCTTAAGATCGACAACAAGATCGACTAAGGATACATTTGGTGTTGGAACTCTCAATGCCATTCCATTCAACTTCCCTTTCATACTAGGTATGACCTCTCCAAGAGCTTTTGCAGCGCCTGTGGAGGTAGGAATGATGGATTGAGTACATCCACGAGCTCTTCGTAAATCCTTATGAGGATTATCTAAATTCTTCTGATCATTTGTGAAGGCATGAACAGTGGTCATTAATCCATTTTCGATTCCGAATTCGTCTTCTAGCACTTTAACCACTGGTGCTAAGCAATTCGTTGTGCAGGAGGCGTTGGAAATAACGTGATGTTCATTCGGTTCATACGTTTCTTCATTTACTCCCATTACAATGGTTGCATCGACCTGTTTTCCAGGAGCCGTAATAATGACTTTTTTCGCTCCTGCTTCCATATGCAAGGAAGCTTCCTCTTTCGTTCTGAATTTCCCAGTTGCCTCTATGACAATATCTATATCTAATGTGTTCCAAGGTAATTCCAACGGGTTTCTTGTTGAACATAATTTAACTTTCTTTCCGTTCACAAGCAATCCGTCATCCGAAGCTTTGATTTCGCCTTCAAAGCGTCCATGAACGCTGTCATACTTCAACATATGAGCAATAGTTTCTGCTGGATAGCTCGCATTAACGGCTACAAGTTCTATCGACTCATCTACAGCCGCTTTTCTAAAAACCATTCTTCCTATTCTCCCCAAGCCATTAATGGCGATCTTTGTTTTCCCCATGATCCAGCCCCCTATATGTGATATACTTTTGAATCGTTTTTTCACGATTAGTATAACATATTGTAAGCGCTTTTTCAGTTTTGTTCATAACTTTTTATAAAAAAATAAAAAACACGCCAAAAACTAAAAAGTCCTGACGTGTTAATATACGATATTCCATTCGTGAAGTATGTCTTTTAATTGTTGAAAACTTTCATCAATCGTTCCGTTGTTGTCAATGACGGCGTCTGCCATTGCTGCTTTTTGTTTCACAGGAATTTGTGCTTTGATACGCTGTTCGGCATCTTCGCGACTAGATCGATCACGTTCCATCAGACGCTCAAGCTGAGTCTCTTCACTTACGTATACGACCACAACGCGGTCCACGTAATGACTGAGTTTACTTTCGAAAAGCAGCGGGATATCCAGAACCATTGCAGAATAATGTTCAGAAACATAATAATCACGTTTGGCAAGCATTTCTTTTCTTACTTGAGGATGAACAATTGAGTTTAGCTGCTTCCTTTTTTCTTCATCAGAAAAGACGACCTTTCCCAATTGCTTTCGATCGAGCGTTTTATCCTCTTGTAAAATGCTGTCTCCAAAGGTATCAACGATTTGTTCGTAAGCAGGCTCTCCTGGCTTTACAACTTCCCGAGAGATGTTGTCGGCGTCAATAACAGGAATGTTCAATTCTGTAAACATTTTGGATACTGTACTTTTTCCACTGGCAATACTGCCTGTCAAACCGATGACAAGTGTCATTCTACACATCCTTTACGCAAGCTTAATCATACCAATAATTATTAATAAAACCCCTGGAAGAATGGAAATACTTTCTGCTTTTTCACTAAATCTAGCCCCTCCTTTGATGCCCGCAAAAAGCATAAGGAAGGTAGCTAAGAAAATAAATAAGGATGTTATAAAAGGAGAAACCCCGATAAATGCCCCACTCACTCCTGCACCGATCGTGTCTAGAGATAAAGCTGTACCAAGCAGCCAAACCTCTTTACCTCTGATGCCTCCGGAACGATCGACATCTGCCGATTGCGGGTCATTGAGCACCCTCGAAGGCTTCAGCCAGGGCTCTCCGTTATCTTCAGCAGTATCGTGTTTCCTGAAATACTGCCATAAGAAATAAATGCCGATACAAATTAAAGCAATCGCTCCAAGTCGATCTGCGTACTCTGCAGAAACAAAAGGGAGCAGGAAATGCCCAACGTAAGAGGAAAGTAAGAACCCAATACCAGAGAAGAAAGCGATAAATAATACACCGGGAAGCGCGAGTCCAATACGCTTCATTCCGAGGACACATCCGATCCCAAAACTATCAATGCTAACTGCAGTGACAAACAAGATTGTAAATGTAACGATGCCCATACCATCCACCTCTGTTTTTAGCTGTGGATTAGTATATGGGCTCCTTACATTTTGGTGATTATTTCTGACATTCTGGACAGATATGCGTCCCTCTTCCACTCACTTTCAGCTTCACAATTGGAGAGCCGCATCCTATGCAAGGGGCGTCCTGTTTTCCGTAAACTCGGAGTTGTTGTTGGAACATGCCAATCTCACCCTGACTGTTCAAATAGGAGCGAATCGTTGTGCCACCTTGTTCAACAGCTTCCAGAATAACCTCGATACTAGCTTCTCTTAAACGTTTGACTTCATTTTTAGTTAATTCCCTGGCTATTCGCTCAGGGTGAACCTGCGCCCGGTATAAGGCTTCGTCCACGTAGATGTTTCCAAGTCCAGCTACAATGGTTTGGTCTAGAAGCACTGCCTTAATGTTTCTCGTAGTTTTCTGAAGCTTTTCAAAGAAATAATCTAAAGTAAACGCCTCATCAAAAGGATCCGGGCCAAGCTGGATTAGCGGCTTGTTTTTCCACTCTTCTCCCTTTTGAAACACATGCATCGTTCCGAATTTTCGTACGTCGTTGTACCTGAGCTCAGTACCATCTGTGAAGTGAAAAATAACATGGGTATGCTTTGGTTTTTCTACAGAAGCTTCATAAACCCCAAATTTCCCTTCCATCCTTAAATGAGAAACCATAGCAAAGTCATCCAAATAAAAGATCATAAATTTCCCGCGGCGATCAATATCCCTTATGGATTGGCCTTTCAACATGTGTGCAAATTCCTCGGGATCTTTAGGCTCTTTGATGATGTTTCCCCACAATACAGATACATCTTCGATTGTTTTATTTAATACTAAATTTTTTAATGTCTTTCTGACCGTTTCTACTTCTGGTAGTTCCGGCATGGTGTCATTCTCCTCACTTACTTTGCATCGTACCAGGTTGGACCGTACGAGTAATCCACCTCAAGAGGAACATTCAAATCGACGGTCTGTTCCATAACTGATGCTACGACATCTTTTAATTTTTCTATTTCATCTTCTGGAGCCTCTAGTATAAGTTCATCGTGTACCTGAAGCAACATCCTTGCTTCCAGTTTTTCTTCTTCCAGGCGATGCTCAAGATCGATCATTGCTTTCTTAATGATATCAGCGGCACTTCCTTGAATAGGAGTGTTCATTGCTGTACGTTCAGCAAAGCTTCGTTTATTAAAATTACGGCTGGTAATGTCCGGCAGGTAGCGGCGCCGGTTCATGAAAGTGGATACGTACCCCTTCCTCTTTGCTTCTTGTACGGTCTCATCCATATACTCCTTCACACCCGGGTAGCTTTCAAAGTATTTGTCGATAAATGCTTTTGCCTCTTTTCGAGTAATTCCCAGGCTTTGAGACAATCCAAAGTCACTAATTCCGTAAACAATTCCAAAGTTCACCGCTTTAGCTTGTCGTCTCATTTCACTTGTGACTTCATCGCTTTCCACACCAAACACTTCACTTGCGGTCTGAGTATGAATATCCTGTCCTTCCTTAAAGGCTGCCATCAACTTCTTATCTCCAGCAATATGAGCAAGGACTCGGAGTTCAATTTGCGAATAGTCACTGGCAAACATGACCCAGTTTTCCTTTGAAGGGATAAACGCCTGTCTAATTTTTCGACCTTCTTCAAGACGGATTGGAATGTTTTGGAGATTAGGGTCTGTAGAACTTAATCGTCCGGTCTGAGTCAATGCCTGATTAAAGCGTGTATGGATCTTCTGAGTGTCTTCATGAACAACCTTCAGCAATCCCTCAATATATGTTGACTTCAGTTTACCTAATTGACGATATAACAAAATCTTAGGAATGATTTCATGTTCATCTTCAAGTTGTTCTAGTACATCGGCTGAAGTAGAATAGCCAGTCTTCGTCTTTTTGATGACGGGAAGCTCCAGTTTTTCAAACAGGATCGGTCCTAACTGCTTTGGAGAGTTTAAATTGAATGACTCCCCTGCAAGCTCGAAAATTTCTTTCTGTACCGTTTCTAAACGACCTTCCAATTCATCGCCCATCTTCTTCAGGCGTTCTACGTCCACCTGGACTCCGTGGTGCTCCATACGCCCTAGAATCAACGCCAGAGGCATTTCTAAATCATTATATAGATCATATTGTTCATTGTCTTTCAATTGCTTTTCCGCTGCTTCTTTCAGCTCATAAACCATGGCAGCTTTCCTGCTTATATGATCATGAAACACTTCATCGTCATCAGGGCGCTTCATTTTTGCCCCTTTTCCGTAAACTTCTTCATCATACTTCACTGCATTTGATCCCATACGGTGAGAAATTGCAGGTATATCATGATTATTTTCAGACGGATTGATTAAATAAGAAGCAAGCAGCAAATCAAAAGTAATCCCTTTAATATGGATACCATGGCGAAGCAAAGCAACGAGTGTGCCTTTTGCATCAAACACCCATTTTTCCTTTGAACCATCTTCAGCCCATTTTTTGAAAGCTTTAGAATCCTTCACAACTTCTATATCTGCCACATATTTTTTATCTTGATTGACGATAGCAATACCTTCTATAGGGGACTGATGGTAATTATCGTAGAGCATTTCAACGACCAGCGATTCCTGCCCCGTGAAAAGATCTTCACTGAACTCCTCTACTTCTTCTACTTCAATCTCAGGAAGCTGAGAAGATGCGTCCTCACTATCAGATTCTCCGCCTTCCTGTACACGTGAAAGCAAGGATTGGAATCCTAAATCTTTGAAAATTTGACTTACGGGATGGGTCTGATAGCCTTCATAGGCTAAGTCTTGCAGCTTAATTTCAATTGGAGCCTCTCTCTCAATCGTGACAAGCTCTTTACTCATGAACGCAGCTTCTTTATTATCTTCAAGCTTTTCCTTAAGCTTTTTACCACTAACGTCATCAAGGTTTTCATATAGATTTTCAAGAGTATCGAACTGTTTTAAAAGTTTAACAGCTGTTTTTTCACCCACACCCGGTACACCTGGAATGTTATCAGAGCTATCTCCCATAAGAGCTTTTAAATCAATAATCTGATCAGGGCGTACCTCCATTTTTTCTTTTAAAAAGGACGGATCGTATGTATCCACATTTGTAATTCCTTTTTTAGTCAAGGTAACGCTGATCTGTTCAGAAACGAGTTGCAGCAAATCCTTATCCCCGGAAATCACTTTCACATCAAAGTCTTGTTCTCCAGCTTGAGTAGCTAATGTGCCGATAATGTCATCCGCTTCATACTGTTCCAATTGGTAATATTTCACACCAAAAGCATCCAGTAGTTCCTTAAGAACGGGAAACTGTTCAGATAATTCAGGAGGGGTTTTCTGCCGCCCGCCTTTGTATTCTTCATAAGTTTTATGCCTAAATGTTGTTTTTCCAGCGTCAAACGCGACCAGCAAATGGTCCGGCTGGTCTTCTTCTAATATTTTCAGCAGCATTGTTGTAAATCCGTAGACTGCATTGGTATAGACACCTTTATCATTATTAAGTAAAGGCAATGCAAAAAAAGCACGGTAGGCAATACTGTTTCCATCAATTAATACAACTTTCTCAGCCATGAACTCACTCCTATCTATATAAAAAACGTCTTTTCCTTCATTCTACCACGTTTGCGGTTAAGAAGGAAAAGACGCACTGGAGCTTATTCAAAATAGCCTAACAGCAGTTCCGTGTAAGGAGAATCTTGCGGGAGAATGATTGTCGTTTCACCATCTATCGTTTGTTTATAGGATTCTAGTGTACGGTATAACTGATAGAAATCTGGATCCTTGGTGAAAGCTTCATTGTATATCTGAGCCGCTTCCTTTTCTCCTTCTGCCCGTATTTTTTCTGCTTCTGCACGCGCAGTTGAAAGCATTTCCTGTACTTCCCTGTCAGCTGTAGCCATCGTTCTGTTTTTCTCTGCTTCCCCTTGAGACAAGTACTCCTGAGCAATCTTCTCCCTATCTGTGATCATTTGGGTAAAAACAGCCTCTTCATTTGCTTCTGGTAAATCAGAGCGCTTTATTCGTACATCATCTACCACGATCCCATAGTTATCTCTCGTCAGATACTCATTGACACGTGAAGTGATTTCATCATTCAAAGTCCCTCGGGAGCTTTCTTCTTCGTTAATGATTTCTGAGAAATTCATCTTTCCTAGTTCTGTTCGAACAATGGAAAAGATAAACTCGCCCATTCTTGCCTCCGCGTTAGCCATCGTCCTGGCATTTGAGATCATATTTTCCGGCTCAGAGATACTCCAGATCGCATAATTATCAATAATCATTCTTTTTTTATCGAGCGTAGTAATCTCTTTTTCATCTACATCATAGACCATTTTCTTTTTAGATAAGGTAGACACCTCCTGAATAAGAGGGATTTTAAACTTCAAACCTGGTTCGTCATGGATTTTGATTACATCACCAAACTGGCGAACCACCTTATATTCTCCTTCTTTTACAATAATCATTGAGTTGATCGCAATCAATATCAGAGCCGCAATGACCACTATTGTTACTCCTGCTCTAATGTAGTTTCTCATATCTTTTGGCTTTTTTTCATTGATATCAATCGTGTCACTCACTCTTTTCACTCTCCTCGCTGTCCTCACCGGCTGGAGGGGTTACTTTCTGTACATTGCCTTGGTTCAAAGGCAAGTATTTCATCGTATTGCCATCATCATTCATGATGTAGACATTAGCTTGGGGAAGGACCTCTTCCAGTGTCTCCATGACTAAACGCTCGCGAGTGACATCCTGATTATTTTCGTACTCACTTAACAGCGCATTGAAGCGAGAGACCGCTCCATTTGCGTCCTGAATTCTTTCTACTTTATCCCCTTCTGCTCGTTGGATAATCGCATCTTTTTCCCCTAGCGCTTCTTCTCGTTTTTGATTAGCGTACTTATCAGCCTCATTGACTTTACTTTGCTTCTGCTCTCTAGCGTCTGTCACTTTAGTAAAGGCTTTACGTACTTCTTGATTCGGAAGATCTACTTCCTGCAGTTTGACATCAATAATTGAAATCCCTACTTCATAGCCCTCAATAAGGGATACGAGCATCTCTCTAACTTCGTTTTCAATTTCTGCTTTTCCAGAAGTCAGAGCTTCATCAATTTCACTGCTTCCGATTACGCCTCGCAAGGATGAGGAGGTTGCATTAAACAGGACTTGTTCTGGGTCCTCTGAGGCGAATAGATATCCTCTAGGATCGGTGATTTTCCATTGAACGACGAGATCAGCTTGAACGATTTTATCATCACCAGTGATCATGGTTACTTTATCTGCTTCGTCCTCTCCATCATTAAAACCGAAATCAAGACTGAACGTTTCTTTAGACATCTTCTCTACTTCCTGAATCGGCCACGGCATCTTGAAGTGCAGCCCCGGCTCAGTAACTCCGTCTTCAGCTTTACCAAAGGTTAAAACAACGGCTTGCTCAGACTCATCCACTGTGTACCAAGTCGTTATTAAAACGAATATTAATACAATAGCTGCTATAGCCAGGCCGCCCCACTTGTATATTTGCCTTAAGCTCATAAGCACTTCCCCTTTTTATATGTATTGATAGTACATATACGGAGAGTATTACAAAAAAGTTTCATAGGCTTTACATTTTATTAAAAGTGGAAAGGAGTGAGGGAGAAAAGTAAGTTTATATTTCCACTTAATAACGTAAAAAAAGGCAGAAGCGAGGGAAGCTTCTGCCTAAAAAGAGAAAACACCTTGGATGAAAGGGTTTCAATGAGTATCGTATCAAAGAAATATAAATGTTAATTTAATGTAAGATTAAGTTTTTGTAAACTTCTTTGGGATACTGACATGGAATGTTGTGCCTTCGTTGACAACACTCTCCACATCAACCTTCCCATGATGAGCTTCCACAATGTGTTTAACAATGGCAAGGCCCAGCCCTGTTCCACCTGAATTTCTGCTTCGTGCTTTATCTACTCGATAGAATCGTTCAAAGATCCGGGAGATCTCTTCTTCCGGAATACCGACACCATTATCTGCAATAGATATTACGATGTCATCATCCTTTTCTTTAAAGTTGAGGGTTACCTCTCCCTCCGAACCCGTGTAGTTAATAGCATTCGTTAATAAATTCATAAACACTTGCTTCAGACGGCTAGAATCACCCTGAATAATCGTTTCTCCATCGATCTCTGTACGAAGATTGACTTCTTTTTTATCTGCATGCTGTTTAACAATCGGGAGCAAATCATGAAGCAGACGTTGGATTTCTACTTGCTCAATATTTAAATAAAAATCTTCCCGTTCTAATTTAGAGAGTTCAAGCAGGTCTTGTATCAATGATTGAAGTCTGCCGCTTTCCTTCAAGATAATGTGTAGAAACTGCTCAAGCATTGCTTCATCTTTCATCGCACCGTCAAGAAGAGTTTCAGAAAAACCACGGATCGACGTAATTGGTGTTTTCAACTCATGAGAAACATTAGCAACGAAATCCTTACGCATCTGCTCCAATTGCTTGAGCTCCGTAATATCATGAAAAACAAGAACTGTTCCTTTCCACTTCTGATCTTCACTTAAAATCGGTGCCCCCGTCACTTCTAGGTGTTTGCGAGCAATATTCACAGGCAGCACAAAAGTTTCACTGATCGTCTCTTCGAACATATAAATTTTTTGCACCGTCTCATGCACGGCCGTTTGAGGAATGGCATCGTGATACAAATAACTGATGTAATTCTCTTTCTCTCCGCCAAAGGTATCGAGAAAAGCACGATTAACCAACAGGATATAGCCTTTCTCATCAATTAGGACAAGTCCATTACCCATATTGTTAATAACTGCTTCCAGTTGGTTCTCCTGCATTCCTTTTGTACTCGTCATATCTTGAAGGTTTCTAGCTAATATGTTGATGGATTGGCTTAACTGCCCTGCTTCACCAAAGTGACCTTCATACGTTCTAGCCTTATAATTACCTTTAGCAAGTTCGTTTGCTACATTTGAAGCGGCCCGAATGGGTCGTATATATTTTGAAAAAACGTTATAACCGATAAAGAAAATGACTATTAATCCAAGCAATAGTACGAATCCAATCAGAAGCCAAATATTTTTTGTAATATTGGTCAAAGATTTAACAGGAGAAATTAGAATAAGAGTTCCTTCTGTATCTTCCACTTGGATTTCTATCGGAAAATAGAAAGTGTTATCCATCAGCTTACCTTCTCTAATCTCGCTGCTTCCTGCTGTTACTTTTGAGAGCACTCCCTGTTTTTCACTTTCAGATATGATTTGGATAGCTTCTACCGTATCAATAAGCACTTCTCCATCATCCGAAATAAAAACCATTCCCGTATTCAGCTGTTCACTGAATTCATAAAGTTCATCCTCATTTACATCTTCATTTGCTGTGTACCTTTCTAAATAAGAAGCAAAATATTGGCTCTCTACTTCCACACGTTCTTCAAATATGTTGATAAAGTAACTCCTGGTCAGCTGGGCTAATAATATGCCAAGACCCACCATCACGATGACAACAAGAATCGTGTAGGTAAATAGTGGTCTTGTATTAGAGGACATCTACTTCGGCTCCTCCATTTTATAGCCAAGACCACGAATCGTTTTTATATAGACTGGCTTCTTCGTGTCAGGCTCTATTTTTTCTCGCAAATGACTGACGTGGACGTCGACAATTCTCGTGTCACCTGCAAAATCATAATTCCAGACCGCACTTAAAAGCTGGTCTCTAGACATCACTCTTCCTATGTTTTGAGCAAGGTAAAGCAAAAGCTCAAACTCTTTAGGAGTGAACGTCAGCGGTTCCTCTTTGATGGTCGCTTCATACTGATCGGGATAAATAGACAGATCAGCTATTTGGATATGTTTTTCTTCCACTTCCGCAGGTTCACGGACCATACGTCGTAGAATAGCTTTTATTCTAGCCACGACTTCCCGTGGGCTGAACGGTTTTGTTAAATAATCGTCAGCACCAAGCTCCAGACCAAGTACTTTATCAAACTCATCATCTTTTGCCGTAAGCATCAAGATCGGTGTACTCACTTGCATTTGCCTTAACTGCTTACAAACGTCCATCCCATCCATACCTGGAAGCATGACGTCAAGGACAATGAGATCAAAGGAGGTGGAAGATGCTTTGTCCAATGCATCCGTTCCATTATAAGCAACTTCTGTTTCAAACCCAGCTTGTTCGATATTATATTTAAGTAGTGTTACGATTGATTCTTCATCATCAACGATTAGAATTTTCTGTTCCATCTGCCATCACCTCTACCATCAAGTTACCCTCATCATACAATGAAGTTTACAATTTGAATACGGAAGATAAACAAATTTACCTAATTTTAATAAAACGTTAGTAATAGGATGCGACAAGGATAGGATTTAATATGC
The DNA here is from genome assembly GCF_050971765.1 of Halobacillus sp. A1-3. Taxonomy (NCBI): domain Bacteria; kingdom Bacillati; phylum Bacillota; class Bacilli; order Caryophanales; family Bacillaceae; genus Halobacillus; species Halobacillus sp. A1-3. The sequence goes on along the minus strand of NZ_JBPCEO010000010.1, from coordinate 89,934 downwards.
AAAAACAAAAAAAGAACCCTTATCAGGCTCTTTCCATCCCATAGAATCATTGTTCTTCAATAAAATCAGCAGGTTAGTGGAAGACTTGTTTTAGAAAGAGGTGTCCGTTATCATAGATGGAACTTTGGAGGTCCGGGAAATGACTCGCTTTCAGTGGGAGTTCGGTGAGCTTCCTGAGGCTTTGCCTTGCGGGATCTCACCATGACCTCTATTCCCACAGGAATCTCCCGCGGGAGAAGGAGATAGGCGAGACCCCACAAAGAGCGCAGCGAACGAGGAGGCTTGCCAGTTCCCCCGCAGGAAAGCGAGTTGTTTTCCTGCCGCCCCTAACACTCATGACGCAACGGGCCGAGAAGGCCCAAGAGTGAGGCTCCAGGTATGGGAGGGCTTATATGGAACAAGTAAGCTTTCTAATTAATAGAAGTTTTCCAGGGAATTGGCGTTCATTGAAGCTGGTTCGTATGGAGGCTGAACTGTCAAGTGACCTTTGACTACTTCGTCTCCCTCCTCATCATAACCGACTACATATAAAGTGAGCAGATGATCATCCACATTGATATCTGTGACCTCTACATTAAACCGTACTTCGGCATAATGATAGACAGGCTTCGGATAATCTAACTCCTGGTGTGTAATATGACTTCCTGGTCCAGGCAAGTGCATAGATACAATGGAAGAAACCATTCCAAACACCATGACTGTTGGAACAATTGGACGTTTATAAGGGGTTTGAGAAGCATAATCATGCTGAATATATAAAGGGTTTGCATCATCTGTAAGACCCAGGTACATAAGCAAGTCACGATCTTCAATGGTCGATGAAGTTGTAAATGACTCCCCTACTTTTATGTCCTTGATCTTTTTTCCGAGTTTGCGTTTTTTCCCTAACATAAACCCACCTCCGTGAAAGCGTTTTCTATTTTTGTTAAAAAAGGATTCGAGGTTCAGACCTCGAATCCCTCTCTACTTATTGTAATACAGCTAGAACATTTTTAACAGAATCAGCTGATTTATCAAGTTGTTTTCTTTCCTCTTCGGTCAGTTCAAGCTCGATAATTTCCTCAATACCGTTACCACCTAGAATGGTTGGTACACCAAGGTAAATGCCATCATAGCCGTACTCACCTTCAAGGTAAGCAATCGCTGGCAGAATACGACGCTGGTCTTTTAAAATCGCCTCTGCCATTTGAACTAGAGAAGCTGCAGGGGCATAGTAAGCACTACCGTTTCCTAGCAGGCCGACAATTTCTCCGCCGCCTTTCCGTGTACGCTCAACAATTGCGTCAAGACGGTCTTTGGAGATCAGTTTTTCAAGTGGAATTCCACCTGCAAAAGAATAACGGGTCAGTGGGACCATGTCATCACCGTGACCACCAAGAACAAAGCCAGTGACATCCTTGATGGATACATTCAACTCTTCAGCAACAAAGGTACGGAAGCGAGCTGTATCCAGGACACCGGATTGACCAATCACGCGATTCTTCGGAAGACCAGCTTCCTGGAATACACTGTATGTCATGGCGTCGACTGGGTTTGTCAGAACGATGATATAGCAATCTGGAGAATACTTGACGATTTCCTTCGTCACACTTTTCATGATTTTAGAGTTGGTGTTTACAAGGTCATCCCGGCTCATTCCCGGCTTACGGGCGATACCTGCTGTAATGATCACAAGGTCGGAGTCTTTAGTATCTTCATAATTAGAAGTCCCTTTCACTTGTGCATCAAAGCCTTGTACAGGGCTAGCTTCCAACATGTCTAAAGCTTTACCTTTTGTTGGATCTTCCATATCTGGAATATCAACAAGTACAACGTCACCAAGCTCTTTCTGCGCTGCCATAAGAGCTGTTGTAGCTCCTGTAAAGCCAGCACCGATTACTGAAATTTTATTTCTGCGAATTGCCATAATGATCCCCTTTCCCTATTCATTATTCCATGTTATTAATTAACGCATCTCCAAACTCAGAACATTTTACTTCAGTCGCGCCTTCCATCATACGAGCGAAGTCATAAGTTACTGTCTTGCTTCCAATCGTTTTATCCATGGATTTGGAAATTAAGTCAGCTGCTTCTCTCCAGCCTAAGTGTTCAAGCATAAGAACACCGGAAAGAATGACAGAAGATGGATTTACTTTGTCCATTCCTGCATATTTAGGTGCAGTACCGTGTGTGGCTTCAAAAATAGCATGTCCAGTTTCGAAGTTGATATTAGCTCCCGGTGCAATACCAATTCCACCAACTTGAGCTGCAAGCGCGTCAGAGATATAATCACCATTCAAGTTCATTGTTGCAACTACGTCAAACTCTTTTGGACGAGTCAAGATCTGTTGCAGGAAGATATCGGCAATCGCATCTTTTACAATTAGCTTACCTTCTGCTTCAGCAGCGTCCTGCGCTTTGTTCGCTGCTTCTTTTCCTTCTTTTTCTACGATGCGGTCATATTCTGCCCATGTGAATACTTTGTCCGCATACTCTTCTTCAGCTACTTCATATCCCCATGCTTTAAAGGAACCTTCAGTAAACTTCATGATATTTCCTTTGTGCACAAGTGTCACGTTTTTACGCCCTTCGTTTAGCGCGTAGTCAATAGCAGCGCGTACAAGACGTTTTGTTCCTTCTTCAGACACAGGTTTAATACCGATTCCAGAAGTTTCAGGGAAGCGGATGTTATGTACACCCATTTCGTTTTGCAAGAAGTCGATCACTTTTTTCACTTCAGGTGTGCCTTTTTGCCATTCGATACCGGCGTAAATATCTTCAGTATTTTCACGGAAGATAGCCATATCTGTATCTTCAGGTCGTTTTACAGGGGAAGGTACACCCTCGAAATAACGAACAGGGCGAAGACAAGTAAATAAGTCAAGTTCCTGACGAAGGGCAACGTTCAGGGAACGAATTCCTCCACCAATTGGAGTCGTTAAAGGACCTTTTATTGCAATTTTGTAATCGCGAATTGTATCAAGAGTCTCTGCCGGAAGCCATTCACCAGTTTGGTCGTAAGCTTTTTGACCAGCTAATACTTCTTTCCATTCGATGGACTTTTCACCATTGTAGGCTTTATCGACAGCTGCTTCGATTACACGGCTTGCTGCTGCCCAAATATCTGGTCCAATTCCGTCCCCCTCGATGAAAGGAATAATTGGGCGGTCAGGTGTATTCAGTTCTCCGTTTTGTTCTACTGTGATTTTCTGTGCTTGTGTCAACATTAACCCTCCTAAAATTTTTGCATTCAATGATTTAAGGGATTGATCATCCTCTACTATCATACGTTATATTAAATGAATTAAAAAGTGAAGAGGAGACGAGCCTCCATCCATTGTCATTTATCGTTCTTCGATTGGAGTATAAGTCTGTCCTTTAGGTCCTACGTATTCAGCACGAGGACGGATCAAACGGTTGTCCGCATACTGTTCAAGAATGTGTGCCAGCCATCCGGATACACGGCTTACCGCAAAGATTGGTGTGAAAATGTCGTGATCGATTCCAAGGCTGTGGTAAACCGAAGCAGAATAAAAGTCCACGTTAGCTGGGAGACCTTTATTTTCTTTAATATAATCTTCGATTTTAATAGACATTTCGTAGTATTTAGATTGACCTGTTAATTCAGTTAGCTGACGAGACATTTCTTTCAAATGTTTCGCACGCGGATCACCTTTGCGATAGACGCGGTGGCCCATACCCATGATCTTTTCTTTATTTTCTAGTTTTTTCTCAATTGCCGGAATAGCATTGTCTACAGAACCGATCTCTGTAAGCATCTTCATCACACGCTCATTCGCTCCACCGTGAAGAGGACCTTTCAACGCTCCGATGGCAGCTGTCACACCAGAATAGATATCTGATAGAGTAGCTACACATACGCGGGCTGTAAATGTTGAGGCATTCAATTCATGGTCTGCATGTAGTACAAGTGCTTTATTGAATGCTTTTTCCTCTACGCCTTCTGGATCCTTACCATTCAGCATATATAGGAAGTTCGCAGCAAAACTCAAATCCTCTTTAGGAGAAACTGGTTCTTCTCCATTACGAATTCGTGCGAATGCTGTCACAACCGTAGGAATTTTCGCTTGCAAACGGATTGCTTTTCGCTTGTTCGCATCTTCTTCCATTACGTCGGATTCTGGATCATGGAGACCTAACATAGAAACAGCTGTTCTTAGAGCTGCCATTGGGTGAACAGTGGATAGATCATATGATTTCAAATGATCTATCACTTCTTTAGGGATGTCCATATTGGAGATTAACTCTTTTTTGAATTGGTTCAGTTCATCTGAATTTGGTAGCTTTTGATTCCAAAGAAGGTAGACAACTTCTTCAAAGCTTGAGTTATTTGCTAAATCATCGATATCGTATCCAACATACGTCAATTTATCGTCAATAATTGAGCTTATCGATGATTCAGTTGCGGTAATTCCTTCAAGACCTTTAGTTGATGACATACAATCTCTCCTTTTGAAATAATTCCAATGCTTCTCACCCAGTCGGTGAGAAAACGCTTTACTTATTCTGTATGAAATATTTAGGAAGTGAACCCCACACACAATTATAAAGTATTCTGAAGAGAATGTGAATTGAAACCGGTTAATTTCACTAGGATTTATCAAAATTCCCCATCCAAATTTGGCTGATCTTGTAAATCGATAAGTGATAAAGTCCTGTATTTCTGCATTTCTACAATTTTTTATGTGTTAAAGGAGATTTTTCACATGGATCATCTTCACATTCATCAATTGTTACGCTTTGGTTTTGTTTGTCTATCTTTTGCTATAATTGTTTTCATTGTATTTACATCCATACCTTATCTCTATCCGTTTTATATTGCCTTTCTTTTGGCATGGTTCATACAACCTTTTATTAAACTCATAGAAAAAAGGTTTCGACTTCCACGTGTAGTTGCCGTTTTATTCATTATGCTTCTGCTTAGCCTGTTAGGTCTATCCCTTATTACGCTTCTAATTGCTGAATTTGTAAGGGGTCTTGCTCACCTGTCTCACGGTCTTCCTGGCCATGCCGAGAACTTAATTGCTTATACGATGGACAGAGTAACTGAGATCTTCACCCCTCTCATTGCTAAAATAGAGAGCGTGGTTGGACGATTGACTCAGCAGCAACAGCATTCTCTTTTGGATTACCTTGAAGTAGTAAAAATCAAAGCAAGTAATACAGGAGCAGAGGTATTAAATAATATTTTCACAGGCTTGACTTCCCTTCTTGCAAGTCTGCCTGGTTCACTGGCAACCATCTTGTTCGGTGTCCTCGCTACATTTTTCTTTGCTAAAGATTGGGACAAGATTATGAATGGCCTTACAATGCTTGTTCCTGACAAGATTTTTAGTAAAGCAAAGCAAGTTCCCGCAGCGATCAAGCAAACGATTGGCGGGGTAGTTAGAGCCCAGCTGATCATGGTTTCAATTTCCACTGCCATCATCGGTATTGGATTAAGTATTATCCAAGTTCCCTATGCCGTCACTATTACTTTATTTGCTGCATTAGTGGATTTTATTCCATATATCGGAACAGGTGTGATCTTCCTCCCCTGGGGCATCTATCAGTTTCTAAGCGGAGAGATTGAAATGGCCCTATCACTCATAACGATCTATGTAATTGTTCTTATTACTCGCCAAGTATTAGAACCAAAGTTATTATCCGTCCAATTTGGAGTGCCACCGATTTTACTGCTAATCAGTCTGTTTGCGGGTTTTCAATTGTTTGGGCTATATGGAATAATTATTAGTCCATTTCTTCTAGTCCTAATCAAAACCATGTATGAGAGCGGCATTTTATCTATGATTTGGTTTTTTATAAAAGGCACAAATTAAGCTCCTTCCCAAATGTAGAAGGAGCTTTTTTGTCATCTTCGATATATCGTTACCGAACCATTATTCATCATTTTAGTAATGGCTTTTCTTATCACACGCTTCAAAGGAGACCGCGTAGCTGGAATGAGGAGTAAGAACCCTATTGCGTCCGTAATAAACCCAGGAGTCAATAGCACTGCTCCGCCTACTAAAATACATGCCCCATCTAAAAGAGCATCCTGTGGAACTTGGCCCATGGACATAGAATTTTGAACGTTCCTAATCGTTTCCAACCCTTGCTGCTTAGCAAGCCAAGCCCCAAGAACACCTGTAGATATGATCAGTAAAATTACCCACCATGGTCCCAGCCAGTTCCCAGCCCATATGAGTAACCCGATTTCTAATGCAGGTACGATCAAGATAAATAATAATAACCAGCGAAACATGATGATCGTTCCTTTCTGATGCCAATTTTCCTTAGTATAACTTGAAATTGGATGTATATAAAGAAAAGTACCCTATCAAACAGTATAAAAAAGACAGGAGAGGTCTTTTTACTCTCCTGTCTTAAGAAACTCTTTATAGAACACTTGCATGTCCCTCGTAGATGTCTCCACGAGAACTATCGATGGTGATGTCTGAACCGTCTTTAATAATGTTCATTGCATCTTGTACACCTACGACTACAGGAATACCAAGACTTAAGCCAACGACTGCAGCGTGGGAAGTCAAGCCTGCTTCGATTGTAACAATACCAGCAGCTCTCTCGATTGCTTCCATCATATCTCGGTCTGTACCATGCGTGACTAGAATATCTCCATCCTCTACACGAGCAAGGGCATCCTTGGCATCTTTAGCTACAATCGCACGGCCATACGCACTCTTCTGGCCAACTCCTTGTCCTTTTACAAGAACATCGCCGATCACGTGAACTTTCATCAAGTTTGTCGTGCCGCTTTCACCTACAGGTACTCCACCTGTAATAATAATACGGTCTCCACGTGAAGCTAATCCAGATGCAAGACTTCTTTCCACAGCTACATCCAACATATCATCAGTAGAATATGCACGTGGTCCCATTACTGCATAGACACCCCAAACAAGGGACAATTTTCGGTTTACTTTTTCACTCGAAGTAATCGCAACAATCGGAGCTCTTGGACGATATTTAGAAATCATGCGGGCCGTATGACCACTTTCTGTAGGGGTTACAACCGCATTGGCGTCCAAGTTAATCGCTGTGTGAGTAACAGACTGGCTGATTGCATCGGTAATTGTCATATCACTATGCTTAGAACGATCTTCAAGAATGGCTTTATAGTTTAAACCTGTCTCTGTCTTGCTTGCAATGTTATGCATCGTCTGTACAGCTTCTACAGGATAATCACCTGCTGCTGTTTCGCCAGAAAGCATGATCGCATCTGTGCCATCGAAAATAGCGTTCGCAACATCAGAAGCCTCTGCACGAGTCGGGCGAGGATTACGTTGCATCGAATCAAGCATCTGCGTAGCTGTAATTACTGGCTTACCAGCTTTATTGCATTTACGGATCAATTGTTTCTGAACAAGCGGTACATCCTCGGCAGGAATTTCTACACCAAGGTCGCCACGGGCTACCATTAATCCGTCACTTACTTCAAGGATCTCATCGATGTTATCGACGCCTTCTTGGTTTTCGATCTTAGGAATGATCTGAATATCCAATGCATCGTGCTTTTCAAGCAATTCTTTAATTTCGAGCACGTCGGAAGCACGACGCACGAAGGACGCCGCAATAAAGTCGATTCCTTGTTCAATTCCAAATTCAATATCAGCCGCATCTTTATCAGTGATACCCGGGAGATTAACGCTCACATTTGGTACGTTTACGCCCTTTTTATTTTTCAAAGGTCCATTGTTTAATACGGTCGTTTTAATTTCATTTTTATCTTTAAGAATTTCTTCTACCTGAAGTTCAACTAATCCATCATCCAGAAGAATTTTAGAGCCAGGGTGTACATCATTGATCAATCCTGGATAAGTAACAGAAAAGCGCTCTGCATCTCCTTCAATATCTTCCATGGTTACGTAGGCTGTAGAACCCTTTTCAAGATAAACCTCACCATCTTTTAACGTACCTGTGCGAATTTCCGGACCTTTTGTATCAAGAAGAATCGCTACCGTTTTTCCTGTAGAAGATGCAGCCTCACGGATGTTTTTAATACGTGCACCGTGCTCTTCAAAATCTCCATGAGAAAAATTCAATCGAGCTACATTCATACCCGCTTGAATAAGCTCAGTAAGTTTTTCTACGGACTCCGATGCAGGCCCAATCGTGCTTACAATTTTTGTTTTTCTGAACATACTTCTTCCTCCTCTTGTATCTCTTACGTTTATATGGACAATTCTTTTGAAAGACGATACATGTCAAGGTCTACTTCATGCTTCGTGCTAAGAATTTCTACGATATCATGATCTACTAATTTATTTTGCAATATACCTACCATACGGCCAGCTTTACCATCAAGAAGAAGATCGACAGCATGAGCCCCTAAGCGACTTGCAAGAACTCGGTCTGACGCTGAAGGTGAGCCGCCTCGCTGAGTGTGGCCGAGTACAGTTACACGTGTTTCAAGATTCACAGCTTCTTTGATTTTTCTACCAAAATCAACACCGCTTCCGACACCTTCAGCCACAATAATGATACTGTGTTTTTTACCACGGTCATGACCACGCTTCAGTCGATCGATTACATCTTCAAATTCATCTTCAGCTTCAGGGATCAATACTGACTCTGCACCATCGGCAAGGCCAGCCCACAAGGCTAAGTCACCCGCGTCACGTCCCATAACCTCGATGACATACGTCCGCTCATGTGAAGTAGCTGTGTCACGAATTTTATCAATTGCATCAATAATGGTGTTTAATGCTGTGTCAAAACCAATTGTGAAATCAGTTCCAGGAATATCATTATCGATAGTACCTGGCACTCCAATGCATGGATATCCTTTTTCAGTCAATTTCTTGGCACCCATGAAGGAACCATCGCCACCGATAACGATTAATCCTTCAATTCCGTGTTTTTTTAACTGCTCGATTCCTTTTAATTGGCCTTCTTCTGTTTTGAATTCTTCACAGCGAGCAGAGTAAAGCTTTGTCCCTCCACGCTGGATTATATCACCAACAGAACCTAGTTCCATTTTTTCTATGTTTCCATCAATTAAACCTTGAAAGCCATATTTGACTCCATAGACTTCCAGACCATGAAAGATCGCTTTACGTACGACTGCACGAATGGCAGCATTCATACCAGGTGCGTCGCCACCACTTGTAAGTACGCCTATTTTCTTCATCCTCATCACCTCAAAAAATATACTAGTTATTTTGTCCCCAGTCAAAGAATATTTGAAACCTTTTCGCGTTCACTCTTCTTTTTAGTGTGTACCAAAAGAGTGCTTTGTAAAAGGGGGGTTTGCATAAATAAACTGTAATGATAGCGTTACCATCCTCTTAAGATGCGAAAAGCCGCACCTGGTTGTGCGACTTCTCCTTCTTAGGTTGAGTATTATTATTTTTACCGACTATTATTATAAATCAAGATAGGTATAATCGCCAATGTTTTTATACTTAACGAAACGCCCTTCCAATAACTGGTTTTCGTTCAATTCGTCCAGTTCATCTAATGATCTTGAAAGCACTTTTTCTATCTCTTTGGCCTGGGCCGGGATATCTCGATGAGCCCCTCCTCTTATTTCAGGAATAACCTCATCAATGACTTCTAAAGCTTTCAAATCATAAGAAGTGATCTTCATGGATTCCGCAGCCTTTTGCGCAAGGCTTGAATCTTTCCAAAGAATGGATGATGCTCCTTCTGGTGAAATTACGGAGTACGTAGAGTTTTCTAACATAAAAATACGGTCTCCGATTCCCAGACCTAAAGCTCCACCACTCCCTCCTTCTCCGATTACAACACAAATGATAGGTACAGTAAGCCCGCCCATTTCTAAAAGATTTCGAGCAATAGCTTCACTCTGTCCACGTTCCTCTGCAGCCTTTCCTGGATAGGCTCCTTTTGTATCAATGAATGTAACGATTGGTCTTTTGAATTTCTCAGCCTGCTTCATTAAACGCAAGGCTTTACGATATCCCTCTGGATGAGGCATACCAAAATTTCTGCGGATATTCTCTTTTGTATCTTTTCCTCTTTGATGTCCGATAACCGTTACAGGTTTGCCATTGAACTTTGCGATTCCAGAAACAATCGCTTCGTCATCACCATATACACGATCTCCATGGAGTTCTAAGAAGTCAGTGAAGAGATGTTCAATATAATCCAGCGTGGTCGGTCTTTCCGGATGTCTGGCCATTTGAACGCGATCCCATGGCTGCATACGGTCATATACATCGGTTTCTAGTTTTTCTAGCCTTTTCTCTAGTGTTTTGATTTCTTCGCTTAAATCCATCTCACTATTTTCTGTCATCTTTTTCAGATCAGCAATTTTTTCACGAAGTTCAATTACAGGTTTTTCAAAGTCAAGGACATGCTTCACGCTTCTTCACCTCCTGGAGAATGAATGTCGAGTACTGTTGTTAGAGTTTTCTTCAACTCATGACGATGGACAACACGATCAAGCTGGCCGTGTTCTAATAAAAATTCGGCTGTTTGGAAATCTTCAGGCAGCTTTTCACGAATCGTTTGTTCAATAATTCTGCGCCCTGCAAACCCGATGAGAGCTCCAGGCTCAGCGAAATTATAATCTCCCAACGATGCAAAACTCGCTGAGACCCCTCCAGTTGTTGGGTGAGTCATCACAGAGATGAACAAACCCCCATCAGCATGCAGGCGTTGTAAGGCAACGGATGTTTTGCCCATCTGCATTAAACTGAGAACGCCTTCCTGCATTCGTGCTCCACCTGAAGCCGTGAAAATGATAAACGGGATTTGTTCTTTTCTAGCATTTTCAATAGCGTTCGTTATTTTTTCACCTACCACAGAGCCCATGCTGCCCATTCGAAAACGGGCGTCCATGACAGCAACCGCTGCAGGCATGCCTGATAATGATGCTTTCCCTGTGACAACAGCCTCATTTAAGTCTGATTTAATACGATCTTTTTCAAGCTTCTCCTCATACTCTGGAAATTCAAGAGGGTTGCTTGAGATCATCTGCTTGTCCCACTCTTCAAAGGAGCCTTCATCAAAGAGGTGTTGAATTCTTTCGTATGCGCTCAATCGATGATGGTGATCGCAATGTGGGCAGACGTTCATATTTCTATTTAGTTCTTTTCTGTAGAAGATCTTTTGACAATTTGGGCATTTTTGCATCAGACCTTCAGGTACATCCTGCTTTGCTTCCTGTCTAGGAATGGATGCATATCTTTTTTTCTTGCTGAAAAAGTCTCTTAGCAAGGTGATTCCTCCTTTGGGACAAAGCTTCCTTTCTGTCCAATATACAAAAAAGTAGTTACATAATCTCGGTGAACGTGTCGAATGATTTCGACGGACTAAGAATAAAATAATTGAAGAACCTTAATCTGGTCTCCTGTTTTCAATACTTTAGCCACTTTCTGATACCAAGATCTTTCATACTGAATGTCATGGACTGTATGAGTAAAGCCATAAATGAACTGCCACATCGACAGTAAGAGAGGCTGTCCACTCCGTTCAAATAAAAATTGAAAGAATTCTTCATGGAGCTTCTCTTTTTCTTTATTTTCTATGATTTTTTCGATCATATCCAAATCTTTATCATTAAGCTTTTCTAACAATCTCATGACTACTTCTTTTTCAAGCATCTGCTTAGCTGTGAAGAGTTCTTCCCTCGTCCTCGACTCGTTCAATAAAAAATTTGATAAAAGCTCAACCATATGGTGAGGACGATAAGCTCTCATAAACGTCCCTTCTCCTCGTCTCGTTTCGATAAGACCGAGAAGTTCCATTGCACGTAAAGCTTCTCTTATTGAAGACCTCCCTACATTCAATTGCTCGCTAAGCTCCCGCTCAGAGGGTAATTTGTCGCCAGGTTTTAAATGGTGATATTCAATATAAGACTTTAATTGATCTAATACGCCTTCATAGACTTTCCCTTTTTGCGCACGGGTCACAACCTATGGTCACTCCTTTTAATTGAAAAATGTTTCCTACTTATGTAAGGAGAAAAGCTGTAACAGCTTTTCTCCTTACCCATCACCAAACGGTTTACTCATCAATTAAAGTCATTTGACGCGTTTTTTCTGCTACTTCCTCTGGATCCACGTGGTGTCTCGCAACACCCGATTCCATGGCAGCTTTTGCAACGCTGGCTGCGACAGCAGGGGCTACGCGAGAATCAAATGGAGCAGGAATGACATAATCTTCGCTTAGTTCGTCTTCACTTACGAGAGAAGCAATTGCTTCAGCCGCAGCTATTTTCATTTTTTCATTGATACGGGTAGCCCGCACGTCCAGGGCTCCCCGGAAGATCCCAGGAAAAGCAAGGACATTATTCACTTGGTTTGGAAAATCTGAACGTCCTGTACCAATAACACGAGCGCCTGCTTCTTTGGCATCATCAGGCATAATTTCCGGTTCAGGGTTAGCCATTGCAAAAATGATAGAATCATCATTCATACGAGAGACCATTTCCTTGGAAAGGAGGCCTCCAACGGACACACCAATGAATACGTCAGCACCTTCCATAACTTCCTCCAAATTACCTTCAACACGGTCTTTATTGGTAATCTTAGCAATTTCATCTTTAACGTCATTCATTCCATAGTCGCGCCCCTCAAAGACGGCACCTTTAGAGTCACACATAATAATATCTCGCACACCGAAATGATAAAGTAATTTTATGATAGCAATTCCAGCCGCGCCTGCACCATTTGCTACGACTTTGATCTCAGAGAAAGATTTTCCAGTAATCTTCAGTGCGTTCATTAACCCCGCAACAGTTACAATAGCTGTCCCATGCTGATCATCATGAAAGATGGGTATGTTTGTTTCCTTCTTCAAGCGATCTTCTATGATAAAACAATTTGGAGCAGCAATGTCTTCTAAGTTCACGCCTCCAAAGGTAGGTTCCATCAGCTTGACGGTTTGGACAATTTGGTCAATGTCTCTTGTATTTAAGCAAATTGGAAAGGCATCCACCCCAGCGAAACTTTTAAACAAGGCTGCTTTCCCTTCCATTACAGGCAGGGCAGCTTCAGGACCAATATTTCCAAGTCCAAGAACAGCTGATCCGTCACTGACAACCGCTACCATGTTTCCTTTCATGGTATAGTCATAAACGGTTTCTTTGTGGTCATAAATTTCCTTACATGGCTCGGCAACGCCAGGAGAATAAGCCAGACTTAAATCTCTAGCATTCCTTACCGGAACTTTGGAATGAGTTTCTAGTTTACCTTTGTTAACGCGGTGTATATGCAGTGCTTCATCTCGCAAATTTGACACGACTACTCGCTCCTTTAACTAATAAAATAAAGCCGTTCCGGGTGGTCAGACCACCATCAACTCCTTAATTATAACAGATGAATATATCGTGTAAAGAATTACAAAAATACGGGCTAAGAATCTGTAATAGGTACTATTTTCTAAAGGCTCGCAATGCCACAGACTCCTTGCCAAAATATTGATTTAACTGACGCAAACAGTCCCTGGAAGAATCCATGGCATAGGTTTCGCCTAATTGATAAGTTTTTCGATCCTCGGAGCGGACAATTACCACTGGGGTATTCCCCGGGAAATACGCTGCAGTCTCTTTGATCTTGGAGATGGCCTCATTCTCATGCACTCTGTCGACTTTAATAAATAATCTTTGGGCTGGTGGCTGAACTAGATCCTGCTCATGAAATTCTGTCATTTCAGAAACGATGATTTGCAACGTATTTCGTCGCTCTTCTACTTTTCCTTCAAGCAAAACGAGCATCTGTTCACTGAGCCAAGGTTTTACACTACGGTACAACTCGGGAAAGATCACGACATCGATTTCCGATGTTTCATCACTAATTGTTAAAAATGCCATGGGGTCTCCCCGCTTTGTGCGGATCTCTTTGATCGTTTCAATCACTGCAGCTAATTTCAGTTTACGGTGATGTTGAACCTTATAAGAATGCATGACAGATACAAACCCGTTTGTCCTCAACTTCTTTCTATGAATTTCGAGTGGATGCTCTGATAAATATGTGCCGAGAACTTCTTTCTCCATTGCCAACCTTTTTAACACTGGGAATGGCTCAACCTCGATTGTTTGATCACCTAAATCCAGATCTGCTTCAAAAAGGCCAGGCTGATCATGAAACTCTTTAAACAATTCACCTTGTTCAAGAGCTTGATCTATGCTTGCAAGTAGACCGGCTCTGTTTGTTTCGATCTCATCGAAGGCACCAGCCAATATTAAGGATTCGATCACTGACCTGTTTACCGCTTTGGATCCGACTCTAAGACAGAAATCGTTCAAATGCTTGAATTTACCATTCTTTCTTTCTTCAACAACTGCCTCCACTGCTTGAAAACCTACACCTTTAATGGCTAGCAGTCCCATCCGAATGGAACCCCCTTCATCCTGGCAAAAGGCGTGACTGTTGTTAATAGAAGGAGCTTTCACCTCTGAGTTAAAATCCTTAGCCTCTCTTATATAAACTGCCAACTTCTCCCGGTCTCCCATGTGAGCATTGAGTAGTTCTGCTAAAAAGTAGGATGGGTAATGAGCCTTCATATAGGCTAGCCAATAGGAAATAAAACTGTAAGCTACTGCATGGCTTCGGTTAAAGCCGTAATTGGAGAATTTAACAATCCATTCAAATAATTGGTTGGCTACAGTATCTGTGTAACCGTTCTCTTTAGCTTTTTGGATGAAGTGGTCTTTTTGTTCCTGTAAAACATTTGCTTGCTTTTTACTTACCGCTCTTCTTAACAGATCTGCCTCTCCGAGCTTGTACCCAGCTATTGTTTGAGCAACTTCCATAATCTGCTCTTGATAAATGAGCACCCCATACGTGTGTCTTAAAATCGGTTCGATGTCAGGATGAGGATAATGTACTTCTTCGCGCTTTTGCTTACGATCGATATAGGTTTGAATATATTCCATTGGGCCAGGACGATAAAGGGCGTTAACAGCAACGATGTCCTCAAAGTGTGAGGGTTTTAAACGAGTGAGGACACTTTTCATCCCCTGGGATTCCAACTGGAAGACGCCATTTGTTTTACCCTCTTTTAATAACGAAAATGTATCTCTATCTGTAAATGGCACATGCCCTATGGAAAAGTTTGAATCCTCAAACCTCCTGATCTTGTTCTCGATTCTTTCAATGAACGATAGATTTCTCAAACCTAAAAAGTCTATTTTTAAGAGACCTATCCTTTCCAACTCCCCCATGGCGAGTTGAGTCAAATTGACATTACCCTGACCTTTCATTAAAGCCGTGTATTGAACCAAAGGTTGTTCACTTATGACTACCCCTGCCGCATGAGTTGAAACATGACGCGGAAGGCCTTCCAACTTTGCGGCCACTTTAAAAAGACGTCTTAGGCGGTCAGAATTTCGAATATACTCTCTCAAGGGTTCAGATTTTTGCACAATGTTAACGAGCGAATCACTTGGCCCCTTAGGTATTTGCTTCAAGATAAAGGCAGCATCGCTTTCGTCGATCGCCATCACTTTGAACAAATCTCTCAAAACACTTCTTGCTGCAAACGTTCCAAATGTACAAATTTGGGCCACATGTCGTTTCCCATATTTCTCTGCTACATACTCAATCACTTCATCTCTTCGGTGATCAGGAAAATCGATGTCAATATCCGGCATTGTAATACGCTCAGGATTAAGAAATCTTTCAAAAAGCAACCCGTATGCAATAGGATCCACCTGAGTGATATCTAAAAGATAGGCTACAATCGATCCCGCAGCTGAACCACGACCTGGGCCTGCTTGTATTCCGTTCTCTCTCGCATAAGCAATAAAATCCCAAACAATTAAGAAATAGTCGTTAAAACCCATTGAATTGATAATGTTCAACTCGTGTTCTAAGCGTTTATGGGCAGATTGCTGATGATTCTTATATTTGGATTCAAGGGCTTCTTCGCATAAATTTCGTAAATAGCTTGCAGCATCCTGCCCTTCAGGTGTGGGATATGAAGGGAGCAGCTGCTGGTCAAGGTCCAGTTCCAGCTTACATTTCCCTTCAATATTTTCTGTTGCTTTAAGGACCTCCGGCCACCAATCTTTAAAATAAGCTATCATCTCTTCAGGGGGCTTCAAGTATTGATGATAGTTATTCGTATCAATAGCAGGAGGCAGTCTATTCCCTTCATCCAAAGCTCTCAGAGATAGATAGGCTTCTGCATCTTCCTGCTCTATATATCGGACATCGCCGACAGCTGTCACTTGTATGCTATCCTGTTCGGACCATTCTTTTAATGGTTTGTGCAGCTGCTTTTCAGAGCGTAAGTCACTATCTTGAATACTTAAATACACTTGTTTCTTTTGAAAAAGATCAAAAAAGGACTGCAACGCTGCTTGCGCTTCTGAAAAATTCCGTCCTGTTAATAACTCCGCTACCGAACTCATAGAAGTCAGAATGATCGCAATCAACCCTGTTGAAAAGCTGGACATCTGGTCAATATGAATCTTGTCCTCTTTTGTATGAATCCAAGAACTGATCTTCATTAAATTCTGGTAACCAAAGTGATCCATTGCCAAGAAAAGCGTTGGCATTGGACCGGAATCAGTTTGCACGTCCACCTTCAGCCCAATGATCGGTTTGAGCCCGTGCCGTTTACATGCTTGATAAAAAGCAACAGAACCACTCATGATATCTTTATCCGTCAAGGCAATAGATTGATATCCTAGCTCTTTGGCACGGGAAGCCAGCTGCTCAACATTGATCGTGCTGTTCATTAAACTGTAACCACTTTGTATATGTAAATGTGTAAAAGTCATGTCGTTCACCTTCTTTCACTGTAGATTATAGCGAAGTCCCTAGTAGAGAAGAAAGCCTTCTGCATAAATACCTCTAAGGAGGAATACTTTCTAGTAAAGAGAGTAAATCCCCTTAGCGAAAAGAGGGACAAGATGGATGATCGTTTAGTAATCTCAATGATTCAATGTTTCTTTATCGCGTTCGGAGTGATTTTAGGGGGGACAATTATTGGCAGTATCGGTAGTTATATTACTGGAGAAGCACCGCTTACAGCAATGTTTCGAATCGCTAAGAGCTTAAGAATTTGGGCAATTGTTGCAGCTATTGGCGGCACATTTGATGCAATCAGTAATTTTGAAAAAGGAATCTTTGACGGTTCGACATTTGATGTCTTTAAACAAATTATGATGATTGTCTCCGCTATGGGAGGCGTTAAAACTGCTCTGCTCCTGTTTGAGTGGCTGCTGGGAGAGGAAGTCACCTAATGCATATTCCTCCTTACTACCAGAGGACCGAATGGAAACGTTTTTTTGCAGGGCTAGCATTTGGCGCTATTATCGGTTACCTGTTTTTTCTGTTCATCCATGGCCAGCTTCAAGAACAGTACACGAAGGAGCACATCGAACTTTCATCTAAATTAAACGAAGTCGAAGACAAATATGAAGCCCTTTTAAAAAATCAACAAAGCGGAAGCGATACAAAACCCTTATCGGTTACAGATATCAAAGTAGCTTATACAAATGCTAAAAAGCTTGAAGTCGATTTGCTTACCCAACATCAGCTGACTAGCATGGTCAAAGACCAGCTTTCCTCAATTCCAGGCAAAGACTTGGTAACCGTAGCAAGCCAGTCGGACCTAATCGTTACAACCATTGAAAGTAAAAACTATGTAGTAGACGATTTATCCTATGAATTAAAAGTATCCAAGCTAATCATTTCAGAAGTCATTCAATTTGAATTGGAGATCAAGATCTTACGATAAAAGCAGGTGATCGCTCACCTGCTTGTTTTATGTTCCTTGCAGACTTGCTCTAATTCTTTGGCAATCTGTTCAGTTTCTTCCCAACTCTCTGCTTTAGCCCCAGATGCCATTGGATGACCACCGCCATTATGATTAGCAGCTATTCCATTAATAACTGGCCCTTTGGAACGAAGTCGGACACGAATGCTGTCTTCCTCCTCTACAAAGAAGACCCACGCCAGAATTCCTTCTATATCTCCCAATAACCCTACAAGCTGACTTGTTTCGTTAGCGGTCACTCCGTGTTTGTCTAGGATTTCCTTGGAAAGACGAATCGTAGAATACCCCTCTTCATGAACCGTGAAATTCTGTAGGATGTATCCTTTCAATTTCGCTACGTGTAAAGGCGTCTTATACATTTCATTATATAATAGCCTGCGATCGAACTCATAATTGACTAGTTCTGCTGCATAGGAGAGTGTTTTTTCTGTTGTACTTGGAAATAAAAAACGCCCTGTATCGCCTACGATACCTGCATACAACAGCCTTGCAGCTTTTTCATTCATAGCAAAACCTTGATCCCTACTATTCAAATAAAAACTGTAAATCATCTCACAAGTTGAACTGGAAGACGTATCTACCCACTGAATGTCTCCATAACGATCCACTTCTGGATGATGATCAATTTTAATCAGTTTTTTTCCTTTTTTATACCTCTGATCATCAATTCTTGCTTGATTCGCAGTATCACAGACAATCACAAGAGCATCTTCATAAGCCTCATCTGGAATCTCATCCATCTTTGCCAGAAAAGACAAACTCGGTTCACTTTCACCAGTGACCAACACCTGCTTATCCGGAAAGCTTCCTTTTATAATCTCAGCAAGGCCACCCTGAGACCCATATGCATCAGGGTCTGGACGGACATGACGATGAATGATAATGGTAGAAAAATCTTTGATTGATTGAGCTATTGATTCGGTAGACATACACAAAACCTTCCTTTTTCCTCTTTGTCCCTTCATTAAACCATATATTTTTATCCACAGGTAGCCATTTAAAAGAAAACAAGCTACAATTAAATAGAAAAAAATCTACTGCAGGAGTCGATACTACGTGTTTATTTTTCCTCTTCTTATCGTTATTTCCTTTGTACTGTACATTTATTACAAAGTAATGATCGTACGTACACGTGATCCCTTAACACAGGAATATTTAAATAGTAAATCTAAAATCTTTCTTGGAAGCTTTATTTTATTTTTCGGGGTCAACCAATATGTGTTTTATCAAACGAAACTGTCCTTATTCATAGGGCTAATATTTATCGCCTTGGGAATTTTTCAAGCTCAGTCAGGATGGAAAGCAAGCAAACATTATCGTAACGAATACCAAAAACATCAAACCCAACCTTAAATGAAAAGTCGCTGCTTAAGGCAGCGACTTTTCCTATGTCAGCGGTCAATTAATTGAGCCATCAACAACGCTTTCCCAACGATGGCACCATCATGGTGTACTTCCACATCTACCTTAGCGAACTTTCGGCCTACCTCAAGGATTTGAGGTTTTATAGTAATTTCACTTTCTATTTGGACCGGTTTTATAAAATACACGGATATGTTTTCTACAACGAGGTCACCTTTTTTATATTTTCTCAGCAAACCACTCGAAGACTCTGTAATTAAGGATACGAAAACTCCATAGGACATCGTTCCAAGCTGGTTGGTCATTTGCGGAGTCACTCTTGTTGTCAAAACGTGAGATTGATCATCAGTTTCAACAACTTCTAATTGATTTGTCGCTAAGTCATCGATGGTCTCCCCCACTTGAGGCTGACGCTGAATATGCTGCAACGCTTTTAACACGTCTTGTCTAGAGATGATTCCTTGAAGCTTATGTGATGGATCGACGACAGGCATCAGTTCAATTCCTTCCCACACCATTACATGAGCGGCATTAGCCAGAGAAGTTTTTGTATGAACCGTCATCGGATTTTTTGTCATGACTTTGTCAATTCTTACCGATGAATCATAGCCAATCACATCACGAGAAGTGACAATACCGACGACTCTATTTTGTTTATCCACCACAGGATAACGGCTATGATTTGTTTCTTTATTAAATTCATGCCATCGTTCAACGTTGTCACTGACTTTTAAGAATTCCGTCTGATCAAGTGCCTTATAAATGTCATCAACAAGCACAATCTCTTTTTTAATCAATTGATCATAAATCGCACGGTTTATCATTGTAGCTACTGTGAATGTATCATAGCTTGTAGAAATTACAGGGAGTTGTTTTTCGTCAGCAAGCTTTTTGACCGTGTCACTTGTATCAAAACCTCCGGTAATCAAAACCGCTGCCCCGGCTTCAACCGCTAATTCATGTGCGTTCGTCCTGTTTCCGACAATTAGCAGTGATCCAGCTTCTGTGTACCGCATCATCGCTTCAAGCTTCATGGCTCCAATGACAAATTTACTTAAGGTTTTGTATAGACCTTCTCTTCCCCCAAGCACTTGGCCATCTACAATATTGATAATTTCTGCGAAAGTTAACCGTTCAATATTTTCTTTTTTCTTCTTCTCTATCCTAATCGTACCTACCCGTTCCATCGTGCTTACCAAGTCTTGATTTTCAGCTTCCTTAATTGCACGATATGCTGTCCCTTCACTTACATTTAGCGCTTTCGCAATACTTCGAACTGAAATCTTGCTCCCGACAGAGAGCGATTCAATGTGTTCTAAGATTTGTTCATGTTTTGTTGCCATCCGTCCACCAAACTTTCTAACTGTACTAATCAATTGGGTTATTATTGTTATTATACAATTGATACAGTTTCTCTGCAATTTCTTCCAAAATTCTTTGAAGACGGATATAAAAAAAGCCTTCTGCCTATAAATGACAGAAGGCTTACTTCTTATAAATTAAAGCTCTAATGTGTCTCCAGGTTCCATAACCAATCCTTTTCCGGGTTTTACTTTGTTCGCAAAACCCTTGCCATCCTGATTGATTAGGTCAAAGGTGTTGTAATGAATCGGAACAACCTGTTTTGCATTGATCCATTCTGCAGCAACAAGGGCATCCTCTGGCCCCATTGTGAAATTGTCACCGATTGGCAAGAAGGCTAAATCGATGTCATTTCTTTCTCCAATCATTTTCATATCTGAGAATAATCCAGTATCTCCAGCATGATAGATTGTTTTTCCATCAATCGTCAAAAGAATGCCTGTAGGCATACCAGTGTATACGATTGTACCATCCTCTTCTGTGTAAGAAGAACCATGAAAAGCTTGTGTGAATTTTACGTGGCCGAAATCGAACTCATGCCCTCCGCCAATGTACATAGGATGTGCGTTTAAGTCTTTATTCCCTAAATAAGTGGCCAATTCAAAGGGAGCGACAATTTGCGATCCATTGCGTGCAGCAATATTAAAAGTGTCTCCTACGTGATCATTATGTCCATGGGTAAGCAAAATCACATCTGCCTTTACATCATCCGCGTTCAGGTCGGTGTTTCCATTCTCTGAAATGAAGGGGTCAAATAAAATCGTTTTTCCGTTTGCTTCCACTTTTACAACTGAATGTCCGTGATAAGATACTTTCACAATTAACACTCCTTTTAAAAATTCCACACTCATCTCATTAATAATGCTGCCATGCACTTTCATACTTCTGTATCAGATGAGGATCGATCAGTGTGTTGGGTTTAAGTGAGATGATTTCACCTTCAGTGTTTACGATTTCCCTGTCTTCATCTTTTCCAAACACTGTCATTGAACGCAAAACCTCTTTTGTTAGAAATTTTGTTTCCGCCTCTATCTCTAGTTCGTTTAAGTCCATAGGCTCTCTGCTAGCCATAACAAAGCCCCAGTTACCGAAACTGGGAATGTCGACGTGAAAATTTTCGGTATGCATCCCCGTAGCAGCCACTGTTTCATTGATCGTCCAATAAACATCTGTAGCAAATACCGGACTCGTAGCTTGTATCATTGCTACCCCCTCTGGTGAAAGATGGTTCCGAACTAATGAATAGAACTCTTTCGTATAGAGTTTGTTTAAACTTTCATTATTTGGATCAGGCAAATCAACAATAATCACATCATACATATCTTTTGATTGTTCCAGAAATTCGAAGGCGTCTTGGTTTAGAACGTGGGCACGTTCATCACTCAAGGCTCCCTTATTCAGTTGCAAAAGGTGATAATTTGTTTTAGCTAACTTTGTGATTGCAGGATCCAGGTCTACTAACATAATGTCCTGAAGCTGTTTATATTTCAGTAGTTCTTTTACAGCAATTCCATCTCCGCCACCTAGAACAAGGGCATTCCTAGGAGATGCTGCTAATGAGACCGGGGGGTGAACGAGCGTCTCGTGGTAGCGGTATTCATCTGAAGAGCTGAATTGAAGAGAGCCATTTAAAAACAATCGAGTATCTCCTTGCTCTTTAGTCAAAACAATCTTCTGATAAGCACTCTCTTCCATATGTATAATCGGATCTTTATACAGCTTCTGCTCGAATGAAAAGGCCATCTCTTCACCGAAAAACAACCCTGCGATAAGCAAACACCCAATTACTGATGCACCAGACATATGCATAGCAAATCTTTTGATATCAGAACGAAAAAGATAAAGGATAATCACGGCTACCATTAAATTAATACAAGCTACAAAAAAAGCACTTTTCACCATGCCCATTTGAGGGCGTAAATAAAATGCGAACAACAACCCACCGATTAAACCTCCAGCATAATCAGAAAATAAAACTCGTGCTGTGCTCCTGTTAAGTTCTTCACCAATGTCATTGGCTTTTCGAATCAAAATTGGAAGTTCAAGACCGGTTAATGCCCCTATTGTAAAAGTGATTAAATACAAAAATAGAGCATCCGTTCCATCAGGTGCAAAAGCGGTCATCCCAAACATCGTAAAACTTGAGAAGCCACCGATCAAGGCGACCATCAGTTCAATCCAAACAAAGGTAATAATCAGGTTTTTCATGACTTTTTCACTGATACTTGCTCCAATGCCCATCCCTGTCAAAAACAAACTGATTGTTAACGTGTACTGTTTTACACCATCCCCAAGAATGTAAGAACCAAGTGCACCAAATAACACCTCAAAAATGATCCCGCATATGGAAACAATACCTGATGCCCAATAAATAAAGTGAGTCTTTTTCACGTTATGTGCTTCCAAAATGTTCACTCCACCTAAATAAATTCTTTTAAAGCCTTTGTCAGCTTATGGATTCTAAAATTAACATCTATCGTTTAAAGAAACTCTTTGACTCCTTCTTTGTTAAAGAGAAGAGAAAAAGCCACTAGAAGATAGTGGCTTTCAAACACTTATGTAATCGACGCACCGATAACAAAAGCAAGACCAATGGAAACCCCCATAGAAATGATCCCCACCGCAGTATTATTTTCTTTTAGCTTCGTTTCTACTGAGAACTTGCGAGTGAGTAGTTCAAACAATACATAAGCAACCATTTGAAGAATGACTCCATACGCACCCCAAATCAAGGTATCCCATACAGTGAAGGAATGGTAAATAGCAAATGCCAAGATGATACATATGCCAATAATCTTACCAGAAATCGACATAGCAACTGCCTGATTTCCACGCTTAACCTCTTCCCAATCTTTATATTGTCTAGTCATCCATTCAAAAACTAATAGTCCAATGAATACAACTATAATTGCAATAACAAAATAACCTAATGTTGCTAAAAATGGTCCCATTCGTAATGCCTCCTTTATTTTCCTGCTCCAGGTCCTCCACCTCGATTAGAAGACCCTCTTAATGATCCAGATCCTGAATTATAGTTCCCATACATGCCATAGCCACTATAACAGTCTCCTGTCTGCTTACATCTGGAATTTCTTTTCTTATGCCAGTCATCTACATCCAATACTTCATCTAAAATGTAGTAAGCAAGCATTCCCTGAAAGAAGCTTGGATGATAATTGTTTCTGACAAACTGATCGCTGGCAAGCTCAATGGTTATTACTCCAGGTTCTTCATCGCTTTCTTGTATGATTACAAAATGCTCGGGGTAAATCAGGACTTGCTTGCTTTCTTGACGTTCACTAATCTCTTCTGGGTTTATCTTATCCGATAACGCTTCTGATACTTCCGGCAGGCTTAATTCTCGAGTCATGTAAATACGTGACATCCCTTGATCCGATTGGATTGTATCCAGAAGAGGAAAATTATTCTTCACTAGTTCTTCAATAGAGTTTGCATTCGAATTCCGAATGTTGTCCAGTATTTCTGAACGATCTGGTTCACTCGGTAATTCATTATATGTATCTTCTGTATAGGAACCAGATATTCCTCTTGAAGCTTCATCATTACCAAAAACATTGAATAATAAAACAATCGCTATGATTCCTACAACAATGATTCCTCCAAATTCTCTCACTTCAACCGTTCCTCCTTCCCTGAAAAATAACCGTGCCCGACATAACGTCAGGCACGTATTCTCTTAACAAATGCTGTTATTCTTTGTTCATTTTCTTTTTAAGAGCTGCAAGCTCATCATCAACATCATCTTTTTTATTTAACTCTTCAAACTCATCATCAAGCGAACGACTTTCTGAAGACATATCTTCACTTGTTTCCGCTTCCGCTTCATAACGCATAACTTTTTCCTCCATGCGTTCAAATCCCTGGAGTGACTCGTCCCCACCAATGTTGGACATTGTGCGGTTCATCTTCGTACGTGTTTTGGCAGATTCGGCACGTGCTTTTAGTGAATCTTTTTTCAGTTTCATTTCTTGGTATTCTTTTTTCATTTCGTCAAGCTTTTTACGCAGATTGTTGGAATCCTGTTGAGCACGCTCCCATGATTCCTTCAGCTGATCCGCTTGCTCTTGATGATTTTTCTTATCTTCTAGTGCACGGCGAGCTAAATCATCATTTCCTGATTCAATCGCCTGCTCCGCTTGTTTCATACGTTTATCTACGAGGGCTTGAGCATCATCATACTTACGCTTGAGCATTTTTTCATTGGCAATTTGCTTGGCAACAGCACTTTCAGCATCGCGGATATCGCTCTCCATGTCACGCATGAATTGATCTAACATTTTCACTGGATCCTCTGCTTTATCAAGCATCGCATTCATTTCTGAACCAACGACAGTTTTTACACGTTTGAAAAATTTAAACATTTTATTTCCTCCTTATTATTTAGAACCAGCAATAATTTTAATCTCGTAGGGTTCAATATCACGACCATAACTGACTTCGACTTCACTGCCCCAAGATTCTAAACTTATATAGGTCTCTTCATCCTCGGAAATGTAATCGGCATACCGCGTTAATCGTCCATTAATATTCTGGCTTCTTCCTTCGCCTGATACACGCGCTTCGCCCTCTTCATCCTTATAATACGTCATTCCTTCATATTCTAATTGTTTAGGAAATGGCTCTGTGACCGGAAGCTTGATCGTCTCATACACACCAAGCTCTAGTTCATCGTCCATTTCAGCCGATAACCATTTTGTATGACTTCCTTCCAGAAGCTGATAGGCAAACCACTCATAGGAACCATCCCTGTAGGTAATTTTACCAACGACTTCATAGTCCACAAGATCGAACGTGACGATATCTCCTATCTGGATATTCAAAACCGTTCGTTCCTTAACCTCTGGTGTTTGCTTTTTATTTGAAAACAATTTTGAAAAGAACCCCAAATCTTCACCTCTCCTTCAACTATGATCTTGTGTACCTTTATGTACGGAACAACTACCTTTTAGGTTTCACATTTTTTATTTTTTTGATTTAAAGACCATGATTCATTTAAAAAACGTCGAACCCTGTATTTTTTTCATTTTTTTCCCTGCAGACAAGCTTTGAAAATTCAGAAATCCTAGTATAATCAAAAATCAATCAACTAGAAAAAGGAGTGTAAAAAATGAAAGCATTGGAAAGAGCAAGTAACTTTGTAGGGAGCACCTTCGCCATTTGGGTCTTACTTTTTGCGGTCTTATCTTTTATTATACCATCTGGATTTACCTGGATCGCCCCTTATATCGTACCATTACTTGGAATTATCATGTTCGGAATGGGATTAACTTTGTCTAAAGAGGATTTCAAAGAGGTCTTCAAGCGTCCAAAAGATGTTGCTATTGGAGTCGGAGCTCAATATACTTTAATGCCGCTTCTCGCATTTTTACTTGTAACTATTTTGCCTGTATCACCAGAGGTAGCTGTAGGGGTGATATTAGTTGGCTGCTGCCCAGGAGGAACCTCATCCAATGTAATGACTTATTTATCTAAAGGAGACACTGCCCTTTCGGTATCGATAACGGCTGTTTCTACGTTATTAGCACCGCTATTAACCCCAGTGCTTGTTTTATTGTTCGCAAGTCAGTGGCTGCCGGTTTCAGCTAGTGCCTTATTTTTATCGATTGTTAAGATCGTACTCGTGCCCATTTTATTAGGATTAACGGTGAAAGCCATTTTTCGCCAGAAAATTCAGGCAGGGGTTAAAGCTTTACCTCTTGTTTCTGTAATAGCCATTGTGGCGATCGTCGCTGCTGTAGTGAGTGTGAATAAAGCGCAGATCGCTGAAACGGGGGCAACCATCTTTGCCATTGTCGTTTTACATAACGCTCTTGGGTATGCTGCTGGTTATGGTTTAGGAAAGCTGTTTAAAATGGACCCTACCAAAAAACGAGCCGTCTCTATCGAAGTCGGCATGCAAAACTCTGGCCTTGGTGCTTCCTTAGCTGCTGTGCATTTCAGCCCGCTGGCAGCTGTACCTAGCGCGATCTTCAGTGTCTGGCATAACATCTCAGGCCCAGTTATTGCTACAATCTTTCGTAAGCAAAAAGAAAAGGAAAATGCAAAAGAAAGCTCAGACATTCACCAAGCTTCCTGAGAAGTTAAGTGCACTGGGGTCAATTGACTATAGCTAAGGTTTTTTTCAGGTATCGTACTGAGTTAGACAAAAACAACCCAGCAGAACTCTGAGCTCTGCTGGGTGAATTATTATCGGTTAATTAAATCTCTCGCATCGGCATATTCGAGTCCCTGTGCTTCCGCAACCGCCCGATAAGTAACATAACCTTCTAGCGTATTGATCCCTTTAAATAATGCCTCGTTATCCTTACAAGCTTGCACATAACCTTTATTGGCAAGCTGAAGAGCGTATGGTACTGTTACGTTCGTCAAACCTATAGTAGAGGTCCGAGGAACTGCACCAGGCATATTCGCTACTGCGTAATGAAGTACCCCATGTCTTTCATAAGTGGGATTATCATGGGTAGTGATTCGGTCAGTTGTTTCGAAAATGCCACCCTGATCAATCGCTACATCAACGATAACAGATCCTTCCTTCATAGCTTTCACCATTTCTTCCGTCACCAACTTCGGTGCTTTAGCTCCCGGAATGAGCACAGCCCCAATGACCAGATCGGATTCAGCTAAAGCTTCCTGGATATTCAAAGGGTTCGACATCAAGGTATTGATATCTGAACCGAATATATCATCCAGTTGACGTAAACGCTCAGGATTCAAATCAATAATCGTAACATCAGCCCCTAGTCCCATTGCAATTTTTGCTGCATTGGTACCTACAACACCGCCGCCAATTACGGTTACACGCCCTCTCCTCACACCAGGTATACCACCTAATAGAATACCTTTGCCTCCGTGAGACTTTTCAAGAAACTGTGCGCCAATTTGAGACGCCATTCGACCCGCCACTTCACTCATAGGAGTTAATAAAGGCAGAGACCCATTGTCGAGCTGTACAGTTTCGTAAGCAATCGCGACTACATTATTCTCAACCAACGCTTTAGTGAGTGCTGGTTCTGGAGCTAAATGTAAATAAGTAAACAAGATCAGTCCGTTATAAAAATACCCATATTCCTCTGGAAGGGGCTCCTTTACTTTCATCACCATTTCTTGACTCCAGGCTTCTTTAGCAGATGGGACGATGACTGCTCCCGCTTCTTCATATTGGGCATCTGTAAAACTGGAACCTGCTCCTGCATTCGTTTCTACAAAAACTTCATGCCCTGCATTGGTTAATGTAATAACTCCCGCTGGTGTCATGGCTACACGGTTTTCATTATTTTTTATTTCACGTGGTACTCCGATCTTCATAACCATCCAACCTCCCATTCCATTCTTTCCATTCTCTAATTCCACACTTCCGTTTCAACTATAACATGATTCTTTTCTAGTGAGTAGTTCCCTATGTAAGCCTTTTCATTATGGCGAAGGCAATCGATAAACTACATCAAAGAAAATTATCTATACCGATGAATGACATCCATTCCACCAGTTACTTCGTATATGGTTCCAGTAATCATATCGGAATCTTCATGACATAGGAATTCAATTGTTCGCGCAATGTCTTCTCCTGTGCCCGGACGGCCAATCGGAGTTTCCTTATCGACGAATTGCCTTCCATCATTAATGGAAGACTCTTTCCAGTCTCCTTGAATATGTCCGGGGCAAATCATATTTGAAGTAATTCCGTTCTCCGCCTCTTCAAATGCAATGGATTTAGTCAAAGAAACGAGCCCTACCTTTGCTGCAGCGAATGCCGAACGATAGATCCAGCCTGAAGCTCCTCCAGCTCCTTGAAAGCCATAATTAATGATACGCCCAAATTTTTGTTTTCTCATATAGGGAACCGTTAATTTCAGAAGATGAAAAACCGCGTCTAGATTCCCTCTGATCATAGCGTCCCACTCTTCCGTAGAATAATCCATCAATTTTTTCCTCTCGAAAATATATGGCCCAGCGTTATTCACCAGGTAATCTACACGACCAAATCTTTCAATAGTCTTTTCTACAAGATTCTGTAGATCCTTAGTAGAAGTCACATCTATTTGTAAGATTTGAATATCCTGTTGTCTGCCCGGGAATTTATTCAGTAGCTCCATGGCTTTATCTTTATCGGAACGATAAGTAACCGTTACCGACACTCCTTTATTTAACAATTGTTCGGTAACTTTTCTGCCTAGCCCTTTTGTGCCGGCTGTAATGATTGCATGTCGCATAACTTTTCCTCCTCGTTCTACATCACATATCGTTTTGTTTACAATAGATCGCTCCTTCTGTAAAATAAGTGCGGCAGAAGGGAAGTGGAGCCTGATGAGGACTACAGCCTCACGTAAGGAAATGATCGAAACTTTTGGATTAGAATCTGTACCTAAGGAAAAGCAATCCACTCCTTGGTACAGATTCGCTTTTATACAATTCTCTATAGCTGCAAATGCGGGTAATTTTATCGTACCTGCGCTATCCGTAATAGATGGTGGATTGTCTTTTTGGAGTGGAGTACTGGCAACCAGTTTAGGCGCCTTAGTGGGATTTCTATTTGTCTCCTATCTATCTTTACCTGGTTCCCGTTTGGGGATTCCTGCTCAGTACGCTATTCGCACCATTTTAGGAGTCCAGGGCGCTCGATATCTTTCCTCCCCGATTCGCAGTCTGACTTCGCTATACTGGTTTAGTGTGCAAACCATTGGCGGTACATATGTGATTCAGCAATTGTTTATTCGACTGACAGGTTATGACCTGCCGTTTCTAATTTTCTCAATTCCATTATCCATATTAATGGTGACTCTAGCTATTATTGGGTTTGATGCCGTTAAACAAGCGACTACCTACTTTCTCCCTTTCCTACTTTTAGGAGAACTGACGATCCTCTACATTTACTTTACTACAAATAATGGCCAAGGTTCATGGGAAAAGCTTCAGCAAGGTGCTCTAGATGGTAGTCTATCCAACATGTTTTTCTATGCGAGTCTTGCTTTTGTCCAATATGTATCCGGTGTTAGCGCTGCTGCCGACATGACACGCTACTCCAAGACACCAGTCCACGGTTTCTGGGGTCTTTTCATCGGAAATGGTGCCGGCTTCTTACTAACTGCACTGATCGGTTGTTCATCCGCCTATCTATTCCGAGATATCAATCCGTATGTATCTGCGAGTGAACAGACAAGTTCTCCTATCTTTATAACGATCATCACTTTAACCGCTGTTATTTCCATGATCTCAATAAATATCAGTAATGCATATACGGGAGGCTATAGTCTTCTCAATACCTTCAGTCGGCTCACGCGAGTACAAAGTGCTTTCGTTTTTGGCTTTCTCGGTGTGCTGCTAAGCGGCTTTCCTGCCCTAGTTAATGAAGCAGAGTCTTATATTTCCTTATTGGGCGGTCTCATCATCCCTATATCGGCGATTCTTTGCAGTGATTACTTGATTGTCAAACGCCGCCATCTAAATAAACAGGCACTTGCTCAGCTGACTAAGACATCAAGTATAAATCCTTGGGCAATGATTATGATTATATTTGGTTGTATCCTATACTTTTTATTACCCGGGCAATGGTCACCTGGATTCATCACTTTCATCGTTCTTATGGTTTCCTATCCATTTATAATAAGAGATAAGACTTGGGGCTAGCCCCAAGTCTTATTTTATTTCTCAGTAGTTCTAGGTTCCTTTTCGGAACGGTAGCTCTCATTCAAAGAACTCAACATTTCTTTTTCTGCATCTTGTTCGACTTGCAAAGTGTTTTTTGGATCATTCATTATAACCACCTCTGTCTTAATGTTCACAAAACTTACTAAAATATGAAGGAGACATTGGTCTATACCGTAAAGGAACATGTTATAATAGTAGTAACAAAATGGAAGGGGGCATGCAACATGACATTCGAATATAAGGACATAGTCGTTGCGGTGGATGGATCTGAAACAGCTGAGGGTGCTTTTAAAAAGGCGATTGATATCGCCAATCGAAATGATGCCACACTGATACTGTCTCATGTTGTGGATACTCGAGCTTTCGCTACGGTTGAAGCGTATGATCGTTCACTTGCAATAAGAGCTGAACAATATGCAAGCGATTTATTGAAGGATTACAAAGAAAAGGCGGAAAATGAAGGAGTGAAAAACGTCGTCATCGACATTGAATACGGATCTCCAAAAGTTAAAATTGCTAAAGACGTAGCTCCAAAACATAATGCCGACCTCATCATATGTGGTGCTACAGGTCTGAACGCAATGGAACGTTTTTTCATCGGAAGTGTATCTGAACATATTACGCGTTATGCCAATTGCGATGTCTTGGTTGTACGCCCTGAACAGACAATGGAATGATAAAAGAAAAAATGCCCTGCTTATGAGCAGGGCATTTTTTATAGGTCTTTCTTCAATTCACGCACAACATGACTAAGCTCTGGTAAAATTAATCGTTCCATTGCAAGCTTAACAGCTCCACTGGAACCTGGCGTAGAAAATACTGCAGTGTTTCCACTGACACCGCCAATTGCTCTGGATAATAGAGCAGCTGATCCAATATCCTCCGTATAGCTCAACATACGAAATAGCTCACCAAAACCTGGAATTTCTTTATTTATAAGGGATTCGACTACTTCAATCGTAACATCCCTTGCAGCAATCCCTGTGCCTCCGTTTGTAAGAACAACTTCCACTTCAGCTTGTTGAATTCCTACTTCCAAAGCTTCCCTAATCTCAGATTCTTCGTCGTGAACAATTCTATAATCTTTAATGTAATGCCCTTTCTGCTTTAAGAATTCCATCATAAGTCGTCCGCTTTTATCAGATTCTTTTGTACGAGTATCACTGATTGTAACGACCATACAAGAAACGGAAGCAGGTGCCTGCTTTTTATGCTCTTCGACTGACATCTCAGGCCTCCCTTTCTTCTTGTTTTAAATGACGATATTGATAAAACTTCAAGGCAAAGTCCGTCACTTGTCTGGTCAGGTGATAATTTGAGTAAGCCCCGATCGCAATACTAATAAACGGAAGCCCTTGAAAAACTTTTTTTCTAAAGGTGAGAATAAAAAGTGATTTGAAAGCTTGCTTTAACGGTTGTTCGATCCAGGATTCATTAGTGAGTCTGTCTTCCCCTTCGAAAATGTACGGGTGATTTTTATCATTTACTTCATTTATAAGGTCTTTCCAAGCAGCACCCTGGAGCCGCTTTGGCAAAGTCGCTGCGTGAAAAACCTTCAGAGAAATCATCATTTCATAAGGATGATTCATTTCATGACCGAAGGTGAGCCCCACCAGTTGAACAGCCCTAATATTCATAACCATCATCAAGGGATAATCCAGTCCAAGCAGCAGCCAGCCACCCGTTCCAGTCAAGCCTCCTTGAGCAAACGAATAAAGACGCCCACGCGCGATTTGTTGTTCTGCTATGTAAGTGAGTTGGTCAACACTCAGCTCTTTTCGCATATCTGTAATGTTCTCAATATTCTCAGCCAGCACACGTCCAACAGTCAATATACGGCCCCTGGCCTCATTTTGAAAAGAAGTACCTTGTAAAAAGGCGTGAGTATGGAAAAACCAATCATCTAACTTTGAAAAAAACTTTTCTTTTATTCCTGGGTCTACTTTATAAAAGCTCTGCTGAATCCAGTCATCGTAAATCATCTCAAAATCGTTAGGCTGGTAATTCCTGAATTGTGCGAGCCAATTATCCACTTCCATCGCTACTCGTTCTTTTGACAAAACGATCACTCCCTGCCCGTTAGTCCTATCTTCATTGTAGCTCTTTTACCAAAAAAAAAGCAATTGCCACTCCGCGGCAATTGCTTCTCTAACTATATTACATCCCTTTTTCTACCGTATCACGGGCGATCATGACTTCTTCGTTTGTCGGAATAATCATGACTTTAACTGGTGAGTGCGGGTAGTTGACGAATGCTTCTTTTCCACGAACCTGGTTTAAAGAAGGATCCCAGTAAACGCCCATGAACTCTAGTCCTTTAAGGACACGCTCACGGATGGATGTACTGTTTTCTCCTACACCAGCAGTAAAGACGATGACATCAATTCCATGCATACGAGCCGCATATGAACCAATGTACTTGTGGATACGGTTAGCAAATACTTCAAGTGCTAGCTCTGCACGCTCATCCCCTTCGGAAGAACGCTCTTCAATATCACGTAAATCACTTGAGAAACCGGAAAGGGCCAACATACCACTTTCTTTGTTAAGGACGTTCATAACTTCATTCGCAGTTTTACCTGTTTTCTCCATTATGAATGGAATCAAGGCTGGATCAATGTTACCAGAACGAGTTCCCATTGTTACACCAGCAAGCGGTGTGAATCCCATAGAAGTATCGATTGATTTTCCACCTTCGATGGCAGCGATACTCGCGCCATTACCTAAGTGACAGGAAAGAATACGAAGCTGCTCAAGCGGACGACCAAGCATTTCCGCAGCACGCTCAGATACATATTTATGGGATGTACCGTGGAAACCATATTTACGGATGCCGTACTTCTCATAATACTCATAAGGCAAGCTGTAAAGGTATGACTGCTCAGGCATAGACTGGTGGAAGGCTGTATCGAATACAGCTACATGAGGTACATTTGGAAGTACTTCACGGAAAGCGCGAATCCCAGTCAAGTTCGCAGGGTTATGAAGGGGTGCCAAATCAGACACTTCTTCTATTTCTTGTATTACTTCATCCGTAATTAACACAGATTCACTGAAGCGCTCCCCACCGTGCACGACGCGGTGTCCAACGCCATTGATCTCATCAAGGGACTCGATGATGCCGTTAGCAGTTAGTTTATCTAATAGCAACCTAACAGCTTCACCATGATCAGGGATATCAGTAACCGTCTTATCCTTTTCTTCCCCTACTTCAATTGTGAAAACCGCATCGTCAAGGCCGATACGTTCCACTAAACCTTTTGTTATAACCGTTTCTTCAGGCATTTCAATCAATTGGAATTTCAGTGATGAACTACCTGCATTTATAGCAAGAATTTTATTACTCAACGTTGCTCATCCCCTCAAAATTAGGTTCGTATATTTCTACCATTACCATTTAATCACCCGTTCTAATCATTTTCAAGGCAGAAAAGGCGTGATAACGTTTACTTCTTATATTCGTTATTTTCTCACTATTGTGTCGCTTTATATTCATCAAACCACTGATTCATCTGAGCTAGTATGTCAGCCATGGCCTCAGGGTTTTTGAATGAAGGCAGTTTGACGAGTAACGCTTGTTTTGGTGGCTTTGTTTCTTGCCCTTTCTTTTGCAGGATCAAAATGCTCTTTCCATGCTTCTCATCTTTAAATAAAGAGTCAGAAAGCTGCAGCATCCCCACGATATGAGCGTGTTCGCGCAAGTACGCATTCAAGGCTTTTGATTGGTCGCTGTCAAATAGGAAGTTAGGGACGATAAACATGAGATAGCCACCCTCTTCTGTATAATTCAGACCCTGTTCAATAAATAGATGATGGGCATAAGAATGTCCTTCTTCTGCTTTGAGCTCATACCTTGATGCCTGGACATCATCCGGATAGTAGCCTACAGGAAGATCGGCTAATACAAAATCAACAGGCTCTATCAAAAATGGACGCAGGCTATCCTGATGGAAGAATTCAATGTTATTTTTTTGTAAGTTAGCATTTGCAACGGCCAATTGAATAAGCGTTGGATCAACTTCACTGGCATAAGCACGCAGAGGCATCTCCAGCTGGTTCATGACTGATGTCAACAAGTTGGCGGAACCTGAGGCAAGATCGAAAAGCTTCAATTCTTCCTTACCTTCAAACAGTTTAGAAGCGAGATAGCCCATAAACATCGCCACCGAATCCGGAGTGATTAGGTGCTGTTGCTGCGTAGCCCCTTTCATTCCTTTTAAAATCGTTAATTGCACAGCTTTACGGACTTCTTCTTTCTCAAACTCCTCTTTATTCACTTTCGTCAATCGATTCGTAAGTTTCGTCTGAAGCCTTTTATCCAAATCATCAAATGGCTTTTCATTAAATAATACATCCAGCGCTTCCGCTAAGCCTTCTAGATAAGTGACGTTCATATCCTCAGAGACAATTGTAGAAGTCTCATCTAGCCATTCAAATAGTTTTTCAACTTGTCCTTGTTTCATTTTCATTCTCCTTTAGTCCTACTCATACTCAAAAATAAGCGACGCATAGGTGTTCAACGATCCATGCGCCAGCCATTTCCGTACCTTATCTCGAGTTTGATTCTATCACAACCATATCGAAATATTCATTTGTATTCAACAATGAACGATTTGACTGATTTGTAGCAAAATTGGGTGCGGTTACATCTGATAAGTGATAAAATGACGATATGACTACATAAAGGAGGATTCATGGTGGCTGATCAACGTAGAAACCTTTACTTCTATTATCACCCGAACCAAGAACTTGACAAAAAACTTGAGCCTTTATTCAGGCTTGCCCGCGATAATGATTTTCATGTCGTTGAGGATGCTAAAGATGCTAATATCATCGTAGCTGTTGGCGGAGATGGTACCTTTTTACAAGCAGTCAGAAAAACAGGCTTTCGCCAGGACTGCCTCTATGTAGGGATCCGCAGTCACAACGAAGCAGGACTTTATTGTGACTTCAGTATTGATGACCACGATGAAATGGTGGAATCCATGCAGAATGCAGAAGTCGAAGTACGAAGATTTCCTGTTATTGAAGCAACAGTCAATAATGAGTCTTCTTACTTGTGCCTGAATGAATGCAGTGTAAGATCGACTCTCATTAAGTCGATTGACATCGATGTTCATATTGATGACCTTCACTTTGAGACATTTCGTGGAGATGGTTTAATTGTTGCAACACCTACAGGGAGCACGGGTTATAACAAATCTACCAAAGGAGCCGTCGTAGATCCGAAACTACCTTGCTTTCAAGTAAGTGAATTGGCTTCTTTAAATAACAACCGGTTCCGTACGCTAGGGTCTTCCTTCATCCTAAGTGGAGAACGCACGTTAAGATTACAAGTTACTCAAGATGGAAACGATTACCCCGTCATTGGTATGGATAATGAAGCCTACTCCATTCGAAATATTAAAGAGGTTACTGTTAAGTTGAGTGACAATGTGATTAAAACGGTTAAGCTAAAAAATAATACCTACTGGGATCGTGTGAAACGCACTTTCTTATAAACGTAAAAAGCCGGACTGAACTTCATCAGTCCGGCTTTATTGTTACCTTTTATGCATGATTTCTCCATCCACAACCGTCATGGTTACCGTTGCATCAGCGAGCTCATGAGATTTTAATGCAAAAAGATCTCTATCGAGAACCGTAAAATCTGCTACAAAACCGGGCTCAATCAAGCCATGAGTATCTTCCCTGGCTATTGCCTGGGCACTTCCTTTTGTATATAAAGAAATGGCTTCATATACAGACAGTTTTTCCTCCGCCTGATACACTTGATGATCGTAGGTGGCACGGCGGTCAACGGCTGCACGGATTCCTAGAAGCGGGTTAATTTCTTCTATAGGCGCATCTGACCCTCCTGCACATAGAATTCCTGCATCAAGCAAAGTCTTCCATGAATATGAATTTTTCAGGCGTACGTTACCAATACGGTCCATCACCCATGGAAAGTCGGATGAAACAAATGTAGGTTGGATATCTAAGACTACATTCAGATTCTTCAGTTTTTCCATTAATTCTGGTCTTAGGATTTGAGCATGGATGATTCGGTCTCTTTCGCCGTTTTCCAATGGATTCTCTGCAATGGCGTCGGCCACTGCTTCCACCGCTCCATCCCCTATTGCGTGAACCGCTACAGGCATGTCACGCTTTCTCGCTTCATTCACAAGTGCTGCCAGTTCTTTATCTGTATGAATCGCTACGCCATAGTTGTCTGGGTCATCCGAATAAGGTTCCGTGAGCCAGGCTGTTCTTCCACCGAGTGCCCCATCAGAAAAGATTTTCAACGCCCCAAGTTCAACAAATTCAGTTCCTTTCTTATAACCCAGCCTTTCTTGATCAACATCTTCTATCACACCATGATGGACTAGCAGATGGGCTCTGAACTTGTTCTCCTTTCCATCAATGACATCTGTAAAAGCGTCATACGTTTTCTTGAAGCCACCGTAATAATTCAGATCTTCACTATGGCCTCCGACTAAGCCAAACGTATGCATATCTTTGACAGCAAGCTCGGTCGCCTTTCTAAGGTACTCAGGAGTAACTTCAGGCATAGCAGCCTTGATCAAGTCTTGTGCCTTATCATGAAAGTACCCGGTCGCTTCACCTTCCTCATCGCGCACAATCACCCCACCCTGTGGGTCTTCCGTATCACGTATAATACCAGCTAATTCCATCGCTTTCGTATTCGCCAATAGAGCATGTCGACATACACGCGTAAGCATCATTGGGTGATCTTGGGATATCTCATCCAACTCATCTTTATGTATTATCCTCTT
Organism: Halobacillus sp. A1-3; assembly: GCF_050971765.1. Taxonomy (NCBI): domain Bacteria; kingdom Bacillati; phylum Bacillota; class Bacilli; order Caryophanales; family Bacillaceae; genus Halobacillus; species Halobacillus sp. A1-3. The sequence continues at coordinate 53,071 of NZ_JBPCEO010000010.1, read as the reverse complement.
CTCTCCCCACTGATTCTCGTTCCAACCGTCTCCAATAACCCACTCTCCAGGATTCAGCTGTTCCGTATGCTGTCTGAGTGCCTGTTTTACCTCCTCCGCTGATTTCATGAACGATAAATCAAGACGCATCAGCCGTTCCCCATGCCCAATGATATGGAGATGACTATCTGTGAATCCAGGGTACATAACAGACCCTTTCAGGTTATGCTCTTCTGTAATCTCGTCTTGATAACGGGAATAGAGCTCCTGTGTATCTCCTACTGCTGTAATTTTCCCCTCATTTGTCACCACAGCTTCCACCCATTGGCCTTCGTTTTTCATCGTGTAGATCTTGCCACCATACCAAAGTTTCACAGCTAGTTCATCCTCTCTTCATTTTAGTACTACATATATCATACTTCAGTTGTAAAAAGAAATAAAAAAACCCACCGCAGCTAGTGCGGCGGGTGATTGGTTTATAGTAGATCACTAAATTCATTAGATTCTTGCTCGTTATTAGAGGTACTCACTTCAATCGTGTACGTTTCCTCTACTGCACGATTAATATCCTCACTGAAATCAGTATTGGATTCGTAATAATTGGCATTTTCCCTAGTTGGTTTTGTTTTAGGGGCCTTTGGTACAAACACTGTACAGCAATCTTCGTATGGACGAATAGAGATATCATAAGTTCCTATTTTTCTTGAAATATCAATGATCTCTAGTTTATCCATAGAGACGAGAGGGCGTATGATCGGGTAGTTTGTTACTTCGTTGATGGTATTCATACTTTCCATCGTCTGACTAGCTACTTGGCCAAGGCTCTCTCCAGTAGTAAGCGATAGTATACCTTGCTTCTGTGCAATTCTTTCGCTAATCCTCATCATCATTCTTCTCATGATCGTCATGCTGTAACCAGAAGGCATTTCTCTATGAATTTTTTGCTGTACAGCTGTAAAGGGAACGACGTGAATCTTAATGGACTTACCAAACCTTGATAGCTCTTTAGCAAGGTCAATCACTTTTTGCTTTGCACGGTCACTCGTGTAAGGCGGTGAGTGAAAATGAATGGCTTCGATTTGTACTCCGCGCTTCATCGTGAGATAACCTGAAACAGGGCTATCAATACCGCCAGATAGCATGAGAAGTGATTTTCCTGTTGTCCCAACCGGAAGTCCGCCAGCACCAGGATAATCCTGGGCTGTAACGTAAGCAGCGTCGTGGCGCACTTCTACTTTGATTTCCACGTCAGGGTGATGAACATCCACTCTCACGCCATCGGTGTTTTTTAAAATATGCCCACCAAGAAGCGGGTTTAAGTCCGAAGATTGTATCGGAAAATCCTTATCCGTACGTTTTGAAGATATTTTAAATGTTTTGGCATCCTTCGCATCGTGAAAGGCTAGAAGGGCTGCTTCTTTCAACTGCTCTTCAGTCTTTTCGACTTTGACTGCAAAGCTTAGACTGTGGATGCCGAAAACTTCCTGACATTCCGCCATCACTTGATGCGGGTCTTCTCCGTTTAGGAGAATGTACATCCTGCCTCTTGTCTTTGTAATTTTCGTATTTGGAAATGCTTTTAATTTTATGGAAAGGTTATGCTTGAGCCGCTGTTCAAAGGCTTTTCGGTTTTTGCCTTTTAAAGCCATTTCACCATAACGTACCATGATTTGATCAAAGTTCATGTTTATCTCCCCATTGTTGGTTGTAGTTTTTTGATTGTATCTTTAAGAGCATCGATGAACGTGAGTATCTCATCTTTCGTATTTTGATAGGATAAACTTACTCTGAGTGCTGAGGTTGTGCGAGAACGATCCAAGTTACAAGCTTTCAAAACAGAACTAACATCAGGCTGCTTAGAGGAACAAGCAGACTTTGTCGAAATAAAAATATCTTTTTCGCCTAAGTCGTGAATGACTACCTCAGGCTTGTATCCTGGAATAGAAAAATTGACGATATGAGGGGCACCATCCTCTGGCGAATTGATGACAACTTCATCAATTCTTGTTAACTCGCTCCACAGTGTTTCGCGGACAGACCTCAGTTCCTGTAGTGATTGTTTTTGAGTTTCCAAATTCAATCTTAGTGCCTTTACAAAAGCAACGGTTCCAGGCAGATTTTCGGTTCCTGCGCGTACTTCTATTTCTTGACTGCCTCCGTGTAATAAAGGAAATAAGGAAACGTTTTTTTGTACAATTAAAGCACCTGTTCCTTTTAACCCGTGGATTTTATGTCCGGAAATCGTACATAAGTCTATGCCCGAACCTTTGATTGGCAGATTGATCTTGCCGAGACCCTGGACATGGTCCACGTGGAAAAACAATTTTGGGTATTTTCTTAAGATATTCCCAATTTCCTGAATAGGCTGAACCGTTCCTAGTTCATTGTTTACGGACATTATACTAACTAAAATCGTGTCCTCTCTTATCGCTTCTTCTACTTTCTTCGGATCAACTATTCCATGACGGTTTACATCTATATATGAGACTTCAAAACCCAATGACTCTAACGCACGGTATGCTTCCATTACAGAGGGGTGTTCGATTTTAGAAGTAATTAAATGCTTCCCTCGATCCTGGTGCATAAATGCAATTCCCTTAATTGCCATATTATTTCCTTCTGTTCCACCTGAGGTGAAAATTACTTCCTGAGGATCTACTCCCAGTAAGTGAGCAGCTTGATTTCTAGAATGCTGCAGCAAACGTTCAACTTCACTTCCAAATCGATGGACAGATGAAGGGTTTGCATAATATTGATCAGCTACTTTTTGATAGCTTGCAAGCACTTCAGGCAATGGATGGGTCGTTGCGCTATTATCTAAATAAATCATGGGCCATGTACTCCTTTATCACAAATTGCAGTCCACTATATTATCATAACACTATTGAAAAATAAATACTTGCAACCTAAAAAACACCGGGTTTTGCTCAGCAGCAAAACCCGGTGTTTTATTCCGTTATCCTTTGCATCTAATCCTTCTAGGAGGGGATTGATTCTTATCTTGCCGTCTCCCCTGACGTCTACGAACTATTTCTCAACAAGATTTTCGTTGCAATGATAAACCTGGTATCTTTTTTCACTGTACCTTGCTCAGTGTTCTCCCCGATCTGAAATGAGAAGCCAGCCCTCTTCTAGCATGGATGTACTGGGAAGGTTTGCTTCAAGACTTCAACGGTTGAATCCGATGATAGATTAAATACGAAAACGAAAACCCATAAAGTCCAGCCAGTATTCTTCTTTTACCACTTTCTAAACAAGTACTTGTTCTTTCTCTTCAATTCGAGAAAGTGCGTCTGGATCTACTTCTTTCATTGCTTCTGATGCAAGCTCAAGTGCTTCTTCATAGCGATAAGAACGGAACTCATTCTCAGCTTCAAGCAGTTTGGCTGCAAGAATTGGGTACTTGCTTTTATAACGGTTCCCATACTGAATAAGACGTTCAGCATAAGATGCTTTTTGCATAATTTTTTCTGCATGTGCATGAAGGTTTTCTGTAAGCTCTTCGGCTTCTTGCAACTTCGTTTGTACTTCCAGCATATCAAGAGGCTGCTTTTCAAGACTTAAAAACGCCTCATCCATTTGCTCACTAGCTGCTTTCATATCTTCATAGATCGATGTCGGTATTCCCGGGATGTTACTCCTCTTTAATCGCCGATGTGTTTCCAGAAGTAATTGTTCCATGTTAGAGAGCTTTGTTTTCGCGTCTGTTTCTTCTTTCCGAAGGGTCTGGATCCGCTCATTAAATTCCTCATGTTTCTCCTGTAATTCATTTAATTGTTGCTGTAGATGACGAAGCTGGTCGCGAATTTCTGTATAGGCCGTTTTTCCATCCTGTCTCTTATGGTCAACGCTTGATACCTTGTTTCTTACCTGTGTGTACCAGGATTTTATTCCTCGGTACGTTTCTACGTCATCATCATCCAGCTGGTAAGCCGTTTGTGTTTCTTCAAGTTCTCTCTCAGTAGCTGTAATAACTTGAGTCAGACGATCCAGTTGAGCCTGAATAGGTTCATATTGCTTTTCGACAAAATTATGAGCAACAGCTTCATTTTCTAATACTTGATACATTTCTTGTATTCTGGTTTCGATTTCAACAATTAACTCTTCAACATCGGTCTGATCGCCTTTTTCTAACTTATCTACACTCTCTTGTAGTAATCCTTCATACTTTTCAATCTCGGGATAGTAATCTAAGTGTGAGATCCTGTAGCCTTCTGCTTCCATCTCTTCCAGTCCATTTTTTAATTCATTTAGTAATTCAGGCAACTCAGCATTTGCTTTTCGGTATCGATCAGGAAACAAAGAGATCTCTTCCTGAAGTAAAAGAAGGTCCTCTCTTATCGACTGTACAAGCGAATTAGCCTCAATGTAATCGCCTTGAGCTGTCAGCTGCTCATATTCTTGTAATCTATTTTCCAAACCCTCTACGCGAGTTTCAAAAAATGCAATCGCCTTACCAAACTGATAGCGGTTGTGAATGAGAGCCTTAGATAATTCCTTTAGTTCTGGTTCAAGTGATTCGATCTCGGTTCTGCTTTTCTCTTCAGAATCCAAGAGATTCTCCAATTCTTCAAACATTTTTTGAATATCATCTTCAATACTCATAAGTTTATTCTCAGTCTCTGCTAATACTTTTTTCACATGTCTCCACTTATACTTATCCGCAGCTTCTTCTGCATCAAAAAGATTCTCTTCCAATGCTGGAAGTTCTTTTGTAAGGATCCGATCCCAGCGGCTTCTCCATTTCTCAAATCTTTCCTGGGTTTCTCCTGACAAGTTCAAGCTCTTGACCTTGGACAACTCTTCCGTTACTCTACGATTCATGATATCCATCTTCCAACTTTCAAGACGATCGACTTCATCATAAACCTTTTTACGCCAAATCAGTCCTACAATGAACAGCACGATCAACAGCAAAATAGCCCCAATGACGAACTTCATAAACAGCCTCCTTACAAGTTCCAAGTCCACGTATGTATTACGACCCGTTTATTAATTAATTGTATATAATGATACCATGTAAAGAGTGTTTTTGGCTAAGATATTTCAAAATAATTAGCGTTTTGACAAAAAATTCAATTTAAAAAGGAGATTTCAAAATGAGAGACGGACACATCCATTCTCCCTATTGTCCACACGGTACGCGAGACTCGTTCTCATCCTATATTGAACACGGAATTGAATTAGGATATAAGACGATGACATTCACCGAACACGCTCCATTACCTGAATCTTTTAAAGATCCTGTTCCCTCCAAAGACAGTGGAATGAAAATGGAAGACGTTGAAGGTTATATCTCCGACCTTAAAAAGCTTCAAGGCGAATACAAAAAGGACATAGATATTTTTATAGGATTCGAGATGGATTACATTGAAGGATTTGAAAAGGAAATAGAGAAGTTTTTAGATACGTACGGTCCTCAAATGGACGACAGCATTTTATCCGTTCACTTTTTAAAAGGACAAGACCAATGGTTTTGTCTCGATTACAGTCCAGAAATGTATGAATCCTTAATGAGGGATCTTGGCAGCAACAAGCTTCTGTATCAAAGGTATTTCGACGCATTGACCAAATCAGTGAGCGCAGACCTGGGCGCGTATAAACCAAAACGAATTGGTCATATGACGCTTGTAAAAAAGTTTCAAAATTTATTCCCTTCTCCTGAAGGATGGGAGAACAGTGCTGTTGAATTGTTAAAGAAGATTAAGGATGAAGGTCTGCAGCTTGATTACAATGGAGCTGGAACACAAAAACCCCATTGCAAAGAAACCTACCCGCCTCTAAAAATTGCCGAGCAGGCTTCTGCTATGGGAATTCCTTTAATCTATGGGTCTGACGCTCATAAATTTACAGGTCTTAAACAAGGTTTCCAGCAAGTAAACACTGAAATCCTTACGCTTTAGCTGCGAGTTTTTGTACTGATTTATAGGAAGTCATCAATTCACTGTAGACCTCAACAAAGTGATTAATGGATGCCTCTGTGATGAATGGATCTTTAAACTCATGCGGCATCATCAATGGTGCGTTCAGCAAACCTTTCAGCTGGAGAAGGCAGAGTTTTTCCTTAAAAGTTATTTCCATCTGAGAAGACTTGCCAAAAAGAATCTGTGTGAGCAGATGATTTTCTTTTGCAAGATAAGTGACAAGCATTTCTCTCGCAAAAACTGTATTCAAAGAAAGCTCACGATACAACAAACAGGATAGTTGATAATTTGTTTGATTGTAATGTAGAATTTTTCTCACTAATGACTCCAGTCGTTCATCGACTTCTGAGTAGTATTCATTCTCAAGAATATCTAAATAAGGTTCAAAATAGCTGATAGCCAAAGACTCAAACAAACCTTGTTTACTCTTAAAGTAATAGGAGATCAATGAAACGTTAACATTCGCTTCTTTAGCAATGTCTCTTACAGAGGTTCCGTTGAATCCTTTACTATAAAAAAGGCGGCAGGCAACATCTAGCACTTTTTGACGTGTGTCATTCTGTCGGTTCATCCTTTTTCCCCCTCTTGGACTTATTCGTTATTGGTAGAAGGAATCCTTCCTTAATCGTACATCAAATACCGACATGTCCTCTAGGGTTTTTGTCGAATCCACATTACCAAGGAGGTATTTCTATGTTCCAATCTGAATTATATACTGGCACAAAGCACGAAAATTACGACCTTCTTCTCAAACAGCTAAAAGCTTTGATTGAAGATGAAGAAGATGATATTGCTAACCTCTCTAACGCATCTTCCCTGCTTAATCAATTCTTAGATGACGTCAATTGGGTGGGCTTCTATTTATGGAAACAAGACCAGCTGGTACTTGGACCCTTCCAAGGCCTCCCAGCATGTGTTCGCATTCCTTCAGGCAAGGGAGTTTGCGGAACCGCGATTGCTGAAAGAAAAGTTCAACGTGTCCAAGACGTCCATGCTTTCCCTGGTCATATCGCATGTGACGCAGCCAGCCAATCAGAAATCGTAGTTCCTATATACAAAAATAATGAAGTATACGGTGTCTTGGATATAGACAGTCCCTCAAAAGGCCGCTTCGATGAGGTGGATGAGGAATTTTTAACTAAGTTTGTTGAAATACTTCAGAACCACCTATAACCTTGAGAAAACCCTTGTTTTAAATTAGCGAAGGTTTTTTCCGACCTTTGCTAAGTTTCAGTGATCATTGTCGTATTCCTTAATTAGCATTAGACAAGAGTGGTCTATTAATATCTTTCTATCATTTCCCCTTGACTTCCTATAATAAAAAAATTATAATGGTCGTTGTGTAAAATAAATGGCAGCCTATGTGAGCCGGCGTTGTCATCATTTTGTTCCTCTATTATGAGGTGCATCGTGTAACTCTCTGCTGCTGGAGCGATGGTGCATGAAAACATAATGAGCAACGTTACAAGGACACACTGTTTTTATTTTATGCGAAATAAAATAAAAAGGAGGAAATCCCAATGGCACGATATACAGGTCCGACTTGGAAAAAGTCACGTCGCTATGGTATTTCTTTAAGTGGAACAGGTAAGGAACTAGAAAAGCGCCCTTACGCTCCAGGACAACATGGTCCAAACCAACGTAAAAAGCTTTCTGAATATGGTCTTCAGCTTCAAGAGAAGCAGAAGCTTCGTTTCATGTACGGTTTGACTGAGCGTCAATTCCGTCGTCTATTCGAAGAAGCTGGTAACATGAAAGGTATCCACGGTGAGAACTTCATGATCCTTCTTGAATCTCGCTTGGATAACATCGTTTACCGTCTAGGCCTAGCTCGTACGCGCAATCAAGCTCGTCAGCTAGTTACTCACGGTCACGTTACTGTTGATGGTGGACGCGTTGATATCCCATCTTACCGCGTAGCTCCTAGTCAAGTTATCGGACTTCGTGAAAAATCTCAGAAACTTAACGTTGTCGAAGAGGCTATCGAAGTGAACAACTTCGTTCCAGAATACCTTACTTTCGACGAAGACAAGCGTGAAGGAACGTACACTCGTTTCCCTGAGCGTTCTGAGCTTCCTTCTGAAATCAATGAAGCTCTTATCGTTGAGTTCTACTCTCGTTAATAAGTTTATTGAAAACCCATCGCTGTTGCGATGGGTTTTTTATTTTTTATATAGACTTACTGATCTTCAAGCCAGTCAAAAATAACATTCACAATAATATTCTGCTGTTTTTCTACTGGAATAGCAGCCATTTCATCTCCTTTTTGAGAACCATACACGCCGAATTGCGCGTGGTTCCCTCCATCTATCTCGTAAAATACCGCTTTATCAGATAACAACGACTCCTTTTCTTTTATTTCCTCTACAGTTGAGAGCCCATCATTTTCAGCAAAAATGGATAACATCGGTAGATCAGAATCAGCATAGCTATTCCCTTTACTAGGATACGAAGCTAAGAAAATAAGACCTTCCACCTTTTCAGGATGACTTTGAGCGAAAGAGGCCGCAGAGACGCCTCCTAGAGAATGGCCTCCAACATACCATTTTTCAATCGACTTATATTTATTAATAGCTTCTTCTGCCTTATTTATATTGAACATTGGTAAATTCAACATTACATCAGGGATCCCTACAAGGTACCCTTTGTTTGAAAGCTTCTCAGCAATGTAACTGTAAGCTTCTGGCTCTACTTTTGCACCTGGATATAAAATAATCCCCGTCTTTTTGCTTTCTTCTGGCTTGTAAATGACCCACCCCTCTTCATCACTCACCTCTTGAACTAATTGATCAAGTTCCTTAGAAGGTTTATAGGTTATTTGGGACCAAACGTAAAAACCTAATCCCAGAATTATAATAAGAGATACAAATATGAACAAACCATATCTAATGAGATTTTTCATACTTTAACATTTCCTTTAACGGTTATTTTCACACTCCTTCACTCATTATATATAACTTTGCACAATTACCCTAACCTCTAGTTTTATTTATCTATCCCTTACCTATTATTTTCCACTCATTTCTCATGATTTTGTATGATCCCCTTGCTCCCTTTGAAGGTTATCTAAAAAAGCGATATACTTTTACACAATATTTAGAATTCATTGGTACCCTTTCATTCTTCATCCAGAGGTGGCTGTATGTACAAATCCCGTTTAAAATTACGTACAATTATCATTCTTTTCGTATGCCTTGTAGTATCAGTTTCATTGTTAATCACTGGTTTATTGATTAGAAATACGACTACAGAGAATATTGAGACTCATTTACAGGAAAAGGCAATGACTGTAGCGAGAACTGTAGCTGAATCGACCGTTGTTGAAAAACGCTTACAAGGGAAAAAGACAGAGGAAAGTATTCAGAGTTACGCAATGACCATACAAAAAGCATCTGATGTGATGTTCGTTGTTGTGATGGATTTAGAGGGTATACGCTATTCTCACCCTGACCCGAAACGAATCGGGAACCATTTTGTAGGAGGCGATGAAAAAAGGGTTTTACAGGGTGAAGAATATACATCTCGATCCACAGGTACATTAGGTAAATCATTACGAGCTTTTACACCAGTCTATAATGATAATGGAAACCAATTGGGTGCAGTTTCCGTAGGTATTTCCTTAGAAGCTGTAGAGGCTTCTATTCAACGGAGTCAAAAACAGATCTTAATAGGTTCTATTTTGGGCGCAATGGTTGGTATCATCGGTGCATTCCTTCTTGCCAATTATATAAAAAGGAGCCTTTTCGGGCTTGAACCTCATGCCATTGCCAGAATCCACGAGGAAAGAAACCAAATGCTGCACTCTGTACACGAAGGCATCATAGCTATCGATAACGAAGCAAAGATTTTACTGGTAAATAAATCTGCACGTCAAATTTTTGAAAAAGCTGGCCTAGGCAGAAAAGACCCGCTCGGAATGAAAATTCAAGATTTTCTTCCAGGTACCAAGCTGGACCAGGTTCTTACAGACACAGAAAGTGATATTGATAAAGAACAATGGATTAATGGTGTTTCAGTTATTACAAACCGAGTCCCGTTAGTCATTAATAATCATACGATCGGTGCCATTGCGACTTTTCGAGATAAAACAGAAGTGAACCAACTAGCTGAACAGTTAACCGGAGTTCAAATGTATGCCGATACTCTAAGAGCACAGTCCCATGAATTCATGAACAAGCTTCACGTTATATTAGGAATGATCAAGATGGAAAATTATGAGCAGGTTAATCACTATATTAATCAGTTGGTAGACCACTCCACCCACGAAGTGGGGAATATAACCCGTTATGTAAAAGATCCCGTATTCGCTGGCTTTTTGATTGGTAAAATGAGTTACTCAAGAGAAGCCCAAGTCCACTTGAAAATTAACTGCGAAACTGAAATTCCTGTTCCACGTGACAATAGTATTACCCATGAACTAATCACGATCCTTGGCAACTTGATTAATAATGCAGTAGAAAGTGTTATGATGAAGGGCATTAAGGAAGTTTCCGTCAATCTTTCCGTAATAGATGAACTCCTCACCATTGTTGTTAAAGATAATGGGACAGGTATTCCAGAGGAAGAGCAGAAAGTCATCTTTGAGAAAGGAATATCCACTAAAGAAGGAAAAGATCGGGGCTTTGGTCTTCATATAACCAAGCTAAGTGTAGAAAAATTAGAAGGTTCTATTGAATTAAAGTCCTCGCCTGATGCTGGTTCAATATTCACGATTATTATTCCTTATGACGAGGAGGTATCGGAAATTGATTAGAACACTCATCGTGGAAGATGACCCTATGGTTGCTGAACTAAACAAACAATATTTAAATAAAATAGAGGGGTTTCAGCTGATAAACACTGCTTCAAATGCTGAAGACGCTTTAGAATACTTAGAGCAGAACAAAGTAGATTTACTATTGTTAGACGTATATATGCCTGGTTTAAATGGCATTGATTTATTAAGGAAGATCCGTCAACAGAATAAAGATATTGATGTCATCCTAATTACAGCCGCTTCCCAAATTGATCAGATACAAAATTCTTTAAGACTTGGTATTATCGACTATTTAATTAAGCCTTTTGAGTACGAAAGGTTTTGCGAAGCTCTTAACGAGTATAAAAACAGCCGCTCAACTTTCCTCCAAAAGGATAAAATCAGTCAGAAGGAGTTGGATAGACTCCTCCAAAAAGCGAAAGATTCTCCAAATGGCCATTCTTCTACAAAAGTGTTGCCTAAGGGATTAACAAAGAACACTCTCAAAACAATTCAACAATCTATCATATCTCATTCTCCTTCCCCCTTCTCTACTGGAGAGATCGCAGAGTCGACAAATGTATCGCGAGTTTCAGTAAGGAAATATTTAAAGTTTTTAAAAGAAATCAACTACTTGGAAGAAGACCTGGTTTACGGTGTCGGAAGACCTATCTATCAGTACCGCCTAAAAAAACATAATTCATCTGTATTAAATCCTTACCTTTAAAAAAGCAGCCCTTAACGGCTGCTTTTTTTAATTACAATACTATCAATACTTACAAATCATATGAAAATCTCAGTAACTTTCTTATGATGAACTCAATCAACTGAAAGCGTTTACTTTAATTCTACAAAAGGAGTGTTATTAATGGCACAAACAGCCAGAAATTTGGATTATACTCAGCAGGAAGAACACACGTTAACGGAAGAAACACCACAGAAGAAATCATTTTCTATCTTTGGAATGCCAGCTATATGGTTCGGGATCTTTGGAGCAATAACACTTATCAGTTTGTACACAGGTAATTTGCCTGGAGGAATGATCGGAAGCTTACTCTTAATGATGGTTTTAGGCGAATTATTTGGTTGGATTGGTGACAACACGCCTATAGTAAAAACATTTTTAGGCGGGGGTGCGATCGTGGCTATCTTTGGAGCTGCATTCATGGTATATATGGGATGGCTACCCGGGGAATCTGTAACTACTATGACTCAGTTCATGAAAGACGGTGGATTCTTGAACTTCTATATTGCCGCTTTAATTACAGGCAGTATCTTGGGGATGAACAAAAGAATACTTGTAAAAGTTGGATTACGATATTTCATTCCTATTTTTGGAGCTATTGTTGGCGCCGTGCTTATTGCGGGGTTATTAGGAAGCCTTGCGGGATTTTCTTTAAGAGATGCTGTGTTAGTTATCACTATGCCAATTATGGGTGGAGGAATGGGAGCCGGAGCTGTTCCTATGAGCCAAATTTATTCTGAGATCATGGGCAATGATCCAAGCTACTATATTTCCATTCTAGTTCCTGCCTTGGCTTTAGGTAATGTATTTGCAATCGTATTAGCAAGTATACTTAATCTTCTTGGGTCCAAAGTTCCTTCTCTGACAGGTAACGGCAGATTGATCAGTGGTTTTAAATACGAAGAAGAAAAGCATTCATATGACATTCAGAAGATGGGAATTGGACTTCTAGCAGCTATTACATTTTTCGCTGTAGGAGGTTTATTAGGAGATTACATCCCACTTCACCCCTACGCCCTTATGATAATTATTGTTGCCATAGCTAAAGTCGCTGATCTTATTCCTAAAAATGTAGTCGAGGGAGCGAGCCAGTGGTATAAGTTCGTAGCTTCCAACTGGACACTGGCCTTGTTGTTTGGTATCGGTATTGCCTATACAGATTTAAGTACAGTACTACAGGCATTGACCCTACAGTACATTTTGACCGTTTTTGGAGTAGTATTTGGAGCCATTCTTGGTGCTGGCCTCCTTGGGAAACTTGTTGGATTTTATCCTATCGAATCAGCTATTACCGCTGGGTTGTGTATGGCTAATATGGGCGGGACAGGCGACGTGGCCGTACTTTCTGCTTCAAAGAGAATGGAACTTATGCCTTTTGCACAAATTTCCTCTCGGTTAGGCGGCGCCATAATTCTCTTACTCGCTGGATTAATTATTCCACTATTTTAGCAAAGATCTAAAAAATATACCGCATATAGAATTTGAGAGGCTGAAAGCTAATGGAAGTAATTCTTATTGTCCTGCCAGCATTTATTATTTTTTCGATAGGATATATTGGACAGAAAAAAATAGGCTTCGACCGAAAATCAATTTCGACAGCTGGTCTTTATTTAATGTACCCCTTTCTAGCTTTTCGTACCTTTTACAATAACGACGTGACATTAGATTACTTTTATATCGTCTTGTTTTGTTTAGGTTTAATGTTGATACTCATCGTTATCGTAACTCTCGTAACTAGAATCCAGAAAATGCCGAGGTCCAAATCCTCGGCTTTTATCTTATCAAGTGTTTTTATGAATAGCGGTAATTATGGAGTTCCTATTATTTTATTCGCTTATGGGGAAGCTGGAGTGAAATATGCCATCATCATGATGGTCATTCAATCCTTATTGATGAATACCGTGGGTCTTTATTATGCTGCAAAAGGGAGCAGCTATAGCACCCATACTATGAAAGAATCGCTTGTAAAAATCATGCGTATGCCCATTAACCATGCTGTTATTCTTGGGTTATCCACCCAGTTATTTGATTGGACTGTTCCGACATTTATTATGCAAGCTGTAAATCTTGTTGCTGATGCTACTATTCCTACGATCATGCTTGTATTAGGAATGCAGCTTGCTGCTCTAAACAAAGCAACTGTCAAAAGGGTTGATCTTGTAACAATTAATTCTATCAGATTAGTATTATCACCTGTTATTGCCGTGATACTGACTTCCATAATTGGCGTCGATCCCGTGCTTGCAGGTATTTTGGTAGTACTTGCTGGAATGCCCACTGCGGCAAATACTACCCTTTATTCTCTACAATACAATACTGACCCGCAACTTGTATCCTATAGTACCTTTTCTTCAACTTTAATCAGTGTTGTCACTGTTCCACTTCTTCTATGGCTGGTAGGTGCTGTATAAGATATTTGGGTTTTATGGATATTCAAGAAAAAGCCTCACAGTACAGAGCCTGTGAGGCCTTTTCTAGTTATTTGTAACGAATAAGGAAGTATTTCTTCTTCCCTCTGCGAATAATTGTAAAACGATCTTCAATTCGGTCATTCTCATTAATGGTATGCTTCATATCCTGATTGCGCTCTCCATTAATGTAGATAGCTCCATTACTAATGTCTTCTCTTGCCTGACGCTTGGAAGAAGAGATCCCCGCTTCCACTAATAGATCAAGCAATTGTGGGTCTTTCACTTCAGAAGTGAAGGCAGGAACATCTTTAAATCCCTGCTCGATTTCCTTACCGCTAAGCGTTTTGATATCTCCACTGAAGAGGGCCTCAGTAATTCTTTCTGCTTGGTTCAAAGCTTCTTCATCGTGTACAAGTTTTGTCATCTCTTCAGCTAGACGTCGCTGAGCCACACGTTTTTCTGGCTGGTTTTCTACCTCTTTTTCTAACTCAGAGATCTCCTCCATGCTCAAGAACGTGAAGTATTTTAAGAATCTGATAACGTCGCGGTCATCAGCATTAATCCAGAACTGGTAGAACTCGTAAGGGGACGTTTTCTCAGGATCTAACCAAACCGCACCACCTGCTGTTTTACCGAATTTAGTCCCATCTGCCTTCGTAATTAGAGGCATAGTCATTCCGTAAGCTTTCACTTCTTGTTCGCCTGCAGCTGTACGGCGAAGCAACTCAAGACCTGCGGTAATGTTGCCCCACTGGTCACTTCCTCCAATTTGCAGCGTACAGTTCTCTTTTTCGTAAAGCTTCTGAAAGTCAAGGGATTGAAGAATCATGTAACTGAATTCTGTAAAGCTGATTCCCTGTTCGATTCTTGACTCAACAGAATCTTTAGCTAGCATGTAATTGACTCCGAAATGCTTTCCCGTGTCTCTTAAAAAATCGATGATTGTCATTTGTGATAACCACTCGTGGTTATTTCGAGCTACAGCAGCGTTTTCTCCTTCTTCGAAGTTCAAGACCTTTGCAAGCTGATCCTTAATTCTTTCACTGAACTCTTTTACTACACTCGCTTCATTCAATTGCCTTTCCGAAGACCGTCCACTTGGGTCACCGATCATTCCTGTACCTCCGCCGACTAAAGCAATCGGACGATGTCCAGCCTTCTGGAAACGTTTGAGCATCAATATTGGAAGCAAGTGACCAATGTGAAGGCTGTCTGCAGTAGGGTCAAACCCACAGTATAAAGTCACTTGGTTTTCCTTCAAGTGCTTTTCAAGACCTTCTTCATCGGTTATTTGATTCACAAGTCCTCTTTGATGTAAATCCTTCAATAAATCCATTTCCCTCACTCCTTCTGTCTTTTTCATGCATGGCAATTATCAATTAGAATTGAGCAATAAAAAAAGAGACCTCCTCCCTGAAAAAGGGACGAGGTCTCTTCGCGGTACCACCCTTGTTGCACATTTAGTGCCACTTCTATAGATAACGGCTTTATATCACCGTCTTCTGATTCATACCAGAAGAATGCTCCAGGTCGTAATTCAAAAACAAATTTGTACTGACTCGCACCAGCCGTCAGCTCTCTGTACCAGTGATTTGTTTTCTACTCCAATCCTTCAACGCACGATTATAAACTGTGTAGTACTATATTTATCACATCTATAAGTAAAAAGCAATAAAAATCGCGCTTGGAAATATGTCCTAACTGAAGGGCCTGTGTTATAATATAGAGTGGATTTTTTAGGAGGTATTATTATGTCTAATAACCAGAAGAACGGACGAAATAAACTGGATTTTGAGTCATTAAAGTCGACTTTTATCACTTTATGGCAAAAAGGAAAAATCCAAAGAAACTCACGGATCACCTTTGATGTCGTTTGGAACGTTATCTTATTTTTCATCATCATTGGTGTAATTGGTCTCTTTTTTGCTGGAGGTGTCGGTGCTGGTTATTTTGCCTCTCTTGTGAAAGATGAATCTATTAGAAGTGAAGCAGAAATGAAAGATAGTATCTACAATTATGCTGAAACTTCAGAGATTTATTTTAACGATGAAGAAACGATGCTAGGTAAAGTACAATCGGACCTTTATCGTGAAGAAGTGCAATTGGACCAAATTAGCGACCATCTGAAACATGCCGTCATTGCTACAGAGGACGAATATTTTAACGAACATAACGGTGTTGTTCCAAAAGCGGTCATGCGAGCAATCGTACAGGAAGTGACAAACTCCTCGGTAAAAACCGGAGGAAGTACCCTGACCCAGCAAATCGTTAAAAATCAAATCCTCACTAATGAAGTCTCCTTTGAACGGAAAGCTAAGGAAATGCTTCTAGCCCTTAGAGTAGAACGGTTCTTCGAAAAGGATGAAATCTTAGAAGCTTACTTAAATATCGTACCCTTTGGAAGAAATACGAACGGTCAGAATGTAGCAGGAGCCCAAACAGCTGCTGAAGGAATTTTTGGCGTTAAGGCAAGTGAATTGTCCATCGCTCAATCTGCTTTCATCGCAGGCCTTCCACAAGCCCCTTTTGCTTACACTCCATTCAATAACGATGGTTCACTCAAATCGAAGGAAGCTTTAGAACCAGGGTTAGACCGCATGCATGAAGTACTGGAACGAATGTATGAAGCAGAGTACATCACACAAGCTGAATATGATGAAGCACTCAAATTTAAGCTTACGAAAGAAAACCTTGCAGAAGATACAAAATCGGCTAATTCAAGGTATCCAGCTTTAACTCCAGAAATTGAGAATAGAGCTAAAGAAATCATCAGAAAGCAGCTGTTGAAAGAAAATGGACATACTGAAAAGGATCTAAAAGAGGACGATGCGCTAGCGGAAGAATACTATACTCTAGCAGAACGCCGTTTAGCCTCAGGCGGTTACAAGATTCATACAACAATAGATAAAGGAGTCTATGATGCTTTACAAAATGTAAGAGATTCCTATACTCAAAGCGATCGTTACTGGCCAACACAGCAAAGTGAGATTAAGAAAACTGAAGATGGAGAAGCTATGACACTCCCACTTCAATTGGCTAGTATGGTTATCGAAAATTCCAGCGGAAAAATCTTAGGATTTATAGGCGGGGCGGATTTTGAGAAAGAACAATTAAATCACGCAACTGAAGCACATAGATCCATAGGAAGTACAGCTAAACCGATTCTAGTTTATGGACCAGCACTTGACTTGGGTGCCGCCCAACCTGGCTCGGTGATCGCCGATGTTCCTTACGAATACCCAGGCACAAACGATGAGCTAGAAAACTATTCTAAAACTCACCACGGTTTGGTAAGTGCGCGATATGCATTAGCAAAATCTTACAATATCCCTGCTGTTAAAACTTATGTAGAAATTCTTAACCAGAACCCTGTTAAGAACTATTTAGAAAAAATGGGGATTAATGTTACTGAGGATGATGACTATACCAACCCGTCAACAGCATTAGGTTCGTTCGCAGGAGAATCTCCTACACTTGAACAAACAACCAATGCTTATGCTACTTTTGCTAACTCAGGTAACTTCGTTGATGCTTATATGATCGATAAAATTGAAACGAGAGATGGAGAAGTCGTTTACGAACATAAAGCTGAAAAAACAGAGGTGTTTAGTCCACAAACATCCTACCTTACCATAGATATGATGAGGGATGTCCTGGATTACGGCACAGGTTCTGCAGTTCGAGGCAGGCTATCAAATCCAGGTGTCGATTGGGCAGGAAAAACTGGTACGTCTCAATTTAGGCGAGACTCCTGGTTTGTTGCAACAAACTCAAATGTTACTGTTGGAACGTGGACTGGGTTTGGTGAAGAGGAGCGAATAGATAATAGCTATTACAGCCGTACTCAGTCTATTTGGGCAGATGTCGTCAATGCAGCTTCTGAAGTTCGTCCAGACGTAATGATCCCAGACAGCGGCTTCCAAAGCCCTGAGGGAATTGTTACACGTAGCTACTGTGCAACATCTGGCTTACTAGCTTCTGACTTATGTTCATCAGTAGGGTTGTCACGCAGCGACATTTACAATGATGAATACGCGCCTACCAAAGTAGACGACAGCCTAATAAGTGGCGATTTTGTAAAAGTTAAAGATCAATTGGTCGTGGCAGGGCCTAACACCCCTAGAGAGTTCATTATGGACCAAGGCGGCGTAACCTTGAGCCCTGAATTCCTTGAGGACAAAGGATATACAAGTAAAGAGGTATTAAAAGAATTGCTACCTAATTCAGGCTCATGGTCAAATGTAGCCCTACCATCATCCAGCTCGATTGGTTCAACAAAATCTTCAATCGACAATGATGGACAGGCACCTTCAACTCCAGGCTCTGTATCAGCAAGTGGTTCTACCATTGATTGGAGTGCCTCTGCGAGCAGTGATGTAGTTGGTTATCGAGTCTATAAAGCGTCTTCCCCTGGTGGGTCATTCTCACTTATAGGCAGTACCGTTAGTACATCGTTAAGTTTCTCAGGAGAAGAAGGCATTTATGCAGTCAGAGCGGTGGACTACTTTGGAGAATCATCAGGATTATCTTCGACAGCGACTGTGGGTAATCCCGGGGCTCCTGAACCTGAGCCTGAACCTGCCCCGGAACCTGAACCCGAACCTGAACCCGAACCTGAACCTGAACCCGAACCTGAACAAAGTCAAGGAAACAATAACAACGGGTCTAACAGTAATGGGTCTAATAATGACGGTTCCAATGACACTAATTCAGGAAATTCAGGGTCCGGCGATGGTAACTCAGATAGCGGTTCTTCCGATAATGACGATTTGGGCAGCGAAGGGTCTGACAACGGTGGTTCCAGCGGAGAAGGCTCAGGGGACCAAGGATCTGACGATGGAAGCTCCAGCGGAGATGATTCCGGTAACACTGGCGGAGAAGACTCAGGCGGGAGTGAATCCGATGATGGAGGATCTGACGACGAAGGTTCCGGAGGTGACAACTCCGGCGATGACGGCTCCGAAAGCGGAGGATCTGGTGACGAAGGTTCTGATGAAAACTAAATTGATTACTAAGACTCCAATCTTTTTTAAAGATTGGAGTTTTTTATTCTCCAAGGTTAATTTAAATTCTATCTATATCATGTATAATGAATAAAAAGCCATAATTTTCTACTAATTCTGTCAGGTGGTGAGTGAATGAAGCATGAAAAGACCTATAATTTTGAAACATTCGACTCTGAGCATGGTCCAGTTGTAATTGAAGGACCTGTAACTTCTGAAGATATGGCAAACTACACCTTTGATGAAAAACTTACAGCCTTTCGCCCTTCCGAAAAACAGTTTGATGCCATTAAGAAAATTGCAGATTTCGAAGAAGGACGAATCATCATCGCGAGACATAACGAAAACATTATTGGATATGTAACTTATTTACACCCCGATCCACTTGAACGGTGGTCAGAAGGGAATATGGAAGATCTGATCGAGCTTGGTGCCATTGAAGTCATTCCGGGATTCAGAGGCTACCGTATTGGTTCGCGTCTGCTTGAACTCTCCATGAGAGATGACTACATGGAGAACTATATTATTATTTCTACTGAATACTATTGGCATTGGGATTTAAAAGGGACAAGACTGAATATTTGGGATTATCGTAAAGTCATGGAAAAAATGATGTCCGCAGGTGGCTTAACTCCCTCTCCTACAGATGATCCTGAAATCATCTCACACCCTGCAAACTGCTTAATGGTGAGAATCGGGAAGAATGTACCACAATCATCAGTTGAACAATTTGATCGCCTTCGCTTTCTAACAAGGCATCAGTATCGTGAATCAAGGAGGTAGTCGTTATGTTAGTGGAAGAGGTAATGAAGACGGACGTTATTACGTTAACAGCCCAGGACACAATTGAAACCGCTCTCAAATTACTGCATGAGAATCATATTAGGCACCTTCCTATCGTGGATGATGAAAAAAGAGTAATTGGGATTGTATCTGACCGTGATGTGAGAGATGCCAGTCCTTCCATTTTTGAAAAGGATACGGATCCAGAGGAATTAAAAAATCCAATTGAATCTATCATGACTTCTCCTGTTACTACTGTCCATCCTTTAGATTTCGTGGAGGAAGTGGCTTCTATATTCTACGAGCAGGAAATCGCATGTGTACCAGTAACTAGAAATGATATCCTCGTGGGTATTATTACGGAGAAAGATATGCTTTACACGCTTATACAGTTGACAGGAACTCATGTTCAAAGTTCTCAGATTGAGGTAAAGGTCATTAATAAACCGGGGATCCTTCCCCAGGTCACCCAAGTTTTCGGGAAAAGAAAGGTTAACATCAGCTCTGTTTTAATTTATCCATATAAGCCGGATCCGAAGTACAAAATCATTGTAGTTCGTATACAGACGATGAACCCGCTACCTACTATCGAAGACTTGAAATCAGAAGGCTACGAAGTGCTGTGGCCAAAAATGCCAGGGATGCAATCATGAGCTGTCATGCTGGTTTCGTTTTTTCGGACAAGTTTACAACTTATCGTTTTAGGGATGACCACCCTTTCAATCAGATGCGAGTTATTTTGACTAAAGAGCTGTTGGAAAACAGTCAAGCCTTACTTGACACCCATTTGATCTCACCTCGACTTGCAACAGAAGATGAATTGGCACTTGCGCACAGTAAAACCTATATACAAGCTGTTCAAAAAGCTAGTAAAGGGATGCTTTCGGAAGAAGAAGGAATGGAATTTGGGATTGGGACAGAGGATACACCCATGTTTGAAGGTATGCACGAAGCTTCGAAGCTGTTAGTGGGCAGTACTCTTTCTGCCATTGATGCTGTACTCGAAGGCCATGTGCAGCATGCTTTGAATCTCGGTGGTGGCCTCCACCACGGTTTTGAAAGGAAGGCATCAGGTTTTTGTATTTATAATGATGGAGCTGTTGGGATCAAATACATTCAAAAAAAATACGATTATAAGGTGTTATATGTAGATACAGACGCACACCATGGCGATGGTGTGCAATGGGCGTTTTATGATGATCCTAATGTTTGCACATTTTCCATCCATGAAACAGGAAGGTATTTGTTTCCTGGTACAGGAAATGTAAATGAGCGGGGCTTAAAAGAAGGATACGGTTATTCATTTAACCTTCCTATTGATGCATTTACAGAAGATGAATCTTTTCTTTACGTATATGAATCTGCCCTCAGAGAAGTTGTGGAGTTTTTTAAACCAGATGTAATCGTAACTCAAAATGGCGCAGACGCCCATTTTTTAGACCCTCTCACTCATTTAAGCTCTACGATGAAGATCTATGAAAAAATTCCACAAATAGCTCATGAACTAGCTCATAAATATTGCGAGGGGCGTTGGATTGCTCTTGGCGGCGGGGGTTATGACATATGGCGTGTTGTGCCCAGAGCTTGGGCTCAAATTTGGAAAGTCATGTGTGACGACATCCCTTTCGAAGGTAATCTGCCAGAGAAGTGGCTAGAAAAATGGCAAAAGGAGTCTCCAGTTCCTCTACCCGAGTATTGGCATGATCCGGATGGAAGCTACAAACCTATACCAAGACGGAAAGAGATTGAAGAAAAGAATGCTAAAATACTCGAAAAGTCTTTACAACTTATACTTAACCAAAAAAGGTTTAACAACTCTTTCTAGAAATCACTACGCCGTAACATAGTTTGCAATTTCACAAATAGGCCACTACAGTTCGTGTAGTGGCCTTTTAAAAATCTAACTGTCAATCACAGGATTAAGGCTCACAATTTCTCCCCTGCGATTTTTTCTCCAGTTTTGTTCTGAATCGTTCAGTGCTACCTGCTTGGTTTTTCCATAAGCCAAGGCAATAATTCGCTCAGGGCTAAGCTCTGCCGTATTTGAGAGCAGGTATCTAATTAGACTGCTTGCCCTTGCAGCAGAGAGTTCCCAATTGCATGGATATCGGCAGGTAGATATTTGATGACTATCCGTGTTGCCTTCCACCTTTACAAAGTTCGGATTTTCTTTAGTAGAGTCCCTACTTTTAATAAGAATGGTCTTGCCCGTATCGATTAAGTACAGACACAGTTTACTTTCACTATCGGCACTATTTCTGCTGAGTTGAGTTTCTTTCGATAATTCGGTGAGGTAAGATGACGTTTTGCTCTTCCACTTCTTCTTTGTTCATCAGTTTTGTTAGCAGACGCATCGCAACCGCTCCGATATCATACATAGGCTGAACAACTGTAGAAAGAGTTGGACGCACCATCGTAGCTAAACGAGTGTTATCGAATCCGAACACTTCCAAGTCCTCTGGTACTCGGATTCCCTTGTCCTGAGCCCCGTGAATAACTCCTAAGGCCATCTCATCAGATGATACGAACACAGCTGTAGGCTTCTCATCTAATTCTAAAAGCTGGTCCAATGCCTCAATACCTGAATCATACGAATAATCACCGCTTACAATCCATTTTTCAGGATCATTACCGCGATCTTTCATCGCACGTTTATATCCTTTAAGTTTCTGATCATTGATAACCGTATCCTCAGGGCCTGCTACAAATGCTACATGCTTATTCTCATGAGATAGAAGCAACTCTGTAGCTTCATAAGCCGCTTGCTCATAATTAATGTTTACAGCTGGAGTTTCTTCACTCTCATCTACTGTAGCTGCTAGTGCGATCGGTACAGAGGCAGTTTTAAATTCACGAATGTGATCCTCTGTAATTTTTCCCCCCATAAACACAAGGCCATCTACTTGTTTTCCTAGCATAGCATTAATAAGGTGAAGTTCTTTATCTTTATTCTGATCAGAATTACTTAAGATGATATTATAATTGTACATCGTCGCTATATCTTCAATCCCTCTAGCTAATTCCGCAAAAAAGATACTTGAGATATCTGGAATGATGACTCCGACCGTTGTAGTCTTTTTACTCGCTAATCCTCGGGCTACAGCATTAGGACGATAGCCAAGACGCTCAATTGCATCGTGTACCTTTTTCCTAGTTGCAGGTTTAACATTCGGGTTTCCATTCACTACTCTTGAGACAGTAGCCATAGAAACATTCGCTTCTCTCGCTACATCATATATTGTTACATTCATCTTGCTTCCTCCTTTGTCGAATCCAGTAGTACGACTTATTTATAAAGTTAATCATACGATAGATAGCGCTGTTCCGCAATGCTCATGTATATACATTACTAAGATACTTTAACATTATAACGGATAACGTTTTAGGAAAAAACTCAAGTGTTCTTTAAAGGACCTATTTATATATTTTCCTAGACAGCAAAAAAAATAAGTCAGGCTAATTTCTAGCCTAACTTATCACAAATCAATTATTTTGTTAACTCTTTCATGAAGGTTTCGAATGTCGGAATATCCATCTGCTGTGCGGAATCTGATAATGCTACAGCTGGGTCTGGGTGAACCTCAGCCATGACGCCGTCCGCGCCGATCGCTAATGCAGCTTTAGCTGCTGGTAACAGTAGATCTCTTCTTCCAGTTGAGTGGGTAACGTCCACCATGACAGGTAAGTGTGTTTCCTGCTTCAAAATTGGTACAGAGGAAATATCCAATGTATTACGAGTGGCTTTTTCGTATGTTCGAATTCCACGTTCGCATAGGATAATATTTTCGTTCCCTCTGGAAATAATGTATTCTGCTGCATTGATGAATTCAGAAATAGTAGCTGACATTCCGCGCTTCAATAAAACAGGTTTGTTAACAGAGCCTGCAGCTTTTAGAAGTTCAAAGTTTTGCATGTTACGAGCTCCGATTTGAATAACATCCAGGTAGTCGAGTGCTTCTTCAAGGTCAGCAGGATTAACAATTTCACTTACTACAGCTAAGTCATTTTCATCCGCTGCTTGTTTTAGCATTTTTAACCCTTCTATACCTAACCCCTGGAAGTCATAAGGTGATGTACGTGGTTTGAAGGCACCACCTCGAAGCAGCTTAAGACCTTGATCTTTAACAGCCTTGGCTACCGTAGATACTTGTTCATAACTCTCTACAGCACAAGGGCCCATGATGAAGTGAGGATTTCCGTCACCAATTTGTTCACCATTGATTTCAACAATCGTGTCTTCTGGTTTTTTCTTTCTAGAAACCAATAATGCTTTTCGATGATCGTCTTCTTGAAGCTCTAAAGCAGCCTTGAAGATTTCTTTGAATAGATGAACGACCGTTGAATCTTCAAACGGCCCCTCGTTATGTTTAGAAAGATGATCTAACATTGCTCTTTCCCTAACAGGATCAAAACGATTCATCCCCTGCTGTTCTTTGATTTTACCAATATCCTTTACCAATTCACCGCGTTTATTAATTAAATTCAAAAGTTGTAAATTAACGTCGTCTAATTGGCTACGCAATTGGTCGAGTTTTTCGTTACTCATATTTTCGTCCCCCTCCTGTTAGTGTATGTTTGTGATGAATAGTGTTACTTTAGATGATAATTAGGGCAATTATAGCTAAAATTTAGAATCTTGTCACCCTTTGAAAGGGCTTTCATTAATAAAAATAAAGAAAATAATACCTTTGATGATTTTCACAACTACATATGTGCTTAAGAACGCTAAGATTTCGCACATAAAGATACTTCTGTGTTCCTTCTTCTTGAAATCTCATTCCAAAGAAAAAAGCCGTGCATTTTATATGCACGGCTTTACTCTACAAATGTTCTCAATCGACTTTCAGTTATTGAGCCATGGCTGTCATGCCAAACCACCTTACCATTCTTGAATAATAAAGCTTGAGGAGACTCGTGACGTACTTGAAACTCTTTTGCAATGCTATTTGAAAGCTGTCTTGACTCCTGGACATGTAGAATGTAACAAGGGACAGAAGCGGTTGATTGAAACTTCTCGTATTCACTTCTTGCAGCTGCGCTGATCGGACAAGTCAAACTGTGTTTTAAGAGAAAAAATTCTTCTTTCGTTTTTAAAAGATTGTTAAATTCGTCTTCTGAGTACAGTACCTGTTGATTCATCGGTTGCCTCCTTACCGTATAAAAATAGTGGAGGCTTGTAGGCCTCCACTATTTGGCACTTAATTAAATGTTAGAGGATGTTGTAGAGTCTTGTTGTCTTTCAAGCTCTTGTGCAGCTTCTTCAATAGCCTCTGCTACTTCCTGTGCTGCTTTTTCTGCTTCATCATCTTCGTTACTGCGGAAACGGTCTTGCAGGGATTTCGTTGAATCCTTCACTTTCGATCCTAGTTGCTGTGATTTTTCTGAAACATTTTTAGAGAGTTGAGAAGAAGATTCCACTGCACGGTTTTTCCATTCCCCGCTCTTTTCGTAAGCTACGTCTTTCCATTCCCCAGCTCGCTCTCTCCATTCACTGGAACTTTCGTTAATGTTATCTCTAAGTTCGCGGCCGGATTTAGGAGCGAATAACAATGCGACTACAGCTCCTACAAGACCTCCGATTAGTGAACCTAGAACAAAATCTCTGCCATTCCCATTATTGTTGTTTTTTACACTCATCAAAATTCCTCCTCATTATTTTACTTCTTCTTTTTTAGCTTTCTTCCATAAATTAATGGCCACTTGCCCCCATTTCATGGCCTGGGCCGCTGTATCCGTGTTACTGTCCGCTGACTTTGTCAGCCCTCTGGACACGGATCTAATGGATTCATTAAACTCTTGAACAGTGTCTCCTATGCCTTTGACGCCATCAACCAGAGTGTTCAGCTTCTGAGATTTTTCTCCGACATCTTCGGCTAATTTATTTGTTTTGTTCAAGAGCGCTGTTGTTTCGAGGGTGATCCCCTCCATTTGCTTCTCCACACCTTCAAGTGTGTCAGCAACGTTGTTCATGGTGCGACGCACAGCTGTTAGTGTCCTTGCCAAGAAAATGACGAGAACAGCAAAAGCCACTGCAGCAATTAATGCAGCAATGTAAAGAATTAAAATCATTCCCCCTGCACACTCCTTCAGTATGTAATTTTTACATTTTAGTAAATACCCATCTTTGTCTAATTTTAAACGGATATCTCTATAAAAGCTTTTATTCGATACATAGATGCAAATATCCTTTAATTATTCTCAAGTTCTGTAAATTTGATTAATAAGATGTAAATAGAAAAGTGCGGATCCTTATCGAACCCGCACTTTTTTCCTAATTTAAAGCTTCATAAGCTTTTTGGAATTTCTGAATATCTCCTGCTCCCATGAATAATAAAACTCCATTACCATAGGTCTTCAAACGATCAATATCATCAATTTGCAGTACCTCAGACTGTGGAATCAATTCCTGTAAATTTTCAATAGTCAGCTTTCCTTCATTTTCTCTTGCTGACCCGAAAATATCACAAAGGTACACATGATCTGCCTGTTCCAAACTATCCGCAAATTCGTTCAGGAATGTTTTTGTTCTTGTGAACGTGTGTGGCTGAAAGATCGCAACAACCGGCCGATCTTTATATTTTTTACGAGCTGAATCGATTGTAGCCGTAATTTCAATCGGATGGTGGGCATAATCGTCAACCAACACCTGTTTATTCCACTCCTTCTCAGTAAACCGGCGTTTCACACCTCTAAAGGTAGAAAGCTTTTTAATCTGATCAGGGGACATATTTTCATAATGACATATTGCAATGACGCTAAGGGCGTTCAAAACATTGTGGTTACCAAACTGAGGAATGGTGAACGTGTCGTAAAAGTTGTTTCTAACAAATACATCAAATACCGTTCCTTCAGTCGTTTCACGAATGTTTTGAGCCTGGAAATCATTCGTATCCTGTAGTCCATAATATACGACAGGCACATTTGCTTGAATATGCTGAAGATGCTCGTCATCCCCACAGGCAATGATTCCCTTTCTCACCTGTTTTGCCATCTGCTGAAAGGCATCAAAAACGTCTTCGACACTTGAGAAATAATCAGGATGGTCAAAATCGATATTAGTCATAATCGCATAGTCAGGATGATATTCGAGGAAGTGACGGCGGTACTCACACGCTTCAAAAGCAAAGTATTGACTTTCTTCATGTCCTCTTCCAGTTCCATCCCCTATTAAGTAAGAAGTCGGGTAATTCTCAGACAGCACGTGGGCAAGCAGACCTGTCGTGGATGTTTTCCCGTGTGCACCAGTTACGGCAATACTTGTGTACTGCTGTAACCATTCCCCTAAGAACTCGTGATATCGATAGAAAGGTAAGCCTTGTTTCTTAGCTTCCTCTATTTCTTCATGGTCATCTCCAAATGCATTTCCTGCAATAATGGTTAGATCACCATGAATATTGTCCTTTGAGAAAGGCATAATTTCAATATTTTTAGCTTCTAAGACTTCTTGAGTAAAAAATTGTTTTTCAACATCAGATCCCTGAACTTTCTTACCCGAATCATGCAAAATCTGGGCAAGAGCACTCATTCCTGTTCCTTTGATACCAATGAAATGGTAAGTTGTCATAAACAAGAACCTCCAAAATAAAGTGGGTCACTTTAAGTATAGTATATGTAACTTTCATTAAGTTGCCATTTTGTCTTCGGCCATATTAGGCTTGGTTTTCCATAACGCTATATCATCTTATCATGGAACGACTGAGAGAGAAAGAGTTGCATCCTTTGTGTAACTGTATTGTCATTAAAATGATAGGTCTCTACCACAGATTATTATATCTTATAAGCAGTAGATGTAAAATCTTTGCTTATGATTATTAGAACCTCTTCTACCATAAAAAAGGCACGAGCGATAAATTTCGCTGGTGCCTAGTTTTTTTATTCTTCATTATATTGGACGTATTCTAAGCGAGGATTAGGCTTATAGCGGCGCCCCTCTTTCGCTTCCGGCTCACCATCAATGAACACATTATCTCCTGTGAAACCGATGCCTATCTTTAACAAACTACCGCCTACCCCATACATGTCCACAGGAACTTTTTTCTGTTCAAATGAACGAATACGGTCTTCAGTGAAGCCTCCACTAACTACAATTTTCACATGCTGATACCCTTCCTTATCAAGCGCACGTCTTAAAGCAAATATAAGTTCAGGATTTACGCCTCTAGGATCGAATGTCCCCATTAAATGCTGATTCCGTAAAAAATACTTATCGACTAAATTACGGGATGT
The DNA here is from genome assembly GCF_050971765.1 of Halobacillus sp. A1-3. Taxonomy (NCBI): domain Bacteria; kingdom Bacillati; phylum Bacillota; class Bacilli; order Caryophanales; family Bacillaceae; genus Halobacillus; species Halobacillus sp. A1-3. Next base: position 25,265 of record NZ_JBPCEO010000010.1, on the reverse strand, counting down.
ATCCACTCGTACGCCTTTAAGGTCGTCACCGAATTCACGAGCCACTTTCAATGAATCTGTGATGACATCATTATTGTAATCGACCAAAGCCATTAACTGATCATTTGGAAACTGGGTTTGATAAGCTCTCGTCGCTTCGACAACATCCCCTTTGAACATTTGGATAAGCGCATGAGGCATTGTGCCCATTCCTTCTTTCCCCCACCATTCGTTCATGGCATGAGTAGCCTGAGCCGTAGATCCACCGATGAAAGCCGCATATCCGTCTCCAGATTGTTGAGTAAAATGATCATCCCTGTCTCCCATAAAAATGATAGGTTTCTGACGACCAGAGGATCGAGCAGCTTTGACAACATTATAAACATTAGTAGCAACGGAAGTCCGTCTTGCTAAAATCCCGTCTATAATGCCTTCTAGAAAGCCAAAATACTGATAAGGACCCGTTATTGTCATAACCGTTTCATAAGGGCTGATCTTATCTCCATCTTTTAATGAGTGAACCTCTAATTCTTCCGGATGTTCAGCAAACGTGTGGATAAGGGCAATCGCTTCATCTGTGCCACACAATACCGCTTCATCTTTCTGAAAGAATTGCATGGTCACATGATTATCTGGAAGGTGTTTCTCAACTATATCTCTCGTCTTTAAAAAATAGACAGCAGAGAACCATCCCTCAGCTACACGTTCATCAAATTTAAATGTTTTATTTGTTAAGCGGCTGATTTCACCGTTCAGCTTACGTTCTATTTCCTTCATGACTTTACTCCTTAAACATTGAGGTCAAATAATTCATTCTTTGTCAATCATATAAAATTGGGACCTAATTCACAAGCATTTAGAAAAAATCCTTTTCAAACACAGTTATTTATTCAATTATTTCCTGTATTTGCTGTTCTGTTAGCAAAATATCTCTTGGCTTACTTCCTTTTTGCTCTGAAATAATACCGTAGTCTTCCATTTGATCAATTAAACGCGCTGCTCGATTATATCCTACCTTGAACCGACGCTGCAGAAGAGAGGCACTCGCCCCATTTTGTGCGACGACAAATTGAACGGCTTCATCAAACAATGCATCTGTCTCTTCTTCAGAAGAGATTTGCTTCATCAATTCTTCCTGATGGAACAAATAATTTGGCGGAGCGATTTTTTTCACATAGTGTGTAACCCTTTCAATCTCATCATCTGAAACAAATGCTCCTTGAATTCTACGAGGCTGACCTGATCCGTTCTCTACAAAAAGCATATCTCCTTTACCAAGCAGTTTTTCCGCACCTCCTGAATCAATAATGGTACGGGAATCGACCTGAGAAGAGACACTAAATGCAATTCTAGTTGGAATATTAGCTTTGATCAGGCCTGTAATAACGTCAACTGAAGGTCTCTGCGTAGCAAGGAGCAGGTGCATGCCGCATGCTCTTGCTTTTTGAGCAATTCGACAGATGGAATCCTCTACATCTTGAGGAGAAACCATCATTAAATCTGCCAGTTCATCGATGACGATGACCATATACGGCATTTTTTCTTCACGTCGTCCACTCTTAATCATCTTGTCATTGTAGCGCTCTACATCTCGTACGCCTTCTTTGACGAACTTTTCATAACGTTCTTCCATTTCTTTGACTGCCCATTTCAATGCAGTGGTTGCTGCCTTAACGTCCGTAATAACTGGGGACACGAGATGAGGCAGGTCATTATAAGGTGCTAATTCTACCATTTTAGGATCAATCAGCAGGAACTTTACGTCTTCATGGTGAGCTTTATATAAAAGACTAATCAAAATTGTGTTGATACAAACACTTTTACCAGACCCAGTCGCACCCGCAATTAATCCGTGCGGCATCTTTTTCAAATTCGTTACGACAGAATCTCCTCCAATATCCAAACCTAACCCTACAGATAACGGAGATTTGTCTCCTTGGAAAGGTTGTGATTCGAAGATTTCCTGCAGTCCAACCATTTGGGGCTGTTGGTTTGGAACTTCAATTCCTACAGCTTGTTTGCCTGGAATTGGAGCTTCAATACGGATATCTCTTGCTGCCATGCTAAGCTTAATGTCATCTGCAAGATTCGTTATTTTGCTGACCTTCACTCCAGGTTCTGGTTGAACTTCAAATCTTGTAACTGTCGGTCCTTTCATTGCATTGACAACTTTAGCACGAACGTGAAAATGCCTTAAGGTCGTTTCTAACAATTCCATCTGATCTTTAATCCATTGGTCATCGCCATCTGCAGCTCGAACAGGGTCCTCTAGTAAATAAAGTGGAGTCTGGTAATGTTCTTTCACAGCTTGATTTTCTATTGTCACCTTTTCCTGTGACTTTTGTGCTTCTAGGTTCTCTTTTTTTGTTTCTTCTTGCTTAGAGAAAGGCTTTCTATCTCGAGAACGCTTGTCCCTTGGTGTCATGATCACATTAAAAGGTACGGTTCTTTTTTGTGAACTCTCTTTCTTCCTAGGTGGAGTTTGTTTCTTCACTTCTTCTCCAGGCTTTTCACTTTGATTTGATGAGCTTTTGGCTTCACTCTTTTGTTCGTCTGTCTCTACAAGAGTTGGTGAATGGTTAGAATCCAAATCATCAGATTGTGGATCAGAAGTCTCCACTTTCGTTTCTTGGTCGTGGTCTGTTTCCACAGAGTTCTGACTTTCACTCTCATTTGCTAAAGTGTTTTCTTCTTCAACTGGCTCTTCGCCATTCACTTCTGTTTCTTCTTCGATAGAGGACTCCGAATCACTGAAATCAAGGTACTGCTCCTCATCCTCGTTATGGTTGTCATCGTTTAATTCGATTGTATCTTCAAGCTCTTCCCTATCACTTTCTTCTAGTTGTTCCGTCTCTTCAGAGAACATTATGCTTTCATTTTCCTCGACAGGGTTCTGAATAGAGAATCCTGTTTCATTAGTACTTAAGCCGTTGTCGTGTTCCTGCGGCTCTTGTTCAGTCAGGATTTTTCCCGTTTGCTCTTGTTTTTCAAAATCACTTTCTTCAACTTCTGCTGACTGTTGGCTTTCTTCTTCATCCTTACATTCTTCGTTCAGCTGGTCTTTTTCATGAGCGCTTAAAGGATTATCTTCATCTGTCTGCTCATTCTTAAGCAGACTATCATCAGCCTCTTCTGTATCCTCATCATAATCTTCTTCCATGGTTAATAGATTATTTAATGGCGAGGATGACTGTTTTTTAAGAGAACTTGGAAGATTCGCTTCGTTCTTTTCTGTAACGGTATCGTGATTCCATTCTGTTACCGAATGTTCATCTTCTGTATGAACCTCCGTCTTACCTTTTTCGTAAGGGCTTTTTCCTTCTTTTACAATAGATAGGGGATCCTTTTTCACAGCACGCTGCGTTTCTAGCGTAGCCGCTTCTTCTCTAGCCCATTCGGCGGAGCGAGCATGGGGATCACCTTCCTTTGGTTGTTCCTTTTTCCCGTTTCTCTCAAATTGTTTCTGAAGGGCATTTCGACTGGTACGTTCTTTATCTTCCGTGACCCTGCTTCGCAAGCGTTTCCTAAGTTCTTGCCATTCAGCATCATCAAGCGCTCTTGTTTCTTGTTCTTTATTGGGTACAACTGTACTTTCTAATTTTTCCAGACCAACAGTCAATTGCCGGCTGTGATAGCCGTAAATTGGTGAAGGAACATCTGAGGGAGTGAAAGGAATGGATGATGTTTCAGGAAGTTCTGACTTATCTTCCTTCCTATTTTTGGTATGTCTTCTGTCTTCTTTAGTCCTTTCTTTCTTCTCCTCATACTTATCATGATGGTGTTTTTCATTGTCATTCCTTCTTCTTTCTCTCTTCTCAGGCTTCGTTTCCTGAGAGCTGTTAGAGTCATTCGACGTTTGGTCAGGGTCAGGAATTACCGGAAAACGAAATTCTCCTTGTTTAGGATATCGATATGTCATTCTAGTTTTGGCATTCATCTCACTACGTTCATACTCACGTTGCTTTTCAGGTTGAGGGGTATCGTTCTTATCAGCTTCATCAAACCATTTTTTCAGTTTGTTTTTGAATTCATTCCACATTTTTTCTCACTCTCTTTTCTTATGTAAATCATTCTTTGTGGTACCTTTTATTTTAACAGTTTTCTTACGATTATTGGTTTACAATCGCTTTAAAAATGACTATTTTATCAAAAAAAAGCAAAGTAGCTAAGCTACTCTGCTTTTAACTTAAATTAAAATTCAAACGGATGGCCGGCTTGATAACTGTCTTCTAACACTAGAATTCCTTTTTCTTTCGGAGCATCCGGTAACCCAAGCTCCTTGGCTGAGCAAATCATTCCGGTGGATGGGATCCCGCGAAGCTTTGCATCTTTAATCTTCATTCCACTTGGCATTGTAGCGCCTACTTTCGCAACCACCACATGTTGCCCTTCATCGACATTCGGTGCCCCACAAACAATTTGAAGTGTTTCTTCACCTACGTCCACCTGACAGACACTCAATTTATCTGCATTCTCATGTGGGTTCTTCTCTTTTACATATCCCACTACAAATTTTGGACTTAAATCAAAATCAAGCACGTCGTTAAGCTGGTTCTTAGAAAATAGATCTTTGATCGGTGCCAACATCTCTTCTGTCAGTCTCATTTTTCCTTGACTTGGAATGTTGAAATAGGTCGAAGCATTAAAAATATTGTAACCTAGAAGAGAGCCATTTGTTCGATCAGTAATCTTTACAACGTCTCCATACTGTTCATGTTTGATCGTATTACGGTCGCCTTCTTTAATAGGGATGATCAATACATCACCAATACCTTTTAAATTGTAGAACACATCCATAAATCTAATCTTCCTTTCCATTCTGTTTAGGTTTTTTCTGAGCTAGAATAAAAATAGGCTCAAGCTCTTTGTTTTCGTATAAGAAAGAGAGAGAAGTGATTGGAACTGTCCCTTCAGCAAAGAACTTCATAGCCATCTGAGCAATAATGTCGTATCCTTCTGGATTTTGCACATCGGCAAAAATGATGACATCCTGGTGAGGGATACTGATAGCCAATTCCCCTTTGCATTCAGCCTTTAATTCTTCAAGCAGCACTTCATTCAAGATTCGGCTCGCATCATATCCATCTTGAGTAGAATGGAAATAAAAGTCGTTCCCGTATACCGTATCTTTTTTCATCTTTACTGGCAGGGAGCGAACGTTGAAACTTGCTACTTCCTTCATACGCTCTTTCGTCCAGTCTTCCTTTTCAAGCATGGATTCATCAATCAGCTGATAGGATTTACCAAGATCCAGGGCGTAATAGATCCTTGTCTCAGCTGTATGATCCGTGTACACTAATTTCTTTCCCTGCTCTGTTTCTGTAGGGAAAGAAGCTGCACGGATGACTGGGAAAATTTTTTCTTCTTTCCCGGTGAGATGATGGGTTTCATTCATAACCCTCAGAGCTTCCTGGACATGATCTTCTAATTCGTCAAGCGCTTCTTCTCCTCGTGCTTCATATTTAGAAATCACGTTTGGCAAAGTTATGGTTATGCCATCCCCTGACTCACGCCACTCAATACGGAATGTGTCTTTGTCTCGATTAAAGATGGTTTTCCATTCATTCCTTTGCAAACGTTCTTCTAATTTCTTCTTCATCTTTATACTCGTCATCTTCATGTTATTTTCCTCCTTCGATGATGGAAGAAATGGATCTCCGATCTAGTTATCGTATATCTTGTACCTCATCCTATTATACACATCATTAGCTCCTGAAAAAAGTAAACAAGCTGTGCTAGAGCACAGCTTGTTATTTACTTACATTACGTAAGAATTCTTCAATCTCTTCTTTGGTTTTTCTGTTTTTGCTTACAAACCTTCCTACTTCTTCTCCATCTCTAAAAGCAACGAAACTTGGTATCCCGAAGACGTCATTCTCTGCACAGACATGTATGAATTGATCTCTATCTACATAAACGAAAGACCAATTATTGAACTGATCCTCTAGTTCAGGAATGAATGGTTCAATGACTCTGCAATCTGGACACCAATCAGCGGAGAAGAGCAGAATAACTGATTGAGATTCCATTAATTCTTTTAAATGTTGATCGGATTCAAGTGTAATCAAGATATCCACCTCCACAATTATTCTAGCATAGGTTTACTCATATTCAATCCTCATGTCACCTGGCTGAATCCAGCCCTTTCTTCTAAACCAGAAAGCGATCACCCCGCTAATTAAAGCAGGCGCCAAGAAATGAAGAACAAAGATGACTCCAACAATTTGCCACGAGAATCCCATAGCTTCAAATGTCATGATCTGTCCAACTAGACCGCTCGTCCCCATACCTGCCCCAGCAGCGTTATTTTCTAACGTTAACCATACCGTTGCAATAGGAGCCAGAACTGCTCCAGCAATAGTAGGGGGCACAATAATGAGAGGCTTTTTGACGACATTTCCTATTTGAAGCATAGATGTACCGATTCCTTGTGCGATGAATCCGCCAAAACCGTTATCTTTGTAACTAATCGTTGCGAAACCAATCATCTGAGCCGCACAGCCAACAGTGGCTGCTCCCGCTGCAACCCCCTCTAGAGAAAGCATAAGTGCAATGGCCAAACTTGAAATGGGAGCAGTCAACGCAAGTCCCATTAAAACTGCTACAAGAATACCCATAATAAAAGGCTGTTGGAGAGTAGCCCAATTAATCACTTCTCCAAACGTAGTCATAAAGCTTCCGATCGGCGATCCAATTAAAGAACCAACAAGAAACCCAACCGTAATAGTCGCAAATGGGGTAAGAATAATATCTATTTTCGTCTCTTTACTTACAATTTTACCGAATTCTGTAGCTGCTAATGCTGCTATATAGCTTCCAGCAGGTCCACCCATTTCAGCCCCTAGAGCACCACTGAACAGGGAGGCGAAAATAACAAGTGGCGGGGCTTTTAAACCAAAAGCGATGGCAGCTCCAATCGCCCCTCCCCAAATTTTCGTATCCATCGCAAACGTACCCATTTCAATTAATGATTGAGAAACAACGCCTAAACTTGTTTGCTCTCCGATCGTTTTCATAATCAAACCAATAATTAAAGATGAAAACAAGCCTAGAGCCATGTAGCTTAGGGCCGTAATCAAATAAGTATGAACAGAAATGCGAACTCCTTTTCGCTCTAAAAATTGCTTCATCATTGTCCCCCTTTATCCGAAATTAATATTATACTTTAATTTAACATGTGTAAATACACCACGGGTGAATTTTGCTCATCAATTCACTAAGACTTCATCTATAAGACACAATGTTCTAAAAGTGTATTTACGACTAGTTTACACTTAACATTCCTCAGAGGGTATTAATGAAACTAATCAGAAGTTCTGTGAGCATTATCTAAAATTTATTGTAAGTAGTTTTACATGTTCTACTCAGGTGATTGGATGAAATCATCCATCCAAGAGGGGAAATGATAAAGAAGAGCGAAAAGATACATTTCTTCTGCATCCTTCAAAGATGAAGACTTTATGTAAAAAGTTTCCTTACTGGACACTAGAGCTCTCCTGTTTCATACTTAAAATAGAGTTTATCTTGAGGAGGTAGTTGAATGGAATTAACTGTCTATTTAGCTGGTCAAATTCATGATGACTGGCGTCAACAGCTAAAAAACAATGCCAAACAACGAGACTTACCTATTCATTTTGTAGGACCACAAGAAAATCATGAAAGATCTGACGATGTCGGAGAGGCCATTATGGGCAAACAGCCAGACAATGTGTACCGTGATGATGCAGCGTCTAGCGTAAATAACTTCAGAACCCAAGTTCTATTACAGAAATCAGATGCAGTCATTGCTCTATTTGGGGAGCAATACAAACAGTGGAATACCGCAATGGATGCAAGTGCAGCTATCCAGCTCCGTAAGCCGCTGATTTTGGTCAGACCGGAATCTTTAGTTCATCCATTAAAAGAATTATCCAACCAGGCAAATATCACCGTAGAAACCATCGATCAGGCTTTGGATGTTCTAAGCTACATCTATGAATAAAAAGAAGAGGTGTATCCATAAACTGGATACACCTTTTTCATTGATAAAATTCCCATTGCCCTTTCAATAACTTTACGACGTGCATGAACATTTCTTCACGCTCGACAGCCCCATTTGTGAAAATGCCGATAGCACCTTCATTCTTTCGCACATCATTCTTATTCGCATAATTATCCATAACCTCTCCAAGTTCTTTTCCCTTTTCCAATTCTTCTTTAATCTCATCAGGTAACGGGATTCTTGCGCCACTAGCTGTAAAAACGTTCTCTTTTTGATCTACGAGGGCGCCCCAATTACATAAATAGAGGTCTCCCTCGATTTCCATCACGCCACCCTCTAGACCGATGCCAAAATTCCCTTTATTCATAGCCGCACATTCCCTGGCACGATTTATCGCCCCTTCGAGTGTTTCTTCATCTGAAAATGGCTGAGCAGCAACTTTGGATTCAACATCCATACCAACCACTTCATCTTCAGAAAAAACTTGTTTGACTGAATCAATTTTTGCAGGGTTATTCGAACCGACGTAAATTTTCACAATACGATACACCTTTCTCTTTTACCATACTATTTTGATAATGATAGCATAAAGCCACGCATGCTGACATCAGCATCGCGTGACTTTATGATAACTATACATTCCTTTTTATCAAATCAACTGTATTTTGATCCGTTGTTTTTACTAAATGAACAAGCAATTCTTTAGCAGCTGCATAGTCGTCAACATGGATGATTGAGGAAGAGGTATGGATATAACGTGAGCAAATACCTACTACAGCAGACGGAACACCGTTGTTCGCAATGTGTACTCTTCCTGCATCTGTACCCCCTTGGGAAATAAAGTATTGATACGGAATATCGTGGCTTTCTGCTGTATCCAAAATGAAATCGCGAATGCCACGATGGGTGACCATTGACTTATCAAGAATACGTAATAAAGCACCTTTTCCTAACTGGCCGAACTCTTTCTTATCACCACTCATATCATTTGCGGGAGAAGCGTCGAGGGCATAAAAGATATCCGGATCAATCATGTTCGCAGCTACTTGCGCTCCTCTTAATCCAACTTCCTCTTGAACCGTCGCTCCTGAATATAACTTGTTAGGAAGTTTTGTATGTTGAAGCTCTTTGAGTAGTTCAATAGATAATCCACACCCATAACGGTTATCCCATGCTTTTGCTAGGACTTTTTTATCGTTGGCCATTGGAGTAAATGGACAAATCGGAACGATCGACTGTCCTGGCTTAATTCCAATTGCTTTAGCATCTTCACGGTCATCAGCGCCGATATCAATAAGCATATTTTTCATCTCCATCGGTTTTTTGCGCTGTTCAGGAGTTAAGTTGTGAGGAGGAATGGAACCAATGACACCTACAACAGGTCCTTCCTCTGTGATGACTTGTACACGTTGAGCAAGCAGGACCTGGCTCCACCATCCGCCCAAAGTTTGAAAACGAAGCATACCGTTATCGGTGATTTGAGTAACCATGAACCCTACTTCATCCATATGACCGGCTACCATCAATGTTGGACCTTTGCCATCGCGCAGACCAAATACGCCACCAAGGCGATCCTGAACAATTTCATCTGAATACTTCTCTAGTTCTTGTTTCATGAATTTTCTTACCAGATGTTCGTTACCAGGAGCCCCCGGCAATTCCGTTAACGTTTTAAAAAGCTCTCTCGTTTCTACATTCATCGTATGTACATCTCCTTTTTATACGTCTCCCTCTATTCTAACGAAACTTTGAAAACGTTTCTACAAAACAGCAGGAGATATGTTTTGATTTCCTTTTAACGGGAATTTTTAGTATACTGAAGATTAGAAATAAGTTGTGAGGTGATTGTTTGATGAATTGGAAAAAAGTCGCAATAGCTGCTGGTGTAGGAGCACTTGCTGGCTATGTAGTAAAAGAGCAATTAGGTAACAATCAAGGAGTTACGCCTGAAAAAGCATTAAAAATTGCTAAAGAGGCGTTCAAAAAGCAAGGCCCAATCAGCGGGTCATGGATTTACATGAAACCTGAAGAATTGAATAAAAACGGCATCAACTACGATGTATATCGTGGCGGGATTTCCAAAAATCAAGACGGGGAAACATCTCAATTTGAATTTTATATCGATACAGAAACGGGTACAATCGTTGATGTAGCTGAAACTACTGCTTAACATTAACCCAAGAGCCTCCGCATTAAGCGGGGGCTCTTGTTCATTTAATCTTCATATGAATAAGTTTGTCTTTTTACATGGTCTATAACTTCACCATTCTCATTAAATTTTATTGCTCTGTAATGAGCATCATGGTAAAAAACATACCATGCTTTTCTTTCATAACCAAAACCCATCCATTTCTGTTTTTCGTGAACGGATGTGACCGGATAATCGTCATACGCTAACGCCCATAAAACGTTTTGGTGAGCATGCGTAGGCATAATATCCGCCATGTGAATGAAAGTTTCGTTCTCATCTTCAAACAAAACAATCGAGTGACCATCACTATGCCCGCTCGTATGGATCATCTGTAATCCCGACAATACTTCAATCGACTTGTCATAAGTATGTACATGTTCTACAACCGGCTTCCAATTCTGTTCCCAATAGGTATTTTTTGATCGTATGTTTGGGTTCCTCATTTCATCCCATTCCGTCTGACTCGTATAAATCATTGCATGCGGAAAAGTTGGAACAAGTTCTTCACCATCCCACATCGTAAGACCACATGCATGATCGAAGTGCAGGTGAGTCATCAAGACATAATCGATATCCCCTCTTGTTAAACCTAGTTCATTTAAAGATCGATCGATATTCGATTCTTCCTTCACCCCAAAATTCCGCTTCTGCTTGGCTGTCAGCTTACCGTTGCCCATTCCAGAATCTATGACCAACCGTTTGCCATCAAGTTCTACTAATATCGGGTCCGTTCTAAGCTCAATCTGATTTTTATCATTGACCGGATACTTTTTACTCCATAAAGGCTTCGGCACGACACCAAACATAGCCCCTCCATCCATATGAGTGACTCCGCCGTTTAACCATGTTAACCTGGCGCGGCCAATCTGCATCGATTCCATATCAACATCCCCTTCCATACAAATATAGCTCTAGTCTACCATAATGACTAGAGCTAATGTAAACGGTATCATGTTTTGAACCGAACCTTGCAGCGATAGATCGGCTGTCCTTTTTCAGAGAACTTTTCTTCATATTCAGTAGGAACATTTAAAGGGTCATCATCCGCATGTAAATCTACGGAAACCTCTTCTAAAATCATGCCATACTGAGAGAAGCTTACAAGCGAATACTCAAAAAAACCTTTGTTATCCGTTTTAAGGGTAATCTCTCCATCAGCAACAAGCACATCTTTATATTGATCTAAAAACGTATGGAACGTTAGTCTTCTTTTTTCATGCTTATTTTTAGGCCAAGGATCTGAAAAGTTCAAGTAAATATGATCCACTTCGTTTGTATCAAATAAGTCACGAAGATCTTCGGCGTCTTCGTTTACAAGCCTAGCATTTCTCGTTTCAGCATTTTTTACTTTCTTCAATGCACCGACAATAACACTTTTCACCCGTTCAATTCCAATGAAGTTAAGTTCCTCATGCTGCTTACTCATGCCGGCAATAAATTGACCTTTTCCTGAACCAATCTCCAAGTGAAGAGGCTTAGATGGGTCATTAAATAGTTCTTTCCACTTTCCTTTCCATTCAAAAGGGTCTTGGACAACAATGTGATCATTCTCTCTCATAAAGTCGTCTGCCCAAGGTTTATTTCTTAAACGCATGGTTAAAATTCCTCCTCCTACCGTTAAAATATTACCATGAATTCGATTGTTTTTTAAAGTTTTTATAAAAAGGGAGGGATATGGGTGAATAAGCGATTATATCCGTCTATTAATGATGATGCATGAGTTATTCAAATACTACCCTTTCCTTTCCCTACATATTCTGAAATATCGTTCATGAAGGGGGTTGGGTTGTAAACGCTTTCTAAGATACGATATGAATCATGTGATACTAATACGAATTGGAGTGAAGCCAGAAACATGAAACTTATTACAAAAACGTTTGAAATGACTGTGCTAGCCACTTTCTCTGTACTATTTGCAGGATACGCACTATTTATATATCCATTTGAGAAATTAAGTGAAATAATGAGTACTGAAGTTCGTGAGAAGAAATTAAAATATACACCAACTATCTCCTAAGGTTAGAAAAACCGTTGCTAAATTAGCAACGGTTTTTTTTCTATTAATTACTCTGATAAAAGATATTTATTCTATAGACTTAATTTCAAAGAAATTAGGTTTGTCGTTTTCGCTTTTCTTTATCATGGCCGGTGCTTGAAGTCAGGAAATGGTTCGCTATCCGTCGGTATTTGGTGAGTCTCACCGGTCATGATCATTCCCCAGGAGACTCTCGCCAGTTCCCTGGCAGGAAAGAAAGTCGTTTTCCAGGCCACCCTTCCCTTCCTCTTACACCATAACGGACTCCAAATAAATCACGAATTCAAGTCTTCAAGCTTTTGTAGAAGACGTAAACTTCTATATAAAAAAGCTTTATCAGTAGATATTATGAACGTTCATCATATTTTTCAACTTCCTGATCCGAATGGATGATTCGTCATATTCGCCTCTCATCTGATGCCACTGGATAAAAGAAAGAGCTTGCGAAACTGCATACCATACCATTCGGTTATATAAGTCCTCTTCAGGCTCTGTCCCATATTCCTTAAGCCAATCTTGCCAACTTTCTACTGGGATATAAGAATAAAGCAGCATTCCCAAATCAAGAGCAGGGTCCGCAACCATAGCATTATCCCAATCAATCAAATACAATTGATCAGAAGAAGAAAGCAGCCAATTGTTATGATTGGTATCGCAATGGCAAACCACATGAACATCGTGGCCCACTTCATCCACATGGTTTTCAAGAAATTTGATGGCATGGTGAATTTCAATTCTAGGATCTATTTGATTTAATACATTTTGGTTTTCTTGTATATCTTTTAGAATTTCTGTTGGTGTTAATGGCTGTTTTCCTAATCTCATAAGCATATCGAGAAGTTCTGTAGAATGATGAATTTTGCTTAACAATGCAGCTACACGTGGGTGCTTCATCTCTTCAGGGTTCAACTCGCGTCCTTCTAACCATTCCTGTGCTGTAATCACATCACCGTTTTCTAACCGCTTGGTCCAAACAAGCTTGGGCACAATTCCCTCTGCAGAAAGGACAGCAAGAAACGGAGAAGAATTTCTCTTAAGAAATAATCTCTTCCCCTCTGTCTGCGCATAATAGGCTTCTCCTGTCGAACCGCCTGCTGGTGTAATCGTCCAATCACTTCCAAGAATATGTTCCAACCAATTCACCTTCAATTCCTCAAATCTTCCTGTGATTACATTACATCACGTCGTTATCGTCTTTCAGTATATCGTACTTTGGGCCTGTTCCAAAAGATTTGGTATCTACCCATGCACCTTAAATTAGATTAACTTATCCTTCTTGTAAGTTTCAAGAGTTTTCTCTTACCCCGACAGGAAGGTCCTTTTCCTACTACTCTTTCTTATCTCACATTCTTTGCATTCTCCACTCTGTCCATCCACTTGATAGGACATCGTTTCATGAGAGTTAATTTTTACCGTTTCCACTTCAAAAACTTTCACTTCTTTTAGTTTTGTATGCAATCCGAGGAAAACGGTAAAGAAAAGCGCGAGTATTTTCCATTTTGATATCTGTTCAATGACAAGGACTTGAAACCCCGAATTACGGATATCCATTTGAGGGGTGATTTTCATTCCTCCGCCATAGTATGGATGATTAGTTACAGTCACCATTAAAGCATTCGAATATTTTCGTACTTCCCCATCGAGATTTAGTTCAAAAGAAATAGGATTATATCTTCTCAATAATCGGAGGAGTGCTATAGTATAAGTATATTTATGTAATTGAACTCTTCGCATCCACTTCCTGAACTTCGGACGGTTTGCCAATGCCACAATTTCTCCATCAAATCCAAAGCCTATACTGTTTGCGAAGTAGCGCTTCTCCCATTGGCAGTTTAGGGTAGGTACAAAAACTCCCTGGTTACAATGCAATCTTCCTGGGTTGTTTATCATCTTTCGGAATAACGCCACACCCTTATTCTCTAATCCTATCCCCCTGCCAAAATCGTTCCCTGACCCAGCTGGGATGAAACCAATCGGAAGAGACGGTCTAGTTTTTGTTCCATTGATAACTTCATGTAAGGTTCCATCACCTCCGATCACAAGGATGCAGGAAAGGGTTTCCTGATGAATTCGTACGACTTGTCCGGCAATTTTTTCTGCATGACCCGCGTACTCAGTAAAAAAAGTCCGGCAATTCTTATCCCTATATAAAGAGTCCTTCTGCACTTTTTTGATAAGCTTCTGAGCCTTTCCAAACCCAGCTTTTGGGTTAACAATGATAATATTCATCAGGCATGCCTCCTATTTTTACTTTCTATTCAATATGCAATCTATAACTATTTGATTATAGTAATATCAAAGGAGGCTTTACTTTGTACTGAAGATCACCATCTACCTGAAAAAGGAACTTATTCTTCCATAAGCTCCTTTTTTACGTACAATTATTGGAAAGAAAATAGATTCTTTGGTCCTTTGGTTTTCAGTAGTAGAGACTGTGGTCTAACGTCAGAAACTGGTGGCTGCTTTTTTCAAAAAGTGCGTGAATGCCTTTACTCTTATTACTTTTACTCCTCCTTATTTAGAGAGATATGAGCAATCGCTTCATATTTTGGGTTCTGCTGCGGGTGAATGCGAAAGATGGAAAAATGATCGATTAGCATTGAATAGGACTCATCCAATAAAAGATCATAACTTTCAAGAGCAAGAGGAGACATACCCTCAGCATTCTTTTTTGCCAAAGTAACGTGCGGACGGTACGTTCTTCCTTCCGTCTGGAAGCCAAGCTCGCTTCCAATTTTCTCAACTTCTAATTTGATTACTTCTAATTCTTTCGGCTTTTCAGCATCCGCGTAAAAGACACGCGGTTGTTTAGGATTACCAAAATAACCAGCTGGACCGATAGCTATCCGGAAGGCTCCGGGCCATTCTTCGTTCATCAGCTTGTTTTTATATACATCAATGGTTTTATCGGAACAGCCTCCTAAGAACTTTAACGTAATATGAAAGTCTTCTTCTGACGTCCAATCTTTATAGTTCATAGACTTTGCAAGCACATTTTGCCATTCAGTCAATTTAGTCCGGATAGATTTTTCCACTTTTATTCCAATGAAATAGTGCGCTGTCAAGCTACTTCCTCCTTACTTGCTAAATTTGTCCACCTAGAGACGACCATGACCAGCAGAATTCCTATAATTGTCATTCCAGCAAAGAAGCCATACATCCCTGTGACACTCCAGACGTCAATCAATACGCCTCCGATAAAAGTGAAGAATGCATTTCCCAGTCCATTTCCTACTGCGGAATAAAGCCCAACGGCCGTTGCCCGTACATTATCAGGAGCCAATTCCCTAACGAGGATGAGAGCTGCTGGAATGTAAAGACCAACGGATATCCCTTGTACAATCGTCGTTGCATATACTACCTCACTTGAGGGTTCAAAAAAATACAAAAACCACCTGCCACAAGAGACGAATGCACTGATCATAATGACAGAAAGGACGCCAAATCGATTGATGACCTGCTGCGAAAACTTCATAAAAGGGGCTTCGCTTCCAGCAGCTAGTAAGAAGGCAATTCCTACTCCTGATAATGTCCCTCCAACTGAAAGGATGAACGTCCCAAAATAATAATTGTTCGCTAAGACCGGTCCAAAGATTAGGAAGTTTGAAACTAGAAATAACAAGAATGGTTTTTGTCTTACAAGAACCTTCAAGCCTGCTCGGAAGGAAACCGTAACTTCATCGGCTCTCTTAGGAAATTGAAGCAGCGCAATTATGCATAAAAGAAGACCAGAAGAAAAGAAATAAAAGATCCAATCGAGTGACCCTGTTGCTTCCGTTACCCTACCTAAGATGAATACCGATACAGCAAATCCTACTGCTCCCCATAAACGGATATTGCCATATTCTTTCCCGTTTTTTTGAACAAAATTCAAAGACAGGCTGTCTGATAGCGGAACGATCCCAGACTGAAATATCGCTATACTGATAATCCCAATCAGTAATACAGGAAATACTTGCAGGATTGGATAAAACAAGCCCAAGATACTTGCAGCAAGTGCTGCAATCATTAGCAGTTTTTTTGGTCTTCTTGTATAGTCACTGATCATTCCCCAGATGGGTTGAATGAAGATCGTGACTAAAGGTAAGGCTGCGATGACTATTCCAATCTGTGTATGGTTGAGTCCCTTCTCTTCTTCTAAAAACACTGAAAGCAAAGGGAATAATGCTCCAAAGCTAAAAAATGTAAAAAAGTAGAACAGTTGAATAAATCGATACGTTTTTTCTACAGGTGGGTGTGACATAATGGTGAACCTCTCTATTTCATTTATCTCGTCAATTCATAGATGGAAGCAGCGTAAATTTCAATCGCTTTTAACATATCTGAAAGAAGCACATGCTCATCCTTTTGGTGAGCTGTATCAGGACTAGAAGCGAATAGCGCACCATAGGCTACTCCCGCCTTAAGAGCTCGTGCATATGTAGCTCCTCCGATAGAAATTGCAGACTGTGCTTCATCCGTTGCGTCATTATAGACCCGAAGCAGTGTCTGCACAAAATGATGGTCTTTATCCATATAAAGAGCCTTCAAATGATCATAGACTTCAAGCTCTCCTCCATTTTCGTGTGCAGACTTTTTGAGTGTAGACAAAATCACCTCTGGGTCTGCCGAGACAGGGTACCTCAGATTTACCCCTATCTGACACTGATCCCTATTCCAATCAATAGAACCAACGTTCATCGTTAGAGGTCCAGATTCTTTATCGAGCTGTTCAAGCTGCAGCCCGCTACCGTCTGTTTTTCCAACACTTTGCTGAATAGTAGAGAGCAGAGCAACATCGTTATTACTTAGAGGCAACGTTAGTAAGAAAGAAACTAATCCGGTGATTGCATTAACTCCAGTTTCTGGCTTGCTGGCATGTACAGATTTACCTTTTACAATAATCCTAGTCTCCTGGTGACTCTTTTCGAGAGTACCTTCTAATCCATGATCACGTAGAAACTCACGAAATTGAGCATCTAAATGCTTATCAGACCGAACTACTGCTGAAGCTTCATCGGGAACCATATTCAGCCTGTCTCCTCCAGTGATTTTAAGGAGTGCTGGATCAGAATTAGATCCTGTTTCTTGATTTAAGTTGTAGGTCATATAAAAATCCAGCAATCCTTTTTCAGCATGGATGACAGGGAATGTGGCATCAGGCGAGAAACCGAATGCAGGCATTTCTTCTTTTGTGAAGTAATACTCCATTCCCTTCCAATCTCTTTCTTCATCCGTCCCTACAATCAAACGGACACGCTTCTTAGGTTTAAACCCCTGTTCCTTAAGAAGCTTCATGGCGATATATGCAGCCATTACAGGGCCTTTGTCATCCTGAGCTCCTCTAGCATATAGTTTTCCATCCTTCAATACTGGTTCAAAAGGGGGAGTTGACCAGCCTTTACCTGCCGGGACTACATCCAGGTGGCCTAGAATTCCAAGCACTTCCTCACCTTCACCAAATTCAACATGACCTGCTCGTCCGTCTACATTCTTTGTAGTGAAGCCATCCTCTTCTGCAATGCTAAGCATTGTACGAAGAGCGTCATCAATTGGCTTTCCTAATGGGTAGCTTTCACTTTGTTCATACACACTCGGAATCTCCAATAGTTTTGTAACCTTATCTAGAAATTCTTGTTCATATTCTTGACTGAGACGATTCATATTCATGATGAGGCTCCCTTCTTCATAATCTTTTCATAAGTCACTTTGTCACAAACCGCGTAAAGTTCAGCATCTGTTGGGAGAGCATCATCCAGTTTACGATTGATCGCCAAATCATTTCGATCGGCAATGAGTGTAGCCCCATCTTTTAGGAGAGATTGAAAGGCATCACCATAGGTCTTCCAAGAAGAATGAACAGGAACATGATACAAATCTTCTCCTACAGAACGACGAAGCAATTGAGCATAAATTTCAGATACTCCTTTTCGAAAAGCAGAGCGTACAGCAAGTGAAGAAATGGTTTCATTAGAGATGATAAATTCATCAATATGGGCGTGCTTAAAGTTCTTGATATGCTTTTCTTCCATGATTTCAACGACCGTATGAACATTTGAAGCAATGGCTTCTATGGAGGAGGCGATTAACAAGGTTTTTCCGTCAATCATCTGGTCATTATTTAAATGGTCGTCAGCAAAGACCAATACAGCTTTTGCATCAGGAAGATTAGCTTTTTCCAATGTAGCTAAGTCAGAGGCATCGCCTTTTATGTAATGGATATTCTCCTCCAAAAGAGGAGCTTCCTTCAATTGATCTAGGATGACAACTTCTGCTTTAGCGTCTGTTTCCAAAATTTCTTTGACAGCAAACTGGGCTTTGTGTGACCAGCCAATAATGATGAAATGTCCCGATCCTTTGTACACAATATCACCCTCCAAGCGTTTTTTTCTAAAGGTAGCCAGTCCGTCGATGATTTTCCCAATCACTACCCCGATCAAACCAATTCCGACTACGTACAATATAATCGCAATGATTCTCCCTGCTACAGAAACAGGATAATAATCTCCGTACCCCACAGTAGTCACTGTCGTCATTACCCACCAGAACCCATCAAACAGAGTAGGAAATGTATCATTTTCCACTAAGACGATCAAGATAGAGGATAAAATTACAAGAAAGGCGCTTGATAGAAACAACACAGTATTGTTAATTTTAACCATTTTCATTAGAAGTCTTCTAAGAATAACCAATTATTTCCCTCCGACCTTTAAGTTCTTGTAAATTCAGTGAATTATCTGTAAAATCAGTACTTAAATATAGCACTTATTTATACTCTATTGTAGAATGAAACCAACTTCATAGATTCACTGGCACCACAAATTCCAAGTTATGAAAATTAAGGAGTGGTTTTTTGAATCATCCATCATCCCGCATGCTCAACCGTATTAAAGCTGTCTACCTCTTTATTAAAGATCGAGGGACAGTATCGACGAATGAGTTAGCAGATGAGTTCGGCATTACCGATCGAACGATGCAAAGAGACCTTAGTATTCTGGAATATAACGGACTTGTAGCAAGTCCGAATCGTGGAAAGTGGACCATTACTGAAAAAAAAGTTAAAATATCATAAATGATAATAGATCACCCGGAATTGCTTCCGGGTGTTTTTTATTGGCTGGGAAATTTTAAAAATCCCTGTGTATGGTTTTTTTATACTGGTCAACGAGATAAGCAACCCGTCCCGCCGCAGGAAAACCACCTTCCTCTGGTCGTTTTACTTTTTACGTGTCCGGACTTCAAGGGCGCTTGAGTATGTGTCTTTAATCCACGTTTGTAATTGACTTCAAGTATTCGATTTCTTCATCTGTCAATTCACGATATTCTCCTAATTCAAGTTCAGGATCCAACTTCAGTTCTCCTATCGAAACTCGCTTTAAATACGTTACTTTTTTACCGACTGCTTCAAACATCCGCTTCACTTGATGGAATTTTCCTTCAGTAATCGTCAATTCGATTTCAGATTTTTCACCAGAGGTTAGGATCGTAAGCTGACCTGGTTTCGTCTTATAACCATCGTCCAGAGTCACGCCTCTAGAAAATTCCTCTGCATCCTCTTCCATTACTCTTCCATCAATCACCGCATAGTATGTTTTTCCAACATCTTTCTTCGGAGAAGTTAAACGATGGTTTAGCTGACCGTCATTAGTAATTAGCAGTAATCCTTCTGTATCTTTATCCAGCCTGCCGACAGGAAAAGGGTCAAATATATAATCCTCTGGCTGAAGAATGTCAATAACCGTCATCTCATTCGCATCTTCGGTAGCAGAAATGAGATCTCCAGGCTTATTCATCATTAAATAGATGAATTCCTTATATTCGACTTCTTCCCCCATTACAGTAACCGAATCATTCTCAGGATCTATATGTGTTTTTGCACTTTTTTCCGGTTCGCCGTTCACCCGGACATTTCCACCTTTTAATAAAGCTTTTACTTCTTTACGTGTTCCATACCCCATATTAGCTAAGAGTTTATCAATCCTCACTGGAAAACCTCCTTTACCGGCGTTTCAAAAATTTATCTAAGATGCGAACACGTCCTCCAAGAACACGCTCTAGAAGAGTCGATTGATAGGTGAGCCAAAAGTACACGGCTCCTCCAAAACCAATACTAACCATCAAGACGATTAACGCATCAACTCGTTTTTCAATTGGATCAAAGAAGAATCCTAATAACCATTTCATAGCAAATACGCTAAGAGCCATAATTGTTGTAAGAATGACAATTAGCAAAGTCCTTTTGAACAACTGACGATAGGAAAATTCAATGCTTGAGAAAATCCGCCAAAAATTCAATGTTACAGCTGCGGCTACCCCAACACCCGTGGCGATTATCGCTCCTTTTGCCCCAAACATTTGAATAAACCACCAGTTGAAAGCAAGCTTCAATAGAATTCCTGTTCCTAAACTGATGACAGCAAAATTCTGGCGGTTGATGCCTTGAAGAATAGACGATGTAACAGTGTACAAGGCTAAAAAGAGTCCGACTGGTGCATACCAGCGCAGCAGGTCTCCTTTAAAGGTTACATTTTCTACACCATAGAATGTGCCATATGCTTCGATTGCAACCACAGAAAGACCGACAACGGCTGGAATAATAATCAGTGCAATAATTTGCAGCGCCTGATTGACTTGATGATTCAATTGCGTCATTTTTTTGTTCGTAAAGGATTGAGTAATCGCAGGTAGAAGCGCTAAGGATAGTCCAATACCAAATGTAACTGGAATCATGACCAGCTTGTGACTAAGGAAGTTCATTGCTGAAAAGGCACCGTTCGCGCGTTCTCCTAATCCAGCTGCATCCATTGCTTTGAAGAACGTAAACTGATCGATCAATTGATAAAGCGGTGTAGCAATACCAACTAAAATAAATGGGCCTGCATAGCTGAATAATTCTTTGAACATCTCTTTAGACGAAAGACCATAAGTAAATTCTTGCTCGGCCAGCTGCCTGTCGAGATAGGGTTTTCTTTTTCTCCAGTACACAAAAAGGGTAATGCATGACGCGATCCCTCCGACAAATGCGGCAAAAGTGGCAAAACCAATAGCTTGAGCAAGCTCCCCTTGCATGACCTGGATAATAATGAAGACTGAAACAAGCAAGAACACAATTCTTACAATTTGTTCAATGACTTGTGAGACGGCTGTAGGTGCCATCGATTCATATCCTTGGAAAAAGCCTCGAGTAATACTCATTGGTGGAATGACAAGCAAAGCGAAGCTCACCATTCGAATAACCATGGCTCCGTCCTCAACGAGGCCGCTATCCGCACCGAATGTTCTAGCTGCCACTTCTTCTGCTGAAAAGAATAAAAGAAGAAATGCGATCACACCAGTAACAGCCATCAATTGTATACCAGCCTTTAACATTCTCCTGCCTGTCTCATAATCACCAAGACTGTTATACTTAGATACAAATTTGGAGACAGCTACAGGTACCCCCATACTCGATAAACTAAGTAAAATACTGTAGGGAATATAAGCGACAGAGAAAAGGTCCGTCCCTTCCTCCCCTACCATATTTTCAAACGGAACGGTATAAATCATTCCAAGAAACTTGGATAGAAAAGTTCCTGCTGTTAATAACATGGTTCCTTTAAGAAGTTTCGACATATTTATCTATTCACCTTCAATTTTATTGTAGATTCGACCTCATCTATTTTATCATAGATAGAAGGAAAACAATGAACGATCGGATAAAAAGAAAGGAAGTACATCATGACTTATCAAGTAACCGTAATAGGCGGAGGCCCCTCAGGACTAATGGCAGCTATAGCAGCGGCGGAACAAGGGGTAGACACCCTCCTTATTGATAAAGGAAAAAAGCTAGGTACAAAGCTCGCCATCTCAGGAGGTGGCCGGTGCAACGTGACGAACCGTTTACCAGAAGAAGAAGTAATCAAGCACATTCCCGGCAATGGAAAATTCCTTTACAGCCCGTTTTCAGTCTTTAACAACTACGACATTATCGATTTTTTTGAAGGGCTGGGAGTAGCTTTAAAAGAAGAAGATCATGGCCGGATGTTTCCAGTCAGCAATAAAGCGAAGGATGTCGTTCAAGCGTTATTGAACCGGCTGGATGAATTGAATGTAGAAGTGCGTAAATCAACTCCAGTA
The DNA here is from genome assembly GCF_050971765.1 of Halobacillus sp. A1-3. Classification (NCBI taxonomy): domain Bacteria; kingdom Bacillati; phylum Bacillota; class Bacilli; order Caryophanales; family Bacillaceae; genus Halobacillus; species Halobacillus sp. A1-3. Next base: position 2,984 of record NZ_JBPCEO010000010.1, on the reverse strand, counting down.
GAAGCGATTCACTATGGAGAAAATGGCCACCAAATCATACTGAAGAGTAATGAAAAAATTTCAACAAAGGCCGTGATTCTCGCAGTAGGTGGAAAAGCGGTTCCGCATACGGGCAGTACCGGGGACGGCTATGCATGGGCAAAGAAAGCTGGCCATACGATAACAAAACTATTTCCTACAGAAGTGCCGCTAATCTCAAAAGACCATTTAATTAAGGAAAAAACCTTACAGGGCCTTTCACTAAGAGACGTCGATGTTTCCGTACTTAATCAGAAAGGAAAACGCATAGTCACCCACCGGATGGACATGCTTTTCACTCACTTCGGACTATCTGGTCCAGCGATTCTCAGGTGTTCTCAATACGTAGTCAAAGAATTCATGAAAGGGCACAGACCTGTAACTATAGAAATTGATGCTCTACCTGATAAAAATGAGAGCGAATTGTACGAGTATTTCCAAGGACTTGTTAAAGACCAGCCTAAAAAAGCTTTCCGTAATGTAATAAAAGGAATTGTACCAGAGCGTTTATTGGATTACTTGTTGAGTCAAACAAATGTAAGTCATGAAGACAAAGCGGCCAATATCGCTAATCAAACCCTACAATCTCTGGTGCAGCTGCTGAAGCATTTTGAAGTCAACATTCATGACTCTCAACCGATTGAGAAAGCTTTTGTCACAGGCGGCGGAGTATCTATAAAAGAAATTGTTCCAAATACGATGCAATCGAAGTTGATGAACGGACTGTATTTTTGTGGAGAAATTTTAGATATTCATGGCTATACAGGAGGATATAATATTACATCTGCCATGGTTACAGGGCGTGTTGCTGGAATGCATGCCGCTTGGGAATCGATGGGATGAGGAGGAGATTTAGTGGAAGTTAAAAAAATTGACGCAGGAGATACTCTATCAATGCGGCACAGTATTTTAAGGTCGAACCAGCCAAAGGAAGCAAGTAAATACCCAAAAGATTTAGAACAAAATACGTTTCATCTAGGTGCTTTTCACGATAATACCCTAATTAGCATAGCGTCTTTTTTTGATGAGAAAATAGACAAACTAGAAATAGAATCACAATATCGGCTGCGGGGAATGGCCACTCTTCCTGAATGGAGAGGGAAAGGCGCTGGATCACTGATCATTAAAGAGGCGGAATCCATATTGCAGCAAAGAAACGTAGATGTTCTCTGGTGTAATGCCCGGACAAGCGCTGCAGGTTATTACGACCGTTTGGGCTTCAACCAAGTCGGAGAAGTATTTGACTTACCTCCGATAGGCCCTCATGTCATATCTTATAAAAAGATCGAGAAGCTTTAACCGCTTCTCGATCTTCTTTGATTATATTCAATTTCTCGTCCTAACTCCCGATTTAAAAGAACTTGCATTTGCTCACGATCCTCTTTATTCATCACTGGATCAATTTCGTTCCAATCCAAAGAGTAAACCACATAATATCGTCTGATTCGTCTGAAATAAATTGTCGAGTTAGGAAACTTATCGAAATATCCCCTGACCATTTTCCTTCGTGAGTAACTCCACCTTACTAATTCTATATGGATCCCTCCGAACATATATTCGTTAATCTATTATAACGAGAATGTGGATGAATCTCAATCCAAAACTACCAAATTAAAGCAAGTCCCAAATAGCTGAATAATAGACTTGAAGTTATATATAAATAACCATATACCTTTAATGGCTGATACCGATGAGTCATCCCAAACACCCCTGCGATAGCGAGCCAAATAATGATCGCTATAAAACAAATATGCTGTACCGGAGATATTTCTTCCTTTAAGGAAGCTAAATAAAATCCTATAGGTATAAGTATGATCATAATGGCATACTTCCAGTTAAAATATGTATTTCTTTTTCGCTCGAGTTGTACCACGTCATCACCTTCCTATGGTAAGATACTTTAAATTAGTAGGAGGTTTAAGTCCATGTTTACATTTACAGATCGAGTAATAAGAATTTTAACCCTGGCCTCTGATAAACCTATTTCCCCTAAACTTTTCCTGAAAAGTGCGTTTCAAGTTGAAGAAAGTGTCTGTAAAGAATTAAAGAATTACTTGATTATTATTCCTTCTTTAATGAGAGTTTTTGAGAATTCCTCATCTCCAGTTAAGACCCTTTATATTCAAGAGATTGGTCAACCTGTCACACCTACATTTTACCATATTCTAGTTCATGCAAAACAAAGGAGTGAAAAATATAGGCAAGTCTTCATAAACGAAGGCCATATTTTGGAATTCACCCTTAAATACCTTCAGGAAAAGCATTCATGTCTAAGAACACATCAGTTAGAGAAAGCCGTTCAGATTATTTCAAGTGCGAGAGATTTAACCGTGAATCTCGAGCATTTGACTCCTCTGAACGAGTTGAATGTTAATGAGTTTACTGTCCGTATGGCCAAGAAAAGTGATGCTTTATATGTCTTAAATTTTATCAGGAAGCATTTTGGCGAACGATGGTTAAGTTCAGCCTCTAACGCTTTTATCCTACACAGTACCACTCATATTTATATCGCTGAAGACAAGCAATCCTCGATCACTGGTTTTGCTTGTTTTAAACAAACAGGCACGTTTGGTCCTATGGGGGTAGCGTTAACTCACCGTAAGAAGCGTATTGGAGAATTATTAGTCCTGGCGTGTTTCGACCAATTAAAAAAACTCGGGCATAATGAGGTATTAATTGAACAAGCGGGTCCAATAGAATTTTACGAGAAAACGTGTGGAGCAGTGATAAGAGATCCATTACTATAACAAAAGCGCCTACGCCTTGAGAGCACAGACACGCATTTGGCAATCGATTTGGTGGATTGCTATTTTTGTCAACAACGTTAGTCCCTTATGACTAAGGGTGGTTAGGAGCTTGAACTGTATGTAGTCTCACTATGCCAAAAGCTATCTACCACAAATAAATCATAATTTCCTGGAAATAAAGAAAAACGTCTTGGAAATGTCCAAGACGTTTTTAGTGAC
>NZ_JBPCEO010000009.1:0-214438 GCF_050971765.1 Halobacillus sp. A1-3 | reverse complement strand
GGGGGATTGTTCCCTAACTTCGATGGATTGTTCCTTAACTCAGGGGGATTGTTCCCTAACTTCGGTGGAATTCCTTATCGCATGTACGCTGGCTTAACGTAGGAGTTCTGTTCCTGAATGGCGGGGGTCTGTTCCTTAAAGAGTAAAAAACCTCCAGCCAAGATGGCTGGAGGTTTCCTTATAAATATTAAATGAGCGCGTGCAAACGTTCATTTACGGTTGATTTCAGTGATTCAAGTAACTTCTCGCTATCCGCCTTGGATGACGTTTTCACGCCGAAGTAGAACTTGATTTTCGGTTCTGTTCCTGATGGACGCAAGCAGAACCAGCAGTCGTCCTCCAGGATGAATTTCAAGACGTTAGACGTTGGCAGGTCAATTTCTTCTACCGAACCGTCTTCCACATAGTGGCGCTCGGTTGTTGCGTAGTCTTCAACTGCCACAACTTTTTTGCCACCCACTTCTTTAATATCCGCATCACGGAAGTCGTCCATAATTTGTTTAATCTTCTCAGCGCCTGATTTACCGTCAAGCTTCACGGACAGTAAATCTTCCAGGAAATACCCGTGCTTTTGATATAGTTCATCAAGAGCATCAAGCAATGTTTTGCCCTGGTTCTTGTAATACGCTCCGACTTCGGCGATCAGTACGCAAGCCTGGACAGCGTCTTTATCACGCGCAAAGTCTTTGACTAGATAGCCATAGCTTTCTTCATAGCCGAATAAGAATTTGTGATCACCGGTTTGCTCGTATTCACGGATTTTCTCACCAATGAATTTAAAGCCTGTCAGAACATCAAGAGTGCTTACGTTGTGATGGTTTGCAATCACTCGCCCAAATTCAGACGTTACGATCGTTTTGATCAATTGACCGTTGTCTGGAAGGTTTGGTGTGTGCTCCAAAATGTAATCCAGCATTAAAGCACCTGTCTGATTACCAGTAAGCACTTTAAACTCCCCGTTTTCATCAGGTACTGCAACTCCCATACGGTCGGCATCAGGGTCTGTCGCTAATAAAAGGTCAGCTTCAATCGCATTTCCTTGATCGATCGCCATAGCAAATGCCTGATGCTCTTCAGGATTAGGGGATTCGACTGTAGAAAATTCAGGATCTGGCTGGGCTTGCTCTTCTACAATATGAATGGAAGAGAATCCACTCTGCATAAGACCTTTTTCTACAAGGTCGCGTGCCGTACCGTGTAATGGTGTGAAAACTAGTGAGATATCTTTCTGGATATCAGGCTGAACCGTAACGGTTTTCAGTTTTTCTAAATAAGCATTGTCTACTTTTTCATCGATCCAGTTTAGAAGCCCGTTCTCCTCAAGCTCTGCTTGATCCGCAGCTTCAACGTTCAACTCATTTTCTACCTTATTTACAAAATTGATCATTGATTCAGCCTGCTTCGGAGGCAGCTGTCCTCCATCTTCATTATAGGCTTTGAAGCCATTATATTCTGGAGGGTTGTGGCTCGCCGTAATGACGACCCCTGCAGCCGTTTGCAAGTGGCGGACGGCGAAAGATAGTTCTGGTGTTGGCCGTAAAGAGGTGAACACGTAAGAAGGGATGCCGTGGTGACCCAGCACACGAGCCGTTTCGACAGCAAACTCTTTTGACATATAACGGGAGTCGTAAGCGATGGCAACTCCACGGTTGGACAACCCGCGATCGTTGACGTAAGAAGCTAGTCCTTCCGCTGCTCTTCGGATTGTGTAGATGTTCATGCGATTTGTACCCGGACCTAATTTTCCGCGCATGCCGCCTGTACCAAACTCTAGATTTTTATAAAAGGCGTCTTCCAAAGATTGTTCATCAGAATCGATTTCAGCCAGCTGGTTTGATAGTTTTTCATCTAATTGACCAAATTCTTTCCAGCGATTGTATTCATTTTTCCACATGTACACCACTCCTTTTATAATTTACGCCCTGCGTTCTTATTAGAACGAGAGACGATGAACGAAGCATTGCCCTCCATTGTGTACGTCTCTATGGACGCCGGGAGGATAAAGTGATCTCCTTTTTCAAAATCATAGGATCGGTTATTGATGAGAACCTGTCCTTCCCCTTCCAGTACACTAGCCAGTAAATAAGGTTCCGGGGCCATCTCACCGCTTCGGCCTTCAAGTTCCCAGCGATAGACTGAGAAATACTCTTCTTCAATGAGCGTTTCGATTTGCAGATCAGTATCGTAGGACTGTTCGCGATCGATGACAGGATCCTCATGAGGTACTGTCGTTACCTCCAGGGATTTTTCAAGGTGCAGTTCACGCTTGTTCCCGTCCTTACCAACACGATCGTAGTCGTAGACACGGTACGTGATATCGGAGCTCTGCTGAGTTTCGAGGATTTGAATCCCTCCTCCTATGGCATGGATCGTGCCGCTTGGGACATAGAAAAAGTCGCCAGGATGAACAGGAATTCGACGTAAAAGGCCTTCCCATTCTTCATTCTCCACCATACGCTCTAATTCCTGTTTATTTGACGCATGATGACCAAAAATTATTTCGGATCCTTCTTCACAGTCAATCACGTACCAGCATTCGGTCTTCCCGTAATTCTGGTTTTCTAGTTCACGTGCATATGTATCATCTGGATGGACCTGGACAGAAAGATCCTTTTTGGAGTCTAAAATTTTCACTAATAAAGGAAACTCTTCGCCCTCTTCACCAGCAAAAAGTTCACGATGCTCCTGCCACGCATCGGCAAGTGTCTTGCCTTTTAAAGGTCCATTCTTAATAACGTTCGATCCGTTGGCATGACCAGAGATACACCATGCTTCTCCCGTCTGTTCTGAGGGGATGTCGTAGTCGAAAATCTCTTGTAATTTTGTTCCTCCCCAGATTCTCTCCTTAAATTCTGGCTGAAGGAACATTGGTTGGTTGTACATGTTTTGCACCTCATTCCTATTGTTACTCCCCGTTATTGTACCATACCCGATGTCAAATCTTACAAAAACAGACCAGGTCAGATATGGGAATATCTGTATGACCTGGTCCGCCAATAAATGGGATTATTTATTTTCAAGCATTTTGTCGTTGTAGCCGAATACCCACGTCAGTCCGAAGGCGACTCCGATGGCTATAACGTTCGAAATGATATAGTTGGCAAATGGGAACAACCCATCCAAGTACAGCAGCATTCCTGGAATTACTGTGATGGCCATTCCGGTTCCAGCCAGTCCGATAAGAGAAGCATAGAATCCGCCAGCAGCGCCTCCGATAAGTCCCATGACAAATGGTTTCATGTAACGAAGGTTTACACCGAAGATCGCAGGCTCAGTGATTCCAAGGAACGCGGAAAGCGCAGATGGAAGAGCCAAAGCTTTCATTTTCTTCTGTTTTGATTTCAATCCAACAGCTAGTGCCGCTGCACCTTGAGCTGCTATTCCCGCTGAAATAATTGGGTTGAACGGGTTTTCGCCCAAACGCTCAAGCAATTGAATTTCCAGCAAGTTGAAAATGTGGTGCACCCCTGTGATAACGATCACCTGGTGCAGTCCTCCGATGATTAGCCCACTAATTCCAAATGGAAGCTCAAGAATAGCACGTGTCGCTGAGAAGATTCCGTTTTCGACTACGTGGAAAATCGGTCCAATGACAAACAAAGCAAGAGTAATCATGATTAATAGCACAAGAAAAGGTGTCAGAATTAAATCAAGGGCTTCCGGTATTTTCTTCCGTAAGGCTTTTTCAAGCTTCGCCCCTATAATACCCGTAATGAATGCGGGAAGCACAGAAGCCTGATAACCAACGACCGGGATAAATCCAAAGAACATAATCGGCTCGACTTCACCGCCGGCGATATCCCAGGCGTTCGGAAGAGAAGGTGATACGAGCATTAGCCCTATAACAATACCGAGGAGTGGACTGCCTCCAAACACTTTAAAGGTGGACCATGCCACTAATGCCGGCAGGAATATAAATGCGGTATCTGTCAGAATCTGTGTATATAGAATGAAGTTCTCTGAGATGTCCTCAGGTGCTAATCCAAACATTGCAAGAATTTGCGGCTGTGTAACGAGTCCACGAAGACCCATGAACAAACCAGTAGCAACTAACGCCGGAATGATTGGTACGAATACGTCCCCAAATGTACGGATCCAACGTTGGAACATATTGCCCTGTTGTTTTGTTTCCTCTTTCATTTCAGATTTTGTCGTACCTTCAACATTCAGCTTCGTCACTTCTTCGTAGATTCGGTTTACCGTTCCTGTTCCGAAGATGACTTGCAGTTGACCAGAGTTATAGAAGGCACCTTTCACTTTGTCGATGTTTTCGATTGCGGAGATATCTGCCTTTTCTTTGTCGTGAAGCATAATCCGAAGACGTGTGGCACAGTGCGCAACAGAAGCTACATTACCCTCTCCACCTGCGGCCTCAATGACTTGTTTAGCAATTTGTGAATTATCAGCCATTAACCATTCTCCTTTCAAAAGTAGTGTTAACATGTAATCGATTACACATTCTTCAAAAAAATAAAAGCTTAAAATAATGCCTAAAAAGTTCGGTTGAGTTCACTTATAAATTGGAAATCATTCCTTGTGTGAACGATTACATGATTGCGTTTTCATGTAGAACTATACACTATCTCGTAGAATTAGTCTATACGTTAGCTCAAATTTTTCTTCAATTTTTTTATCATTGATTTTATTCAATAACAATTCAGCAGCTTTTTTCCCTGCATCCTTATTAAAGTAGTCGATCGTCGTCAGGGATGGAGTGATGTATTTGGACATACTGGATGCTCCAATTCCTACGACGGCCATATCTTCAGGAATCTTATATCCCTGTTCTTTCAAATATTCCATCGCCCCGATCGCCATTCGATCGGTAACCGCAAATACAGCGGTCGGTTTATCATCTTTACAATCACGAAGTATCGTTTTCATTTGCTCGTAGCCGGAGTCGATCGTGAAATCACCTTGCCCGACCATCGCTTCACTTACAGGCAGACCGTGTTCTTTCATCATATCGCGGTAGGCTTGTTCACGCACTTTTCCTACAGATGGATCTTCAGGACTCACACCAATAAAGGCAATTTTTTCATGTCCCTTGTGAATCAGCATGTTTGTAAGGTCTGCAGAGGCATGATAGTCATCGTAGACGAGAGACGTCACTCCTGGGAGCTCTTGTCCGATCGCTAGAAATGGCACCTGTATCTGCTTGATCGTCTGTATTAAAGCGTCGTTGATGTTCGTAGCAAGCAGAATGATGCCGTCCACATGCCTACTTTTCAAAAGACGAATGTAATCGATCTCTTTATCTTTATCGAGTTCAGTATCTGTCAGAAGGATTTGAAACCCTTCTTTTGCCAGCACTTCATTAATGCCGTTAACGACTCTTGTCGATGTTTCCGTACTCAAACGCGGCAAAATCACCCCAATGACGCCGGAGCGTTTCGTACGTAGTGATTTCGCTGACTGGCTTGGCATATATCCGGTCTCTTCAACGATTTTCATGATGCGTTTACGTACATCCTCGCTTACGTATCCACTATTATTTAAAGCTCTTGAAACTGTCGTGCGGGATACGTTCGCAAGTTTCGCAATATCATTGATTGTCGTCATCTCTTTCATCTCCCATGGAATCCTTTTCATATACCATCCTATTGAAAATGCTTTCAGTTGTCTAGTCTTTCCAATAAAATTCCTTTAAATGGTTACTGCCTTCATGAATAAACCCTGGACAAAATATCCAGGGTTCAGAGACTCTAACTTTATTAATCATTCTGAGGGAGTAAGCTGCGGAAATGTTCTCTGATGCTCCATTCAATGTAGGCGTCGTGTAGTGCACCGGATATTGTTGTGCAGAGATTATCGATCGCTCGGTGGATCGCAATGATGCCTTCACGGCGAAATTCTTCCTTTCTTCCTATTCCCCATTCTGCGATAATCTCATCGATGATTCGTTGATATTTTTTTAGAGGTCCTGTCAATGGACCAACAGGGACATTCATGATCCGCTCCTCCTTCCTTCACTAGGTATATTTATTTATATTTTATTTGTTAAAATAAGTCAAGATAACCATTATTATGTCGAATCATACACTTTTTCATTTTTTCCTTCTCCATTCATTTATCCTTCATTTTCTATCCGCTATAATGAGTGAAAACCGCATTTTTATATAGGAACAGAGGAAAATTTTCAAAAATAGATCTAATTATATTTTTTATTAAAAATCTGTTAATTCAAATAGTTACGAATTCTCCCTTGTACTTCCTATTATTCTTCGTTACAATGTCCTTTATATAAAGAATAATGTATCTATCAAGTGGACAAGGAGTGTGAACGATGAAACAGACCATTACCGTAGGATTATTAGGGTTAGGAACGGTCGGCGGCGGGGTCATTGAGATTCTGCGCGATCATAAAGAACGTATTCAGCATAAAACAGGGTGTGACGTCACGATTAAATCTGTACTTGTGAGTGACTTATCAAAAACCCGTGACCTTCCGACGAGTTCAACAACTCTAACCGATCAATACGAAGACATCACGAGAGACCCTGAAATTGACGTAATCGTAGAGGTGATGGGTGGGATCGATCACACATTAACCATATTATTAGAAGCGATTGAACATGGGAAACACATCGTGACAGCCAATAAGGATTTGATTGCCCAGCATGGTGCTGAATTGTTCGATGCCTGTCAAAAACGAAATTGCGACCTTTATTATGAAGCGAGTGTAGCAGGCGGTATTCCGATTATTCGCTCCATTTTAGATGGATTATCTTCTGATCGCATTCGTAAAATGATGGGAATCGTCAATGGTACGACCAACTATATCATGACAAAAATGTCTCAAGATGGTGCGGACTTTGACAGCATATTAAAGGAAGCGCAGGATCTTGGATTTGCAGAGGCTGATCCAACCGCAGATGTGGATGGGCTGGACGCTGCAAGGAAAATGACGATCCTTTCTATTCTCGGTTTTTCTATGCCTTTCAATTTAGAGGATGTAGAAGTAAAAGGAATTCGTGGACTTTCTCTTTCTGATATTAAGTATGCAGAAGAACTTGGCTATCGAATCAAACTTATCGGAATCGCAGAAAATGATGATTCCGGCGTTTCGGTAAGTGTTGAGCCTGCTTTACTTCCGATTCATCATCCGCTTTCTAACGTCAATGATGAATTTAATGCGGTGTATGTCTATGGAGATGCGGTAGGAGAGACGATGTTCTATGGTCCTGGTGCAGGAAAACTTCCAACGGCTACAGCAGTTGTTTCCGATTTGATTGCTGTCTTAAAAAATATTCGTCTTGGAACGACAGGAACGGCTTATGTACAGCCACAATTCCCTAAACAGGTGAAACCGAAGTCAGAACAGCTCTCTAAAAAATATATTCGACTGCATGTGCTTGATCAGGCTGGTATGCTGAATGAAATCACACAGATTTTTGCGCAGTATGATATTTCCTTTGATCAGATTATCCAGCGTTCTTCTGATAACGAAGACGAACGTGAACTGATGATGGTGACTCATAAAGTAAGTGAAGAGGATTTTGCTAAAGCGAGACAGGAGCTTGAACAGCTTCACTCAATTAGACACATCGACAGCATTTTCCGTGTAGAAGGAGGAGACTGATATGTGGCAAGGACTGCTGCATCATTATCGTGAATTTTTACCTGTTACTGAAAACACACCACGTTTAACATTGCATGAGGGTAATACGCCGCTCCTCCCGATTCCTACCATTTCTGAAGAACTTGGAATCGAAGGTTATGTCAAAATTGAAGGTGCAAACCCGACGGGATCCTTTAAGGATCGCGGCATGGTAATGGCGATGGCTAAAGCGATCGAAGAAGGATCGAAGGCCGTTATTTGTGCTTCAACAGGAAACACTTCCGCTTCCGCAGCTGCCTTTGCTGCTCGTGCAGGACTTCGCTGTATCGTCGTTATTCCTGATGGAAAAATTGCGCAAGGGAAACTGGCGCAGGCAGTTATGTACGGGGCTGAAATTTTCGCTATCAAAGGGAACTTTGATCAGGCGTTGAAGATGGTTCGTGAACTTGCAGAGCGCGAACCGGTAACGCTCGTAAACTCGGTCAATCCTTATCGTGTAGAAGGACAAAAGACAGCTGCCTTTGAAGTGTGTGAAGCACTCGGGGAAGCGCCTGATGTCCTCTCTATCCCTGTAGGAAACGCCGGTAATATTACGGCCTACTGGAAAGGCTTCAAGGAATACCATGAACGCCATGGTACGAAACTTCCCAAAATGATGGGGTTTGAAGCCAGTGGTTCTGCGGCTATCGTACGTAACCGGGTGATTGAAGATCCAGAAACCCTTGCTACTGCCATCCGTATCGGCAACCCTGCGAGCTGGACGAAAGCACTGGATGCTCGTGATCAATCCGGCGGTTTGATCGATGAAGTCACAGATGAAGAAATCGTAGAGGCTTACCAGCTGCTTGCACAAAAGGAAGGAGTTTTTGCCGAACCTGCTTCCTGTGCGTCTATCGCAGGTATGATCAAAAAGGTGAAGAATGGAACGATTCCACAAGGCTCCAAAGTGGTCCACGTATTAACAGGAAACGGCTTGAAAGATCCGGTGACAGCAATGGATACAAGCCCTGTCAAACCGACTGTCATTGAAAATGATATTGAGCACTTTGCAGAAGCTGTGACAGGTGTAAAATCATGAGTTCCTTTCAAATCCGGGTTCCGGCTACGTCGGCAAATTTAGGGCCGGGATTCGACTCGATCGGAATTGCACTATCCAAACATGTCACGATGGATTGTGAGCCTGCTGATGAATGGTTCTTTTCTGTACCTGAAAAAGATAAGCCTTATATCCCGTCAGGTGAAGAAAATCTTGTTCATAAAACAGCCCTTTATACAGCGAACTTGTACCGTTTCGAATCGCTGCCGCCGCACCATGTCGAGATGACGAATGATGTGCCTATCGCACGCGGTCTTGGCAGTTCCTCAACTGCTGTTGTAGGCGGTATTGAACTTGCTAATCATATCTTGGACCTGCAGTTGAGCAAGTACGAAAAGCTGAAGATCGCCTGCGAAATTGAAGGTCATCCTGATAACGTCGCACCAGCTATTTATGGCGGCATCATAGTTGCCAGCTATGATGGCGATAACCTTGATTTTGTTCGTTTTGAAAAAGGACTGGATGAGTTAACGTGGCTCGCTGTCATTCCTGATTTTCATTTGGAAACAGAGAAGGCGCGAGAACTTTTGCCAACCGAAATGAGTTATAAGCATGCGGTTCATGCAAGTGGAACAGCGAACGTTCTAGTTGCTGCTCTTGCTGAACAGAACTGGACCCTCGCAGGAAAAATGATGACGAGAGACCAGTGGCACCAACCGTACCGCAAAAACTTAATCACAGGCTTTGACGAAGTCGAAACAACGGTACTCGGTGGAGGGTCACTCGGTATGTATATCAGCGGTGCAGGCCCGACTATGGTTGCCTTATTCGACCAACTTTCTGCTCAGCAACTGCATCAGCTGACTACGTCTCTGTCTGACTACAAAATTGAAGCACTACATGTTAATATTCAAGGTGCTGAAACCATCTCTTCACACCTTCAAACTAATTAAAACAAACCCCAGCGCGACTCATCCGCTGGGGTTTCTGTTTTTCCATTTGTAAAAAAGCAAAATCCCCAATCCAGCCGTTAATGCACCGCTTCCATCTAAAAGGACATCTCCTGCGTACGGTGTCCGGTTTGGTGTCAGTGACTGATGAAATTCATCAAACGCTGCGTAAGCCATCGTAATAAGAAAAGCGATGCTCAACAGCTTCCATACTCTCTTATGTAACCATTGCAGCAATGCCATAAAAGTGGTCCACATGAGAAGAAGGTAAATAGAAAAATGAGCGCCTTTTCGGATGAAAAATTCAATCATTCCATCTACTCCATGTGTTTCGACACTAACTTTCTCGTTATGGTAGGTAAACTGGATTGGTTCTAAAAATGGTTTTATTGTTTCGATCGGTAAATACTGACTTAACGTTGGCCGTAAATCTTGTTCTTCATAAGGCTGTGAGGAAGATATAAACAAGATCACCATGATTGATAATGGCACGGCCGTATATAGTACTTTTTTTAACATCATTGCCCCCTGTTACTAGACTTACTAAAACTTTATCATTTTATATATTATCAAAATAGTAAAAAAATCATAACTTATACTATTAATCATACATAAACTTGTATACAATATATTTAGATACACGAAAAAGTGGGGGATTTATAAATGGCGAAGAGAAGTAAACAATATGATTACGATCTTAGCGAAGTAAAGCGATTGATTGGAGATACAGATAAAAACTATCGCGAAATCTCCGCTGAGACAGGCTGCCCTTATGCCAGTGTCGTTTATCATGGCCGTAAAATACGCGGTCGAGTGAACCGGACACGCAATGTGGAAGCCCATGAAATCAGTCCGCAATTGATTCAGCCCATTGGTGAGGAAGCGAAGGAAGAGCGCTCCATAATGTCTGGCGGGACAAACTTGAGCATTTCCAGAAACAATGTCCTTATCGAAGATGCTGAAAGAGAAGCTGCACGGATGATTAAAGCAGCTCATGCACTAGGTCTCAACAAGATTAATATTACAATAGAAAAATAAAACGGAAGTCCTGATGTTCTCAAACGTCAGGGCTTTTCTAATCCCTCAAAAGAGAGCTGCTTCAGCTTTTTACGGGCATGTCTTCCCCAGTTTTTCACCGCATCTCTAGTGACTCCTTCAAGCTTGGCGATCTGTTCTACCGACAGGTCATGAATAATGAAGTAGTACACCCATTTCCACTGATTATCAGTTAAAACCTCTTTAATTTTCTTCCATAAGTAATGATCGTTAATTTCGTCTTCTATGATATAGCCTTTTTCATGCAATACTTGGGATTGATAGATATCTTCTATCTCTTTGCTTCTTGAGTCTTTACGGATCTTATCGATTAACGCATTCCGGATCTTCCAGCTAATGTATGTAGAAAAAGAACCTAGACTTTCGTCATACGTTTCATAGGCTTTCCATAACGCAAATAAAGCTTCTGCAAAAAAGTCCTTGTTGCCATCGTTAATATGTAAGCTTCTGATGTGATAATGGATCAATTTCTCGTTTTCTACTACGACCTTCTCAAATTCCTGATCATCCATCATTGAACAACACCTCATCTTTTTAACATTTCTAACCTATAATCGTTTTAAATTTAATTTTTGGTGTCATAAAATGATGAACTTTTTTATTTTGTCTATAAAAGTGGGTAAAAAAACGATTTTTACTATTCCTTTTTATTTTCAAACCATAGATAATAGGGACTATATAAGAAAGGAGTGACCTATGAAAACAATTCAATCGTTTCAAGACCATGCCCTATTAATTTATTCTACGCTTCACAAGTTGAACATCCCCGAGCCGTTCGACGATTATTATCAAGAAGCCTACCTCGTTTACCAAAAAAGTGTCCGAACCTACAACCCCTCTCGCGCTAAATTCACCACGTACTTCGTCTACAAGCTAAACCATCATATACGCGACCTTTTGAAAAAAGAGCAGAGTTACAAGTCAATCGTTTTCTATACTCCTCCCTCACCCAATCCTGATGAAACTCTCCATGAGCAATCTCTTCTTTATGACCTCGAGAACCATTCGAATTTGACACCGCAGGAAAAGTCGGTTTTCTTGCTCACCTATCAGGGCTTTACCATCAAAGAAATAGCCCATAAGATGGAAGTAAGTGAATCAACCATTAAACGGAGACGAAAGAACATCAAGGAAAAGACCCAGGGGCTCTTGTTTATGGTGGAAGATAATAGGGAAAAAGAATCTTTATAACCTAAACGGAGGAGTTATTTTGGAACAATCATCTAGATCTTTGGTCCCCTTAGTAAACATCTGGCTTGATGACACCCCAACTACTTACACTCATGCATTCCTGGAAAAATTAGCATACGAATGGATGGTAGAGATCGTTAATCCCTTCCCCATCCCCCTAATGGAGGATAAAGAATTTGTGATTCAAATTTCTATTGAACAGGATGATGGTGTGTTATATTCTTCCATCGATATCCAATCGTACTATATCGAGCAAGGGAATGAATTTACCATCTACCGTTTTTATATGTACCCTCCTGATTAAAAGGGAACGTCAGGCGCCTGCTTGCCCTGGCGTTTTTTTCTTGCGGAAAATAGATGATATAATGAAAAGCAGGTTAATGAAGAAAGGAAGAGTATCGTGTATTACTTGCTATTTGCCTTATTTTTCGCAGGCTATGTACTCGTGGGGACATTCACTGACCTGGTTGAAATGTCTACTGTTGCTACGGTGTTATCTGTAGCGCTTATTTTTACTAATATTTATATGTATTTTAAATCGAAGAAAGAGGAGAAGGAAAAGAGTCAGAAGAAAGAATAGGCTTTTATCCTATATTTCAATCCTATGAAAAAAGCTTGAGGACGGAAGTAGGTCCTCAAGCTTTTTTGTTAGGTTAAAATATTGAGCGTAATCGGGATAGTGATAATACTCAAGAGCGTTGTGATGAGTGTAATGCTTGATACGAGTTCAGGTTTGGAATCGAACTGGACCGCATACATCGTCGTTGTGGCAGCTGATGGCATCGCTGCAGAAATAATCAGGACATTCACCATCACATCACTCATTGGCAGAACAATCGTAATCAGCCAGGCAAGCATCGGTGATCCGAGCAGCCGAACTGTCGCTGCATAAGAGATTTTATCCCACGAAAGGTTATTCACCGTGATGTTAGCCAGCTGCATACCAAGGATGATCATTACGGTTGGAATTGTGGCATTCCCGACAAGGTCGATACTGGACATCAGGTTTTCTGAGACGGGAATGTTGGCGTATTTCATCACGAGGGCAATCCACACCGCATGCGTCGGCGGCATCTTCAGAACGGTTTTTATCGCCATACTCATGCCTGCTGCCCCCTTCGCAGCATAATAGACACCGAAGAAATTCATGACGATCTGTTGAAGTACCATGAAGGACACTGAATAAACGAAGCCCTCTTCGCCAAAGGCGAACAGAACGATAGGCGCACCGTAATTCCCTGCGTTCATGAACGCAGTTGATAGAATAAGCCCACTTTCCGTTGGAGTATCATAACGAAGCAATTTAGCTGCCAATTTATCGATCAGTAGGATGCCGAATAATAGGAGAGCGGAAAACACAACCATCATTAAGTAATCCCGATCGAAATCTGCTTCATAGAAGGTTTTGAAGACAAGGCAGGGCAGCATAATATAAAGAGCGACCGTTGAGATCGATTTTATTTCTAGCTTTAATATTTTTTGCAGGGCATAGCCTGCGAAAAAGACGAGTACGACAGGTAGTACAACTTGGAAGAATATCGTCAAAGCTCTTCCCTCCTGTTACATAAATTCTTTAGAACTCTACTAGTTTATCAAATAATAAAAAGATTACATAACATACCACCTCACCAAAATTTGTCACCTCAGGTCATCCAGAATCTGGATGACCTGAGGTGACAGGTTTTTACATTTTTATTGGTTTTGCAGGAAATAGATAGGCGAGTAGCGAAGATTACTAGGATCGATTAAAACTAGAAAGGATGATTTTATGGGCAATCCCAGGCGTGTCTGGTTTCCACACGCAAGCTATCATATCACAGCCAGAGGAAACCGAAAAACAGATATCTTTTACGATCACTATGATCGGATCTTCTATTTAAAGCTCCTAGAAGAAGCGAAACACAGCTACCCTTTTTACCTTCATACTTATTGCCTTATGACGAACCACGTCCATCTCCTCATCGAAACGATAGACCATCCCCCGGGTTTATTCATGAAACAAATCCACTCACAGTATGCGATGTACTTCAACCGAAAATACGATTATGTCGGACATCTCTTTCAGGGTCCATATAAAGCAGAACTTCAGGGAGATATTAATGCACTGCTTCAAGTCAGCCGTTATATCCACTTAAATCCTTGCCGCGCCCTGCTGACATCAAAACCTGAAGACTACCCCTGGAGCAGCTATCCTCACTATTTATCGCTTCGTTCTCCTTCCAAACTTGTAACAACTTCAAAGATCCTCTCCCATTTCAGAGATTCTCAACAGTATGAGTTTTTCGTTCAATTAGCAAATCGAACCACCTCAGGTCATCCAAATTCTGGATGACCTGAGGTGGTCTAAAAGTTGGTCTAAAAGGGAGCCTATTTTCATATTTTTATAGATTAGATAAATATGCTGATGATGAGGGATACTCCAAATCCGACAAAGGCGATGATTGTTTCCATGACTGTCCAGGATTTCAGCGTATCTTTCTCGGATAGTCCGAAGAAACGGTTTACCATCCAGAATCCTGAGTCGTTGACGTGAGAGGCGATGGTTGCACCTGATGCAATGGTGATTACGAGCAGGGCAAGCATAGGTCCACCGATACCCAGCGTATCAAGAACAGGTGTAATTAAGCTCGCTGCAGTAACCATAGCTACGGTTGCTGAACCTTGAGCTATTCGTACGGCTGAAGCAACTAAGAACGCAAATACAAGGATCGGCATGTTCAAATCACTCATCGTATTAGCCAGTACATCGCCAATTCCCGTTTCAACCAGTACTTGACCAAACACGCCACCGGCACCGGTGATAAGGATGATGATTCCGGCAGGCTCAAGGGCTTTTGTGGCGATTTCCTGAATATCTTCTTTTGAATAACCGCGGCGTGTACCGAGTAGGTAGAACGTTAGTAGCGCAGTAATTGTCAAGGCAACACCAGGGTTACCGATAAACGTCACAACGGATAGAGCTGTACTTCCTTCTTCCAGCATCACACTGCCAAACGTATTTAATAGGATAAGGAACAATGGAAGCAGTATGAGACCTGCAATCATCCCAAAGCTCGGCAAGTCTTTGTCATATGTCTTCCCTTTTGCTTCTTCTGCCATATTCTGAAGCATAATCTTCGGTACTTTTACATGAATTTTCTTAGAAATGTATGTTCCGAATACAGGTCCTGCAATAATCGCTGCCGGGATACCTGCCATTAGACCAAATAAAATGACCCAGCCGATATTTGCACCTAATAGCGATGCAACAGCAATCGGTCCAGGGGTCGGAGGAACGAAGCTGTGCGTAACTGCTAAACCAGCCAATAGCGGAATTCCGTAATAAAGCAGTGATTTTCCTGTTTTCTGAGCCAAACTATACAAAATAGGAACTAAAATAACAAAAGCAACATCCAAAAATACAGGAATTGAAATGATAAAACCAGTTAATACAAGGGCCCAATTGACACGTTTTTCTCCAAACTTGTCCATTAACGTAAGAGCAAGTCGTTCTGCTCCACCTGAAACCTTGAGAATTTCACCGAACATTGCACCGATACCAATAATGACCGCTATCTCGGCGACTGTTCCTCCCATCCCGTCATTTACGGCTTTAAATACTTCCGATGGGCTCATTCCAGCCAATAATCCGATAATATAACTGACAACAATCAACGCAATGAATGCCTGCAATTTTGTGCGAATAACTAGAAATAGAAGTAAAGCAACACCAAATGCAGCCAGTAAAATCAATCCTACTGTAGACATTTCGTCATCTCCTTTTTTAAAATAGATTCTTTCATATTAATGAGCCAGAAACTTCTTAAAACGCGTCCAAAATCGTTCGTGATTCTAAAGATGTAAAAATCTACTTACCATTCAGCTAAGGTTCCATCTGAATGACGCCAGATTGGATTTTTCCACTGATGCCCCTCTTTGGCTGCTTCTTTGACATACTCTTCATTTATTTCAATACCAAGACCGGCCCCTGTTGGGATCTTAACCGCTCCATTCTCATACTCAAAGATTGTCGGATCAACAAGATAATCTAGCAGGTCACTGCCTTTGTTGTAATGAATTCCAAGACTTTGTTCTTGAATAATACAGTTCGGTGTACAGGCATCTACCTGAAGAGAAGCTGCAAGATTAATAGGTCCAAGCGGCGCATGCGGCGCAACCGCTACATCAAAGGTTTCTGCCATCGCCGCGATTTTTTTCGCTTCCAGGATACCTCCTGTATGTGATAGATCCGGCTGAATAATATCAACGACTCCATCGGTCAACATCTGCTTGAATCCCCAGCGTGTATAATTGCGTTCCCCTGTAGCAATTGGAGTTGTTGTGTGGCTCGCAATCTCTTTGAATGCTTCGAGATTTTCAACAAGCACTGGTTCTTCAATAAACATAGGGCGATACGGCTCCAGTTCTTTCACGAGAATTTTTGCCATCGCTTTATGGACACGCCCATGAAAATCGATGCCTATCCCGAAATCATTGCCTACCGCTTCACGTATAGCGGCTACCCGGTTCACAGCGGCATCCACCTTGGTGTAACTGTCGATATAATTCATTTCTTCCGTTCCATTCATTTTAATCGCTGTAAAACCGGCTTCCGCTTTTTCATTGGCAGCTGAACCAACATCTTGCGGCCGGTCTCCTCCAATCCAGGAGTACACCTGAATACGATCTCGAACAGAACCTCCAAGCATTTCGTAAACGGGCATGTCGTGATACTTGCCTTTAATATCCCAAAGCGCCTGTTCAATCCCTGAAATCGCACTCATTAAAATCGGTCCGCCACGGTAAAAACCACCGCGATAAAGCAGCTGGAAATGATCTTCAATTTTTCTAGGATCCTGGCCAACTAAGTAATCCATCAACTCGGTGACACATGCCGCCACTGTATGGGCTCTTCCCTCAACAACAGGTTCTCCCCAACCGCTGATTCCTTCATCTGTTTCTATTTTTAAAAACAACCAGCGCGGGGGAACTTGATAGAGTTTGAAATCTGTAATTTTCATAGATTACACATCCTTTATAGATTCAACGAATTGTTGGGCTTTCTCCGTTATAGCTTTCAGAGTCTCTTCATTAACGGGCTGCTTCGTATTCACTAGAGCACTGCCAAGCCCAGCGGCAACCGCACCCTTTTCAAAATATTCGCGAACGTTGGATAAATCGACGCCACCTGTAGGCATCAATGGAATGTGCGGCAGAGGACCATGGACATCTTTGATATAACTCGGTCCCACTGTTCCAGCAGGGAAAATCTTGATCATATCAGCTCCGTGTTCATAAGCGGTTAAAATTTCCGTCGGAGTCAATGCGCCAGGAATGCTTACGACACCGTAACGCTTGGTCAGCTGAATCGTTTCAGTGTCAACGGTTGGAGAGAAAATAAAGCTTGCGCCGGCCATAATGGCTGCTCTAGCGGTCTCTGAATCCAACACCGTACCCACACCGACAATTAATTGATCGCCGAACTCTTCATTAATCTTCTGGATCCATTCATTCACTTGAGGTGTATCCGCTGTCACTTCAAGAATATGTACACCACCTTCATGAAGAGCTCTTGCAATCGACAGAATCTCTTCACCTCTTGCCCCGCGAATGACAGCGACAAGCTTATGTTCCATCATTCTTTGTAACGTGTCCGTCATCTTGATTTCCCTCCTTATCGATCCACATCTTCTTTGTCTGTTTGATTTATAAAAGCTATTAACCTTTGTTTATCAGGAAGGCCTTCGACATCTCCTTCCACCATCGTTGCCATGGCTCCGACGGCATTACCTCTCCTGACCGCTTCTTTCCATTCAAGATCATCCACCAATCCTGATAAACAGCCAGCGGCAAAACCATCACCAGCCCCAACTGGATCGACGACCTCATCAACAGGAAATCCTTCAACAAATCCTTTTTCGTCTTCAGAAAGTGCGTAAGCCCCTTTTTTTCCAAGTTTGATCACGACCTTTGAGGCTCCCTGTTCATAAAACGCTTGGGCGAGCGATTCTGGTGTTAACGGACCGAATATAAACTCTGCTTCATCAATGCCCGGCAGCACCACATCAGCTTTTTTCGCCAATTCACGAATCACTTCTTTCGCCCTGTCTTCTTCCCAAAGCTTTCGGCGCAAGTTAGGGTCAAATACTACGGTTACCCCATTCCTTTTGGCATAATCAATAGC
This sequence comes from Halobacillus sp. A1-3, assembly GCF_050971765.1. Taxonomy (NCBI): domain Bacteria; kingdom Bacillati; phylum Bacillota; class Bacilli; order Caryophanales; family Bacillaceae; genus Halobacillus; species Halobacillus sp. A1-3. The sequence goes on along the minus strand of NZ_JBPCEO010000009.1, from coordinate 196,481 downwards.
TGTTAAAACGGTTTCATAACAATCCTCACTAAGCGCTGGTGTAATCCCCGTTACATGCAAAAACTTCGCTTTTGCTAAATACGCTTCATCCAAATCTGCCGGTGACATTCGACTAGCGGCCGAGTCTTTACGATAATAGTTCACCCTTAGTTCATTAGCGGTTATTTTCTCTTTAAAATAAAGCCCTGTTGAAGCTGATTGGTCAAAATGGACCTGAGTGACATCTACTCCTTCGCCACGTACAAAGGAATGAATTTTTGTACCGAACTCATCTTCCCCGAGCCGGCTGATCCAGCCAGCCTTGTGTCCCAGTCTAGAAAGTCCGATAGCGACGTTTGATTCAGCACCGGCTACTTTGGCTGAAAAATCACTAGCATATCGCATAAGTCCTGAAGATTTAGGAGAAAACAATACCATTGATTCTCCTAATGTAATGACATCCATCCGATTATTCCCCTCCTTTTCTGAACCCTGCCCTTTCAGAGATTGTTTTAGCTGTCTTCAATAACTCCTCAACGATTTCTTCACTGCGCGGGTATACTCTATCTTTCGGTCCAGAAACACTGACTGCTGCCACCATTTCCCCCGAAGCATTGTAGACAGGAGCCGCTAAGCAATAAAGTCCACTCTCATTTTCTCCGTCATCAATGGCATAGCCTTGTTTACGAAATACGGAAAGCTGTTCATTCAATTCATGCTTATTCGTAATGGTGTTTGATGTAATGGCTGGCATCTCCATGTCAGCCACTATATTTTCTTTGACAGGCTCCGGTAAAAAAGCGAGAAAGGCTTTTCCAAGGCCTGTACAATACATCGGCTTCCGCATCCCTATCTGAGCGCTTGTACGCACGGACCTGGGATTGTCTATTTTGGCCACATATACAAGCTCCTGTTCGATCATTACAGCCATAAATACCGTTTCTTCCACCTGTTCCATGAGCTTTCGGAGGTGTGGCTGGGCCTCTGTGTTAATATCAAGCGTTTGCAAAGCCCTTGTACCAATTTGAATCAGCTTCGGTCCAAGCTTGTAGCTCTTTCGCTCGGTAACGAGTAACAATCCTCTTTTTTCTAATGTTTGCAGCAGATGGTACGTACTGCTTTGAGGAAGGCTTAGCTTGTTTGCAATTTCCTTAAGCGTCAGCCCATCCGGAAAATCCTTTAGTAAATCTAATATATCGATTACGCGATCAGCGGATTTCACTGTCATTTCTTAACCTCCCAAAATTCACATATGTGAATTCGTTTCTTGTATGTGAATTTAAATTAAGGTTAGCATAATAAAACGCTTTCATCAATGAAATTTTCTTAATAAATCCTTTTGAAAGAAAAAAATTTCTTCGACGGTTTCTTTTATTTGAAAATTTTTTCGTATACAATAGAATTAAGTTGAAGACCAATTAGGAGGAAATACCATGCTTGAAGCACCAACCAAACACGTCATCAGTCGTATTCGTTCATCTTATAGTCAATTTAGTGAGAAAGAGAAATTGATCGCTGATTATATATTGGAGAACAAAGAACAAATTGTTCACTCTACGATCAACCAAGTCGCTGATGATCTTATGGTCGCTGATGCAACCGTTTTCAGATTCTGCAAGAGGTTAGGTTTTAAAGGTTATCAGGCGATGAAAATCGCACTAGCCTCAGAAATCGTCAATCCGATCAAAGACATTCATGAAACCATCAAAGAAACAGACAGCGATTTAGAAATTACTGAAAAAGTTTTTCAGGCAAATATTAGAGCTCTTGAGTCCTCTAGAGATGTCCAAAATCCTGAAAGCTTGGCAAAAGCTATGGATTTATTAATTGAAGCAAATCGTGTTTACTTCTATGGAAGCGGCGGATCTGGCATCCTCGCTCAAGATGCCCAGCATAAATTTATCCGCACAGGGATGGACACGCATGTCTACACGGATTCCCACCTTCAATTAATGTCGGTTTCCCAATTGAAAGAAGGCGATCTTGCTGTCGTGTTCTCTCACACAGGGTCAAATAAGGACATTCTTGACATCGTGGATATTGCGAAAGACAGAGGCGCAAAAACCATCGCCATTACGAATTTCGCGAAATCTCCATTAACGAAACGTGTCGATTTGAGTTTATATACGGTAGCACAGGAAACAGAATACCGTTCAGAGGCCTTAGCATCTCGAATTGCAAGTTTGTCACTGATCGATTCACTGTTTGTCAACTATAGTGTGAAGATGAAAGAACAGGCACAGGAATCAACCCAGCGCATGAGAGATGCCATTTCAAGAAAAAGAGTTTAGAAAGGACGTCATCAATGAATTCATACGTGATTGGACTGGATATTGGAACAACCAGCGCAAAGTCAGTGATCTTTGATCGTGAAGGTCATGTAAAAGGAGAACATGAAGTCGGCTATCCTCTCTTGCATCCGCAAAACGGGTACGCAGAACAGGATCCGGTTACGATTGAAGAAGCAGCTTTGGAAGCCATTTTTGTGAGTAAGGAAGCAGCAGGGATTGAGGCCAGCGAGATTTCTGGTGTTGGAATTTCTGCTGCGATGCACTCCCTGATCTGTATCGACAGAAGTGGTGAGCCGCTTTCCCCCTCTATCATATGGGCGGATGCCAGAAGTGCGGATCAGGCAGCCGTTTTAAAAGAGCACCATGCACATTTATACATGAATTCAGGGACACCTTTGCATCCAATGTCCCCTTTATCCAAGCTGATTTGGATGAAAGAGCATATGTATGCTCCACACGAAGCGGCTGACTATTTTGTGTCGATTAAAGAATTTCTTTTGTATCGCTGGTTCGGTGAAAAAGTCGTCGATTATTCCATTGCAGCAGCGACTGGAATGTTTAATATCAAAGAACATCACTGGGACGAGGAAGCCTTAAACCTTGCTGGTATCGATACAGGTCAGTTATTTGAGGCCGTATCTCCAACTCATACTCTGAAAGGCATGAAAGCTGAAGCTGCTGGAAAATCGGGTTTGAATGAGGATACTCCTTTTGTAATCGGAGCCAGTGACGGTCCTCTTGCGAATCTGGGTATTGGAGCGATTGAACCGGGAGAAACGGCTATCACGATCGGGACAAGCGGGGCAATCAGACAGTTTGCCACAGAGCCTCTCCTTGATGAAAAACAAGAAATCTTCTCCTACAGCTTTACAGAAGATTTATGGATTACCGGCGGCCCATCCAATAACGGCGGCATTGTCCTCGCTTGGCTGCAAAAGCTTTGGGATGGTGACCAGGATGCTTATAGCGTTGAGCAGTTAAGTGAAATGGCTGAGAGCGTGCCTGTTGGAGCCGACAATTTACTCTTCCTTCCTTACATAAACGGGGAACGTGCCCCGTTCTGGAATGCAGAAGCAAAGGGGTCTTTTATTGGTCTTACGCCTACGCACGATAAGGAACACATGACCCGCGCAGCCATGGAAGGAGTCATATTCTCGATTCTTCATATCGGAAAAGCCCTTGAACGTTTAGGGAATAAACACCAGAAGATATACGCAAGTGGAGGCTTTGCCCGTTCTTCCGTCTGGGTACAGATGCTTGCAGACATGTTTAATACAACCATTTATCTTCCGAAGAGCCACCAAAGCTCCGCATGGGGCGCTGCCTGGCTTGCGCTTTACAGTCTTGGTGAAGTAGAGAAGCTTGCCGATATCAAAAGCTCGATCCCGATGGACAAGGAGTGTAAACCGAATGTGGACAACCATGAAAAATATCAAGAACTGTTCCAGGTTTACGAAGGCTTATCCGCTACCCTTCAACCACACTTCTCTAAGCTCCACCAAATGAACAAATAAAACATGAAAATGGAAATGAAAACCACCTCAGGTCATCCAGAATCTGGATGACCTGAGGTGGTATTTTTTTCCTTATTCTTTTTCTGTAATGTGTTTTAAGTAGTACTCGAACACGAGGTCAGCGAGCATCATAAGAGAAGACCTTGCTGATACGTCGTAGCCTTCGTAGGAGACTTTTTGCACCGGAGCACTAATCGCAAAACGTACATATTCATTCAAGTGGCTGTCAGGGTTATTGGTGACGGCGACGGTCTGGACATTCAAATGATCAAGCTTATCTGCCGCCTTCAGCAAGGTATTTGTCTCACCGCTTGAAGAAATAAAGATGACAAGATCATTTTTGCCAATCCAATTGCTGATTAAATCGACCATATGCGATTCATAAATATACGTTGAAGATCGGTTCATCTGCATAAGACGCTTGCTCAAATATTCTCCGATCATTTTCGTCAACCCGACGGATATAATAACGATCCTTTCCGCCTCCTCAATCGATGAGGCAATCCGCTCCAGATCATCAGGGTTCAAACGTCCAAGACTATCGGTAATATCTTTCTGGTATCGCTCAATCGGATCCATATTTTCAGGCAGCGAAGTCTGTTCCATGCCTTTTAAAAAGTACTTGAATTCCGAAAAGCCTTCAAATCCGAGTTTATGGCAAAGTCGGATGATGGTCGTCGTACTGACACTGTTTTCTTCCGCCATTTTTGTTAACGGCATCGTTTTCGAAGCATCTAAATGATGTTCAATATAATAGAGAACATGTTTTTCCGAATGCGTGAGCTCAGGCAAGGCGTTAGAAAAAGCATCTAGTAGTTTTCCCATAATCGAGGCTCCTTTTTTATCAAACTGTATCGAGTATATCAAGAACATGTACAATTGTACATTTCCTGTATAACCACTTGTCGTCATCCTATGTTACAAATGTATTAGAGACAAATGAAAACACTTTCATATATTAATTTTTGAGAAGAGGGTGAAGGATATGCAACTCGCACAAATGACCGAACAATCTTTAATTCGGTACGATTTGAAAGAGACGAAAAAAGAAAATGTGCTTTGGAAGCTGTCAGAACAACTCTACCAACAAGGCTACGTCACTTCGACTAAAGCCTTTTATGAAACCGTTTTAGAACGGGAGGAAATATCCGCAACAGGAATGGAAGCTGGCCTTGCGATCCCACACGGGAAATCTTCCGCTGTGAAAAAAGCCGGGTTTGCAGTCGCGCGACTGGACAATCCGATTGACGATTGGGAAAGCATTGACCCGAACAACAAGGTTGAGCTTGTGTTCCTATTAGCCATCCCTGATGGAGAAGCTGGATCGACTCACTTGAGCTTGCTTGCTGAATTGAGTACACGCTTGATGGATAAAGATTACTACAACAGCCTGATGAAGGCGAAAAATCCAGAAGAATTCCTTGCTGCTCTTGATCACGATGAAAAACCAGTAAAAGAAGAGCCGCCGCAAGAATACACGAAAACTGTTCTTGTCATTACCGCATGTGCCGCTGGGATCGCTCATACTTATATGGCTGCGGAAGCCTTAGAGCAAGCCGGAAAAAAACTTGGCGTTAAAGTGTACAGTGAAAAACAAGGCGCCAATGGCTTAGAAGATGCCCATTCGCCAGAACGTATCAAAGAAGCTGATGCTATTATTTTCGCAACGGACATTTCTCCAAAAGGGAAAGAGCGCTTCAAAGGGCTTCCTTACGTACAAACACGTGTAGCTGCTCCGTTAGAACGCGGGGAAGAATTAATCCAACAAGTCTTAAACAATCCAGATGGAACGGTGCAATCCAACGGTGAAGAAGAATCCAGTTCCTCCAGTCCTCAGAAAAAGCAAGGCATTCTTGCTGAAATGGCACAAGCGATCATGACCGGGATTTCTTACATGATTCCTGTTATCGTTGCTGCTGGTTTAATGATGGGGATTGCGAAGTTGGGATCGATTCCATTCGGTCTTGTTAACGAAATCAACGATATTAGCTATGCAACAGCTGAAAATGAATTATTTAAGATTTTGCACTACCTCGATAAGTTCGGATTTATGATTTTCCAGTTTATGTACCCGATCTTTGCAGCGTTTACCGCTTACGCTTTAGCTGATCGTGTTGGTATTGTTCCTGGTTTTATCGGCGGATTGTTCGCCGCTGGAATCCATTACCGCTTCTGGGGTATAGAAGAAGGTATTCCATCTGGTTTCTTCGGAGCCTTAATCCTCGGTTTAGCGGCTGGTTATATTGCTAAGATCCTGAATGAAAAAATCAAACTGAACAAAAACTTCCAGGCGATGAAGCCGATGCTGATCATCCCTGCGATTAGTGTCCTATCTGTATTCTTACTGAACTTTTACATTGTCGATCCGGTCTTTGGCGGCTTGAACGAGCTGCTTCGTAACACCATTGAATCTGCACAGGAATCCGGCGAGGTCGTGCTCTCTACGATCATCGCAGCAGCTACGGCCTTTGACTTAGGCGGACCGATCAATAAAGCCGCGGGTGCGATTGCGATTGGCCTTGCAGGTGACCAGATTTTCCCACTGACACCCCGTGTGCTTGCGATCGTTATTCCACCAATCGGACTTGGACTTGCCACTGTCCTTGACCGCTATGTTGTCGGTCGTCGTGTATTTGACGAAAACTTGCGCATCACCGGGAATACGTCGATTTTACTTGGACTGATTGCCATCAGTGAAGGAGCGATTCCATTTATGCTCCGTAATCCGATTATCACGATTCCAATCAACATTATTGGAGCGATTATCGGTTCGGTTACCGCCGTCCTTCTAGGGGCTGTTCAATGGTATCCACTGCCTGCCTTCTGGGGCTGGCCGCTCGTTGACAACCTGTGGGCTTATATTGTCGGACTGTTAGCCGGTACTTTATTCATCGCACTGGCAAACATCTTCGTCCGCTTCACGTTGATCAAACGAGGACGCATTCAAATCTAAATTTTGACCACAGCCAGTCCGGCCGTTAGGGCTGGCTGCATCCTTAAGGAGGACCATGGCTATGTCTAAAAAACGTGTGTATGTCGTTCCCCACTCCCACTGGGATCGGGAATGGTATTTTACTATAGAAGATTCGAATCTACTACTTGCAGAAAATATGGATCACCTGATCGAGTTATTAGAAGAAAATTCAGACTACCACGGGTACGTCTTCGATGCTCAAATCTCTGTCGTCGAAGAATACTTGAAAGTACGTCCGCACAACAGCGACCGACTTCGTTCTCTGGTTGAATCCAAACGAATTTTCGTCGGACCGTGGTACACGCAGGCCGATTCGCTGCTTGTCCACAAAGAGTCCCTCGTCCGCAACCTTTTATACGGAGTGAAAGGCGCAGAAAAAATGGGTCATTCGATGAATATCGGCTACCTTCCGGACATTTTCGGTCAAAACCACTACCTCCCTTCTCTGTTCAAAGGGTTCGGGATCGATTACGCAATCTTGCAGCGTGGCGTTTATACCGATCAGCTGGATGAGAATTTGAACTTCCGCTGGCAATCTCCGGACGGTGAAGAGGTTCAAGCGAACTTGATGAAGCTTGGGTACGGACCAGGGAAATTCCTAAGCGCAGATGAAGATTTCCACAAAGACCGTCTGCAGCCGATGCTGGATACACTTGCAACCCTAAATCGTGATACGAATCGTCTGCTTCTTCCTTCCGGGGGTGATCAGGTGCTTGTTCGTGATCACTTCCCTGAAACGGTCGAGAAATTAAATGCCAATGACGACCGCTATGAATATGTGCTGTCTGATTACGAAACATTCATGGAAGATACATGGCAAGAAACGTCGTTTGATCACGTGATTGAAGGTGAATTGATCGCAACAGAAGGGTCCCGCATCCACAATACAATCAGCTCCCAGCGTTATGACATTAAAAAATGGAATCACATTGTCGAGCACAAGATCATTAATCAACTGGAGCCTCTAGCGACCATCAGACATTCTCTCGGTCTGCGTTACCCACAGGAGTGGCTCGACGACATGTGGAAAAACCTTTTCGATGTTCACGCTCACGACAGTATCGGCGGATGTAATTCCGATGATACCAATGAAGACATTATAAAAAGACTTGTAAAGATCAATCGTCAGGCAGACGGATTGATGAACATGATCAAACGCCAGATTACGAAAGCCGTCAGCGAAGAAACGGGAAGCGAAGACATTTTTGTGGTGTTCAATACGATGCCTAAGTCCCACCAGAAGTCTGTTGAAACCGTCCTATTTACGAAAGATCGAGATTTTGATGTGCATCAACTTGATGGGCAACGGCTTTATTACAGTATTCGTAAACAAGACTATTTAAGCGGCGGGAAGAAAATTGTCGTAACCGCTGAAGGCGATAAGGAAGTTGAAATCCCAGGATACTACCGGACGGAAGTCCATATCGCAGATGTAGAAGTACCTGCTCTCGGCTATACGACCTTGCAGATTGTAGAAGGTGCTGAAGATGCAGACCTTCTGGCTTCATCAGAAGCTGATACAATCGAAAACCACTCGTACGTGGTATCGTTCTCAGACGGGAAAATGAAACTTACAGAAAAGGATTCTGAATTATCAGTTGAAAACTTCATTCAATTTGAAGATACCGCAGATGCTGGTGATTCGTACGATTACTCTCCACTACCAGGAGACGAAGCGATTCTTACAAGGGAAGCAAAATTAATAGGTGTTAGAAAATCTTCTTTTGTTGAAGAAATGACGATCGAACACGAGCTGTTTTTGCCTGTAGACCTAGACAGTCGCAAAGTAGGTGTGAAGGATGCTCCTTTTACAATAAGAACCGTTCTCGAGCTGCGTAAAGAGGAAGATCTCCTCCGCGTTAAGCATGAGATTGATAATAGTGTCCATGACCATCGTGTAAGAGTATTGGTGCAAACACCAGTAGAACAGCCAGCGACTTCTATAGCTGATCAAGGGTATAGTTTAATTGAACGATCTTCCGAAAATCCTCGTATGGACATTTGGAGAGAGCAAGGGTATAAAGAAGCGCCTGTCCCTATTTATACCGTCGAGCAGTTCGCCGGTGTGGAAAGCGACCAGGGTTCCCTTGCTGCTTATACTAAAGGTCTCAAAGAATATGAAGTTCTGAAAGAGAAAGGTCAATTGGCTTTAACCTTATTCCGCAGTGTCGGTCTGCTTGGACGAGACGATTTAGAATGGCGTCCCGGCCGTGCATCCGGCATTAATAATAAAGTAGTCACAACACCTGATGCACAAATGGAAGGTGAAATGTCGTTTGATTATGCGATTCAACTGTCAGGAGATCGCCTTGATGCGACAACTCTTTTCGAAACAGCCGATCATTACAATGAGCGTTATGTCACTTACCAGCATCAGTCCCTGAACACATTTGAAGAAAGGCTGGATCGGTTTGAAATCCCACAGCCAGTGAAACACCTCCCAGGTGACTATTCACTCGTGAAGCTAGACAACGAAAACCTTTTTGTAAGTGCCGTGAAAAAAGCTCATGACGGAAAAGACATTGTCATGCGCGTCTATAACCCTACTCAAGATTCCGTTGAAGTGGATGTGCGTGGAGATCGTATCGGAAGCCTTACTAGTGTCAACCTAGCAGAAGTGACGATAGACGATGCTCCTCACACTGTATCCGCAAAAGGATTCCAAACCATTCAATTTTCTGTGGAAGGAGACCTTTCATTATGAGCCAGGACTTAATGAAGAAAATTAAAAACCACCTAAATGAAATTTACGGAGAGGTTCGTGCCAAAGATCTCCGCCAATTCGAGCAATTGATTGCCCAATGGTCAGAAAAGGAATGGATGACACCAGCAGCACCTGCAGAGAGAAACGTGTATTTGATCACCTATGGTGACAGCATCTATGAAGAGGGCAAGCCGACTTTGCCTGCCCTCCAGCGTTTTTTAAAAGAAGAAGTAGGCGATGCGATTACTGACGTTCACTTGCTCCCTATGTTTCCCTATACCTCAGACGATGGATTTTCGGTAACCGATTACCGAAAAATCCATTCTGACCTTGGGGATTGGGGCGACATTCGCTCCTTTTCTAAGGATTACCGGATGATGTTCGATTTCGTTGCCAACCATATGTCCCAGTCAAGTGAATGGTTCCAGGGCTATCTGAATGAAGATCCAAAGTTTAAAGGTTTTTTCATTCCTAAAGATGATTCATTTGATGCGAGTCAGGTGGTTCGCCCACGCACATCTCCATTGTTCCATGAATATGAAGGCCATGATGGCACAAAAACAGCCTGGACGACGTTCAGTAAGGACCAGGTAGATGTAAACTTTAAGCACTTCCCTGTATTGTTGGAAATGACAGACATTCTTCTTGATTACGCTCACCAGGGAGGTACGAGCATCCGACTTGATGCGATCGGGTTTATATGGAAAGAATCCGGAACAAGCTGTATCCACCTGCCGCAAGCGCACGAAATTATTAAGCTGTGGCATACGGTGATCAATGCGTTTCAACCGAACACCCAAATCATTACCGAAACAAACGTCCCACATAAAGAAAACATCAGCTACTTCGGTGATGGGACAAATGAAGCGAACATGGTCTATCAGTTCACCCTGCCCCCTCTTGTACTTTATAGCTTTATGAAACACAATGCCAAAAAGCTTACGGACTGGGCGAAAACGATTGGTAAAGTGTCAGATGAGGCGACATACTTCAATTTCCTTGCCAGTCATGATGGAATTGGTATGCGCCCGACCGAAGGAATTTTGTCAGAGGGTGAGAAGCAAGAACTCGTTGATCAGGTAAAACGCAACGGTGGAGAAGTTTCCTATAAGAGCAATCCAGACGGAAGCCAATCTGTGTATGAATTGAACATCAATTACTCAGAAGCGCTAAAAAATGAAGGCGAAGATGTAACCGAAAAGGATGAAGTTGAAAAGATGCTTGCCGCTCACTCGATTTTACTATCTGTCATTGGTGTACCTGCCATTTACTATCATTCCTTGCTCGGTTCGAAAAATGACTATGAAGGATTGAATAATTCCGGCATCCCGCGAAGGATTAACCGGGAGAAACTTGAGCTTTCACACATTCGTAAAGAGTTGAATGATGATACTAGAAGAAACGGCATTTTCACAGGGTTGAAGGAAATGATTGGAGTAAGACAAGCAGAGCCTGCCTTTTCTCCTTATGCAGATCAAGAGGTACTCGAGCTCGATGAGAGAGTATTCGCACTTGTACGGTCCAATCAAGAGACAGGTGATCAGGTATTCTTCGCTGTGAACACCTCACGAGAAGAGGTAACGATTTCTTTACCGTTTGAAGGGATTGACCTGGTAAAGAATCGGAATACAAGTGGAACGATTACCCTTCCTCGCTACGGATTCAAATGGATTAAGAAAGGTTAAGGTTGGAGGTTTTTCAAATGAAAATTGTGATCGCTCCAGATTCTTTTAAAGGATCTCTTTCTGCTTTTAGCGTGAGCGAAGCAATGGCGGAAGGTGTTCGAAACGTCGATGCTGAAGCTGATGTAGTCACTGTCCCCATGGCAGACGGAGGAGAAGGATCCATCGAGGCTTTAGAAAAATGGGTATCGAAAGAGATCCCCGTTAAAGTCAAAGGTCCTGCAGGTGATGGCCTTGATACCAGCTTTGTAATCCTTCCCTATAACGGGAATGAAACAGCTTTTATCGAATGCGCTAGAAGTACAGGCATTACTCTCGTTCCTGATGAAAAGCGTAACCCTTTTGCCTTAAACTCCTATGGACTAGGCGAGCAAATTCGTGCAGCCATCGAAAACGGCTGCCGCGACCTCGTCGTATCGCTCGGCGGCAGTGCAACGACTGACGGCGGTACGGGGCTTTTACAAGCACTAGGATATCGCTTTTATGATTCCTCTGGTCAGCTGCTTCCTGATGATCGAAATATCTTAACAGAAATCGATGATATGGATGATAAAGAAGTGATGGAAGAGCTTGCCGAATGTTCCATCACGATCGCTCCAGATGTTACGAATCCTTTTTACGGTAAGAATGGAGCGGCTTATGTTTACGGTCCGCAGAAAGGCGCATCTGAAGAGGACGTCATGCAGCTTGATGCGGGGCTGGAGCGCTTTTCTGGGGTCGTACAAAAGGCCACAGGAAGACACTTGCAAGAAATTCAAGGGGCTGGAGCTGCCGGTGGACTTGGCGGAGCTCTAGCTGGAGTTCTCGGTGCTGAGATGAAATCAGGATTTGATGTTATTGCAGAATTAGTAGGTTTGGAAACCCTATTAGAAGATGCTGATCTCGTGTTGACGGGTGAAGGAAGCTTAGATGCGCAATCCGCCCACGGGAAAGTGCCTGTCTCTGTAGGGAAAATTGCCAGGAACTATGATGTGCCTGCTGTAGCATTGGCAGGAGTTGTCGATGTAGAAGGGTCTTATGAAGAATTGACGGCCGTCTTCTCCATCCAATCCGGCCCATGTTCATTGGCAGAAGCTCTCGATCACAGGACAACATACAAAAATATAAAGCATACAACAAAACAAATCCTAAGCTTATGGACCAAATAATTGATTTCCACCACAAATAACCCCCTCAGGTCATCCAGATTCTGGATGACCTGAGGGGGTGTTTATTTCTATATTCCATCTTTTATTTTGCGTCTTTCACCCATACTTCTCCGTCTTTGTACTCGATTTGTTCTGGGTAACGAAGGTTTGTGACTTCTTCCTGGATCTTCTTAGATGGCGGTGGTGTCAATAAGGAAACCACTACATTCGTGATTAAGGCAGCGGCAGCACCGAAAACACCTGCACCCGTATCGATAATGCCAAGAATCGTGAAGCCCCCATACTTAGCTGCGAAGATATACGTAAGTGTCACGCCTAAACCAACGAGCATTCCGGCAACCACTCCCGGGCCATTTGCCCGCTTCCACCAGACTCCTAGTAAGAGTGCCGGGAAGAAGGTTCCTGAGGCAAGTGCGAATGCCCAGGCAACAATTTGGGTGATTGCTCCTGGAGGATTCAATGCCACCAAACCAGCGATTATTGTGGCAAGTACGATCGTGATTCTTCCTACCGCTAAACGCTTCTGTTCCGTCGCTTTCGGGTTGATAGAGCGGTAGTAAATATCGTGAGAAAGAGCAGCAGAGATGGCGATCATCAATCCTCCTGCTGTTGATAGGGCAGCTGCCATCGCACCTGCAGCCATCAAACCAATGACGAAAATACCTAAATTGGCTATCTCCGGTGTTGCCATAACAACAATATCGTTACTGATGACAAGTTCTGTCCATTGCAGAACCCCGTCACCATTCCCATCAGCTAAAGACAGGCGGCCTGTATCGACCCAGGCTTGAGTCCATGCGGGGAGGTTGTTCAGAGAGGAACCGGCTACTTCGGTCATCAGAATGAAGCGCGAAAAAGCCGCGTAAGCTGGAGCAGACAAATAAAGCAATCCAATGAACAGTAACGCCCACGCCCCACTCCATCGTGCTGCTTTCATCGTCTTTACTGTATAAAAACGAACGATAACGTGAGGTAAGCCTGCCGTTCCTGCCATCAATGTGAACATTAATGCAATAAACTGCCATTTGCTTCCTTCTGTAAATGGCACGACGTATTCTGAGATCCCTAATTCCTGATCGATGACCTTCATCTCTGAAATCACTTCACCATAAGAAAGCCACGGAAGCGGATTTTGAGTGATCTGCATCGACATGAAAATAACCGGAATCAAGTAAGCAATAATAAGAACTAGATACTGGGCTACCTGCGTCCAGGTAATCCCCTTCATCCCACCGAGTGCGGAATAAAAAGCAATCAGCACGACGCCGATTAATGTACCGATCACCGTATTGACCTCAAGCAGTCTCCCAATAACGACACCCGAACCTGACAATTGTCCAATCGAGTATGTAAAGCTGATAATGATGGTCGCTACTGCCGCGATCAGACGAGCAAAATCACTTTTGTAACGATCTCCGATAAATTCTGGTACTGTGTAGCGTCCAGATTTTCTTAGCTGCGGAGCAAGCAGGAAGGTTAATAGTAAATAACCGCCTGTCCATCCCATAATATAGGCCAGTCCATCATATCCAAGGATCATGACGGTACCAGCAAGCCCAATGAATGAAGCTGCACTCATCCAGTCAGCTCCGATGGCCATCCCGTTAAACACGGGCGGGACCCCTCGGCCGGCTACGTAAAAATCAGATGTTGCTTTCGCTTTGTTGTAGATGGCAATCCCTATATACAAAGCGAAAGTGGCAACGATTAAAGTAAGGGAAACAAGAAACTGAGCGTCCATACCTCTCCTCCTATCCTATTGATTCACAACTTTGTCTTTTTGTTCGATTTGTTCTGGAGTAATGCCGAACTTTTTATCTACGACATCATTGACTTTTGCATTCACAAATAAAAGAATAATGAATGTAACGATGGCCCCTTGAGATCCCATGTAATAATGAAACGGGACTCCCATTACACTAAAGGATGAAAGGTCACGAGCAAAAAACACAACACCAAAAGAAACTAGAAAACCAATTAACAAGTAAATGACAATCAACGTAGTCCTGATTCGGAAATATGCATTCGCCGTAGCACGATCAATTTTTCTCAATTTTTCACCCCCTTTCAAAGAAGGAATGATCAACTATCCTCTTAAATCAAAAATAAACTGCACCGTTTCCCAAAACGGCATCGGAACCATAGCAATTTTTACGACAACGATCCCTAAGATGGCTGCGACCGGAAGCGCAAAGAATATAGGTCGTTTTTTCTTTATGGCAAATACGACAGAAAAAATGGTAACGATAGCTAAAATGATTGGTATAAACATAAGTTTCCTCCTCAACTGTGTAAGCGTTAACATTTTCTATTAAAAAAATAATATTTTTGAAAAGTTCGAATTAAACAAATATTCAGTGTTATTATTCTAAAATTGATAATAAATGTCAACCAGTCGAAAAGTCCCACAAAAACGGTTGAAATCGATACCACCTCAGGTCATCTAAACATCAGATGACCTGAGAAAATATAAAAAATTTTATTATGAGAATAAATATCTCCAAGTAATTGGACCAACGACCCCGTCAACTTCGATCCCAGAGTTCATTTGGAAGCTACGAACTGCAGCTTCTGTCTTTTGGCCAAACAGGCCATCTGTCTTAACGCCGATGACTTTCTGTATTCGTTTTACAGCCTCGCCCGTTGCACCTGCTCTTAAGGGCGTCCCTGGATATACGGATTCATCTAGCTTTTTTCTCGTTATCGGTCCGGCAATGCCATCGACTTTTATCCCGGCATTCTTTTGAAAGGCTCGGACAGCTGAATCCGTTATTTTTCCAAAGCTTCCGTCGACTCCATAACCACCTAACGAATATCCCAACTCACTCAACTGCCTCTGCAAATTTTTGACTTCTTCCCCTCTGTCTCCTCTCTTTAATACGGCTGAGGAAGAAGAATCATGAGCTAACTCTAAATGAGGATAATCTTTAAAACTTTTCCAGTCACCGCCCCACGTGAACCCTAATGATTTCCCAATCGCACCAACGCGATGCCAGTTTTTATCCACTTTCCACAAAGCCGTCTGCCCGTCTTTTGTTACAAGAAAGAAGTCAATCGCCCGTCCTTTATTGTGGATACTTTCTCCTGGCTTTGCATAAGTGACTATACTTCCGCTTCGGCCATAGTTTTTCCCATTCCATCTATAAGATGGGCGTCCTTTTCCGTATAACCTCGCCTGTTCTTCTAACGATCTGTAACCTGAAGAAATCTGTACGAAAATCCCTTCCATATAGGCGATCGATATCAATTGAGCTGCTTTTTCAGCGACTCGATCTTCGACGGCTCCCATGTTATTTACGCTTCGTTCAATCAACTCTGCCAATTTTATCATCACAACCCCTCCTCGGTTTTATAATCGAAGGAAGGGGGGTTTGGAGTGTCTTTGTTTTTACTACCTTTGTTAATTTCCGTCATGATCTTGGATTCGATTTCGATATTTGGGGGAGTGTAGGAGCGTTGGGAAAGGGTTCGCTTTCCTGCGGGGAACTGACAAGCCTCCTCTTTCGCTGCGCTCTCTGTGGGTTCTGGCCTAGCTCCTTCTCCCGCAGGAGTCTCACCCTTCCCCAACGCTCCTTGCCTTATGAGGTTCTCGAAATCATGATTAAAAACTGCCTACACATTGCAGTGAAATAAGTAGCAATGCTGAATTCCCACATTACCAGTCCTCACTTGCTTCATTTTAGAAAAGATCGTCTCTAGCCTCTTTATAGCTTATGGTGGATGGATAAACGCCGGGACTCTTTTGAGATGAACGTACTAGATGAGACCCTGGAAGACGAAGCCTGGAGAGGCAGCAATCGCCCACGAAAGCGAGTTCTGTTCCCATCCACCATCACTCCAAAATTATCGAAACTGAGTGTACAGGTAAAGAGGGGTAAGAAGACTGTGGAAATAAGAGAACCACCCTGATGTGGGGTGGTTTAGCTTGGTTTTAAGTTTTTAACAACATGGAACACGAATAATAATATGCCTATGGACGTCAATGACGCTCCCGTAGCAATGATAGGCACGAGACCTTCAGTTTTCAGTGTGATGGTAAAAAACAATCCCATCATCATGATCGGCAAACCAATGTTATGAAACCAAAAATGAAAGGTTGCCAGCTTTGCAGCACCGAGATCCGGAAAAATATGATAGATAATTCCAGCAAGCATGAGTGCTGTCCAGCCTAACAGGTTTATGTGGACATGCACAGGGGTCAGTGCATAATCATGAACGATGGACATATAATAGCCGATTGCCACCCCTATCGCAAAATACACTGATGATATTTTGATCATTATGATTCCCATGTACTCCCCTCCTTTGTACCTACTATACGCAGCGTAAATACAAAACAGAATCATGGATTTCTATAATTGGTTCATTATAAAATGAAGAGGTATCATGAAACGAAGAGGTGAAATGATAATGAAAATAGAAGTATGGTCAGATTTCGTCTGTCCTTTTTGTTATATCGGTAAAAGACGCTTAGAAGAGGCGCTCAGTCAGCTGCCTGAGTCCGCTGAAGTTGAAGTGGAGTATAAAAGCTTTGAGCTCGATCCAGAGGCTAAACATAATACAGGGCAGAACATGCATGAGAAGTTAGCTGCTAAGTACGGAAAGAGCGTGGATGAAGCCAAAGAAATGACTCGCAATATGACCGAACAAGCGAAAATGGTCGGTCTTGATTTCCATTTCGATACGATGATCCCAACGAATACATTTGATGCCCACCGTGTGGCTAAATTTGCAGAAACAAAAGGATTGGGTAAAGAAGTCACAGAACAATTTTTTAAAGGTGTTTTAACAGATTCTAAAGATCTTGGAGATCACAAAACGATTGCCGATCTTGCTCGTGAGGTTGGTTTGGATCGCGGAGAAGTTGACGAGGTTCTCGAAGGCGCAGAATATACGGAAATGGTACGAGCGGAAGAAAATGAGGCTTATCAAATCGGTGTCCAGGGCGTTCCTTTCTTTGTAATTAACCGTAAATACGCGGTATCCGGAGCGCAGCCGACAGAAGTGTTTGTTCAAGGCTTACAAAAAGCGTTGGATGAAGAAAAGAAAACCTCTCCTTTTGAAGATCTGTCTACAGAAACAGATGCTGCATGTACAGAAGATGGATGCGAAGTTCCTCCAAACGATGGGAAATAATAACGATAGCTGCATGTTCCAATTGCGGAACATGCAGCTTTTTTGTGGAGAATAGAATCACCTCAGGTCATCCAAAATCTGGATGACCTGAGGTGACAGATTTTGGTATAGTTCATTATTCCTCCTATCGTGACTTTTTTCACCTTTTCATTCGTCTAACACCCAGAGTGGTCCATGATTCGGGACAAAGATCCTACTTCACGTTCTGTTCATTTGTTCTATTTTTTTGAATATTGATGAAATTTAACTACTTGTATGTTATATTTTGGTAGGAAATTACATAAGGGGGATATTTTATGAATAAGAAAGCTATTCTGACATCAGCTCTTGCTGGTTGTCTCGTATTTTCTACGGTACCGACTACTTTCGCTCACGACATGCTGGACGATTCGCTTGCCGAAAAAGGAGCGAATGAAGGTGACAACTTAAACGCGATCCCAGTCCTTGAAGGAAATAAAAACCTTGGAAATTGGCAAGAGGTCGCTAGTGCTCAGCTGAAAGAATATGACGGTGTTAAAAAAACTACCGCTGACGTTTATGCTCATAAAGGTTACGCCTATTTAGGTACCCACGTAGGTGGAGGCGGAAATGGCGGGGTCAGGGTTTTTGATATGAAGGACCCTTCCGACCCTGTTGAAATTGCCAAGTTTGCTGACGATATCCCAGGAACGTGGCAGGAAAAAGTCATCGTTAAAACTGTTAACACTCCACACTTCAAAGGTGATTTAGCTGTGGTCAGTGTACAGCAACTGGATCGTTCGAATCCGGATTCTCAAGGAGGCTTCCTTCTTTATGATGTTACCAACCCTGAATCACCTGAAAAGCTAGGCTTCTGGGAAGTGGACAAGCGTGTACCAGGTACTCATGAACTGTACCTTACTGTAAAAGAAGGCAAGCCGTTTGTATTGGCTGCCAATCCATATGCTGATTATTATACCCATGGAGAATCGATGGATTTCCAACTTGTAGATGTATCTAATCCTGCAGAACCTGAAACGATCTATGAATTCGATCCTCGTTCTCTTCCTGAAGTATCAGATGATTTTAATGGCTATCATTGGGAATCTCCCGATGGAAAAACACGCCCTGTTTTCAACCATAGTACTATGACTGATAACAATGGAGACACTGCTTTATTATCGTTTTGGGATCTTGGCACCATCATCCTCGATATCTCTGATCCTTACAACGTAAAGGTTGAAGGAAGAACTGAGTATGCCTCGGATGTTCAAGGTTCCGCACACTCCTCTGCTCTTGCTAAAGGCGGAAATGTGTTGATCGAAACAAGGGAAGTTTATGACCCTACCCGAGAAGGCTATGAAGAATCCTATGGATACACAAGGATTTTTGACATTAGTGATAAAAGTAATCCAAAACTGTTGAGCACCTTTAAAACGGATCTCGTCGATAACATTGAAGATGGTATAACTTTTGCTAATACCGTTCACGATCCTAAGGTACACGGTAACACGCTTTATCTCTCTCACTATGCTGGAGGGATTAGAGCCGTCGATATCACTGACCCTAGCAACCCTGTTCAAATAGGGAAATACGTTCCGGAAAATGCTTACTTCTGGGGTGTATTCGTCGATCGGAACTATATTCTCGGCTCCGATATGGGGAACGGATTGAAAGTCTTACAGAAAAATAACAGTGCTCAATAACACAAAAACCTGTCCCATAGGGGACAGGTTTTTCTATCTATTGAGGGTCAGCCTCCATGAGTAAATCTACTAAATGGACGGCTTCTGATCTTCCGGTTAATCCTTCACGCTCGACTCCGAGTTTCATCTGCAGCAGGCAACCCGGATTAGAAGTTACAATCCCCTCAGGGTCTACACCACACACGTCCTCCATCTTCACATCTAAGATTTCCATAGACTCCTCATAATTCACAATGTTATAAATACCTGCAGATCCACAGCAAAAGTCAGGTCGATCCAATTCTTTCAATTCAACCCCCGGGATCTTCTTGATCAGCTCGAGAGGCGCTTCTGTTACGCCCTGCACATTTGTCATGTGACAGGAGGGCTGATAGGTGACCGTTTTGTTTAAAGGTTTTTGAAAGGTAAGATGATCCAAATCTACAAGTACTTCCGAAAAATCTTTTACTTTTTCTACGAATCTTACAGCTCTTTTATGCCACTCTGTTCCTTCTTCAAATAGATGATCATACTCAACGAGTTTAGCCCCACAACCTCCTGCATTGTTAATAATATAGTCGACATTTTCTTTTTCAAAAGCATCGATATTCTGTTTGGCAAGCTCTTTCGCAGATTCCGTTTTTCCCGTGTGAGCATGCAACGCTCCACAACAAGATTGCTCCTCAGGGATAAGCACCTCTGCTCCACTTCTAAGTAATAGTTCGATCGTATTTTCATTCGAGTAGAAAAAGACACTGTCCATAATGCATCCTGTAAAGAAAGCGACTTTTGCCGTTGATGGTCGTTTTCTAATATAGCGTTTTACACGTTCGCGCCTTCTTTTCGGGGAGGGCATCTCCGGAAGAACTTTTTCAAATTCCTCGATGTGAAGGGGGGCCATTTTTGATGCGCCTGTAAGTTTTGCCATCGTTTGCAAACCAGACTTCTGATAAAACCACGTCATATCTCCCAGTGTATCCATCCAGGTTCCAGAAGGAAAAAATTCATCAAATAGGAAACTTTCCGTTTGTTGCCTGAGCTGCGTTTTTTCCTTTTGTTCATCAATGACTTCTTTAGCGCCTTCAAGAATCTCACCATACTGTACATTGGTGGGACAAACTGTAATACACGCCATGCAGCCAAGGCATTTTTCAATAGGATCCTCTAGATCATTCACCGTTGCTTTACCTTCTGCGACCATTTTGACGAGGTTAATTCTACCTCTCGGAGAGTGGGTTTCCCTCTCCATCGTTTCATAGGTTGGGCAGGCTGGTAAGCAATAACCGCATTGGACACAATCAAATGTCTTATCATAATTGAGTTTGTCCTGTAATATTTGGAGGTTACTCATTTCGCAGCACCAACTTCTGCCCTTTTTCCGTGAAAATTTTCCCAGGATTCATTATACCATTTGGGTCCCAGGTTTCCTTGATCCGCTTCATCATGTCGACCCCGACTTCTCCGATCTCAGATTCCAGGAAAGGAGCTTTCATTGTCCCTATTCCATGTTCACCTGACAGTGTACCGCCAAGATCAATCGCAGCCTCAAAAATCTCTTCGACCGCAAGCTCTACCCGTTTCATTTCCTCTTGGTCCCGTTTATCGCACAGCACGTTTGGATGAAGATTCCCATCTCCTGCATGGCCAAAGACAACGATTTCTACCTTATGCTTTTCTTTAATTTCCTGCAGGTGATCAATCAAATCAGGGATTTTGCTCCGGGGAACCGTTGCATCTTCGGATACTTTTGTTGATTTAATTTTCGCAATAGCCGGGGATACTTGCTTCCTTGCATGCCAGATTTTTTCGGCTTCTTCTTCAGATTTAGGTACAACAATATTCGTAGCTCCGACTTTTTCCATAATTTCTTCAACCAGATTTCGTTCGATTTTTAACGTTTCGGGATGGCCATCCAGTTCGATAATTACAATCGCAGCCGCATTCACCGGGAGACCGGCCGGCTTGAAGTTCTCAACAGCTTGAATGCAGGCTTGATCCATAAACTCCATTTTGGAAGGTAATATCCCAGAGGTAAGCGTTTTGGAAATGGCTTCCCCCGCTTTTCTTACCTCACCAAAACTGACCATCAGCGTCTGAAAAGCTCGTGGCTTCGGCATCAGCTTTAAGGTTGCCTCCGTTATCACACCAAGCGTGCCCTCAGAGCCTACAATGAGTTTAGTGAGATCGTAGCCAGTGACGTTTTTAATCGTTTTTCCTCCTGTTCGAACTATCTCCCCTTCAGGTGTCACGACTTCAAGTCCAAGCACATGATCTTTTGTTACGCCATACTTTAAACCGCGTGGTCCGCCAGAGTTTTCCGCTAGATTTCCACCAATCGTCGCCACATGGGCGCTGCTTGGGTCGGGCGCGTACATCAATCCATGTTTTTCAGCTTCTTTATTTATATCCCCCGTCAAAACACTCGGCGCTACCGTTACCGTCAAGTCATCAGAACTCAACTCTATTTTTTCAGGCCACTGAGAGATATCCAGCACAATTCCGCCGAAAACAGGAAGCGGACCGCCACTTAAACAAGTTCCTTGTCCTCTTGGATAAACTGGAATTTGATACTCATTAGCAATCTTAAGGACAGAGACTACTTCTTCCTTATGTTTCACCTGGACAACGGCTTCCGGCAGGTATTCTCCGAAGGAAGCATCAAAGCTATAGCTGTAACGATCGGATAATTCAGTCAGGACACGTGCTTCTGGTATCTTTTCTTTAATCAGATCTAACCATGTGCTCACATCATTCTCCCCTCTCTATGAAACTTCGACTTTTTCAGACTTTTCTTATTACTTAAAAGTATAAGGGATGTTTTACCAAATTTATAGCGAGAGCCTAACTGGGATAGCGTTCCTTTACTAACTGTGGGAAGATGAAATAAAAAATGAGGTGATGGTTATGCCAAGAGTGACAGTCGTAGGAAGTATGAATATGGATTTGGTCGTATCCACAGATGTCATCCCGCAACAAGGGGAAACAGTGTTAGGCAACCATTTTGCGACATATCCAGGAGGAAAAGGAGCCAATCAAGCCGTCGCCGCTGCAAGACTCGGGGCAGATGTCCATATGATTGGAGCCGTCGGCAATGACGCCTTTGGAAAAGAATTAATAGAGGGATTAAAAAAGGAAAATATTAGAACCTCAGGTGTTACAGTATTTTCCAATAAAGCAACAGGTACAGCAACCATTCTTCTTTGCGAGAACGACAACCGGATTATCGTAGCTCCTGGTGCCAATGCTGCCCTTACTACTGCCCATATCAACGAGCAAGCGGAGCAACTGCAGAAGAGTGATATTATTCTCATGCAGCTAGAGATTCCATTGGAAACAGTAAGTTACACTGCGAGTCTTGCGAAAAAGTGGAACATCCCAGTTTTACTTAATCCAGCTCCATTTCAATGGATTCCTGATGAACTTTTACATAACTTGACCTTCATCACTCCGAACGAAAAAGAATGGTCGTCTATGCATACAAAGAGAGACATTGAGGCTTTTAAGAAGAAGTTTATTGTGACGGAAGGTGCAAGAGGCGTCCGTTACTTCCCTAGGGGCAAAGAGATCCATATCCCCGGCTATTCGGTTTCAGTTAAAGATACGACTGGCGCAGGAGATACATTTAACGGTGCTTTAGCTGTAGGAATCGCTTCTGGAAGAACAATCGATGATTCACTTAATATGGCAAATGCAGCTGCTGCCTTATCGGTCACAAAGGAAGGCGCACAGACAGGAATGCCAACGATGGCAGAGTTAAAATCATTTATGGAGAATTAGATAGTAGGTAGATTAACCGATTAACCCCCTCAGGTCATCCAAATTCTGGATGACCTGAGGGGGTATTTTTTGGATACAATAATTCATTCTTATCTCAAAGCTGCACGGCTCTGCCGGTGTTGTTTCCTGGATGGAGCTGTATCAAATAGTCTTTTTTCTTCATCTGTTTGAGGCGTGACAGCTGGCACAACAGTCGGTGATCCTTTTGCATCCACAGCTACCATCGTTAAGAAAGACTCCGTTGTCATCACTGTTTTGCCTTTCAATAGGTCATCGGCATACACCTTTACATACACCTCCATGGACGTACGCCCTGTCCATGTAACACTTGCTTCTAATGTAAGTGCATCCCCTACTTTAGCTGATGATAGAAAATCTACCGAATCTATGGACGCTGTCACCACTACACAATTGGAATGTTTCATGGCTGTCAAAGCAGCGATTTCATCAATATATGCCAGCACTTTCCCACCGAATATTGTATCTAGATGATTGGTATCTGGCGGCAGCACGAGACGTGTTTGTTTCATTTTTGAATAACTTACAGGTAATGGTTCCATTTATTTGTACCTCCATATTTTGTGTAAAAAATAAAACGCACCTTCGGTAAGAAGATGCGTGCGATTACAAGGATAAATACTATGAAACCAAACCTGGTGGCATAGATCGATTCACGTAACACCCTCCTATCTCCCGTAGGAATTCATGTTCTTCTCTATGGCAGGTCTCCTGGCTTAGATTCATCAGCTCATAACCCTTCCCATCTTAAAGACAGTGGTTTGTTATGACCTTCCTCTATACAGTGGCGGGACCGCGTTGGATTTTCACCAAACTTCCCTTTTCAGCTTCTCTACGAAGCCACCATAGAGCGTATTTAATTGTCTAGGAGAATATCTCCATAGATCAACTATCTCATATAGTAGAATGATTCGCCATTCTTTTCTTGAATAAATTACCACCTCAGGTCATCCAGAATCTGGATGACCTGAGGTGGTATGTGTTTGGTATATTTTGGATGACCTGAGGATCTATAATTTACCAAATCCCGGTCTATTCTTTTATGATCTTGCTTTCATATGGTTGGAGGTCAATTTCTCCGTGTTTTTTGATCTCATCACTATGGTTCATGACGAATAGATACGAACCTTCCTCCGTCTCACGGCGATACACTTCAACATTTTCATCCGACTTCTCATATCCGATGGAATGGTCTTCAACTACCTTTTCTGCTATCACATCTAGAGCAGCTTCATCGAGTCCTCCTCCGATGTAATAGACGGTTCCTTCCCCGAAGTCGTTTTTCGTAACTGCGGCGTAGTCACTATAGAATTGATCCTGATAGCTGTAGAGAACGTCTGCTGTTTCTGGCACAAGCAGGTCACGCCACACCGAAATATGTCCAGGTACAGAAGCGAATTCTCCTTCGCCTTTCAATTCCAATGCATGCGCTTTTGTTAAGGACTCGATCTCTTCAATCCTTGCACCAACTAAATCACGGACCAGTCCCGGCTGAACTTCACCCAAGCGAAGGTTGTTATCTTTCCCTTTTAACCCTGTACGGTAGGAAAAGATAACAGTTCCACCGCGCTCAGCAAAGGCACGCAAACGATCAGCCAGTCCTTCATCCATCACTTGCATAACGGGCACCACAACAACTTTATAAGCATCAATGGCGCGATCAGCAGGAATGACATCAATCCGGCTGTTTAAGTTATAAAATGGACGGTACAGTCTCAACAGTTCTTCATTAAAATCAAAGTCTTTGCTTTGAATCTGACCGCGCCATGACCAGATATTATCGTAATCATAGAGGACGGCGATGTCTGATTGAATCTCAGAATTCAAGACGTGCTCGTAATTTTTAATATCTCCAAACAAGGATTGAACTTCCTTATACTTTCTTCCGTACACATTGTCATGGTCAACGACCCCATAGCAAAATTGCTCGGCTCCTTGAGTCATACCACGCCAGCGGAAGTAAAGCATGTTGGAGCACCCATGAGCAAAGGCCTGGTAGGACCACATCTTCGCCTGGTTCGGTCTTGGCAGATAGCCAATCACATCATGCCCTTGTGCGCCCATCAGCTCTTCGACAATCCAGTAGTTTTTGTTCAGTAATCCACGGTTGAAATCATGCGTCATCGCAATCTCTGCAGGGGAAACCGGTTCCTCGAGGCCGCCCCAAACTGGATAATTATCATAAGATACGTAATCCATCAGCTTTACATTTTCAGCATGATCAAACCATTTCCCGAAAAATCCGCCAGAAACGTTTGTTGTCACGTCCTGATGCGCTCCCTTTTCTTCCTGAACGATTCGCGTCATCTCGTGAGCAAATTGATTTAAGGATGCAGAGCGAAAGCGCGCCCATTCCAATTTCAAGCTTGGATTGTGCGTCGTCACCGTCGGTTTAGGGGCTGGGATTTCAGAAAAATCATTGTACGTTTGCCCCCAGAAGATCGTTCCCCACTCATCATTCAAAGCGTTGATAGAGGAGTATTTTTCTTCTAAATAATCCTGAAACTTATTGTGACACTGATCGCAATAACACATGTCGCTGCCTTCATGACCGAACTCATTATCGATTTGCCAGGAGATAATCGATTCTTCGTCGCGATAATGCTCAACGAGCTTGCGTGTAATCACTGCTGCATGGTTGCGGTAAGCATCTGAATTAAAGCAATATTGGCGGCGTCCTCCAAATACACGGGGATTTCCGAACTCGTCCTCAGACAAAATCGAAGGTTCTTTCTTCGCCAGCCAGGCAGGGAAAGTCGCCGTTGGAGTACCGAACATCACTTTTAGCCCTTGTTGTTTTACCTTTTCAATCACTTCATCGAAAAAGGAAAAATCGAATTGTCCTTCCTCGGGCTCCATCCGATGCCAGGCAAACTCACCAATCCGTACGATATTTGCCCCAAGGCCTTTAATGCCTTCTAGATCTTCTGGAATTTTTTCTTTCGGCCAATGTTCAGGATAATAATCTACACCTAAATATGTCATTCTGGTTCCCTTCCCTCTCTATAGCTGATTGATAAATTTAAGAAATGCTTCCTGTCCTTCGTCGTCCCGCTTAAAGACACCAGCGTGCTCAAGTACCTCTGAAAAACGCTTGCCGATTTCTTCCTGTAGTACTTCTTTCACATTGTCACTAGTTATGTTTGTTTCCTTAACGATGGATTTCGCCCAAGGCACATGCTTAGCCGTTTGCTCATCTTCCAGAGCTGCATCGTCTAGTTTTCCATTGACCATATAATCGCCTAATGCCTCAATTTCATCAACCAGTCTTCCAGGAAGAACGGCAAGCCCCATCACTTCAATCAAGCCGATATTTTCCTTCTTAATATGGTGTACTTCTTCATGAGGGTGAAAAATTCCCATTGGATGTTCGTCACTCGTCCGGTTATTACGGAGCACAAGGTCCAGTTCGAACTGCCCGTCGCGGTATCTAGCAATCGGGGTAATGGTGTTATGTGGTTCACCATTCGTTTCGGCGTAAACATCCGCGTCTTCATCCGTGTATGAGCGCCATGAGTTCAGAATCAAATTACCTAGCTCAGATAGACGGTGGCGGTCAGCTCCTCGCAAGCGAATGACAGACATCGGCCAGCGTACAATTCCTGCTTTTATATCCTTAAACCGAGGAACCGTGAATTCATGTTCAATCGGGGCTTTCGCCATTGGGAACTCGTGGTGTCCTCCTTGAAAATGGTCATGGCTTAGGATCGATCCGCCGACAATCGGAAGATCCGCATTCGATCCGACAAAATAGTGAGGCAGCTGATCGGTAAAATCAAGCAGACGATCGAAGCTCTCCTTCGTAATACTCATCGGGCGGTGCTCCCTTGAAAGTACAATCGCATGTTCGTTGTAATAAACATATGGAGAATACTGAAAGAACCAATGCTCACCTTCCAAGTCAAGCGGAATGATGCGATGATTGTCCCTTGCCGGATGATCAAGTCTTCCCGCATAACCGACATTCTCTTTACACAACAAGCAGTTCGGGTAAGAGGCATCTTTGTTCGCTTTGGCTGCAGCGATCGCTTTAGGGTCTTTTTCAGGCTTTGATAGGTTGATTGTGATTTCTAAATCACCATACTCTGTCTCGCTGTACCAGTGCATGTTTTTCGCGATCCGGTCTGTCCGGATGTAATGCACATCTTTTGAAAGCTGGTAAAAGTAATCCGTAGCCGCTTCAGGACCTTCTTTTTCAAACTTATGATAAAAGTCACGAATGACCTCTGAAGGCCTTGGAACAAGACGATCCATGATCTTCGGGTCAAACAAGTCCCTTTCTGTCGTTGTGTTATCCTCCAGGATGCCTTCGTCCACTGCATAATCGAGCATTCGTTCTAAAATGGATGCAGGTGTATCCGGAGGTTCTTCATTGATGGTAACCGGGTCTTCTCCCTTTAATTCAAACAAGTGAAACAAAGCGTTGCGCACATAATCGATGTCCCAGACACTAATCATTTCCTTATGCAGTCCGTATTGAATCAAGCGTTCGATATCATGATAGATCGTCATGTCACTTCACCAGTCCTTTCGATTATTTTTCGTATCCGTCCGGGTGGTTTTGGAACCAGTCCCAGGCAGTTTTTATCATTGTATCGAGATCTGCGTAGTTCGGTTTCCAACCAAGTTCATTAATCGCTCTTTCAGAAGAAGCGACAAGCTGTGCCGGGTCGCCTGCTCGTCTTGGAGCGACTTCAGCGGGAATCGTTTGACCCGTGACTTTCCTTGCACTGTCGATAACCTCTTTTACGCTGAATCCCTGGCCATTTCCGAGGTTATAAATACCGCTTTCTTGATCACGTTTTAATTTTTCAATCGCCAGCAAATGGGCGTCTACAAGGTCGTTGACGTGAATGTAATCACGGATACATGTCCCGTCCTCTGTTGGATAATCATCGCCAAAGATCATGATCTTCTCACGCTTTCCTTGAGCGACTTGCAAAATAATTGGGATCAAGTGCGTTTCTGGACGGTGGTCTTCACCGATTCTTCCATCAGGGTCTGCACCCGCAACGTTGAAGTAGCGAAGAACGACGTGCTTAATGCCGTGCGCTTGCTCCGCCCATTTGAGCATTTTTTCAATGGCAAGCTTTGTCTCTCCATATGGATTGGTCGGCACAGTAAGGTCCGTTTCCTGAATCGGCACCTGTTCCGGCTCGCCATAGACAGCTGCCGTTGATGAAAAGACGATACGCTTCACCGAATGTTTGGCCATCGCTCTTAGCAGGCAAACGGCTCCATAAACGTTATTATCATAATATTTCAGCGGATCTTCTACACTTTCTCCTACCAATGAATCAGCAGCAAAGTGGATCACTGAGTCAATGTCATTTTCTTCGAAGACACGATCGATGAACAATTGATCTCTCAAGTCTCCATTGTAAAATTCCGCTCCTTCTAAGACGGCATCATTGTGTCCTTTTTGCAGATTGTCTGCAACGATTACTTTTTCATTACGATCGATTAATTGTGCGACGGCATGGCTTCCTATATAACCTGCCCCTCCACATACAAGTACTGTCATTTGTCATTCCTCCTCCAGTTTTTTCGCTCCGTCTCCAATTTCAACAACATAAAAATCGGCCTCTAAACCTGTTTCATGGTAATAAGCTTCTCCGACGCGTTCAATAAACGTGTCCACTTGAGACTGATCGACGATGCTGATCGTGCATCCTCCAAATCCTGCCCCAGTCATCCTCGAACCAATGGCTCCTTCATTCCAGGCGGCTTCAACAAGGGCGTCCAGTTCTTTTCCTGTTACCTCATAATCATCTCTTAGAGAGACATGGGAATCATTCATCAATTGACCGAATCCTTCGATGTCCCCAGCATTCAGTTTATCTACGGCTTCTATCGTCCGGTTATTTTCGTACACTGCGTGCTTAGCACGTTTTTGTGTCATCGGATCTTCAATCAGGTGTTTGTTTTCTTCAAATGCTTCTTTGGATAGATCTCCAAGCGAGTGGATATCTAAGTTTTGTTGTAAGGCTTTTAACGCCTCTTCACATTGATTGCGGCGTTCGTTGTATTTAGAATCAGCAAGTCCTCGCCTTTTGTTCGTATTAGCAATGATCAACGAATGATCGGTAAGGGAAATAGGAGTATGCTGAAAATCAAGCGTATCACAATTTAAGAGGATCGCGTGGTCTCTTTTTCCCATACCGATGGCAAATTGATCCATGATGCCACAGTTCACACCAACAAATTCATTCTCGGCTTTTTGAGACAGCTTAATCATGTCGATTTTATCTATCGATAGATCATAAAGTTCCTTCAAGATTACAGATGTGGCTAGTTCAATAGAAGCGGATGAAGACAGACCTGCACCATTAGGAATGTTGCCAAAGAACGCAACATCAAGTCCTGTCTCTACCTCATACCCGCTTTTTCTGAACGTATCGATTACGCCTTTGGGATAGTTCGCCCAATCGTGTTCTTCAACGTAACTTAAACCGGAAAGCTCTGTTTCAATTACTCCTAGCTCCGGAAAGTTCATAGAATAGAAACGGAGCTTTTCATCCTGACGTTTTTTTGCAACGGCATACGTACCTACGCTCAGTGCGCACGGAAACACGTGCCCTCCATTATAATCGGTATGTTCACCGATCAAATTGACACGCCCTGGAGCGAAAAATGATGTCTCTCCTTTTACTCCGAATTGATTTTCAAATGCTTGTTTTAACTCCTGCATGATGATCACCTCTCACAGTATTTAAGATTGTTTGACTTTTGATAAAACAAAGAGCTGGGAGGAAAAGTCTCCAGACTCTTCTATTCCGCCTGTTTGTGCTCCGTTATAGGCGCTCTCGAGCTGAAGGCCTGCTTGCATCAGTTCGTCTCCGAAATAGGTACCTTCAAATCCTTCGACACGGTATTCGATGTCTGGACCGAGTCCCGTAAGTCGCAAACGGTTAAAACCGGGATTCGGTCTTGCTAATATTTGATAATAGCCTACGATCGCCTTTTCTTTATCGTCAGAAACGACCATCCAGCTTGTTTCATTTCGGTCATCTTCAAAAGGACTAATCAGCCGGTAAAACTGGCCGTATTGGAAAAGTTCTCTGTGCTCCTTGTACCAGTTCACTTGCTCTTTTATCTGCCGCTGCTCCGATTCAGCCATTTCGGTTACATCAAGCTCATAGCCGAACGCTCCGAAATAAGCGACGTCTCCTCTTGTCTTCAAACTTGTCATCCGTTTCACTTGATGATTCGGAACGGCTGAAATGTGTGCGCCCATGCTGCTTAAGGGGTAAACCATTGACGTTCCGTATTGAATGCTTAACCGTTCCATCGCGTCCGTATCGTCGCTTGTCCATCCTTGAGGGGCGTAGTAAAGCATTCCAGGATCGAAGCGAGCTCCCCCGCTGGCACAGGATTCGAACAATACATGTGGAAATGATTCCAACAGACGCTCGTACAAGGAATAAACACCCAGGATATAGCGGTGAGGCACTTCCATTTGTCTGTCTGATTCATGAGCGATTGAACCAATTTCCGTCATGTAACGGTTCATATCCCACTTCACGTAATCGATAGTGGCCTCAGATAAAATGGCCGCCATTCTTTCATAAATGTAATCAACGACTTCTGGATTTGAAAAATCTAGTACAAGCTGGTGTCTGCCTGTTGACGGATGTCTCTTTGGAACATGGATGATCCACTCTGGATGCTGTTCGAACAACCTGCTTTCTCTTGAAATCATCTCCGGCTCGAACCAGAGACCGAACATCATTCCCATACTGTTGATCTTTTCGGCTAGGGGAGCAAGTCCATTAGGAAGTTTTTCCTCATCAACAAACCAGTCTCCAAGTGAAGTCGTATCGTCATTTCTTTTACCAAACCAGCCGTCATCAAGAACGAAGAGTTCAATCCCAAGTTCGTTCGATTTTTCAGCTATGGATAACAATTTCTCTTCATTAAAATCAAAATAAGTGGCTTCCCAGTTGTTGATTAAGGTTGGTCGTTCACGGTCTCTCCACTGCCCCCTTGCAAGACGTTTCTGATAAAGGTCATGATAAGTTTGGCTAAGCCCATTCATCCCCTGATCAGAGTAAGCGATAACCACCTCTGGGGTTTGAAAAGCCTCTCTAGGTCCGAGCTTCCAACTGAAATCAAACGGGTTGATCCCCATGCTGACCCGGGCATTTTCATAATGGTCGACCTCCACCTGCGCAAGGAAATTGCCGCTGTAAAGAAGGCTGAAACCGAAAGCCTCACCCTGGTGTTCGGTCGTTTCTTTACGTTTCAATGCTAGAAACGGGTTATGCTGGCTGCTGCTCGTCCCCCTCGTGCTCGTGATGCTTTGAATGCCTTGCTGAAGTTGGCGCTCGTGGACGTGGCGCTCCCGTGACCATGAGCCCGATAACTGAACGAGATCATACGCTGCATTAGGAAAATCAACCGAGGTACTTAATGCACGCTGAAGTTTGTGGGTCTCTTCCCCTTTATTAATGAATCGAGCTGAGCGTGCAACGACATTACGCTTATGAAACATTGAATACATCAGCTCAAGTCCCATCTGAGTAACTTCATCAAACAGATTAATAATTAGTGTTTCTGCTTCTTCATCGCCTTCTGTATAAGTCGCTGGCAGACCCTCCAGCTGTGGCTTTCCTTGAATTACTTCATGGGAACGGTACGTAAAATTAGAAATACGGCTGCCATTCGGTTGAAGTAATTGAAAGGCCGGCTCACGGTAATCTGAGGTTCCGTAGCTTGGATATTCCTGTCTCAATAAGTCCAACGAAAAAGAAGGATCTTCTTCATACACATAAGACGAAGCTACCCGATGCTCAACTTTGGATAAATGACTAAAGTCTGTACGGTTCCTAAGTCGTTTCCCGATATATAATTGGCCAAGCTGTCCGTTTTTCATCACGTGAAAAACGTAGCTGATATTTTTGCCTTGCAGATGAAATTGTTTGTTTTCTTCATTGATGAAAATTGCCATATGTTTGCCCCCCGTTCTCTGGTCGCAAGCGCTTCCAAGAATATATGGAAGATTTAATTTTATTTTAGAAACAGAGCCCTTTCTTATCAATGGTAAATTAAAAGAGGTATTATTCCTTTTTTTGCTTGATGAATTGGTTATAATAGATATAAAATCTATGTATAGGTAAGTTAAAGGTTGTATCCCTCATATTTAAATGCAAAAATTTGCTCTATCGTAGAAAGGATGAGATTCAGATGAACCAGTTGCCTCCTACCTTTGGATCCTATGGTTACCGCTTTTCCGATCCAAAGCTTCAGCAGTTAGCGCAAATTTGGTCGCTTGGCTGGGACGAGCAATCCACCACCCTTTATGATTGGGATGGAACGAATCGCAGGGATACAGGAAAATTCATTTTTCAATATACAGTTTCAGGGGAAGGCGCCATAGAAATTAACGGAGAAAGACACCCATTGACGGCGGGTCACGCGTTCATCGTCAACATCCCTGGTAACTACCGCTATTTCCTGCCTCAACATAGCGACAAATGGGAATTCATCTATTTGACATTGTACGGAGATGTCGTGGAACACTATTGGAATGAAATTCAAGATGATATCGGACCCATATTGACTATACCGCCAGATGCGGCTCCTGTTCGTTACCTGCTTCAATTGCTTGAAAACGCAGCCGAAAAGAAGATATCTAATGCCCATCAGGCTTCTGGATTTGCTTATCAATTTACCATGGAACTTTTTCATTATTGCTCGAATTTGGAGAAGAATTTGTCACAGTGGCCGGAGACAATCATTGAAGCAGCGATGTATGCCAAAAACCATTACAGCGAAGATATCAGCCCTGACGATATGGCAGAAGCCTGCGGGATGTCGCGTTATCATTTCACTCGACAGTTCAAGCAAGCGACTGATCGAACGCCTATTCAATATTTGACTGATTTAAGAATTAATAAAGCGAAAGAACTGCTGCAAAATACGAAATACTCGACAGAAGAAATTGCAGCACTGATTGGATATAAAAATGCCAATTACTTCAATAAAGTCTTTAAGAAAGTAACGGAGACAACACCGGGGAAATTTCGAGAAGTGAATCGAGGAGCGATGTTCGATCATCATTAAAGAGAAGGCCGTGTATTCTACACGGCCTTTTTCCTTATTTAGACACTTCAATCGTTACCGAGCGATGATCATAATTGATCGTCATACTCTTCCCGGAGTCTACAAAATTCTCCAGTATATCTTTTGATAGTTGGAGCGCAAATTCCGTACGCTCTATTTTTTCCAGGTCCGCTGGCGTCTCCTGATCTAGAGATCCTTTTACATCTTCAGCTTCCTTATGAAGAGCTTCCATGGTTTCATACACTTTATGATAAAACGACTCAATGGGTTGACTAGCTTTAGCCATTCCGATCCCGCCTTTCACTCAATTTAACAATGTTTCCATTATATCAAATCGAGCGAGCAGGCAGTATGATCAAATAATTCCCGCTGGAGAAAGCAGGATATAAATGATGATCATGGCTAAGGTTGCAGCGATCCCAACTGGATAAACGAGTTTCCAAGGCTTCATATCAACTTTAGATTTTTGTTCAAGTATGAAATCTGTCTCACGCGGACGAATTTTCCCAATCAATAGCATTAACAGGGAACAAGCGACAAATAAAATAGCAAGAATGTGCAGGAAGTGAACGCCTGTATCCCAGAACAGCTGCGTTGTCGCGTAAATAGCGATAAATACAAACAAGGAAACTTTTGCTGCGATCGCTGGTACACGTTTCGTCAAATAACCTACGATTAAAATTGTGAAGATTGGAACGTTGTAAAATCCGTTAACGATCTGCAAATATTGGAAAAATCCTTGAGGGACTTTATCAATCAGCGGTGCAATACACATCGCAAATAACGCAAGAATGATTCCAACTGTTTTACCTTTTCGTACAATTTGTTTATCCGGAGCATCCGGATTGAAATACGGCTTATAAATGTTCAGAGCGATCAGTGTCACAGATGAGTTCAACGCTGAGTTAAAGGACGAAAGAATCGCACCGAATAATACTGCCGCGAAGAATCCTACTAACGGTGTCGGAAGGACTTCGGTAACCAAGCGAGGATAAGCGTCTGTCGGCTCAAGTCCAGGTCCAAACATGTTAAATGCAATAATTCCAGGCAGGATCAAGAATACTGGTCCAAGTAGTTTCAAGAAGGCTGCAATTAGAACACCTTTTTGACCTTCCTTTAAGTTCTTAGCTGCAATAGCTCGCTGCATGATGTGCTGGGCAGTCCCCCAATAGAACAAGTTAACGAGCAGCATTCCAGTGAACATCGTTCCAAATGGAACCGGGCTTTCAGGTCCCCCGACTGAATTTAGCTTCTCAGGCGAATTTTCTACGATGGTTTGGAACCCGCTTGTGAAGGAGCCGTCTCCAAGTACAAACAGCCCGATGATTGGAATTAGCAATCCACCGATAAGCAATCCAACTCCATTGATCGTGTCCGATACAGCAACGGCTTTCAATCCACCGAAAATAGCATAGATCGAACCGACAATACCGATCGCAAATACGGTAACCCACAAGCCGCCGGTACGACTTAAACCAAGAGCTTCAGGAATGTTGAAAATTCCGTTGATCGCTACAGCTCCGGAATAAAGAATCGGAGGCAGCAAGTTGAATACATACCCGAATAAGAAGAGAATCGTTACAATCTGCTTTGTTCCAAAATCGTAGCGATCTTCTAAGAAATCCGGAATCGTTGTAATTCCGCCTTTTAAATATCTAGGAAGCAAGAAGAAGGCTACTACGACAAGCGCAATGGCGGAACCTACTTCCCATCCCATAACAGCAATCGTATCCGAGTACCCTTGAGCATTCAGACCAATAAGCTGCTCTGTAGATAAGTTTGTCAGCATTAAGGAACCTGCGATCACCCACGCGCCTAAGTTCCTTCCACCCAGGAAATAACCGTCCTGTGTATCTAAGTTTTCTTTTCTCGTGAACCACCATGAAACTAAAGCGACGAGCGCTGTAAAAAATAGAAATGATGCAACTGTAAATAGATTCATCGTTGTCTCTCTCCTTCTGTAAGCGGAATCAAATTTGTGCATGAATTGATGAATGCGCTTTTTTATCTGTGTTTTATTGTAGCTAGATATGTGAAAGCGTTTCAATGGTAAAAAAACAGAACTTTTATGCACTTTTTTGCTTTCCGAAAAGAGAGAAACTCTATTTATTTTATTGATGCAACAGTACTATAGGACTGATTATTATGAATTACATTCGAGCATAACTTCTTTAAAAATATCCTTTTTTGCTATATAACCTTTCCTGTTTTGCTTAGTCACTTCTTAGTTCGAATATGATAGATTGACAATCGCCAGCTCTTTGCGCCTGATGATTAGCCCCATTGAATTCGACCGGCAGAGCTAAACCTCGTTCCATTAGTTCATCTCCATAACGTAACTGCATTTCATGACCATTGACTTTATAGATCAAGGATTCATCGAGACCTTTCAATTTCAACACTCGATTACCTGGAGGGTTGGGCATATTTTTTGGCTGATACCATCCAATCAGCGCCTTTTTCCTATCTTCATTAACTACCATCCATGCCGTCTCAGAATCTATGAAAGGACTTTTCAGGCGATAAAATTTTCCTTGCTGAATTAGCGACCTATGCTTTGTAAAAAACTTGATCTGCTGCTTGATTTCTTCTCTTTCCTCTTGCTTAAGCTGAGAGGGATCTAATTCGTATCCGAAGGTGCCAAAATAAGCCACATCCCCACGAAATTTTAATGGTGTGCTTCTTAACGTCTGGTGATTAGGCACTGCTGATACGTGAGATCCCATTGTTGATAACGGATAGCCTAATGAAGTCCCGTATTGGATCTTCAACCGTTCAACGGCATCTGTGTCATCACTCGTCCAAGCTTGAGGGGCATAATACATCATTCCAAGATCAAAGCGTCCTCCACCTCCAGCACACGATTCAAATAACAGATGAGGATAATTCGTTGTTAATCGTTCATATAGATCGTACACACCTAGCATATAGCGATGGAAAAACTCCCCTTGATTACGAACTGATCTTGCATATGGTTCTGTTATATTACGGTTCATGTCCCATTTGATGTAGTCTAGATCTGACTCTTCAATGATTGCCGATATTTTTTCATATAAGTAATGAACAACTTCAGGATTTGCCAAATCAAGCACTCGTTGGTTTCGACCGAGCGTATTCGATCTGGCAACTGAACCTATCACCCACTCAGGGTGCTTTTTAATTAATTCACTTTCAGGACTTACCATCTCCGGTTCAAACCATAGTCCGAATTGAAGGCCACTCGCTTTCACTTTCTTCGCTAATTCGCCAATCCCATTCGGAAGTTTAGACCTGTCTACATACCAGTCTCCTAGAGATGTCGTGTCATCATTCCGGTTTCCGAACCACCCATCATCCAGGACAAACAGTTCTACACCCAGATCCTTAGCTTCATCTATAAACTGATCGAGCTTTTCTTCATTGAAGTTAAAATAGGTGGCTTCCCAGTTGTTTATCAAAACTGGACGTTCTCTTTCCATCCATTTTTGATTGATCAGATGATGGCGTTGGAAATCGTGCAAAGAATGACTTAAACCATTTAAACCTTCTTTTGTAAAAGAGAGGACACTTTCAGGCGCCTGAAAGCTATCCGCAGGTTCAAGTTTCCATTGAAAACCTGTAGGGTGGATTCCCATTGAAACCCTTGTTGTTTCATAATGGTCTACTTCCGCCTGGGCCAAAAAGTTCCCACTATAAATGAATTGCACACCAATCGATTCCCCCTGATGCTCTGTTGTTTCTTCTCTTTTTAGCACGAGAAAAGGGTTGTGGTGATGGGAACTAGAGCCTCTGATACTTCCAATCGACTGCAGGCCTTGTTCAAGTTTCCTCTTTCTTATATGCCGCTCTCTCCCCCAGGCACCTGATAGATGAAGCATTTCATAATCAGCATCCGGAAGATCAAAAGTTAAAGACATTAAACGCTCAATTTTAACCGACCGTTCTCCTTTATTCACTACTCTCACACTTCTAGTGATAATTGGGAGATCAGCAAATATAGAATAATAGAGATCAACTCCAACATTTGCAGTCAGGTCCAATAGAGAAACCTTTAACGTTTGTACGCTTCCTTTATCGCCAAAAGCGGCAGGGAGGCCATCTAATTCAGGCTTCCCTTCCACCACTTCAAAGGATTTAAATACAAAATCCGATATAAACTCTCCTTGGTCATCAACAATGATAGAAGCAGGTTCTCGAAAATCCCCTTTTCCATGGACCGGAAACTCCTGCCTTACCGTTTCTAACGAAAAGGAGGGGTCATCTTCAAATACATGTGTCGAATAAGGAGCTGGATTATCGTACGCTTGGAAGTGAGAATAGTCTCCCTCCTTATGAAGAGCTCTGCCCATGTACAAGTGTCCAAGCTGTCCATTTTTCATCACATGAAAAATATAACTGATCTTTCCATTCGTTAAATGAAATTGTTTCATTTCGTCATTCACATGGATCATCTACGTCACCGCCTAACCGATTATTCTTTAACAGAACCTCCAAGAATTCCAGAGATAAACTGCTTCTGAAGCAATAAGAAGAAAATCATGATTGGCAATGTGGACAATGTCGTCCCCATCATGACCTGTCCGTAGTCAATACGGGACATACCGACTAGACTAGAAAGTGCAACCGGTAAGGTGTACATATCCTGAGACTGCAACACAACTAATGGCCAGATAAAATTATTCCACTGGAACATGAATAAGAAGATAGCCACTGCAGCAAGAGCAGGCCTCATAACAGGCAGGACAATTCTGAAAAAGATATGAAATTCCCCTGCTCCATCCACACGAGCCGCTTCAAGGAGCGAATCAGGGATCGCTTGCATGTTCTGTCTCATTAAGAAAATCGCAAACGGATAAGCAACCTGGGGCAGGATCACCGCCTGGAAGGTATTCAGCCATCCAACATTCGAGAAGATTTCAAATAAAGGAATTAAGGTTACGTGATACGGAATCATGATGGCAACCAGCAACATGAAGAATATCGCATTTCTTCCTTTAAATTGGAACTTAGCAAAAGCGTAACCTGCTGCTGTACAGATAATCGCTGAAATTACCGTAAACGATAAGGTTATGAACAAGGAGTTTCCAAGTACCCTAACGATTCCTACATTTTCATTTAAATTTTTAAAGTTTTCCCATCCATAGTCTCCTGGAAGGAAGTTCGGTGGAACCTTAAAGATTTCACCAGATGGATTCGTCGCTCCTACAAACATCCAATAGAACGGAAATACCGAAACAATTACACCGACGAATAAAAAGATGTACAGAAGTGTTTTTCTAAAAGGACTGACGTTATGCCTCATTTATCTTCACCTGCCCATTTCATTTGTGCCCAGGAGAGTACTCCAATGATCAGAACGAGCACATATGCGATTGCGGATGCGTATCCAAAGTCAAAGTATCTGAAGCCGTTTTGATATAAGTACAAGGTTATGGTTAGTGTAGAATTATTCGGACCGCCTTCGGTCAAGATATACGGTTCATCGAACAATTGGAGCGTGCCGATCGTAGATAACACAAAAGTAAATAAGAAGATCGGTTTTAACTGCGGAACAGTAATATAGAAGAATTGACGCAGTTTTCCGGCTCCATCCATTTCAGCTGCTTCATATAGAGATCCTGGGATGTTCTGAAGACCGGCTAAGAAAATAACCATGTTATACCCAGTCCAGCGCCATGTAATAGCTGCCATCAGTGCTACCTTGGCCCAAAACGGATCTGAGAGCCACGCAATCGGGTCGATCCCTACAAATGATAATAGATAGTTTACGAGACCATAATTCTCATCCAGCATAATCATAAAGATAATAGAAGAAGCTACAAGTGCTGTAATCGCTGGCATGAAGAACGCAATTCTGAAGAAGCTCTTCATTTTAACCAACTGAGAATTCAATGCTACTGCAATGACAACTGCGAGGAACAATTGAATGGGGACTTGGATGATCAGAATTAGGAATGTATTTCCTAACGCCTTATAAAACAATCCATCTTGAAAGAGCCTTATATAATTTTCCAGCCCTGCAAATACATACTCCGAACCTTCACGTTTTTGAAAACTTAATAAAAGCGAGGAAATAACGGGATAAACCGTAAAGATAAGAAAGAATGTAACAGCTGGCAAGATAAAGATGTACGGGACATTCTTAGGTGTGATCCAGCGTTTTCTTGACTTAGGTTTGCTCGACTTAGCTACATTTTGCTCATTCGTTTCTTCCAACGCAAAATACCTCCTTAATAGACTGACAGCCTTTTCGTTGAACCGCTTACATTTTATTACGACGGCTGACTTTGTTAATTAATTTAATTTACTTAATAATAACATATAGCCCTAGAGATGTCTGCTTTATTTCGGAAAAATCTAAAAAATCGGTTAACGCCTTATGGACGCTAACCGATTTTTACAATGACAGTCTATTTTGAATAGTATCGTCTATTCGCTTATTTTACGATCTGTCTCACTTTTCAGTTTCTCTGCCGCTTCCTGTAATGCTGTATCAATATCTTTACCATCTAACAAGATAGATGCTTGAGTATCAGACATTGTATCAAAGGCACGAGAGTAATCTGACGTATAGTTCGCTACAGGAATCTCTGATACCTCATCCGCAAACAGTTTGAAGATTTTCTGATTTGAGAAGAATTCAGACTCTTGATTGAAGAAGTCTTCTTCATAAGTTGAATTTAGAGATGGGAAGATCCCTTTCTCTTCCAAAGCTTTCATTTGAGGATCCACTTCTGTTGTAAAATATTCAACAAACGCATAGGCTGTATTCTTATTTTCAGATGAGGATGGGATAACTAGATCCGAACCGCCTAAGTTCGCTGCACGGTTGCCGCCTTCTTCAAATGCTGGCAGTTGGAAAACTCCCCACTGGCCGCTTTGATCAGGAGCCTGGTCCATAATCGTACCTGTGTACCAAACTCCGAATGGTACAGTAGCTACTTCACCGTTAACCGTCGCTGAAACAACCCCATTCCAACCATCATTGTTTAAGATGAGCTCTTCATTATTCAATTGGTTAATGACTTCAAACGCTTTTTTAGATTCCTCAGAAGTCACATCAATATTTCCTTCTTCATCATAGTAATAAGCACCTTGCTGATTTAACATCATACGGTACAAGGCATCATCTTTCGCGATATCCACAGGCACCATATTTGTTCCTGTTTTCTCTTTTATCGTTTTACCGGCTTCGATGTAGTCATCCCAAGTCTTAATATCCTCTGGATTTACACCTGCTTCTTCAAAAATGTCTGTGCGGTAAAATACACCTGTTGGTCCAATATCCCATGGTGCCGCAAAGAAATCACCATCTGAGTTTTGAGTTACAGAAAGTTTGTACTCCCCAAATTTATCTTCATGTTTGTCATAACCCATTTCTGATAAGTTCGCTAGTGCATCCGGGAATTGTTCTTGATAATTAGCTAATCGATCTGACTCTACTAATACTACATCCGGAAGGCCATTACCGCCTGAAGCTAGTCCGACAGTTAATTTTTCATAGACATCTAACCGGCCGATGTCTTCCACCTTAACTTCCACATCAGGATACTGCTCTTTAAAACCATCGACAGCTAACTCCATTGATTCTGCTGCTACGTTCCAACCCCATACAGTGATTTCACCTGAAGGCTCACCGCCACTTTCACCAGAAGTATCCTCACCACTATTGCCAGAACAGGCAGACAGCACCCCTGCGACTAGCCCAACTAAAAGAAATATACTCAACCATTTTTTCATCTTGCTAGACTCCCCCTTTGTTAGCGTTTACAAAACTTAATAAAATAAATTAATTAACTAATACTAACGTAGCATAATTATCATAGATTGAAAAGACTTTTCTTAAAATTAGAACATTTTAAAAGGGGTTTAGAAGGTGAAACGATAGGTTAGTTGCTTGTTCACTTAATAAATTTAATTAATTAAGTTGATAATTATGATATGATAAATGTATTCAGAATTGTTGGAGGGATTGGATGACCACAAAGTATACTAGGGGAAGTTTTCAATTGATGAAGTCTATGAATCGTTCCATCATATTAAATATGATCAGGAAACAAGGGCCTATCTCTCGAGCAGATATAGCAAAGCAAAGCCGGCTTACTCCCCCTACTGTCAGCAATATTGTTAAAGAACTGATCAATACTAAATTTGTCATAGAGACCACTCAAGGAACATCGAAAGGCGGTAGAAAACCTACCCTTCTTGAGATAAATGTTGACTATTTTTACGTTCTAGGAATTGATGTTGGAACAACAAGTATGAAATTTGTTGTAACAAACTTATTTGGTGAAGTTAAAGATACAACAAATCTGGACATCCCTCCCTCCCCTTCTAATGACGATTTATTAGTAACGATGAAACAAGGGATCCATGATTTATTAGCTAATGGAAATAATGATCCTGATAAGTACTTAGGAATCGGTGTGGGCATGCACGGCATTGTCGATCCTGTAAATGGAATTTCTTTATTTGCTCCTACGTTCCAGTTACACGACATTCCTATTAAGGAAGAATTGGAAAAAGAATTCAATATGATTGTAAATGTAGAGAACGACGCAAGAGCTATGACCTTAGGAGAATATTGGTTTGGACATGGCAACGATGCAGACAATATGGTCGGCGTAAACGTAGGAAACGGAATAGGGGCGGGCTTAATGGTAAAAGGAAGATTATTTCACGGAGAAAATAGTCTTGCTGGAGAAATTGGACATATAACCATTGACCTTTCCGGCCCTAAATGCCCATGTGGAAACTACGGCTGTCTACAAACGCTAGCTGCGGGTCCCGCTATTGCTGAGAGAGCCATAAAAGAATTGAAATCTGGAAAGAAATCAATCATCCAAGACCTAGTTAAAGGTGACTTTGATAAGGTAGATGGACGTGTAGTATACGAAGCAGCTTGCCAGAATGATGAATTTAGTATTCAACTGCTCAACCAGACCGGAAGATACTTAGGTATTGGCCTTACCAATCTGATCCATACCATCAATCCAAAGAGAATAATCATCGGAGGCGGCGTTTCTAAAGCAGGATCTTTCTTAATGGAGGGTATTGAGGAGACGATTCAAACAAGAGGGCTGACAGACAAAGCGAAAGAAACATCGATCGTTATTTCAAAATTGGGTGAACATGCGTCTGCTATAGGAGCATGTGTCCTTATATTAGAAGAATTCTTTGCAAAATAAAATTCTAGAAATACGAAAAACCTTATGAATGCCATAAGGTTTTTTGTTTTCCATTATTCATTGGCAACTTGCAGGATCATTCCTTCCAGTACTTCAATATTCCTAGCATTGAACTTAATGCCTTTATAATCAAACACAAGTACTTGCTGATCCTGCACCTGTAATAATTCTTCATAATTTCTTTTATCCGTCTCTATTTTCTGATATGTGACCATTGTATCGATGTTTTTCCGTGCTAGAAGAACTTTCATCCCCTCAATGGACGATTGGTATTTTTTATTTGGTGGTTCGGTTTCGTAAAATACCACAATGTGATACTCATTTTGAGAGGAAGGAGTAAAATGTTGAACGGCCTGTTGTGAACCACTAGCGCACCCTGCCAAAACCAACATCACAACGAGCCAACAATAAAGCTTTTTCACCCTTACACGCCTCCAAATCGGTATTTCCCTTCTTATAAGATACGTGAGGAAAGTATGGAATATCACCGTCTAATGAGAAAAAAAGGGGCCTCAGGTCATCCAATTTCTGGATGACCTGAGGCCCCTTTTTTTTGGTATTTCATATTACTGTGCGAGAAGAGATGCGCCGATGACTCCTGAGTCTCCGCTTAAGGCGGCTGGCTGAAGATTCACTTTGTCGACTAAGCCAGGATAGAGGTATTTTTTCACTTTCTCTCTTAATGGTACCCAGATCAAGTCGCCTGCTTTCATAACACCGCCACCAATGACGAATACATCCGGGTTTATCGTGTGAGTCAAGTTGGCAATGCCCATTGCTAAATATTCAATAGCTTCATCTACGATGCGTTGAGCTCTCTGATCTCCCTCACTGACGAGTTCAAACACCGCTTCAGCTCCGCCTTCAATTTCATACAATTGATACGCTCGCTGACCGATTGCTGTTCCACTTGCATAACCTTCCAAAGCACCCTTATTCAAATTGCTGTATTGATAACCGCCAGGATTTAAAATCATATTACCGATTTCACCGCTATAGCCTTGCGCCCCGCTGAAAACTTTTCCTCCTATGACCAATCCGCCCCCTACACCTGTGCTTACCGTAATATAGAAGACACTGTTGTATTCTTTTCCACTTCCAAATCTCGCTTCAGCAAGGGCGGCGGCATTTGCGTCGTTGTTCAATTGGATATTGTCGGTGGAAAAATACTTTTTCAATCCATCAACCAAATACACTTCCTCCCATCCTGGCAGGTTTGGCGGGTTCAGAATCACCCCTCTGTATGGATCAAGGGGACCTGGTGCTCCAATTCCGATCCCTTCGACCTTTTCATCTTCTGCCAGGGTCTCAATCATTCGGATTATATTGTTGATCGTATGAACAGGTCCTTTTTCTGGTTCGGTCTGTTCCTGTAACAACTCTTTAACGGTTCCATTTTTATTTATGATCGCTACTCTTACATTCGTTCCTCCAAGATCAATCCCGATATGAATCCCCATGTCAAACCTCTCCTTTTTTTTAAAAATCCCTTATATTAATCGTTTACCCCTTCTCCTTTTATCATAAATGTCTGAAAGTTATTTTTACAGGAATCTACAAAAAACGTATAATAGAGTAGTAACTTTCTATGAAAAGAGGTGGGGGTATGAGTCGCAGAGCAATCAAGAAGAAAAAGAGACGTAAAAAAAGACGTTGGAAGATTCTCCTTTTTGTAATTGCTATCATACTTGTAATCGGAGGCTTTTATCTTTTCTCCGTATATAATAATGTTAGAACAACCGTTAACCAAGACTTACACGAAGACGTTTCCTCAATAGATACTGATGAGACAAAAGAAAAAGTAGATAATAAAGAGCCTATTAACATCTTGCTCCTGGGCGTGGATGAACGTGAAAATGATGTCGGCCGCTCAGATACTATGATTGTTATGACGCTTGACCCTAACAACGATCAGATGCAAATGGTCAGCATCCCGCGTGATACGAGAGCTGAAATAGCTGGAGACGGACGAGTAACGAGAATCAACCATGCTTACGCTTACGGAGGCAGCGATATGGCGGCTAATACCGTTGAAAACTTCCTTGATATCGACCTTGACTATTACGTTCGGGTCAACATGGAAGGGCTATCGCAGTTAGTGGATGCCGTCAATGGAATTACCGTACAAAATGACCGAGCTTTTAGTTCGGGCGGTTTCAATTTTAAAGAAGGTCAAATTGAACTCGATGGACGTGAA
Organism: Halobacillus sp. A1-3; assembly: GCF_050971765.1. Taxonomy (NCBI): domain Bacteria; kingdom Bacillati; phylum Bacillota; class Bacilli; order Caryophanales; family Bacillaceae; genus Halobacillus; species Halobacillus sp. A1-3. The sequence continues at coordinate 152,186 of NZ_JBPCEO010000009.1, read as the reverse complement.
GCACTCGCGTATGTGCGCATGCGTAAAAATGATCCAAGTGGTGATCTTGGCCGTAATGAACGTCAACGCCAGGTGATCCAAGGGATTATTGATAAAGGGGCCAGTCTCAATATCATGAACAAAGTGGATGAAGTAATGACTGTACTCGGGGACAATGTAAGCACGAATATGCAATTTGCTGATATGAGACGTCTGGCTACGAATTATAGAAGTGCCAGAAAAGATATTTCCACTTACCAGATGAGTGGACAGGGTACGATGTCTAATGGGATGTACTTGATGATCATGTCTGATGAAGAGATTCAGAAGACGCATGATATGATTGTGAATTTTGGTTCGAAAGAATAGGAAAGAGCTGTCCTGGTTTTCAGGACAGCTCTTTTGATGATTCGTTGATTCCTTTTTTCTAAATGACATGGGTTGGACTTTATTCAAGGTGCCAACAGGAAAGTGGAAGACTCTATTTCGAGACTTTATTGGAAGGTAGTGGCGTTGGGGAAGGATTCACCTTTCCTGCAGGGAAACTGGCAAGCCTTCTCTTTCGCTTCGCTCTCAGCGGCGTCTCGCCTAGTTCCTTCTCGTGCGAGAGTCCACCGTTTTCCCATCCACCATCATTTAAACAAAAGTCTCGCAACTGAATCTTTAAGAATATGAAGCTTGTTTTTAAGTATAATCTGAGTTTAACTCTTTAACCGCTGGGACAATGGATAAATGCCTAAACTTTGAATAACAAGCGATAGAAATACGACACCAAAGCATAAAGCAAGCAGTGTGTCTGCTCTGCCCGATGTTTCAGCTTCAAGGCTCAAAAGGAGGACGACAGACATGGTGCCTCTAATTCCGGCCCATGTGACGAGGGTGGCAGACTTCCACCCTAAGGCTTTTCTCCAGAATGGAAAGAATTGCACCATCCCTGAAATAACGACGAAACGAATGACAAGAGAGGCGATAAACAAAAGAACAATCCATCCCCAAAGATCTATCGAGACGTGATCGGTCATCTCAATCCCCATGATTAAAAATAAGATAGATAACAATGTGGGCTCGACCACATCCCAGAAACCAGCCAACGACTCTCGGTAATGGTCTTCTTTGTTGGTATGATTGAATTCCCATGACAGCATGATCCCAGCCGCTACGGTCGATAAGACACCTGATACGCTTAGGTGTTCAGCGATGTGAAAAATCCCATAAGCGAGCACAATGCTTAACATTACCTGAAATTCTTTATGGTGAGTAACGTGGACAGCTTTGCTGACTCCCCACCCAAATAAAATTCCGAGAAGAGCTCCTCCTAAAGAAACATAGAGAAACTCCCCAAAGAATGACCAAAATTCAAAAGACTTCTCATTCGTATATACACCGAGCAAAACAGTAAACAAAACGACACTTGTACCATCATTGATCATCGATTCTCCATCGACCACATCTGCTACTTTTTCGTCGTCAGAAGCGGACTTCAATATCGATACGACTGAAACTGGATCAGTGGGAGTAAGTATGGATGCGATTAATAAGGCTCCTATAAGGGTCAGAGATAGCACAGAACCTAAAACAACATAAGTAAAGAACCCTAGAAGAACAGCTGTCACAACAAGCCCAACCGTACTCAACGTCGCAATGATTCCAGCATGTGCCCTCAGCGCTTTTGGAGAAAAACGATAGGCTGAAACAAACAATAAAGCAGGTAGGAAAATGTCATAAAGCACTTCTTTTGTCACTTCTATATTTTGAAAATAGGGAATAAAAGACACGCCGATCCCCAGTAGGAACAGCACGGTCGGAACAGGGATATTCTTTTGTTTTTTATCTAGTGTAAAGACGGTGTAGCCAATGAAAAGTAAAAGAATCACCTGAGAAATTGTCATTTCACCCATTCCTTTCATAAAGAAAAAACACATCAATTTAGGCTGATGTGTTTTCTGTACGACTTTGTTGTATTCTTTTTACCCAATATACAGTGGCGCGAATCATCATATAAACGGAACAAAAGGCCAAGAAGCCGAGAATACTGATTGCCGCATCAGCAAACTCCATATTCCCTCTACCTGTAATTTTTTGCTGGATCTCAACTGCGAATACGAAGACGAGCATCAACGTAAACGAAAACAAAAATGAGATAGCTGTTATGCTCAACTTTGCTAAGTAATGAAATAAAATATCGACAAAAAATAATCCAATGAGTCCAAGAATGCCAATCACCCAAAAATGGAGGTCCTTGTCTGTAAGGTTCCATCCCATTAGGCTCGTTACGTCTATCAGCACATCATGCCAAACATTTACGAGTTCAGCTAATAACAAAATTACTTCTTTCATAAGACTCTCAATCTTCTCCTTTTCAAGTGCCTAATCCTTCCATTTAGGTAACTCTACCATATTTCCTTATGATTTAATAGTTTTTTCTTATAGCTTGATCTCTCTTCATAAGTGTTTGAGCCTGTCACTTTCTTTTAAAAAATAGAAAGGCTCTCTTGTATAAGAGAACCTTTACTGATAGCTTTCTTGATAAACTTTTTCTCCCTGCGGGTGAAATCTATAATAGAGTGGATACGCTCTCGTATAGCAAAGCTGAATTACAGGGCCAAGGAAAAGCATTGGAGCTAACGTTCCCAGTCCAACAGGTCCTCCTATGGCCAGAGCTAGAGATGTCATGATTACCGCTACAAGCGTTTGACCTGCCTGGATACTCAAGTTAAAACGGTTACTGACGGCAAGGAATAACTGATCAACCGGCGCACGCGGGAATTGAGGAAGAATATAGATCGCTACTCCCAGACCAATCACGGCTACACCTGTCAATAACGTTAGAACTTGAACGAGATAAGGAGCGGTGGATAGATCAACATTCCCAAACACAATTTCCAGCCAAAAGTCCAAAATTAAACTTTCTAATACGACAGGAACGACAGCTCTCACTTCAGGCAGCTGTTTCATCAATTTTGCATTGATGAAAATAATAAGCAACTGGAACGCTCCGTACCAAAAACCGACCGTGTACCCGAGATGATCGGACACTCCAATGAAAAATGATGTCCAAAATCCGGCCCCCAGTGTGGCATTGATCAGTAAGGCAACTCCGAAAAAGTTGACGAACATGCCTAACAGGTAAACCAATGAGCGATAAAGCATGACGAACTCCTCCCTTCTCCGTAAAAAATGTGGTCACGATAGAGCTTCTGGCTCAAATTTCGTGACCACATTTTATTAGCGATTATTTTTTGCGTCAATCCGTAAAACTCACTTGAAATATAATTTTTACATTTCAGCTGAAACCTTTGGCATTACTGGGTTTTAGGCTCTTATTTTTCCAGCATTATTTGATGATTGTGGAACCTTTCAGCATTTCTGGTTTTGCACCTAAAATGAGCAAAAATAATTTAGGATAACCTATGTTTTTGTGCTTTCTCAGCCGTTCCTGCACTACCTGGATATCTTCATGCTCTTTGAGCATTGTGACTTCTCTTTGGTAAAGGGAAAGAATAGATTCCTTCACGTACTCAGGATAATAGGGGGTGAGGTCTTCATTCATGACTAGAGAGCCCATATAACCATATTTAATTTGAAGCTGGCGTGTCAGACTGACGACATGAAGCAGCTGCTCGAACACAGCTGGATGCGTTTGTTTCAGGTTCTCAAAATCTTCTTTCGCAGACTCTAATTCACCCAAGCTGGCTAATGTTTTCAACATAATTGTCTTCCTCCTTTTCCCATGGCTTTTCGAGGCCAATGATCTTTGTCAGCTCGCGACTGTGTTCTCTTCTAATGTGTCTTGTCTTCGCACGCTCTTCACCTGATTGATAAAGAAATTTCTCTTCTTCTGTTTCAGGTACCACATCTGGTACTTGGATTGGTTTTTTATTTTCATCAAGAGCAACAAACGTTAAAAAGGCCGTTGCTGCCATCCTGCGCTCTCCAGTAATCATGTCTTCGGCAATCACTTTGCAGAAGATTTCCATCGATTTTTTACCTGTATAGGAAACAAACGATTCTACACATACTGAGTCAGTCTGGTGAATCGGATGCAAGAAATCAATCGAATCCGTTGAGGCCGTCACACATTCTTTTACCCGTGCGTGGCGTCTTGCGGATAACGTTGCGTTATTGTCCAATTTTTTCATAAGAACTCCGCCGAACAAGGTGTTGTAATTATTCAAATCATTGATCATTACTTGATCCGTATTGATGACTAAACTATCTTTAGGGCTTTTCGCTTTCATAGGTCCTCTTCCTTTCTGTATTTATTCATCGCTAAGCGCTTATTCGTAGTGACATGTCTCTACAAAAAGGATGATACATTCAGTCTAAGGACCTTTTATAGAAAAGTGAAATAGTGATTTCTCATGGGTTTCATAGACATTATCTATGTAAATGGTTACATGGATGCATGACGGGCATAGTTTGGAATAAATATCCCCCTCAGGTCATCCAGAATCTGGATGACCTGAGGGGGAGTTAAGTTTTCCCAACCGTTATTCAGCTGAACTATTTGGGTCTTGGGTAAGGCGGGTTTGTGTGTAGGTGAGCCATTCTTTTGTTGCATAGGAGAGGTATCGCTCCTTAGGCCAGATAATGGCAAGCTCCCACTCTACGGATGGTTTGGTGACTTTGATGGCTTTAACATCTTCTTTGAGGAGTTTGGAAACGCTGTTTGGCAGGATGGAAATGCCGAGGTTCGAAGCGATCATTTTTCCAATAAAGTCCCATTGAGAACTCTTAGAAATAACTTTTGGAAGAAATCCAGCTTCTTTACATGCGCCCGTAATCCTGTCATTAAGTACAAAATCTTTGTTAAACATAATGAAGGATTCTTCCTTTAGCTCCTCTAGTTTTATTTCCTCTCTTTCGTAAAGAGCGTGAGAAGGCGGCAGGACGACTTTAAGCTCTTCTCGTAATAAGAAGAAGTAATCGAAGTCTTCTTCCTTTGTGGGCAGGACGGTAATCCCGACGTCAAGCTCATCAGCAAGGATATTCTCTTCAATTTTTTTCGCTCCGTTCTCGATGAGCTGGAAGGTAATGTTCGGATACTGGTTGTGAAAGCCTCCCAGGATATGAAAGAACTGCTCTGCATCCATAATCGGAGGCAGGCCGATTCGTATATGACCTTTCTGCAAACCAAGAAGGTCATCCAGCTGAGTCTGGAGGTTATTGAACGCTTTATTGATGACTTGAGCTTGCGCTAGAATGACGCGTCCTGCATCCGTTAACGTGATTTGTTTACGTGACCTTTCAAATAGTTCTACGCCAAGATCTGCTTCTAGATTCTTGATCATCTTACTAATCGTTGGTTGACTTATGTATAAGTGTTCTGCCGCTCTCGTGAAACTGTTGAATCGAGATACTTCGATAAAATATTGTAAATGTCGAATATCCAAACTTCCTCACTCTGCCTCTCTCCATAAATTCTATCCCCATCATAGAAAACCAGCACTCAGCAAAGCAAGAGATAAATTTGGGATTTTCTGTTACCTCAGGTCATACATATTTTTCCATTCAACGACCAGATACTTTCTTTGCTCCTTGCTAAGCTGGGGCAATAGCTATAAAATTCATACATAAGACTTTTTTGACAGAAACTTTAACGTTAAGGAGAACTCATTATGGCACGGACCGTCTCTTTTCAGCCGAAACACTTCATTGATCGGCTTTCCCCTTTCCAGATCATCGTATTGTTCTATGTGTCTGCGGCACTACTATCAACGTTGTTGATCAGTTTGCCTTTTTTACATAGAGAAGGGGTTCAATTGAGTTTCATTGATAGCTTATTCACGGCTGTAAGTGCAATCAGTGTAACCGGCCTAACGGTTACATCAACAGCCGAAACCTTCAATACAGCCGGTTATTTTGTCCTTATGTTCATTCTCCAGTTCGGCGGGATAGGTGTAATGACCCTCGGTACTTTCGTCTGGCTGCTGCTTGGTCAAAAAATCGGACTTAAACGAAGGCAACTGATTAAAACAGACCAGAACCGCTCGACCTTTTCCGGTATGGTTAAGCTAATCCGGCAGATCTTACTTATCATCGTGATCATCGAAATCATTGGTGCTATTATTTTAGGTATCTATTTTACGCAATATTTCCCTAGTGTCGGCGAAGCTTTCGTCCAAGGAGCATTCGCTTCAGTGAGTGCTACGACGAATGCAGGGTTTGATATCACAGGTTCTTCGCTCGTCATGTTTGAGAACGATTATTTTGTCCAATTCATTAATATCTTGTTATTAACGCTCGGGGCCATCGGTTTCCCAGTACTAATTGAAGTCAAAGATTATTTAACCAAAAAGCAGGAAGATTTCTTTACGTTTTCCCTGTTCACAAAGTTGACTTCGATTACATTTGCTGCCTTAGTTGTGATTGGAACGATTCTTATCTTCCTATTCGACCGGACTCACTTTTTTAGTGATAAATCGTGGCATGAATCTTTCTTTTACGCTTTTTTCCAATCGGTAACCACTCGTAATGGGGGGTTAGCCACGATGGACGTTGCGGAGTTTACGTCTCCGACGCTGCTCGTCATCTGTGTCCTCATGTTCATCGGTGCGTCCCCAAGCAGTGTTGGAGGAGGGATTCGGACGACCACATTTGCGATTATGCTTTTAAGTATTCTGGCTTATGCGAGAGGGAAAAGGCATGTGCGTGTCTTCCGCAGAGAAATCCATGAAGAGGATATCTCCCGGTCGTATATTGTTATTACGACAGCAATGATGATTACGGGTGGTGCAATTATTTTATTAAACGCCTTCGAGCCGCAGTTTACCCTCTTGGAAATAATCTTTGAAGCTTGCTCAGCTTTCGGGACGACAGGGCTTTCGATGGGGATCACTTCTGACCTTCACACAGCAGGAAAAATCATCATTATTTTCTTAATGTTTGTTGGCCGAATCGGGATCTTCTCCTTCCTCTTTATTTTAAGAGGCCGTGGGATCACCGACAATTACCGCTACCCACGTGAACAAATGATCATCGGCTAGGCAGGATAGAAAATGTAAAAAACCCCCACCTCAGGTCATCCAGATTTTGGAAAAATCGAGTTGGGGGTTTTCTAGTGTTTTTCTTGTAAGCGATTTCATTTATATGAGTTTTAACTAATGACTCTGTGTACTATTTTAATCCAGCCAAAGAACGAACACCATAAAGGAATACTCAATATCAGGGACCATCTCAAACCTGTTAAGAAATCATTTTCTTTAAACATTTTGATGACCTCCGCTTCTTTGAATATCTTAATAACTATAGAATACCCATAATATAAGAATTTTATAACCTATGAATCTGCACCAGATGTTTTTTCCTTCTGATCACAGTTGAAACAAACTAACGACTGATCTTCCTTGATCACTCCATCAAGAAAGCCATCCCTGCAATAAATCTCACTCCCGCACCGAGTGCAGGTTCCTACTAATTCTACCATTCTGCTTCACTCCTGTTAAAACTGAAGTAGATCGGGCTCGATTTAGAGTACCTCTATCATGACATAAAAAAACCCTGACGTATGTAAGTCATCGTCAGGATTTTTCTATCTTCATTTCGGTTAAGTGAAATGGAAAGATATTTTTCCTAGCACGAATTCTCAGTTTTTTTTACAGATTTTCGTATTTCAGGAGGTTTTGCGCGAATCCAATCTTTCGCTTCTAGTTCTTAACAACTATTATCATTGATACATGAACCTCATCATCACGTGAGCAGCCAGTCTGCTCGTAATATCCCTTACGTCCTTAGAAGGATCCACCTCAACAATATCCATAGCTTTGACCAAAGGGTGTCTGGAGGCCATAGCTACACTTGAAAGCAATTCACGGCTCGTCATGCCTCCTGGCCCGACCGCTGGACACCCTGGCGCAAATGCTTGATCCACAACATCCATATCGACGGAAAGATAGATCATATCGACTTTGTCTTTTAATCTTTCTATCTCTTTCGACACTACAGTGTCCAGCCTTTGCCGCTCCAATTCCCCCATTGTATAAAAGCGGACACCCTGTTCTTTTGCGTAATCCGAATAGGCCTTTGCATTGGAGAAATCTCGTATACCAATCTGAACAAGATCTTCTCCTTGTAAAACATCAGCCTCAATCAAACTGCGAAAGGGTGTACCATTCGTACGTCCCCCATCATCCAAATTTCGCAAATCATGGTGAGCATCCCACTGGATTACGCCAACTCTGCCATATTTCTTATGAAAAGCAGAAATAGATGGAAAGCTGATGCCATGGTCGCCTCCAAGGACTATATAACGGCTGCAAGCTTCTGTATCGATCATATCGGTTACGCTTTGTTTCAGCCGATGCAGCGTTTCTTCAAGATCGGTCGGATGTGTTTGTACGTCCCCATAATCCAGCCAGACCACATCAGAATAATCACGATCCCGGCTACCGTCATACGTACTGAACGTTCCAAGTGCGCTCCTAATCGTTTTTGGTGCTTCTGAGGCCATCGAAAAGGAAATCGATGATTTAGAAAAAGGTAATCCGACTACACCAATATCGCCTTTAGTCCCTTTCTCATAAAAAAGTCTCGATTCGTCCGCTTTTGTTGTGTAGCGGTCTTTAAATTTAGGAATGGCTTTCGGATTGAGGTACTGAAAAGACATGACTATCACCCCGCTCCCAAATCTTTTCGCCACGCTTCCAGACCGTACTCACGTGATTGGTGCCAAAGTGGTACGGGATATATTTATAATTCGGTGCTTCCCACAGCACAAGATCGGCAGCAGAACCCACCTCTATACGTCCTGCCTGTTTCTCTCTACCTATCGCAAATGAAGCATTAGCGGTGACCGCATTCCAAATTTCTTCCGGTGTCATTTTCAGCTTCAGCGCAGCTAACGACATGATCATTTGCAGGTTTTCAGTCACGCAGCTTCCCGGATTGAAATCAGTAGCGAGCGCGACCGCCGCGCCAGTGTCAATCATTTTTCTGGCAGGGGCATACGTATCTTTTCCAAGGTAAAACGTTGTCCCTGGTAAAAGGACAGCAACTGTTTCTGAAGAAGCTAAATCCTGAATGCCCTGCTCTGAAGCTGCTACGAGGTGGTCTGCTGACACAGATCCCATTTCCACGGCGAGCTCCGTACCTCCCAAGGGGTCAATTTCATCGGCATGAATTTTCGTTTGAAATCCAAGCGCTTGGGAAGCTTGCATAAAACGTCTCGACTGCTCAATTGTAAACACCCCTGTTTCGCAAAAGATATCCGTGAATTGAGCTAAATCATTTCTTTGGACTTCTTCCAGCAAAGCAATCATCTGAGTCAGGAAGCTTTCAGGATCCTCTTTGTATTCAGGTGGAATCGCATGAGGGCCAAGGTACGTAGACACAATGTCCAGCATGCTTTCTTCATTTAACTGCTTAGCAACTTTCAATTGCTTAAGCTCCGTTTCTTTATCCAGGCCATAGCCACTTTTCGCTTCAAGAGTAGTCACGCCATAGGATGCGATTCGTTCTAAGAAAAACTTCCCCTTTTCCAAGAGCTTCTCTTCGGTTGCTTTTCTAGTAGCCCTAACGGTGGAGAGGATTCCTCCACCTTGTTTCAAAATGTCGAGATAAGGGACGCCTTGCTGTTTTAAAGCAAGCTCTTCTTCGCGCGAGCCTCCAAAGATTAGGTGAGTATGAGGATCGACAAGTCCAGGGGAAACGACTCTGCCATTTGCATCGATGGTCTCCTTTGCCTCTACTCTTTCTGTTGCGCTACCTATCCATGCCACTTTCCCGTCTTTCAACGCTACCGCCGCGTTTTCTTTTACATTTAAAATCTTCATTTCTTCCCCTTTTAGAGGTCCTTTTTCAGGAAGAATGAGCTGCCCGATATTCGTGATTAATGTATCGTACATGTTGGGGTACCTCCTTCTTTTAACAGATGATTATTTTTGCACCTTAAACGAATTATGATTGATCAAATATTCCAATGTGATGTTTCTTCGCCATCTCTTCTGCTTTCTCATAACCTGCGTCAGCATGTCTTAAAATCCCCATACCAGGATCTGTCGTCAATACGCGTTCTAATCGTTCTTTTGCTAAGTCCGTACCGTCGGCGACAGCGACCATACCTGCATGAAGGGAGTATCCCATACCAACACCGCCGCCATGGTGGAAGGAAATCCACGAACCGCCTGCCGCTGTGTTGATGAGCGCGTTCAATACCGCCCAGTCCCCAACAGCGTCACTGCCATCTTTCATCGCTTCTGTTTCTCTATTCGGCGAAGCAACCGAACCGCAGTCCAGATGGTCTCTTCCGATAACAATAGGCGCTTTTAATTCCCCGGTTTTAACGAGTTCATTGATGGCAAGACCCATTTTTGCCCGCTCACCATAACCGAGCCAGCATATTCTTGAAGGAAGTCCCTGGAACTGGACCTTTTTCTGTGCCATATCGATCCATCTGATCAGCTTTTCATTTTCTGGAAAAAGTTCTTTAATCAGCCGGTCTGTACGATAGATGTCCTCTGGATCACCAGATAAAGCGGCCCAGCGGAAAGGCCCTTTTCCTTCACAAAATAACGGGCGAATGTAGGCAGGGACAAAGCCCGGGAAGTCGAACGCAGCCTTCACCCCTTCATCAAAGGCCACTTGGCGAATGTTGTTGCCGTAGTCAAAGACAATAGATCCTTTCTTTTGAAAATCTAGCATCGCTTTTACGTGTTTCGCCATAGATTTTGAGGCTAACTGCACATATCGTTCCGCATTTTTTTGGCGTAATTCTTCCGCTTCAGCTAGCGAAAAACCTTCTGGAATGTACCCATTTAAAGGATCGTGAGCAGATGTCTGATCTGTAACTATATCAATCTCTACGCCTTTATCCAGCAATTGATGATGGATATCAGCGGCATTTCCTAAGAGTGCAATGGAAAGCGGCTTGCCTTGCTGTTTAGCTTCCTCTGCCATTAGCAGAGCTTCGTCAATGGAGTCAGCTTTCTGGTCACAATATCCTGAAACTAAACGTTTTTGTATCCGATCAGCGTCTATCTCCACTGCGATGACGACTCCACCGTTCATCGTGACGGCTAAAGGCTGCGCTCCTCCCATACCTCCAAGGCCTGCCGTCAAAGTGATCGTTCCTTTTAACGTACCACCAAAATGCTTCTCTGCGAGCGACGCAAACGTCTCATAGGTCCCTTGCAAAATTCCTTGAGAGCCGATGTAGATCCAGCTTCCTGCTGTCATTTGGCCATACATCATCAATCCTTTCCGGTCGAGCTCGTGAAAGTGCTCCCAAGTGGCCCATTTCGGAACGAGTACTGAATTTGACAGAAGCACCCTAGGAGCTGCTTCATGTGTTCGAAATACTCCAACCGGCTTTCCTGATTGGATCAGCATCGTTTCATCTTTTTTCAACTGCTTTAATGTTGAGACGATCGCCTCGAAAGACTCCCAATTTCGTGCCGCTTTCCCTATCCCTCCATAAACAACTAGTTCCTCTGGCTTTTCAGCGACCTCCGGATCAAGGTTGTTGCATAACATTCTTAAGACAGCTTCTTGCTCCCAACCGAGACATTCAAGGTTCGTGCCTTTTCTTGCACTAATACTACGTGTTTTCGACATAATATCTTCCCCCTTCTGAATACGATTGCCATGCGTTCCACTCAAATTGGTCTCCCTTCAACCACTCCGTCAGCCTTTCAATATCATTTGAGAAGACGCGATCTTCTACAATAGGCGGTACAATAGTCCTCGCCGCTTCCCACAAACTCCTTGTTACAGGAGCTGCTTTTTCTATTCCTCGATACTCTATGGCCTGCATCGCACAAATCAGTTCAATGGCTACGACTTTGTACGCATTTTCAATGATCATTGAGGCATGGCGGGCTCCAATTGTTCCCATACTTACATGGTCTTCCTGATTGGCTGAAGAAGGAATCGAGTCTACACTTGCAGGATGGGCAAGGGTTTTATTTTCTGATACAAGCGATGCAGCAACATACTGCATAATCATAGCCCCAGACTGTACACCAGGGTCGACACTGAGAAAAGGCGGCAGGTCGTTCAGCTGCGGGTTCACTAACCGCTCGACTCTACGCTCTGATATGTTTGCCAGTTCACTGATACCGATTTTTAAAAAGTCCATCGCTAAAGCAATCGGCTGCCCGTGGAAGTTTCCTCCGGATACAACGAGGCTTCCTTCATTTAAAATAAGTGGATTATCCGTGGCCGCATTCATTTCAATCTCCAGTTTGTCTTTTACATACGAGAGCGTTTGCCAAGTAGCTCCGTGAACTTGAGGAATGCAGCGGAGCGAGTAAGCATCCTGCACACGCTTTTCGCCCTGATAGGAGACAAGGAGGCTTCCCGCTGTAATTTCACGAATTCTTCTAGCCACTTCCATTTGTTCCTTGTAACCTCTGGCTTCGTGGATCGCAGGGTGAAAGGCATCAATGATCCCTTCCAGTGCTTCCAGCGTCATCGAACCAGCCCAGTCGCAAGCTAAAGCGAGCTGTTCAGCTTCGATGTAATTGATCACACCCACCGCTGTCATCGCCTGGGTTCCGTTGATAAGGGCTAATCCTTCCTTAGCTTTTAATTGGATCGGTTTGAGCCCTAGTTCTTGGTAAACATGAACAGTTTCATGCACTTCACCTTTATAAAAGACTTCTCCTTCGCCCATAAGCACAAGTGCTAAGTGGGATAAAGGCGCTAAATCACCGGAAGCGCCAAGGGAGCCTTGAGATGGAATTCTCGGATGTATGTGTAAGTTCACGAGTTCGCACAAACGGACGACGATCTCTTCTCTGACTCCAGAAACTCCTTTCAGCAAAGCATTCAACCGAAGCACCGTCAGTGCCCGGCTGACCACCTCTGAAAAAGGCTCTCCGACTCCGCACGCATGAGAGCGAATTAAATGGAGCTGCAATGTATCGACTTCATGATCAGGAATTCTTACATCACTTAACTTGCCAAAGCCTGTGTTAATTCCGTAAACCGTATCTCCATTTTTAACAATGCCCTCGACAGAACGACGACTAGCACGGACGTTCTGCAAGCTGCCCTCACAGATTTTGACAGGTTCATATTGAAAGCATATCTCTTTCATCTGCTCGATCGATAAATGATTTCCGTCTAATACAATCATATTCTCTCCCCCTTTCTTTCAATGTTTTTAAGACATTAGACTAAAAAAAGAGACGACAATGGCATAGAAATACCATTGTCGCCTCCTCATAACTTATGACTATAGGCTACTTACTTATTTATATATGATTAATACCAAGTCCAAATGTCTCGTGTTCCAAACCTTTAACCGGAGCTCCTATTGTTCCGTAAAAAGCGACAGCAATCCAGTTGCCTTCCTCTTTACGGTCATAAGGCTCTCCCCGGACAATAGCAAAGCGAAGTCCGACCGTCCGCATCATATTACCGACGCCAAGCTGACCGCGCATAACTCCCTCAAGGGACTCTAAAATAGCGTGATACAAGGCGTGTGTTTCCCTGTATACGTCTTGCGAAATGATTCCGTTTCGTTTCGCTGCGGTTTCTACTGCCGCAATGACCTTCTGAATATCCATGGAACCTGCTTTTCCCTGACAAAACTGAACTTCTTCAAGAGAAGCTGCAAAAGGCTCAAGCTCATCAGGGGTGAGCGATGCTACAAGCATAGCCAGTTTGCCGATTTGAATTTTCTGCGTCATCTCATTCACCACATTCGTCTCATAACTAATAACTATCTAAATTGTAACCGCTTTCTTAAATTTCTGTCAATATCAGCTTTTGGAATAAACAACCACCTCAGGTCATCCAGAATCTGGATGACCTGAGGTGGTTAATATTCCCATCCCCTCAAAGGATTTGATCGATGATGCCGTAGTCTCTTGCTTCTTCGGCACTCATGAAGTAATCCCGTTCCATATCTTCGCGTACTTTTTCTGGTGACTGTCCTGTGTGATCGGCAATAATTTGATTGACCTTGTCTTTCAGCTTCAAAATCCGGCGGGCGGAAATTTCAATATCTGTCGCCTGGCCTTTAGCTCCGCCAAGCGGCTGATGAATCATTACTTCACTGTTGGGAAGGGCGTAGCGCTTGCCTTTCTCCCCTGCCAATAACAATATCGCTCCAAAGGATGCAGCCATTCCAGTACAAATGGTCCTGACATGAGGCTTGATGTGCTTCATCGTGTCAAAGATGGCAAACCCTGCTGAAGTAGAGCCGCCCGGGCTATTAATATAAAGGGAAATATCTTTATCAGGATCGTCAGCTGTTAAGAACAACAGCTGAGCAACGACTGTATTTGCTACTTGATCATTAATTTCATCCCCTAATATGACAATCCGATCTTTTAACAACCGGGAATATATATCGTAGGAACGTTCACCATTTCTCACTTGTTCAATGACATACGGAATCGTAGCCATCGCTTTATCCTCCTAAATCCTAAGCAGCTACGCACATAGGAGAGAAGCTTTGTTTTTTGGAAAGGCTTCGAGTAGAAGTGAATCCTTTGAGCAATGGAGCCATTTTTAACAACCGGGAAGGATCATTCGTTATCAAAGCGTTTCTGAAGAGTGGATAAAGGACTTCATAATCCTCTTCGTCCATCGGCTGGATCGAGCGTATTCCTTCAGATTGAAGTCTGCGCCTTGCTCTATGCAGGGTATCTTTTACAGCTTCTTCACTCATGCCGAGGTAATCAGCCAATTCACGGGACTTATAGAGGAAGACTTCCTTCAAGAAAAACGTGACGGCCTGCTTGGCTGTAAGCTGAGTCAGTAATTGATCGAGCACTTCTTCATTAGAAGGACTGTCTGTGTTTGTTTTCGACTCACTGACAGATTCATGGAGTTCTTCTTTTTCTCGTTTGCGCACTTGATCAACCCATGTGTGATAGGTCACTTTTTTCAATAGCGCAAGCGACCATTCATCCTGTGGGTACTTTAGAAGTGCCTTTACGATGGCTTCTTGTGCCAGGTCTTCTCCATCCCACTTATTCTTTGATAAAAAAAGTCCATACCGCTGTAGATTCTCCCACCAATTTTCCGGAAGTTTGTGATTGCTTTTAGTTTTTAAAACGGTTAACCGGTTCATTGCTCTACTCCTTTCCAAACCTCTCACCCTTATAAACGGTTAAGAAGTAAAAAAAGATAGGGGTTATTTAAATATTTTCCATGCTGACAAAAATCCGATGATCCATAATGGAATTGAAATCAGTGTCCCCCACAAGCACCCTTTATAAAAATTCGGCTCAGACATGTGACACTCCTTCCATATCTTATTATTCATTACTATACCCTGATATCCCCTTTCCCATCTCAGAAAAAAACTGCTGAGGAAGTCCCTCAGCAGTAGATCATTTATTTCTGTATAAACATTTGTGTCCAGTAGTGGCCGTAACCTCCACCTTCCACATGACCAATCCCGATATGTGTCAAATCAGGATCTAATATATTCATTTTATGTCCTGGACTATCCATCCACGCATTGACTACTCCCTCTGGAGTCTGCATGCCTGCTGCGATATTTTCAGCGGCACTCTCGTAAGTAATTCCAAATTCGCCCATCATGTCAAACGGTGAGCCGTACGTTGGAGATTCATGTGCAAAATACCCTTTATTAATCATGTCCCGGGATTTCTCTTCAGCAACCTTCGATAATTCTGTATCGATTGTCAGCGGTTCCAAACCTCTGCTAGTTCTTTCTTCGTTAGTCAGTACAACCACTTGTTTTTCAAATGACGTTACCTCTTGATCATCTGCATCAGAGGATTGCTCTTCTTGTTTAATAAACGATTGATCCATAGTTGCTGCTAACATTACGGAAAACTCAGCTCGATTAACACTTTGAGCAGGTCTGAATGTTCCGTCAGGATATCCGTTAATAATTTGCTGAGACGATAAATCAAGTACGGATCCTTTCGCCCATTTTATGGATGCCACATCGCTGAACTCCACCGCTTCGCCTGCTCTTTCTACACCGTAGGCATTATCGATGATCACAGCAGCTTCCGCTCTTGTAATCGCTTCAGAAGGCTTGAAAGTTCCATTCGGATACCCATTAATCAGCCCTTTTTCATTGGCTAGAGCAATGGCATTCGCATAAAAATTGTCTCCAGATACATCACTGAACGCTGGTACCTGGTTTGCTTGTTCGTTTGGATACAGAGCATTGACAAGCATTAACGCTGCCTGAGCGCGAGTAATGTTATCCTCGGGTCCAAATCGCCCATCCCCATATCCCTGAACAATGCCTTGATCATGTAAGTATTCAATTTCCTCGACTGCCCAAGGAACTTGATCGACGTCCTGGAAGGTGCTTGATGCACTTACCGTCCCAGTAAAAACAGAAAGCATGAGAGCTAAAGAAAAAATCGTCGACCCTATGAATTTCAATGATTATTCCTCCTCGTTTGAAATAATTTCTATACTACTAGTTTTATATATTCTATTCGAAGAAGTCAATTCCCTATTGAGGGTGTTCATTAAATCTACTAATCTTTTTAAGAAGTTTATTAAATTCTGTAATTATTTTGTAAAATTATCTATTATTTTAGTGCTTTGAATCGATTTCATAGATTATAATAAAAATGTTGGAAAAAACTAAAACTACATCAAGGAGGAATTTTTCGTGCACATGTTTAAAAAAAGTGCATTGGCTTTATTTGTCATGCTTTTGGCCTTCACCGCCTTTAGTACATCTACGAGTTTTGTACAAGCCGCTGCGAACACAAAAATCACGATCCTACATACCAATGATTCTCATGGTCGTGTATTTGAAGGTGCCTATGACGGTATGGGATTCTCTAAACTAGCTACTTTGGCAGAGGATATTCAAGCTGAAAACCCGAACACCCTGCTTTTGGATGCAGGTGATACCTTCCACGGAACTCCTTTCGCTACACTGGAAGAAGGTTCAAGTATCGTTGATATTATGAATCAGCTTGAGTATGACGGAATGGCTGCTGGAAATCACGACTTCAACTACGGCCAGGATCGTCTGCTTGAACTGAGAGATATGGCTAACTTCCCAGTGATCAGCGCAAACATCCGCCACAAAGATACAAACAACCAATTTTTAGACACTCATTTCATTAAAGAGGTTGATGGCGTTAAGATCGGCGTCTTTGGTCTAACCACTCCAGAAACTACCTACAAAACGAATCCAAACAACATTACAGGACTTGAATTCACAAATATTGTTGACGAAGGAAAAGCCATGGTCAAAAAACTTCGTGAAGAAGATAACGTTGACATGGTTATCGCTCTTACACACCTGGGTACGGATGCTTCCAGTACTGAAACATCCATCAAGCTTGCTGACAACGTAGAAGGCATCGACTTGATCGTCGATGGCCACAGCCATACGGTTGATCATACAGCTGATAACGGAACTAATACAATGATCGTCAGTGCAGGAGAATATACGAAGAACCTTGGTATCGTTGAGCTTGAATTTGATGCAGATAAGAATTTGACTAACATTACCCCAACTCGTATCACAAAAGAACAAGCTGCTGATACTAACAAAGATCCAGAAATGGAAGATGTCATCACTGATATTGAAGCTGAGCAGGATGAAATCATGTCAGAAGTCGTAGGAAGCTCAGAAGTAATCCTTAACGGAGAACGCAGCTCTGTACGCACAAGTGAAACAAACCTTGGAAACTTGATTACAAACGCCATGCTTGCTGAATCAGGAGCTGACCTTGCTATTACAAACGGAGGCGGAATCCGTGCTTCCATCGATAAAGGTGAAATCACACTTGGAGAAATCATCAATGTTTCTCCATTCGGCAACTACCTTGTAACGAAGAAAATGACAGGACAGACAGTTAAAGATGCCCTTGAGCATGGAGTCAGCGATTATCCAGCAACAAAAGGTGCTTTCCCGCACGTAGCAGGAATGACGTTTTCGATCGATCCTAGAGCTGAAAAAGGAAACCGTGTAAAAGATTTAATGATTCAAGGTGAGAAAGTTGACCTCAACAAAGAATACACCGTTGCAACGAATGACTTCCTAGCTGCCGGTGGAGACGACTACGATATGTTCCCTGGTACAGAATTAGTGAATGAATACGATGCGCTTGAAGAGATCATGAAAAGCTATATCAAAGACAATTCTCCAATCAATATGGGCGATGAGAACAGAGTAAATATCCACCTTCCTTTTAACGATGTAAGTCGTGATAACTGGGGATATGATCACATCGAACGTCTTTACGGACATGGTATCGTTAATGGCATGACTGAAGACATGTTTGGACCTAAGAAGACTTTGACCCGCCTACAATTCGCTGCGATGCTTGTACGTGGTCTAGACTTAGAAGCGACAGAAGAAGCTCCTTTCTCTGATTTGAAATATGTAAGAGAAGACATGCAAGAAGCAATCAATGCTGCTTATGAACACGGATTAGTTAAAGGACATGAAGACAATACGTTCCGTCCAAATATGGAAGTAGACCGTGACGAAATGGCGCTGATGATCAAACGTGCTTATGAAAAACAAACAGGCACAACAGTCGGCGGTACGAACGATTTGCCATTCACAGACCTTGGCAATGTTGACCGCGAAGCGCTTGATGCGATTCAAGATGTCTACTCCCTTGGATTCATGCAAGGTCACAATGAAACTACTTTTGAACCATTTGGTGAGGCTACACGTCAACAAAGTGCTAAAGTGATCGATTTGTTCTTGCAAAAGGTAAAATAACTTAGATTTAGCAGAGGCTTTCCCAATGTGGGAAAGCCTCTTTTCTTTGGTCTGTTAAAACATTTTTGTTGATTTATTTGTGTTTTAAATTGGTAATCTTCCAATTATTTAGAAAGAGGATCAGATGAAAATTCCCGCTTTTAATTATTAAACTTGTACAAAAGTACCACACTTTCCTTCTGACTCCCCCGAAAAACATGAGTGATTTGGGTCCTTCATTAATCACTCAACCTGAGGCGTATAAAAATAGAGAATAAATATATTTGGACTATAGGGCTGTAGGGTTGCAAGCTTTTTACCAAGTTGTAAGTAGTTAAGTTTTACTGCCTTCTTACCTAAAAAGTAAATACCTCATTTTAAGCGTAGCACTCCTGATTGCTGCAAAATCCAATAGAAAAAGCCCCTGCAAAGCAGGGACTTTTACTCTCACTTATTTGAAAATCATAACTTTACCAACTGTACCATCTTCACTTTCACCAGTAACACGGAACTTCAATCCGTACTCTGGTACATTACGACCAGCGTCAACTAGACCTTCATTTAAGTAGTTTTGGCTGTCATCGAAAAGTGGTGTACGCTTCGTATAGTTATCTTTAAGAGTTATTCCTGAAATATTTGAATAATCCAAGAACATTTTTTCTGTCTTATCTAAGCTAAATGCTGCATCGTGTACCTGGTAGCGAGTAGAAGCAACTGCTCCATCACTCCAGTAGTTCGTGTGCTGATCAGCATCAACAACTCCAACAAAACCGTCTCCAGGGTGAATGC
This sequence comes from Halobacillus sp. A1-3, assembly GCF_050971765.1. NCBI lineage: Bacteria > Bacillati > Bacillota > Bacilli > Caryophanales > Bacillaceae > Halobacillus > Halobacillus sp. A1-3. Next base: position 132,799 of record NZ_JBPCEO010000009.1, on the reverse strand, counting down.
CTGTCCAGTTTTCAGAGTATTGTTTATCTACATACCAGACGACAAGACCATCGTCGAATGTCATCAAGCTGTCACCACGGCGGATGTTTGCAAGACCTTCATCGACACCGTTGTGACTGCGCCATTCAAGCAGGTAGTAGTGATCAGAACGTTTGATACCATCATTCTTCGTAAATCCATCAAGATTGAATTTAGGCTCACCTTCTGCGTCATCAAATACAACTTCTTCTCCATCTACAACGATTGAAAGATCATCAGCATATAAACCTGGGTTAGAAACAGCTGCATCCGTAACATATTCAATCGCTACTTCAACTTCTTGTCCCGCATAAGCAGAAAGGTCAAAGGAAGCATCGATCCAGCCGTCAGAAGAACCAGTAATTCCATTCCCCAAGTTAGAATCATGAGGATTTTCATTTGTTGTGATATCGCTTGCAACTGGCTCACCGTTTACAGTTACATACGCGTAATCCCAATCTGTTTCGATATCATACCAGGCTTTGAAATTAAACTCGGCAGATGTAGCGTTCGTCAAATCAACCGTTGTAGTAAGGTAATTGTGCAAGTCATCTGCGCTTCCAGAGAAGTATTCATACTCACCGCTAGCCGGCTCATTGATCACTGTCTCTTTTTGTGGAAGATTCACTTTCACTACATCCTGGTTCGTACCTTTAGTCACCGCTTCATCTAGCAGGAATTCAGAACCCTCACTAGTAATATCTTTAAGGTCTAATTCTTCCCCAGATAACCAGTTTCCTTCTGTCCCTTCGTTATCTACAACTGCAGAAGCTTGCAACATTTCCTTCATGTATGGGCTGAACCCTGTCGGCATTGTTCCTGGGATATCTCCAGCCCAGCTTCCGCTTGACATGATAGACCAGTAGCTTACCGGCTCACCAGCACCAGAATACTGCGTATCATATTCATCTGGAAGCCCAAGATCGTGACCGAATTCATGAGCCATAACTCCGACCGCTCCATCTTCTGGCTCAATCGTGTAATCATAGGCCGCCATTTGACCACCCCAGTAAGGAACCGATGCTTCAGTGCCTGGAAGTGTTGTCACTCCTCCAAGATTCCATCGGTGAGACCAAATTGCGTCCGATCCTAATGATCCACCTCCAGCTTCTTCACCAACACCAGAGTGAATAACCATTAAGTGGTCGACAAGACCGTCTGCTTCAAGGTAGTTTCCATCGCCATCTAAATCATAGCGATCCCACTTGTCGTAATCGGCAATATTAACCTCTGGATCCGCAGCAGCTTTAGCCAAAGCTTCTTTAACTAGTCCCCGTGCATTTACATCGTTACCATCGGGCTGAGGGTCGTTGGCACCGTAATCGGCTGCCGGATTGTCAGCTGTGTACCACCCTGCAACTTCTCCTTCAACAGAGTAGCTTCCACCAGACTGCTGCTCATAATATTGTTTCATAGATACATAGTTCTTACCGTCTGGACCAGTCCAGCCGCCATCACCAAATAGCATGTCCTGATAGTGTTCACTAGAATACGCATCTTCACCTTCATAGTACATGTCGGTTTCATCCGCGCTCAATGAGTTATGAGGTTTGTCTGGATAATCGATCAACAGGACGAGTACTTTGTCGGTTCGCATTTCACCATCATAAGCTTCTTCTTCTATTCCATCAGGCGTATCAGCCTGTCCTAATTTATTCCCTTTACCATTTTTTAGGCTATTTTCATTCATTGCTTCTTGAAGTTTAGCTTTATTATCTTTCTCTTCATCTGATAACTCGCCTGATTCTTTCTTAGCTGATTCAGACTTCGCTTTCAGGTATTTGTTTAATCCTTTTTCAGCTTCCGCTTGAGTTGCATCCTCAGCGATTTTCCCATTCTCTTTCAGCATTTCAATTAATCGCTCATCGTTGGCAATCGCCAGATCAAATGGTGACCCCGTTTCAGAATGAGCATGAGACTTATGTAAGTCTTTATATGGTTCTAAAGACTTCTCCACGGCACTTGTGCTTATAGGCCCGACTGTCAGTGCGAGCGCCAGAGCAGAGGTTAATATTTTACCGGTTTTTTTCAAAGACTTTCTCCCCTTTACTTAATTTTGTAAAAAACTATGCTGCAAGTACTAATTTATCAAAATTTACAGAATAATCAATTCGAAATTTGTAATTTTCTAAAAAATAAAGCATATAGACTAAAGGGGAGTTTAAAGCGTTAAAGTGTGATTTGGTTCTTTCGGTTCACGAAATAAATGCAAAAACACACTAAAATTCACCTGTGAAAAATTAACCAGTTTATTGTAATAGAGGGATTATAGACCTAATTTATGAAAGGGAGAGTTTTCATTAGAAAGAAAAAAAGACCTAAGAAAAGTGCGTCTTAGGTCTTTTGGAGGTATTAGGTATTTATGCCCACCACATTTCAGTGGCTGGTTCCTCAATCAAAACCGACTTGAGGTTTTTTACTGCTTGATTGAACCCTTCATTAATCGACATGATCGGATCTTCATGTTCGATGCTGACCACATGATCATAACCATAAGTCCGAAGCGCACTAATGATATTCGACCATTCTTTCGTTCCATGGCCATAACCGACTGAACGGAAGCTCCATGCGCGGGTTTTCACATTCCCATAAGGCTGCATATCTGTAAGGCCATACATATTGACGTTCTCTTGATCAATGTATGTGTCTTTAGCGTGGAAATGGTGGATGGCATCTGCATTTCCAAGAATTTTTATTGCAGCTACAGGGTCGATTCCTTGCCACCATAGATGACTCGGATCCAGGTTTGCACCGATCGCTTCATTTGTTGCTTCACGAAGCTTCAACATCGTGTAAGGAGTATGAACAAGGAAGCCTGCGTGTAATTCCAAGCCGACTTTCACCCCATGAGCTTGAGCGAATTCCCCTTGCTCTTTCCAATAAGGAATCAGCTTTTCAATCCATTGCCAGTCGAGTGTTTCTGAGTACTCTGGAGGCCATGGAGTTACAGGCCAGTTAGGGGCTTTGTCCCCTTCGAATCCACCAGGTGTTCCAGAGAATGTGTTAACGACAGGCACATCCATCAGACTGGCTAATTTTACGGTTTTTACAAAAGCATCATGGGATTCTTTTGCGAAGTCTTCGTCAGGGGAAATCGGATTTCCGTGGCAGCTGAATGCGCTGATTGTAAGACCACGCGAATGGACTTTGTCTAAGTATTCCTTACGCAAATCCTCACTTTCAAGCAATTCATCGACATTGCAATGAGCATTTCCAGGATAGCCGCCAGTTCCGATTTCTACTGCTTTCAAACCAGCTTCTTTCACATGATCCAGCATTTCTTCAAACGATTTATCAGAAAATAGTACGGTAAATACACCAAGTTTCATTCCGAGTTCCTCCATTCTATTTTGTAAATGTCACACTCTTCCCTGTGTCACTGCTCTTATAAATGGCTTCAATTAATTGAGTGACTTTCATGGCCTGTTCGGGTTTCACAATCAATTCATCCTGTCCTAAGCAGCTATCGACAAAGTTTTTTGCTTGTACAAGACCAGCGTCAGGCTCACCTTCTCTGATTTTCGCAGAACTGTCCCAAAGAGCTCCGTATTTAGCCTGATAAAGCTCAAATGGATACACACTAAGACCACCGTCCACACCCGAGATGCTAAGAGTGGTGTGGTCTTCTTTGATGTTGGCAGCCCATGAGCATTCAAACTGCATGGACAAGCCATTAGAGAAGGTAATGTAGCTTGTGACATGGTCATCGACATTGAATGTTTCATGGTCGAAAGCTCCCCAATCGTTCACTTGATCTGGTGTCTTACTTAGCCGATTGTAAGCTTTCCCCATCACTTCTACAGGCTCAGGATCATCAAGCAGCCAAAGCGCAAGATCAAGAAGGTGGCAGCCAAAGTCGATCAAGCTGCCTCCACCCTGTAAGTCTTTGTTGGTAAATACACCCCAGCCCGGAACTTTTCGCCTGCGCATCGCTTGTACCCTTGTTACAAGAGGGTCACCAATTTCTTGATGATCCATTGCTTTTTTAGCTAATTGAGCCTCAGGTGAGTACCGGAAATGATAAGCAATCGACAATAAGCGGTCATTTCTATCGGCAGCATCGATCATTTCCTGGCATTCTTGTGAAGTGATCGCCATCGGCTTTTCACAAAGAACATGGCAGCCTGCTTCAAGGGCAGCAACAGCAATGCTTGAATGAAATTTATTCGGTGTACAGATCGTCACTGCGTCCACCTGTTTGAATAGGTCTTCATAATCGCTAAATGCATGAGGAATTTCGAATCTCTTTGCTACTTCTTGAGCACGTTCTTCGTTTACATCTTGGACCGCAGTCAATTCAACTGTGTCACTAAGACGCTTGAAGGATGGGATATGCCGGTCTTGAGCAATCCCCCCAACTCCAATCACGCCCATTTTCAAACGTGTCATTTTGTAATGCCTTCCAAACTGCTGATTTTTCGCGTTTCCCCTGATTGAAGAGCACCCAGGATAACCTCTAGAGATTTAAGACCTTCTTCTCCATCTATTAATGGCTGTTTATCGTTTAAAATGCAGTCTACAAAATGATCGATCACATGGGAATCACTTTGCCCGCCTTCATCATTAGACTGAATTTTTCCGAGTTCGTAGTTCACGACATCACCATTTGTATACTGTGCAACAAGGGAATAAACGGGATCATCTTCAAGTCTTAATGTTCCTTTTTCACCATAGATGATGGTGGAGTTATCTTCTGCAGGGTTATACGCCCAGCTCGCTGCCATTGTCCCGACAGTGCCGTTCGCTGTACGAAGAATGCAAACCGCATTATCATCTACTGTGATGTTTTCTTTAGCATTGTTTTCAATAAAACCGGCAACGTCTACGAATTCTTGTCCAAGAATATAACGGAGTAAGTCTGCTTTATGTACTCCAAGGTCTCCCATAGCACCAATAAAGGCTTGTTGTTTCTTAAAGAACCAGCTGTTTTCTCCATCTGCACTCCAGCCTTCAGGGCCTCCGTGGCCAAATGCTGTGCGGAAACTGTACACTTTTCCAATCGCTCCAGTTTCGATCAATTCCTTCGCTTTAACGTGGGAAGGGACAAAGCGCTGGTTATGAGCGATCATCAGTTTTTTACCGTTCTTCTCAGCAGCTTGAATCATTTGCTCAGCTTCTTCTCTGGAAGTAGCCATTGGTTTTTCGCACAACACGTGGCAGCCTGCATTCAGGGCAGCAATAGAAACTGGTGCATGCAAATAGTTCGGGAGGCAGACACTGACAGCGTCAACATTCTCAGCTTCGAGAAGTTCTTCGTAATCTGTGTAAGCTTTTGCGGCATATAGCTGGGCAATGGCTTCTACCCGTTCTTCTACAATGTCACACACGGCTGTAATTTCCACCTCTTCGTTCGATTTATACTCTAAAAGATGTCGGTGTTGAGCGATGCTTCCGCAGCCAATAACAGCAATTTTCAATTTTGTCATCCAAAAACAACTCCTTATTATTTAGTAGTAATCGTTTCTAAAGGTTTCGCATTACCATAAACAGGGGTAGGCGTTTGAGTATTATTCACCCATTTCACACCATTGCGGATTACTGTCTGCACTTCTTTGTTGTAATAAGTCGGGTATGTTTCGTGACCAGGGCGGAAGTAAAAGATTTTCCCTTTTCCTCTGCGGAAAGTAGCTCCACTTCTGAATACTTCTCCACCCTCAAACCAGCTGACAAAAACCAACTCTTCCGGTGTTGGGATATCAAAGTGTTCACCATACATTTCTTCTTTTTCAATCTCGATGTATTCCCCAATTCCTTCTGTGATTGGATGACTTGGATCAACGACCCATAGACGCTCTTTCTCATCAGCTTCACGCCATTTTAAGTCACAAGTCGTACCCATCAATTTCTTGAAGATTTTTGAAAAATGAGCAGAGTGCAGCACTACAAGTCCCATCCCCTCAAGGACGCGCTGCTTCACTTTTTCAGCTACTTCCTCCTTAACCTCATCATGAGCCATGTGGCCCCACCAAACGAGGACATCTGTTTCAGCTAAGACTTCATCCGTCAGCCCGTGCTCTTCCTCATCAAGAGTCGCTGTTTTTACATTCTCATGATCCTCACTTAGAAAGTTCGCGATTGCCCCGTGAATCCCTTCTGGATATAAATCTCGTACGACTTGATTTTCTTGTTCATGACGGTTCTCGTTCCAAACCAGTACGTTCATTCTCATTCTCCCCCATCTGTGTTTTTCATTAAGATACATGCGTCGTGATCTTTTTGAAATCGATTTCAAAAATCCTCAAAAAAATATCTTCTTGCTGTAAATCCTTTAAACGGATTTGTTCACCTCAACATGAATGCGTTTGCACAAAAGTCTATAAATCTACAAGTTATGTAAATACTAACATCCTTCTATAGCAAGTACAATAATAAATTCTGACAAATTTTTTCAAGACTTATGGTCCTAAACATGAAGGCCTCGTCCCTTACATAAGATGAGAAGGAAGAGGTGAGTGGAATGAAGAATAAAACAAATATTAATTGGGAAGCTTTCTCTGAAAATGTGGAAAAAGTTCTAGGTGAGGACTTTTGGAATGAAATGCAGCATGTTATTCCTAAGAGAGGACCGGCTTATGATTATTTTGAAACGGAAAAAGAGGGCGTGATCTTTATTGACTTACCTGGTTTTACCACAAATGATACCGTACATCTCTCTCAACAAGGAACTCGCCTTATTGTCAAAGGAGAGCTCAATTATCCGTATCCCATACCCGAGAAGGAATTGATTCATAGTGAACGTCTAAAAGGGAAGTTTAAACGCATCATTACCGTTCCTTTTCACTTCACATCTGAAAATATTCAAACTTCTCTGCAACATGGAGTCCTAATCATCAAAATTACTAAAATGGCTGAAGAAGAAATTGTTGTACGTATTCACGATCAATAATGGACGTTGATTTCTTCTTCATTTGCCAATGGGACCACTTATCTTCCTTCTTCTACTCCATCTATAAAAAATTCATTATGTTTTAGAGTAATACGGACCGCTTCCACCGAAACGCCCGGTGGCAGTCGAATTTTAATAATATAGACGTTGAATCATTCACTTCACCATGACTACCGTCTTTCTTCTCCTCTATATCTCCTGGGAAAGCCTCTTGTAAAAGCTTTAGCTCCTTCTCAATAGAATACTCTTACTGAACATGTTTTCTAATTATTTTTAGATATGCTCCCTTACCAAAAGGTGAAACGCTCTCTGAATGGATGGAATAAATGCTGGAACACAGCAAATGGAAAAGGCAGCTCCAGATTCTCCTTGTCCTTTTCCATTTGCTGTTCCGTCTCCTTTACTCCCTCTTTCAATTGGCGTATATTCATCACGGATGATGTGGTTAAAGTGCATCACAAATCAATGTTCCTACTGCTATGGCTTCTTTTTGGTGTGTAAACCATCCGTATTAAATGTTAAAAACAACGAGGAATCCTGAACTCTTCAGGTTTCTGTTCTTTCCTCCGTCAGTAGATGGTCATAGCATTGGTAACAGAGATGAATTTGAATCGTTCGCTCACGTTTCAAAGTCACCTTCTCGCCATCCGTTAGCTCCGTCCTGCAGTGCCAGCACACAGCTACTTTATCGTTGATTTCCTTTAACAGAACTTGATAATTGGACAAGTCTCTCACTCCTCTCTTCTTACTAAAAATATAATCGGTGTTAGAGAAAAAGTCGTCCTTGTAAAATGCTTTTTTTGTGCTTGAGACTGGCTCTATACCGCTATTTTCACCTATGGATTTTTTAACAACTAAAGGGTTACACACGATAAAACTCCAACTATGTTATATAATGGAGCAAATGGTTGAAAGGGAGATGAGAATAGATGACGTCCATACCGGTTGCTGTTCAAATGTACACGTTAAGAAATGAAACCGCAGAAGACTTTTCAGGCACTTTAGAAAAAGTAGCTGAACTCGGATTTGACGGAGTTGAGTTTGCAGGTTTTGGAGGATTATCAGCAGCGGAAGTTAGAGATTTGTTAGATCAACTTAATTTGAAAGCCGCTTCGAGCCATGTGCCTTTAGACGACTTGAAAACGAACCTTGACCAAGTGATTAAGGATCAAAAAACCATTGGCAGTCAATATATCGTGTGTCCTTACATAACGGAACGAACAGAAGAAGATTATACTGAACTCGTTAAAGACCTTGAAGAAATCGGTAAGAAGTGCCGAGAAGAAGGCCTTACGCTTTGTTATCACAACCACGACTTTGAATTAGAACGACTCTCTGATGGCAGGACTGCGCTAGATAAAATTCTTGAAGATACTGAGCCTGACCATGTGAAAGCAGAATTTGATATTTATTGGCTGCAAAAAGCGGAGGAAGAGCCTGTGACATGGATGGAACGTTATGAAGGAAGAACCCCTTTAGTCCATCTGAAGGATATGACCACGGATAAAGAACAATTCTTTGCAGAGCTTGGTACCGGCGGAGTTGATTTGGATAAAGTTCTAAACCGTGGGGAGAAAAGCAAAGTTCAATGGTGGATTGTAGAACAAGATGAAAGCCGTCTTTCGCCATTCGAAAGTTTAGAAATCAGCATGAATTATTTGAAAGATAAACTTCCTAATCTTAAGTAAATTCTTATATAAATAAAAATGCCTGACTTTCAGTTGAAAGTCAGGCATTTTTTATCATTATTTATTTTGATGTATTCTCCACTTGTTGAATTCCAAATACTCGCGGAATTGATCTTTAGATACTCCCGAGTTCATAGCCTCTTGTACGAGTTCCAACCAGTCCTCATCAAGAGTTTCATCCTTTGTCTCTGACTCACCATGAAGGAGAAAATTCATTGTTACACCTAGTTCATTTGATATCTTCTCCAAAAACTGGATGGATGGGTTGGTCTGGATATTCCGCTCGATTGAACTCAGGTATGATTTAGCTACCCCTGCCCGTTCAGCTAGCTCAGATAGCGACATATGTCGGTCTTTACGTATTTTTTTTATGCGTTCACCGATCATATTCTCACCTTCTTTCTTGGTATTATGAGTATAGCATATTTTGTGTATTCGTTCTATTTAAAGCACAAATTTTATCATTTAGTCCTACATATGTTCTTTAATGTATACTCCAATCTATCTAGTGGGTGATTGTTTAGTCCCTATTATTATTCATCGGACCGTGACGGCTAAAAGTTAAACAATAAAAACCAATAATGTGTGAGTCCTAAGTAGATCAGATATACTAGGAGTAAACGAAGAATTGGGTGAAAGTTATGATCGATATGGTAGGACGTTTTGAAATTACTTTTAATCAAATCCACCAACATTTAAAAGAACTAAATGGTTATCCGAAAAATGATAACTTTGTTGAGCTTCTGCAAAGATCTAAATTAAAACATAGCGTCATTCGAGTACATTTCGACCAGCTTAAGCAATATGCCAAGTTACGAAATGCGATCGTTCATGAAAAAACGAGCGGTGATTATTATATTGCAACACCGCATGAGAAAGTTGTTGAAGAACTGGAACGAATAAAACAAATCCTTGAAAAACCTCCATTAGCCATAGAATTCGCCACACGCCCCGTTCTATTTTATAAGGAAGACACTCCACTTGTCCATGTGATGGAGGCTTTTGATCAACATGGTATTTCGCAATTTCCTATTTACTCGGATGAGCGTGAATTCATAGGTCTGCTTACGAATGATGGTGTGGTCCGTTATATTTCGAGATCTGTTCAGGATGGTGTCATTGATCTTAGCGAAGTTAAAGCAAAAGAACTGATTTCAAGCGAGCTGATTCCGGATGTCGAATTTCTAGCAGCGACCGGTACCGTATTTGACCTGGAAGAGCGTTTTGAAAAAAGTCTAGAAGACGAACGCAAATTAAAAGCGGTCATTCTTACGGAATCAGGTGAAGCTGATGAGCTTCCAATTGGAATTGTTACCACTTGGGATCTGATTAAGGTTGATCGGAGGAATCGGGATGAGTGAAGGGTCCACATCTATTAAAGGTTTTTTCACATTTGTTAAGGGTGGACTTCCAGCTAAAGGACTCATTGTCATCGCGCTGTTATTAAGCTTGCTTGAGACAGGTGCTAGTCTTGTCGTTCCGCTATTTACAAGAAACCTAGTTGATCAACTATCGACAGGCGCAATAAGCACAGGACTAGTCCTTTTTTTAGCAGGTACGTTCATTATTCAAACCGTCTCCAGCGGTTTTTCCTATTACCTTCTCGCTTATATCGGAGAACACATCGTTTCATTTATACGAAGAGAACTTTGGGGAAAGGTCCTGCATTTGCCGATCAGTTATTTTGACGAACACGAATCAGGAGAAACGATGAGCAGAATTACTCAGGATACAAACACAGTAAAAAACTTGATCACAAACCACCTCGTGTCATTTGTTACTGGCATCATTTCAATTATTGGAGCTGTAATCATCCTATTAACCATTGATTGGCGTATGACGCTGATCATGCTTCTAGCTGTTCCTATTGCTTTTCTCATCATCCTGCCACTAGGACGCAAAATGTACAAAGTTTCAAAACAGATGCAAGATGAAATGGCAGACTTCAGTGCTAACCTTGGTCGTGTCCTCAGTGAAATCCGATTAGTCAAATCTTCAAATGCTGAAATTGCCGAGAACAAAAAAGGGCGAAACGGAATTTCACAATTATTTACATATGGACTGAAAGAAGCAAAAATTCAAGCTGTCATCTCCCCTTTTATGACAACCATCATTATGGTCGTTCTCGTTATCTTGATCGGGTACGGGGGTGTTCGGGTCGCATCAGGAGCCTTGAGTGCAGGATCCCTTGTAGCAATCATTATCTACATGTTCCAAATCGTGGTACCTTTCAGTCAACTGGCTACTTTTATGACTGCCTTTCAAAAAGCAATGGGAGCAACAGAAAGAATTCAAGGTATGCTATCGAAACCTACAGAACCTTTTGACCAACCCTATGAATTCCGAAAAGAACCTTTGTCTTTTCATCATGTAAGTTTCGGATATGACCCAGATCATTCCATCCTTTATAATTTAAATTTTTCAGTGGAACCAGGAGAAACCGTTGCCATAGTTGGCCCGAGCGGTGCTGGAAAGACGACTATATTCTCTTTAATTGAACGTTTTTACTCTCCGACTTCAGGATATATCACTGTCGGGAACATATCGATTTCAGATATCAAGCTCGATCGCTGGCGGCAATCGATTGGCTACGTTTCACAGGAGAGCCCGATCATGGCTGGTTCCATCAGAGACAACATTTGCTACGGTGTTCATCGTGAAGTTAGAGAACCGGAAATAGAAAAGGCATTAAAGCAAGCCAATGCTTATACTTTTGTTATGGAACTACCTGACCGTATGGAGACGCTGGTTGGTGAACGCGGAGTAAAACTATCCGGGGGACAAAGACAGAGAATTGCAATCGCCCGTGCGCTCTTAAGAAACCCTGATTTCTTATTATTGGATGAAGCAACGTCAAACCTGGACTCTGAGTCTGAAGCAGCCGTACAGGGGGCTCTTCGTGTACTCATGAAGGGAAGGACAACCTTTATCATTGCTCACCGGTTATCGACCGTAATTGAATCCGATCGCATGATTGTATTGGAGAGAGGCAAAATCACAGGTGAAGGAACGCATGATACGCTCTATCAGCAGAATTCTATGTATCGTCACCTTGTTGACCAGCAAGTCCTCACCTAAAGGGTGTATTCTTATTTTTCTGAATGATTACTCAATTAATTCTTGTGTGAAAGCGATTCACAGTTTATGATAAAACTAACGACTATTAGTTAAAGGAGTATGGATATGCTGCGAGAAAGAAGGAACGAACCATTCCGTTATACCTTTTTGACTCCGTTACCCGGTTTTTACAATAAAAAGTTGAATCGGCAGGTCGCTGGAGCTTTACAAGTGAAGGATATCAGCTTGAACGGACTGCGTTTTTCCTGTGATGCGAATCCAAGCCTTTCTATGAAGGATGAATTAATTTTGACCTTTATTTATAAAAATGAAACATTCTCTGCGGAGGGCAGAGTGATTTGGTTGAAGACAGATGAGGATTGCTTGACATGCGGTATTCATGTTTATGAATTTCCTGAGCGCATGCAGGCTATTATCTATCAGCTGGGTGATTCAATGAACGATTCGAATAAAATTCTTGGTTAAGAGTCTCCATGTTTGGAGGCTCTTTTTATATTCCTCAATCTTCTTTTTCTTTAGTAATAAAGTTTTCTTTTTATAGTATTAGCCTCCTATTACTGAAGACTTGAATTCAATATGATGGATTTGTTTAGAGGGGCTATTTCTATATACACCTCAGGTCATCCAGAATATGGATGACCTGAGGATCCATGATTATCCTTCTGATGAAGCTCTTGAAGAAGGTGCAGATTCGCGTCCTTCTAAGTCGACGGTTGTGACGTAATAGGTGTATTGCGAAGCGTCAGGATCTGAATGAGTCTTGCGCTCGTGGGCAGATATACTCGCCACTTTTTTGAAGTTTTCACCATCAGCACTTCGATAAACCCGATATCCTGCTACGTAGTCTTTCCTGACTGCATGCCATGTCACGAAAGTCCCGTTTACTTCAACGTTTGTTGGCGAATCAATTGTCACTTTTGGTTCTTTTAGCTTCGAATAGACAACAAGCCTATCCTGGTGCCCTCCTTGATCCCTGATAAACTCCCCAGTACACGTGATAAGATTCAAACGCTTTTCATCAGTTCTCCCAAAGATTTTTTCAATCGGGGAATTGGTTTGAGGGTAACTTTCTAATTTCTCTACTATATAGGTTTTTTCATTACCTTCTTGATCATAGACGACGATTTCATCACCTGCTCCCACCTGTGTTAAATCGTAAAACACAGCTGGCCCAGTCCGGCTATCCACATGACCTGCGATCACCGAATTCCCTTGGCTTCCAGGCTCAGTTCCTGGTTCAAACCAGCCTGCTTTGTCAGGATCATCTGGTACTCCCATTTCCCCGTTATCTAACACTCCGACCGACTCGATCGATGCGTCCACATCGATCGATGGAATCTTGATGCGACGAGGAGTTATTCCGCTTCTTTTTTGTTTTTTATTTTTTACTACCTCTGCTGAATTCATATTTTTGTTTTTGTTAATGACCGTAAACTCTCCATCAAGTACCTCTTCCTCTTGCTCCTCTACTTTTTGTTCTGGTACAAGATTTACAGATTCATTCTCAGGGTTTTCTACACGAACCACATCCGTCTTCTTTGAAGAGTCGGTTAGGTGAGCCCATACATTCGTTTCATAACCGACCATAAGAAGGGAAATCAAGCCCACAACGGTAAAATAGATCTTCCATTTTCTCTCCATTGCCCATCACCTTCTACTTGTTACATATTTTCAAACACCGAAGAAGAGAGGCACCCTCTCTTCTTCCGCATGGACTCCCTTTTAAAGATGAGACTTTTTCCTGTAAAGGACCGCTCCTGTCAAGAGAGCTAAAGACCCAAAGGCCATCCATATCCACTTAGAAACAGATGGAGTATCGTTCATTCCACCAAGTCCTGTATCAGGCATAGATTCTGGCATCATTTCAACACCGAATTTATCAGGCATTTGTTTGGCAATCGCGTCTCCCAAGGTTTCTCCAATACCAAACATATAACCATATCCTTCACGGAAAGAATCGTAAGTGGCTTCATAATCTCCTTCTACATAGTGATCGAAGGTCTGTAATACATCCTTTTCATGACTCCAAACCGCTTCTGAGGCTGTTTCTTGAGGCAAATTCTCATCGGTTGCCTTTGCTAAAAATGCTCCAAAATCCCCCGCAAAAGTATTAAGGCTGCCTTCTGCTTTCATACGAAGTTCTTGGTTTTCTTCAAGTGCAGCTGTAACTACGTTAGTCTGAGCATTGATGTGATTTTGCTGCCACACCTTTTCAAACTCAGCCGCACCTTCTTCTCCATAAAGAGACTGGATGACTGCTTTGAAATCTGCGGTGTGCTGGTTCTCAGCCCATGTTACAAAATCATAATCAGGGGCCTGGTTAAAACCTTTCTGCATTTCTAGCGTTGCAAGAGCAAAGTGTTCAGAAGCCAATGCATTCAAGTTTGATCGCAGATCAGCCGCTTTGGAATCCGCTTTTGTATTTTCGAATTTATCGGGCATTTGTGCTGCCATTGCTGTAGATAGAACCTTACTGATGTCGAACATACGGTTGAATCCATCTCTGAACGACTGATATGCTTTTTGATATTCTTCATTCACATAATGGTCAAACACATCAATGACGTCTTGCTCATGAGCAGCTAATGCTTCTTTTGCTGCTTTTTCAGATAGTCTTCCTTCTGTTGCTTTTGCTAGAAATGAACCAAATTCATTCACGAACTCTTCCACTTCTTTTTCTGCTTCTTGCCGAGCTTCTACAAAACGATCAGAGTAGTCATTATGTGAACGGAACAATTCTTCAAACTGCGCAGCTGCTTCTTCTCCATAAACCGAAGCGATTGCTGTAGTCATGTCTTTCGCATTTTGGTCGAGCTTATTCCATACTTCTTTCGCATCCTCGGTATCCTCATAAGACTTCATCATAAACATCGTTGCTAAAACGAAGTGTTCCGATAGCAGCTTGTCTAAGTCTGCACGTAAATCAGCCGCTGGTGTTTCCACTGTTGCTTCTTTATGGTCCTCAGCCATGGCTATAGACGGGATGATTACCATGATGACCATCAACAAAACAAATACTCTCTTCACTGTCTCCACGCTTTCATCTCCTTTTGATTGATTCATGTATTTTGCTAAAGTGATTGACGTTTCTCACCTAGCTATCGCAAGAGATGAAAGATTGGATCACATTTTTATAGATTTTTTTAGAAAGGTGACACTTCGTGTAGAGAAAATGAGGGGAGAGCCATAAAAGTGGGACACCCGATTAGAAGTTAAAGTCCAAAAAAATAACCCGCCTCGAATTTCCATTTAATGGATGACCTGAGGTGGGTTATTTTTACAGATTACTTATTCATGATTAGTCTTCTACTCTCTTGCGAAAGAATCCTGTGATTTTGTTTGATAGGTCGTCAAAATACGTGTAGACGACAGGGATTAACACAAGGGTGAAGAAACTGGATACTGTAAGACCAAAAATAATCGTTATAGCAAGCGGCTGTTGGGCTTCAGCTCCTCTTCCAATCCCTATCGCAAGCGGTACCATTCCAAGCACGGTCGTCAACGTTGTCATAAGGATCGGACGGAGACGGTTCGGCCCGGCTTCTAATATCGCTTCATATCTGTCATAAGATTTCCTTCTTAATATATTGATGTAATCAACAAGCACAATGGCATTATTCACTACAATCCCAGCTAGCATAATAATCCCTACAAACGCTGGCAAGCTGAAAGGAAGACCGGTAATAAACAGACCTCCCGTAATCCCAATGATTGTCGCGGGTAGTGAAAACATAATGATGAACGGGAACAAGAAGTTCTCAAACTGGATGGCCATTACAGCATAAACAAGAAATATGGAGAAAATTAATGCCAGCGATAAATCTCCAAAGGCCTCCTGCATATCCTGAGCCTGGCCGCCAATTTCATAGGAATAACCATCTGGGAAATTAAGACGCTCAAGCTCTGTCCGCACTTCTTCAGTAGCTGTTCCTAAATCAACGTCCACTACTTCTGCTTCAACGTTCACTTGCGGCTGTTGATCTTGCCGAAGTAAGGAAACAGGACCTTGAACTTGTTCAAGGTTAGCGATCGTTGCAAGTGGAATTAAACTGCCTGTTGGAGCTTGAACAGTCATTCCCTCTAAATCAGAAATGGTCTGTCTTTCATCTTCAGGGAAGATCATTCGTACATCAAGCTCATCTCCGCCACTGCGGTATCGCGTTGCAATTTGGCCGTTAAAAGCAAGCTGGACTTGGCCGATTACTTGCTGATATGTCAATCCATATTGGGCTGCTTTTTCCCGGTCTACATCAATCTGCATCTCTGGTCTGCCTTCATCTGTTGAAGAAGTAGCGTTACTGACACCTTCAATATCGTTCATAACATACGCAACCTGATCAGCTAATTGATCCAATACTTCATACTCTGTTCCGTTCAACTGCACTTGTAGAGGTGCACCTGTGCCGAGTCCAGCGTCCAACTCACTGACTTGAATTTCTGCACCGGGCAAGTCTTTTAGAGCTTCATCGATATCCTTCATGGCCTGCTGAGTTGTGATTTCCCGATCTCCTGGATCAACAAGCTGGATCGTATAATTAGCAAAATCAGAGGATTGATTTCCGACTCCGCCACCGAAGCCTCGCCCTCCGATAGAAAGATAGCTGACTTCAATTATTTCACTAAAATCTCCAATTCGTTCATCTACCTTGTTTGTAAAAGCTTCAGTCTCTTCCATCGCTGTGCCTTCAGGCATGTTCACATCAATTTGAATCTGGCCTTGGTCTGAAGGTGGAATAAACTCAGTCCCGATAAGGGGAATTAGGGCTGCACTACCTGCAATTAAGGCCAGTGTAATGGCAATTGCCGTTTTTCTGAATTTTAATACCCACCTTAACATGGCACGATATCCATCGTTTACTTTATCCATAAACCGATCAAACCAATATCTGCGTCCATTGTCTTTTAATGATTTGGTCAGTAATTTTGAAGATAACATTGGAATTAGGGTGACCGAAACCGCCAGTGATGCGATTAACGCAAACATAATCGTCAACGCCAGAGGAGTGAAAAGTTCTGAAGCTATTCCCTCTACGAATATGATTGGCAAAAAGACGACCAATGTCGTTGTTGCAGAGGCAATAACGGCAGGGGCAAGCTCGGAAGCACCTTTTTTGGATGCCTCAATCATGGAATACCCTTGTTGTCTGTAACTTACGATGTTTTCCAAAATAACAATGGAACTATCCACCATCATCCCTATTCCAAGCGCAAGTCCCCCCATAGTCAGCACGTTCAGGGTTTCCCCTGTAAAGTACATGAGTGTAAACGTGGAGATAATGGCAATGGGAATTGAAAGACCGATGACGAGCGTGGCTCGTACACTTTTCAAGAATAAAAGCAGTACAATTATGGAGAAAATTCCACCTAAGATGATGTTTAATACAACACTGTTGATAGAGATTTTAATAAATTCAGAGGTATCTAGTACGATCTCGGAGTTTACTCCTTCTGGCAAATCTCCTTTCATCTCATCTAAGGCGTCGTTCACTTGATTCGCTGTTTCCACTGTGTTGGCATCTGTTTTCTTAAGAATTGATAAGACAACAGACGAGGAACCATTAACTTTGGAAATGGTATTAGAATTCGTTAATACTTCTTCTACTTCAGCGATTTGATCGAGAGTGACTTTGGCCCCTGATTGCGACTGGATAATCGTATCCCTGACATCTTCTATTGACTCGAACTCTCCTTCAACTCTGATCTGCAAGTCTTTTTGGCCTTTATTAACTGCACCAGCTGAAGCAGATTGGTTGGAGGCACTTAACGTTTGCACAATCGTTTGAGAATCGAGTCCGTACTGAGACATTTGCGCCCGATCTACAAGAACCTGGACTTCACGAACCTTTCCGCCTTCGATACTTACAGATGCAACGCCTTCTTGCCTTTCTAAAAATGGGACTAGGCGGTTTTCAGCTACTTCTTGTAGTTCTTCGGGTGTATCCCCTGATAGCCCAACAGTCATGATTGGCAGCTGCTGGGGATCGAAACGTAACACGTTCGGTTCTCCCGCTCCTTCTGGCAGAAGGCCCCTGACTTGGTCAACATTTTCCCGAACTTGTAATAGGGTGCTGTCTAAATTCACACCCGTGTTAAATTGCATCAAAACAAGAGAAGATCCAGCCTGCGACTGCGACTGGAGAACTTCCAAACCTTCGATTGAACTTACAGAAGATTCCACGGGTCTGCTTATCAGTTTTTCGACTTCCTGTGGTGCTGCCCCTTCGTACGAGGTGGATACTACGGCAATTGGCAGGTCTATTTCCGGATAAAGATCAATCGTTAAATTTCTTAATGAAACGAATCCTAAAGCAAGGATTGCGGCTACAACCATAATTACACCGACGGGGCGCTTAACTGAAAGATTAACAAGCTTCACTTAAGCGTCCTCCTTCATGATCGTGACCTTGCCACCATCCGAAAGAGTTAATTGTCCAGTTGTAATTACTTGGGCATCTCCTGGTAGGTCTGCTTCAATCGCCGTACGGTCCGTCTGAGCTTCTACCACCTCAACGTCCATCCGAACTGCTTTCTCATCGACGACATGATAGATATACGATTCATTTCCCTCTTCTACTACAGCATCCGTAGGGACAATCCACGTGTTCTCTACGACGATTTCTGGTAGTAAGAACGTAGCCATCATTCCTGGCTTGATCTTCTCGTCTTCGTTGTCCACTTGCGCCTCTACAGGGTATAACCCTGTATCATCAGGCACAGAAGATACATATTCAATAGTGGATGTAACCGTCTGATCGATGGAGTCTATGGCAACTTCAAGTTCTTCCCCTTTCTCAAATAAAGAAAGCTGATCTGCGGTAACAGAAGCTGTTACCGTCATCGGGTTGAGCCCTACAACCGTAGCAAAAGGCTGTTGATTGGTTACAAAATCACCTTCACTAGCGTTGAGAGTAGAAATTTCTCCAGAGGTGGGAGCGGTAACAGCTTCATTCGCTGTTTGGTCTTTGGCTTGATTCAGTTGTACGTTAGCCTGCTCAACTTGGAGTTCAGCTTGATCAACCCCAACTTGCGCCTGTTCCAATTGCTGCTGTGCCTGGTCAAGCTGAGCTTCCGCTTGAGCAACAGCCGATGTGGACTGTGGCTGCTGACCTTTCAACTGTTGATATTGCGCTTTTGCTTGATCAGCCCTGCTTTGAGCTTGCTGGTAAAGAGCTTCAGGAATCGCACCTTCATCCACTAGCTTCTTCGTCTGATCTGCCAATTGCTGAGCCTGTTGATACTGCTCACGAGCAGCTTCAGCAGCTTGTGAGGTTTGACTTTTCTCAGATTTTGCAGCCTCTTTCGCCAAGTTTACTTGCTCCTCAGCATTCTCCACCCCAAGTGCAGCCTGCTCCTTTGTAATTTGAGCATTCTCTAGTTGTTTTTCAGCCTGACGAACAGCCAGCTGTTGTAATTCAACTTGACTCTCCCCATTACCAGGATCAACTACACCAATGGTTTCGCCTTCTTCCACTCGATCTCCCTTCTCAACGTTTAAGGTTACAAGCTCTCCTGGCGTCCTAGCTGTCACAGGAGAGGAATTAGCAGTCGATGCTCGTCCAACAATCTTTCTATCAATAATAAAGTCATCCTTTACAGCCTTCTCTATCTCCACGGGCGTTACTCTTTCTTCTGTTACTTCCTCCGAATCATCACCAGAACAGGCGGCTAGTAAAGCCGTTAACAATAACAGCATGGAAATTCTTTTCATAGCAAGACTTCCTCCCCTTTTATGTAAAAACGCTTTCTCAGTTGTGAATCAACTCGTTCTCTATATAAGTTTCCCCAAATGCTCAATTCTTTATATATAGCGGTTTTCATCCTCTGACCAAGTAGTCATAATTATGAATAATGTTACTAAACTGGGAATTGTAATGCAACTTGTAGACGGCTGTCTGAAATGACAAAATTGTGTCATGAACTAACTCATGCGGTAAAGAAGACTATACAGAACGCCTTGTTAGACTATAAAAAAACCGGATCCGCTGCCGGATCCGGTTTTGCCTTATTGAAGTGTATTGCCAAGCTGGGAAACAATCAAATCAAGTTTCTTTACTTTTGGAAGATCGTATCCGCGGAAACGCTCATTAAAATGAGCGAATACAGGTTCTAAAGCTTCATCATCCATTAATTCTCCATAAGTCTTATAAGCATGTTGATATTGTCCGATATATCGCTTCATCTTCTTCTCAAACCCGGACAAATGATACGTGGAGGAAAAATCGAATGCTTTTACAATATCACCATCATACGTAGGGAATTCAGGGTTGATCGTATGGAGCATGGAAGTTGCCAACGGAAACTGCATTGTAGGATTGCCTTTATGGTTCTTAACTTCGTAAAGGCTTTTAGTAATTTGGACGATATTAGGACGCTCATATCCTCGCTGTTCTTCCATCAATTTAAAGTAGTAAGTTTCAAACTCCTTCGTTAAGCTCGGATTATCTAGCCTGAAGAAATGTCGAAATACGAATTGGTACAAGGTATCATCGGGTACATACGTATCCTGATAAACCGTATGAAGATACACATACACATCTAACTTTTCTTGGGGGATACTGTTAATTACTCTTTCGAAATCTCCTAATAGTAAGTCTTTCAGATCACTAGCCGTTCTGTACTTCATCATTAATCACCTCTATTCGCTTATTCCACGCACAAAAAACTAGAAAACTCCAAATTGTAAAGTTTTTATGAATCTTTGTCTTACTATTCATTCTACATAAGCTAGGATGATTTTCCAACAGATAACAAAAAGCTGAACTAAGGAATTCTTAGTCCAGCTTCTCGAAACCTATATTTCTCTATTAGAAGTTGGGTTACAGGAGAGATCTGAAAGGGAATAAAAATATTGAGACACTGGGAATAGTGAGGCGATTTCAATTCAGTAAAACTCTTATTGACATAGGTATTGTTTTTTATTGACGGGGCTATCTATTTTTGGACTACTTATCTTTCCTTCAAAATCTGTACAATAGGAGGAATATGTATCATAGTGGTTGGTGTTTTTATATCTTTTTAGCACGAATAAATAAAAGCCGCTTAATAGAGCGGCTTCAAAAGAAAACGTTACTCATTTCCATTCTCGTTGTTTTCACCATTATCCATTGTATCTTCGTTTGTCATATCTTCTTCAGTAGCATCATTATCTCCGTCAGTCATGTCACCTTGATCTTCTTCTGTTTCTTCGGTTCCGTCAGTTCCACCCTCGTCCATGTTATCTTCTTCTTCCATATTACCCTCGCCGTTTTCTTCCTCTTCATTCATGTTTTCTTCTGTATCGTTTCCTTCTTCCATTTGCTCATCTTCCGTAGCACAAGCTCCTAGAAGAGAGAACGTTAAAAGGGCGATCAAAAGCTTCAATGGCAGTGTTTTCATTTTGTGTTTCCTCCTTTTTAGTGATTACGTCCCGTATTATACCCATCCCATTTCATTTCATACCATTTTGTGGATAAAAAAACACTCCGGTGCGTGGCCGAAGTGTTCCATTTATTTATCTGAAGTTTTCATTAATAGAACGCGCTAAAAAGGTGGCAAATTGTTCTCTTGTGATTCTTTGATCAGGTCCGAATTCTGTTTCACTTACACCTTTTGTAATTCCAGAAGCATAAAGTCTTTCAACAGCTTCTTTATACCAGTCATTATCTTTTACATCAGTGAAAGGTTCCTCTTTGGAGGCAGGCGGGAATTGATACACTCGCTGAAGAAGAACAGCCATTTCCCTTCTTTTCAAGTAGGAATCTAAGTTGAAGCGATTTTTATTATCTCCTTCAAAGATCCCTTCGTCTGCTAATGCAGCCACTTCATCATAAAAGTCACTGCTACTTGGAACATCAACAAATCCAGGGTCTGGCCGGTTAGTCAGTTCAATATTCTCTGCACGGACTAAAAGCAAAGCTGTATTTTTACGTTTTAAAGGATCCTTATAACCAAATTCGTCTTCACTATAGCCTTTAAGAATGTTCATGTCATACAAGTATTCAATGGCTTCCACTGAATAATTATCTTTAGGAACATCCTTAAACTTATTGCGAAGATACGGACTTGCAACATAGCCTTCTGTGCCATTCTCCAATTTGACTGGATAAAAAACAAACGTGTTTTCGTTAGGCGATTGGTCATATTGGTAAGACCCAGTTACAGTCGCAAAATCTCCTTCATTTAAGGTTCCAACTATTTCTGACTTTGTTGATGGAGCTTTTCTGACTCTCAGGTCTACGGTAGAGCCTATCGTTTGGCCTTCTTTGTAAAAATGTTTAGACTTAGTAAAAGGTATTAAAAAATGGTACTTATCCTTCTTGAATTCAATATTTTCATCACTATCAGTATCATATTTGAATTCTTCTGCCTCAAAATCCATTTGGGCTAAATCATCATAGCCTACTCCATTTCTAATGTTAGAAAATAGTTCCTCCTGGTAAGCTCCTTCATTCTTTTCACCGGTCGCTTGCTTTACAGGACTGTTGACAGGCTTGGTTCCATTGTAGGCCATTACTGCAAAATACCAATGTTCGATGACACGTCGATCCCCATTGTTAATCACTGGTAAATCACTGCGTTCGAATTTGTCATTCAAAATTTGTATTCCAGCTTCAATGTTGTAGATGATATCGTTCTTCAATTTTTCCTGATCGAAGGCTGGTTGATTGGTCAACTGCATGATACCAATCCCCCCATCCGGCGAGATCACAGGTTCTCCATTTTCATCAAACTGTTCCAATTTGCTTTCTTTTTTTGCAATCTCGGTAACGATTTCAGGAGGCACATCATACTCAATAGCCGCTTCTGTCAAAAGACAAATGGTTGTCTTATAATCCGGATTTTCACCAGTCTTTTTTTCATAATTACATTTTTCTTTAATAGATTCTTCCGCATGTACTTGGGTGCTTGAAAAAGCAGCAATAGAGCTAAAAAACGTCAATACAGCTACTGTTTTAAGCACCTTTCTTATAGTAATAATGACACAACTCTCCCTTAATAGATTGATAGATTCATACTAGCCTCCTAGAATTGTACCATAATATTCCTTTCCAACCAATCAAGCATAGACAATGCGATGCAGTTGAGGACAATTGATCAATGAAAGGCCACCTTGAGGGACTTGGACTTGAATCCTGACATTAAAAAAAGCCCGGATATAAGATCCAGGCTC
Organism: Halobacillus sp. A1-3; assembly: GCF_050971765.1. Classification (NCBI taxonomy): domain Bacteria; kingdom Bacillati; phylum Bacillota; class Bacilli; order Caryophanales; family Bacillaceae; genus Halobacillus; species Halobacillus sp. A1-3. Next base: position 109,980 of record NZ_JBPCEO010000009.1, on the reverse strand, counting down.
TTTTGATTATTTCAATGCGAACATGATTTCTGCTTCACATGCAACTTCACCATCAACGGTGGCCTTGGCTTTTCCTTTACCCATCGGCCCTTTAAGGCGTACGATTTCTACTTCCAGCTTCAACCTGTCACCAGGTTTAACCTGACGCTTGAAACGGCATTTGTCGATACCCGTAAAGAAGGCGAGTTTACCCTGATTTTCCTCTTTCTTAAGCATCGCTACAGCTCCGATTTGAGCAAGAGCTTCTGTAATTAATACTCCAGGCATAACCGGGTAGTCTGGAAAATGTCCTTGGAAAAATGGCTCGTTCACCGTTACATTTTTATATCCAACGGCTCGTTCTCCTTCTACTACCTCTTCCACTTGGTCAATCAGAAGAAATGGATAGCGGTGCGGAATGATTTTTTTAATCTCTTCAATATCTAACATATTCTGGCTCCTTTCGCACATACTATCCCTATTATAAAGGTCGATTAGTCGTACGACAAAATTTATTTTAAATGGAGAGAATGCTTCTTACATTAGGAGGTAAAACGATGATTTGGACTATTTTAATTGTCCTGCTGGTATTGTGGCTGCTTGGTATAATCGGTGGAATCGCCGGAAACTTGATACATTTACTTCTCGTGATTGCTTTAATCGTCCTTATTGTTAGACTCGTAAACGGCCGTAGGCGCTAGCTTAATGGGATCCAATAACAAAAGTCAGCCTGGTCTTCTAAGACCAAAGCTGACTTTTATTATTTCTTATGAGGATCTGATGTATTCTTTTTGCTGAGAAGCAAGCGTCTGTTCAGAGCTTCCAGCCATTTTTGTATGTCTCATTTCTTTTACCGGAGCACTTGGGCTCAGCCAGAACGTGTACCAAGACCCTTCCTTGACAATAGGGTCTAAATCAAACATATCGAACTGGCAGTGCTCAGAGATCTCCTGTAGCTCTTTTTTATTTGGCAAAGCGAAAAGATTAGAATGGGCCACGAAGAAGCTATTAAAAGCTGAAGAGAAAGCTTCCCCGTGTTCTGTTTCATTGATAGGAGTAATGACAGAAACCAGTCCCCTCTGGGTCACATATTGATGGATATGATCTAAAAGTTGATGACGGGCATCAGGATGGATATAGTGGAAGATATTGTGAAGAAGGACAACATCCGCTTTTTGGTCTTCCCTAGGCTTCCATTCACTAATGTCACCCACTACGTATTCAATGTTTGAAAAGCTCTCAGACAGCTCTCTCGCTCGATCAATTACTTTATTGTTTAAATCTACACCAATCATTTGGATTTCAGGAAATTCTAACGCAAGCTTTCTTAAATATCCCCCGTGACCGCACCCCAAATCGATTATTGTTTCTGCATTGCGCTCACGAATCATCTTTTTAATTTTCTTAATGGCAAAATGTTCAAGTAATGCAGATGTTTCTGCCACTACTCCGCCGTGTAATTCGTGATCAAATAACGCTCTTTCCTGAGATCTCATAATTTCAGGGTATTTTAGCATCGTCGGCAGATGAAGCTCCATCATTTCTTTCAAGAGGGCTTTCACTCCTGGAGAGTCATCCTTACCCATCAAAGAGGCACAACGTCTTTTAGAAGTCCGGTACCTTTTGTTCGGCCGTTTTTTTAAATGTTTCACAGCCACTCCTACTTTTACCCAGGAAGCCAGCAGGTCATAAGGATAACCTGTCTTCTCACTGACAGCTTCTACGGTTCTGGCACTCTCGAATTCATTAAATAAGTCAAGTTCTGAGCCTACATAAGCATGCCAGCTAGGTAAAAAAGACTCGTTTTTTTTCATCCACTTCCTCGCCTGCATCGCGGTTACCCATTCATTCATGTGACCCATCCTTTCTATATCTTTCTTTCCAGGGGTAATCTTCTGCTTCAGAGAACAAGTAATTTCTCTGGGTATCATCAGAGACTTGTTTTTTTCTGGCGGGAAGCACTCCCCCTTGAACAGCTCTATCGATGAGAGTAAAATCCCAGCGACCTAAACCAGAAATATTTAACATCTGTTTCACATGTAACTGATCATCGTCCAATATACGCTGGACAGCATTCATTCGAAGCTTTCTCCACCATTCGTTTCTAAAAGAATAAACGAGTGCAGATAAATGACTAAGCTGAAGCAAAAATTCAACACGTGGCTTGCGAACATCTTCGTAATAATGAAGATACTCATGATAGGGCTTTCCTTCTTCTTTGCACCATGCAAGCAACTCTCCGAGCACATCGGCATCCTGAATAGCTAAATTCATACCTTCTCCTGCCATGGGGTGTACCGTATGAGCTGCGTCACCCATTATTGCTAGATTACCTGAATAATAATGATCAACGTGATAAGTGAAAGGAATCATTAACTGAACTTTTTTCCAGTCCTCTATGCTGCGGACACCTTCTGACAGCTCTGGTTCCAACTCACTATAAGAACGGTATAAATATTCCAGTCCTTTTTCCTTAATGTTCTTGTACTCTCCAGCTTTAATTAGATATACCGTACGCACCTCATTATCCGGGAGAGGGAAAAGGCCTAGAAAACAACTAGAGGTCGTAATAATTTTTCCTTTAGTAAAGTCTTCAGGCCTTGGAATAGTAACAGTTAAAAAATGATGATTGTAATCTTTTCTTTCTACATGCACATTCATTGCGTCTCTTGTAGGAGAACTGCGGCCTTCGGCTCCAATATAGACCTTTGCTTCGATATAAGTAATTTCTTTTTTTTGTTTAATTTTTGCCATGCCATTTTCAAACCCTAAAAATCTTGCACCTGGAAAATAGTGAAAATACTGCTCGGAAGCTGCTCCTTTGTTTCTTAAAATCGACTTTGTCTTTTCGTGAGGAACCATCAAGGCATGGTCGTATTGGCTGGCTACTCGACTATAATTCAATTCAGTCAGGTTGACTTCTTCTGGCGGGCTTTCGGGGATCCGATGTATTTCTTGAAAACGCAGCTGATCGATGGGATGACCACAGCCTTCGATTTCTTCGATAACGCCGAGCCTCTCAAGAATCGCGAGTGTTTTAGGTTGTAAGAGTTCGCCTTTGTAAACGGGTGATTCTTTTTTCAGCTGCTCCGCTATCGTCACATGGACACCGCGGCTTGCCAGTTTAGCAGCTAGAGTTAAACCGCCCACGCCGCCCCCAGCAATAAAAACGTCCGTCTTCACTTCCTTTCCCTCCCCCGTTGTGTAATTTTTTCTGTTACGAATAGATTCCCTATTCCAAAACTTGAAAACATATGGATAAGTTAGGAAGTTCTCTTTCATTAACGGCTCGTTTTATGGTAAGTGGTAATTATTAAAAAATTAAGTTTTAATTATAGAGTTGTACATAATAGCTTGTATCTGGAAGACACGACTTCGAGACAAATTGAGTTATAATAGATATTTCCGTTGCCGTGAGTAGAAGTTGGAGGTCCGGGAAATGATTCGCTTTCCGTGGGCATGCGCTGAGCCTCCTCAGACTTTGTCTTCCGGGGTCTCACCTGTCATGTTTATCCCACAGGAGTCTCACCATTTCCCGGACCTCCTTACGATTATTTGGAATAACGGAAACGCTTTTGAAGTGAAGATAATCAATATCATTACCTTCATTTTCATTTAAATGGGACGCTGAAAAAAATTGATTACTATTATTTGCAGAGCACTATTATTGATAGAAAATCCTATACTTCCGTTTAATTAATGGCGTAGAAAGATCCTGAAAACTCTTGTTGAAGTTAAATGGGGTCCGTTCATCCAAGAACAGATGGGTTGGCTGGAAAACGACGAGACCCCAAAGAGAGCGCAGCGAACGAAGAGGCTTACCAGTTCCCCCGCAGGAAAGCGAGTCGTTTTCCAGACAACCCTCTCTCTGATAATGTAACGGACCTAAGAAAATCTCGAAACTGAGTTCTCAAGATTAGGAGGTTTTAAAAGAAGACAGGATGAAGGTTTGCAGGATGTAGTAGTCTATACATATAAAAAGAAGCACTGGCCATGGGGCCAATGCTTCTCATATCTTTTCCGTACATTTCATATAATGAATAGACGAGCTTATTCTGTTTTGGTGACAATATCCCATATATGCTGCCAGGTCTCCCAATTCAGTGCATCTGTAGGCTTGCCGTCACCAAGTACACCATATCCAACCATTAATCCTAACACTAAAGCAAGTGCACTAAGAAGAAGGACGATAATGATGCGGAGCCAAATAGGGAGAATACGTCTACGAGCTTTCCTAGGACGTTCCTCTGTTGAAGAAACCTTTTCTTTATTCTCTTTAGGCTGCTTGGTCTCTAATGAATTAGACTTGGAGTCCTTTGGCTTCGTTGCTTCGTCTAAAGCTTTTCGCTTTTGTTCTCTTGTCAGATTCTTTTTATTAGAATTAGGATCTGTTGCCATGATCGTCAAGCTCCTTACATTTATGATCTCAGCTGATTGACAAGCCCATCTGTTTACTTGTCGAAATCGACTTCGCATTGAATTAGGAAGCCTTGCTTGATTTCAATACTTACTTCAGGGTTCCCACGCACTTCAGTGAGCATGTCCTCTTCTTATCAGGGCGATATAATCTGCTTCCCTCTTTCCCCATATCTTGGCTGTTAGAACTATAAGAGAGTCCAAAGGATTGACTTATCCCCGCTTCCTTTATATCGCCTTGAGTAAATACTTGTACAGCTTTTTGCATATAAACACCTGGATTAAGAGATCCTACACCTCTACGCACAGGTAACTTCAAGTCTTTGACACAGGTATAGACTTCATCCCCATTTTGCTCAATCAACAACTCTGGAAAAGCTCTCATTGTGACTTAATCAGCTTTATATCCTGGCGTTAGCCATGATAACATTTCTTGCATCCACTGATTAGCCATCATTCCGGAGCGGCTGTCTAGAATCTTCTTAACAAGGTTATCGCTGCTTCTTTCTAAGTATCCTAGAACGTTTAATACTTTGCAGAAATACGTTTATCAATGTTCTCAAGCATGATTCCAGTACCAGATGCTACACAATCCATCGGAGACTCTGCTACTAATACTGGAACCTTCAACTCTTCTGCTAGTAGTTGATCGATTCCATGAAGCAGGGCTCCGCCTCCTGTCATAATAACTCCCCGATCAATAATATCTGCGGATAGTTCAGGTGGCGTACGTTCCAGTACTTGCTTAGCAGCCTGAACTATAACCTGGACTGATTCCCGAAGCGACTTTTCAATTTCACCAGAATTCACAGAAATTGTCCTTGGCAGACCAGATACCATGTCTCTTCCGCGAATCTCAATTTCTTCATTGCGGGATCCAGGGAATACAGTCGCTACACTGATTTTAATATTTTCAGCTGTTCGCTCTCCAATCAGGAGCTTATATTGTTTTTTAATATATTGGAGAATTTCGTAGTCGAATTTATCCCCTGCCATTTTGATGGACGACGCGGTTACGATATCCCCCATTGAAAGGACTGCAACATCCGTCGTACCTCCACCAATGTCCACAACCATATTACCGCTTGGTTGAAAGATGTCCATCCCGGCCCCAATGGCAGCAATTTTTGGCTCTTCTTCTAAGTACACTTTCTTACCGCCTGACTTTTCGGCAGCTTCTTTAATTGCCTTTTGCTCTACTTTCGTTATGTTTGTCGGACAGCAAATCAACATACGTGGTTTCGAGAGGAATCCGCGTACATTTGTTTTTTGGATAAAGTGCTTGAGCATAGCTTCAGTCACATCGAAGTCTGCAATGACCCCATCTTTCAGTGGGCGGATGGCTTCAATGTTACCCGGCGTACGGCCTACCATCCGACGAGCTTCCTCACCTACTTCAAGCACTTTACCAGTGTTACGGTCCATAGCAACTACTGACGGTTCATTTAAAACAATTCCTTTACCCTTTACATGTATCAGCACATTTGCTGTACCAAGGTCTATTCCTATATCTCTTGCAAACATGTCCTGTAGATCCTCCCTATTGTAAAAAGCATAAATACCCATAAAGACACAATAGGACACAAATCCTGCACTGGGCAGCTTTTGAATCCTTCTATGCCTTCAAGGGGTAGGAGAAGATTACTCCTTCTATTTAGTCTTCCCTATTCTTTAAATAGCTATCGGTATAGTTTAAAAACTCACACATCTAATTCTATATTCTATCACAGTATTGCGACATTCGTCTCATCTAACATGAAAAAAGTTACCTTTATCGAGGGATTTTGACAAATAGGAGGATCTAAAGTATCAGTGAAGGGGTTGAACGGACTTCTCGTCTACCAGCTGTGCTTTATATTTCCGTCTCGTTGCTTCTCCGCCGCGCAAATGCCGGATTTCCTTGTGGTAATCCAGAATTTTTTTTACTTCTTTTGCCAGCTCTGGATTCACCTCCGGGAGTCTCTCCGTCAAATCTTTATGGACCGTACTTTTTGAAACGCCAAACTCTTTGGCGATCACTCTCACCGTTTTTTTTGTTTCGATAATGTGCTCTCCAATCTTGATGGTCCTCTCTTTGATGTAATCATGCACTCCACTCGCCTCCTGTGATTGACTATCCAAGGGGGTGGGTCTTTAGGAAAGCGCTTATGTTTTTATGTGTGGGTGGTTAACTCTTGATGTTTGTCATGCTGCATCACCCTGGAAGTTACCGAGTGCTCGGTTATCCTCATTGTATTAATAAAACGGTGAAGATATGCCACATGTGTAAGAGTGGAGACGGGAAACTTTCTATCTAGCTTATTTCTAGGCACAAAAAAAAATGAGGGAAAGCTCCCTCATTTTTAAGTTTGAATTGTAGAGATGGATGATGCGCTATCTTCATCAGGTGTTTGTTCTTCATCTTCAGAACCTGATGGATCTTCTTCTGTATTTGGTTGTTCATCTTCGTTTGTTTGATTATCTTCGGCAGATGGATCTGATTCATCAGCTGGATCTTGAGATGGAGCTTCATTTTCTTCTGCTGCATCATCTTCTGGTGCACCTTCTGTTTCAGAACCTTCTTCCGCATTATCATTGATTTGGCTTAATGGTTGTCCAAAAAAGCTTTCTGGATTGAATGGCTCACCATTTTTACGAACTTCAAAGTGTACATGAACGCCACTTGCTTGTCCGAATGAATTCTGACCAGCTGCACCTAGAACATCACCTTGAGTGACTTCTGAGCCTGCTTGGACTTGAACATCATTTAGACTAGCATATACAGTGGTCACATCTTTGTCATGAGTGATCTCAATCACATTGCCGTACAATGGATCTTCCTTCACTTCTGTGACTTTACCACTTAGAGCAGCGGTAACCTCGAACGATTCCCCATCTTCTCTAGTGATATCGACACCTTGACTTTGATAGTACTTATTGTTGTATAGGACCAGTGCACTTTCTTGATCTTCTTCTGGAGCGTCGTAATCATAGAATTTAGTTACAATTGTAGCTGCTTTTTCATCAGCGACAGGCATTTGTAAGTTTTCATCCTGCCCCATGACCGCCATTGAATCTTGTTGTTCATTATCAAGAGTTGAAAACTCATTTTGAACTTCAGACTTAGGCTCCTCAGCAACTTCATCACCTACATTGTTCGCACTCTGCTGATACCAAAATACTCCAACTAGAACTAATGCTGCTACCGACAAATACAAAGCTGGATACAACCACTTCTTACGCATCAAGCGTTTAAACTTTAATTTAGTCACGCTTTTCTTACCTTCCTCTCTCATGTTCATCACCTCAAAAACCATTCTGAACACTTATGAGGAATTCTATACATCTTTAGGAAAAATTTTCTTACTGTGCCAACCCTCCATTCACTGCACGGTGAAGTTAACGATAAAAAACTAAAAAAAGAACCGCATGAAGCGGTCCTGTTAATTTACTGGCTTTTCACCTTCCATGAGTGATGCGGTTTGCTTACTCATTGGAGAGATTTCAGTGTTCTGATAATAATGATGCACGATATCTTTATAACTCTTTCCATTCATAGCCATTCCATTCGCTCCATATTGACTCATTCCAACGCCATGACCATACCCTTTCGTCGTAAAAATGACATGATCTCCTTTTTGCTGAATCGTAAAGTCACTGGAAGGCAGACTCAATTTCTCACGAATCTCTCTTCCCGAGAATGCCTGATCACCGAACACAACTTTTTCTACCCGGTTTCCTTCCGTTTTTGTCATCTTAGTATTACTTAAGTCTGTGTTAAGCGCCACACCTAAACTTGCCTGTAATTCCTCTAATGATACTACCTTCTGATCAACAAATTTCGGCGAGGCTTCATCCCATGGACTCTCCACGCTTCTTAAATAAGGAATTTCATTCTCCCAATAATCTTCAGCGTTTTCTGTGTAACCGTTACTCGTTGAAAAGAAAGCTGCCGTTATCGGCTGATGCTCATACGTAATGATCTCTCCAGCCGTTTCTTTTACAGCCTGATTAATTTTTTTCATATTCTCTGCATACCGGTCTTGCCATTGTTGTCTCAACTCTTGATCGTTTTTGTACACTTGGTGATTAACCGTGTCTGTCACATCAGCTTCGCTTGAAACAGCACTTTCTTGTACTAAATGCCTTGTAATGTATGTTCGGGCTGCCAAGGATTGCGCTTTTAATGCTTCAACCTCAAAGGTTGCTGGCATTTCAGAGGCTACGACACGAGCCACGTAAGTTTCTAACGGCACTTTTTCCACTTCCCCAGATCCACTCCTTAATACACGAATGGAAAAGGATGATAAGTCTTCTGAAAGCTCTCCTACACTCTCCTCTTTAGTGCTTGGGGCTTCCTGGACTACATTGACTTCGTTAGAGCCGATGAACGGTACGACGATTAGTGTTGGAATAATAAGAATAGCCATAAACAGGCCACTTGCTACGATTAGTCCTAGCCATTTTTGTCTTCTCATTCTCATCCTCCTGGTCATATAGTAGATCCCTCTACTAAAATGTATCCAAGAAGGAAAAATGATAGAACTAAAAAAGCTCAGTTATTTCAATAAAAATTGAAACAACCGAGCTACTGGATGAGTATATTATAAGGTCGAAACAGATTCACTAGCTTCTTGCTCTTCGATGTAGGATTCACCTTCAAATACACGTTCAATATCTGCACCTAGCTGAGCAAGTTTTTCAGTAAAGTTTACATAGCCGCGATCCAAGTGTTTTAATTCAGTTACTCGTGTATAACCATCAGCAACTAGTCCGGCTAACACTAAAGCTGCTCCAGCTCGCAAGTCTGTAGCTGCCACCTCAGCTCCTTGAAGCGCAGATGGACCTTCCACAATAACACTGCGGCCTTCTATCTTCATATTTGCATTCATACGACGGAATTCTTCTACATGCATAAAACGATTTTCAAATACAGTTTCTGTAATTACACTTGTACCTACTGCGTTTAGCATAAGAGCCATCATTTGGGATTGCATATCCGTAGGAAATCCAGGGTGAGGCATTGTCTTAATATCAGTCGCTTTCAAGATGTCAGGACCGATTACACGCAAGCCTTCTTCTTCTTCCTTGATCGTGACTCCCATTTCTTCCATTTTGGAGATAACAGAACGTAAATGCTCTGGCATCGCACCTTTGACGAGCACATTCCCTCCAGTGATTGCAGCAGCTACCATAAAGGTTCCTGCTTCAACACGGTCAGGAATAATTGTATGAGTAGCACCAACTAATTTCTCTGCACCTTCAATGCGGATAGTTTCTGTTCCAGCCCCTACAATCTTAGCGCCCATCTTGTTTAGATAGTTCGCTAAATCTACGATCTCAGGTTCTTTCGCGCAGTTTTCAAGAACTGTCTTTCCGTCGGCTAGTGCAGCCGCCATCATGACATTCTCTGTAGCACCGACACTAGGAACATCGAAATAAATTTTAGCTCCCTTTAAGCGACCTTTGACTTCCGCTTCAATATAGCCATTTCCGACTGTCACCTCGGCACCCATAGCTTCAAAGCCTTTCAGGTGCTGGTCTATAGGGCGTGAGCCAATGGCACATCCTCCCGGCAGGGCAACCTTAGCATGGCCATAGCGGGCCAAAAGCGGTCCCAGTACGAGAACAGAAGCGCGCATTTTACGAACATATTCTATTGGAGCTTCCGTTGACAACTCACTAGAAGCATCAATTGTTACTGTATTGCCATCAACTTCTACGTCTGCATTCATATGTCTAATTACTTCATTGATCGTATAGACATCTGCTAAAGCAGGTACTTCGTGCAAAACGCTTTTTCCTTCACTTGCAATAATACTTGCTGCGATGACAGGCAGTACGGCATTCTTGGCACCTTCGGCTTTCACGGTACCATTCAGCTGCCTCCCACCACGGACGATGATTTTTTCCAAGGTTCATTCTCCTCCGCGTCCATATTCATTATTATTAATATTCAGCAGTAATAATGGGTGTGCCAATAGTGATGTTTGTCTCCCCGCCCAAAGTTCTAGAGGCGAACTGGACGTTCATATGATCACCAGCTACAGGGATGGCTTGTCCCCATTCTTTTGTATATCCGGTTCTGCTAGACCAGCCGTGTTCAATTACTTCGTCTATTGGTTGAATGTTAAATGTCTGTCTGAATTTTTGATACACTAAAACATCATCTATAATACCACTAGACTTCGCCTTAAGACAAGAGAAAATGTTGACTTTCTCCCCAAAAAATCGACTTTTTACTTCCTGTGGCTTCGACATGTTCGCTGGTGACATTGAAGATGTTCCCTGTCCACTTGCTACATAAACCATTTCTGGTCTCATACCTTTTTCTTTAGGTACGATTAAAATAAATGTTTCGTTGAATGTAGTTTTTTCCTGAGCGTCTTTAAAGATGATTTTGGATGAATTTGTCGTATTCTCTGTTTTAATGACTGAGTCCTTGTAATATGAGATAAGTTCGTTTTTTCTTGCTTCAAGATCGTTCATTTCGAAGGGCTGTTTAATGGTGATTTTCCATTCGTTCACTTCAAGCTGCTCATCCTCAGCAAATGCTGCAAACTTCAAGACAGGTGAATCCTTGCCTGCAGACATTTCCTGTGGATTAGCACCTAGTAAAAAAATAATTGTAGCAATAAGAACAGTTCCTATCATTTTCATTTGAATGCCTCCCCAAGCATTTACTTACTATAAGTGTGACCTGAGAAGACAACTCTCATACGATACAATTCCTAACAACATTAGACATTTGCTCATTTGATTAAAACAAGTAAACTAAACTGTTGGACCAGCGAATGAAATCTAAAAAGAAGTTGCTGACTGTTGTACCTAAAGCTATGGTAATGAAAATAAGTAGTACCCTTGCTTCAAACACTTTATTCTTGCGAAAAAACGCATCAAAATTCACTGCTAACAGCACCCTCCACGTGATTACAATAAAAATCAAATGGGATGTCATACTTAAAATAGCTTCTTCAGCAAAATATTGATCCATGATGAACCCCTTTTCTAATCACGCAAAACACAGAAATGAATTATCCTGCTATACCTTTCTATACCATCTCTTAGCCGTTTTTAAACAATAGATGACATAGGAAATTAATTATTTCTCATTTCCCGGGCAATAATGACAAAATCATCTCCCATTTGCCGTGTTTTGCTGACATAATTTGTTTACCACGAAAAAAACTGCTCTCAAAATGAAAGCAGTTTAAAAGTTATTTTCGAATACATCCAAACGATTGATGGCTCGTTTGAGGGCCAGTTCAGCCCGTTTGAAATCTATGTCGGCTTGTTTATCTTGAAGGCGTCTTTCTGCACGTTCTTTGGCTTTTCTGGCACGATCTATATCAATTTCGGAAGGTTTTTCAGCTGACTGTGCTAGGATTGTCACCTTGTCAGGCCGAACTTCTAAGAAACCGCCACTGACTGCGATACGATCAGATTTGCCGTCACCTTTTAGTCGAACCGCGCTGATTGTAAGTGGAGCGACCATTGGAATGTGACCTGGCAAAATACCAAGCTCTCCACTTTCAGCCTTACAACTAACCATTTCAAATGCATCTTCCAATACCGGGCCATCAGGAGTGACAACACTCACCGTTAGTGTGCTCATAACCATTTCCTCCTTTGGCTATAGTGAATAGCCGGGGTTCACCCGGCATTCACATTACTACAAGACTTGAGGTGCTTTTGCTTGTATGGCTAGCTACAGTACTCAAGGATTAAAACCTAATGATCATCAATGAAGCTCCGATCTTATGTCCTTAAGCACTTTTGCTTTTATTGTTATTGCATTTGTTTAGATTTTTCAACAACTTCTTCAATACGTCCAACTAGACGGAACGCATCTTCAGGAATGTCATCGTATTTGCCGTCAAGGATTTCCTTGAAGCCTTTAACTGTTTCTGAAACAGGCACATAAGAACCAGGTTGACCCGTGAACTGTTCTGCAACGTGGAAGTTCTGTGACAAGAAGAATTGTACGCGACGAGCACGTGCAACAGTCAACTTATCTTCATCAGAAAGCTCGTCCATACCCAAAATAGCAATGATATCCTGAAGTTCTTTATAACGCTGAAGTGTACGCTGTACTTCACGCGCTACTTCATAGTGTTCATCTCCTACGATATCAGGGTCAAGGGCACGAGATGTTGAAGCCAGCGGGTCTACGGCTGGATAGATCCCCTGCTCAGAAAGTTTACGCTCAAGGTTGGTCGTCGCATCTAAGTGAGCGAACGTTGTTGCTGGCGCCGGGTCTGTATAGTCATCGGCAGGAACGTAAATTGCCTGAATGGAAGTTACGGAACCTTTGTCTGTTGAAGTGATCCGCTCTTGCAGCTGACCCATTTCTGTCGCTAGAGTCGGCTGATAACCAACGGCTGATGGCATACGTCCAAGAAGGGCTGATACTTCAAGACCACCCTGTGTGAAACGGAAGATGTTATCGATGAAGAACAGTACGTCCTGTCCTTGTTCATCACGGAAGTATTCTGCCATTGTCAGACCGGACAGGGCAACACGCATACGCGCCCCAGGCGGCTCGTTCATCTGACCGAATACCATTGCTGTCTTCTTGATAACGCCAGAATCTGTCATTTCCCAATAAAGGTCGTTACCTTCACGTGTACGCTCTCCAACACCGGCAAATACAGAAATACCGCCGTGCTCTTGAGCGATGTTATTGATAAGCTCCTGGATTAGTACGGTTTTACCAACACCGGCTCCACCGAACAATCCGATTTTACCACCTTTTACATAAGGGGCTAACAAGTCTACAACCTTGATTCCCGTTTCCAGAATCTCCGTTTCTGTAGCCAAGTTTTCGAATTTAGGTGCCTCACGGTGAATAGGGTCGCGACGGACATCATCACCAAGCGGCTCATCTAAATCAATGTTATTTCCTTCTACGTTGAAAACACGTCCCAGTGTTACTTCCCCTACTGGTACAGAAATCGGTTTGCCTGTATCCGTTACTGACGTACCACGCATTACACCATCTGTGGATGACATAGCAACTGTACGTACTGTATTGTCACCCAGGTGCAGGGCAACTTCCAATGTTAGGTCGACGCTTTTTTCGTCTTCTGTTCGTGCATTATAAATTACACGCAATGCGTTATTAATATCAGGGAGATGGCCGTCATCGAACGTTACGTCTACAACGGGTCCCATGATTTGAGTTACGCGTCCATTACTCATTCATTTCCCTCCTAACTAACTTTTCGAGTCAGAAATTACTATTCTAAGGCAGCTGCTCCGCCGACAATTTCAGTAATCTCTTGAGTGATGGCAGCTTGACGTGCACGGTTATATGAAAGTGTTAGATCACCAATTAATTCATCAGCATTATCTGTAGCACTCTTCATAGCCGTCATTCGAGCCGCGTGTTCACTAGCCTTCCCATCAAGTAAAGCTCCGTAAATTAAGCTTTCAGCGTATTGTGGTAGTAATACGTCCAAAATCTGTTCTTCATTAGGTTCATATTCATAAGAACCTGAAGCAGCTTTATCCTTACTTACATCACTTAATGGCAGCACTTTTCTTTCCGTTACTTCTTGTGTGATTGCACTGACATAGTGGTTGTAATAAATATATAGTTCATCAATCTCTTCGTCTGTGAACATTTGGACTGTTTCGGATGCAATATCCTTTATATCCGCAAAGTCCGGTTGATCAGACAGACCTGTAATGTTTTTATCCACTGGAATATTACGTTTACGGAAAAAGTCACGTCCAATCCGACCGATTGTAATGATTTTATACTCATCAGCAGAAGTGTGCTTCTCACGAATTCGTTGATAAACTTTACGCAAGATACTGCTGTTGTAAGCACCTGCTAAACCTCTATCTGAAGTGATGACGAGATAACCTCTGCGTTTCACTTCGCGAGCTTGAAGCATTGGGTGCCTGCTGGTAGTACCCGCCGCAATGTTCGTTACAACTTCTTGAATCTTATCACTATAAGGAACGAAAGACTTTGCATTTTGCTCTGCACGGTTCAGCTTAGATGCTGAAACCATCTCCATCGCTTTTGTGATCTGTTTCGTTTTCTTAGTTGATGTAATCCGTCCTTTAATATCTCTAAGGGATGCCACGCTGTTTCACCACCCTTTCTAGCTGGTTCGTAAATACCCAATTATGATAAATCCGGCTCTCGTTACGACTTCAGCGACAAAAGAGACATTTAATTCTCTTCAACGTCGCTGATCAGTCGCCTACGCACTTTATCTGTCCGGCTTCGAGGGGCAGACCTTAGCGACATAAGCACTCCACCTCTGTGAAGAAGAACGCTTCACTGAGGTGATTCGCTTATGCACGTCAGGTCTACCAGCCCCTCTACGCACTTCAACTTAATCCGGCTTCGGCTCCTAGCGACTAGCGAGACTTCCCTCGCTTCTGTACGATAAGTCAACATCGGATCACTTCGTTCTCCGTGTTTCCTTTATCTCCTCCAGCTCAGTCCAGTCCGTACGTCGCTTTACAGTCGCCTACACACTTTATTATTCAGAAGCTACAAAAGTTTTCTTGAATTCTTTAACAGCACCGCTCATGTCTTCATCTTCAGCCAGTTTTCCTGTTTCGCGAATCTGAGATAGAAGTTCTTTACGGTTATTTTCTAACCAGTTATGGAATTCGGACTCGAAACGAGTGATATCTTCAACTGGAACATCATCAAGGAAACCTTTTGTTAAGGCATAAATAATCATAACTTGTTTTTCAACAGCTAGTGGTTGGTGCAACCCTTGCTTCAGTACTTCAACAGTACGGGCACCGCGGTTTAGTTTCGCTTGTGTTGACTTATCCAGATCTGAACCGAATTGAGCGAATGCTTCCAACTCACGGTAAGAGGCTAAGTCAAGACGCAATGTACCGGCAACTTTCTTCATCGCTTTAATTTGTGCAGATCCTCCAACACGGGATACCGATAAACCGGCGTTGATGGCTGGACGTACACCTGAGAAGAACAAGTCGGATTGCAAGAATATCTGTCCATCTGTGATGGAGATAACGTTAGTTGGGATATAAGCAGAAATGTCACCTGCTTGAGTTTCAACGAATGGAAGCGCAGTTAGTGATCCTCCACCTTTTGCGTCACTCAATTTAGCGGCACGCTCTAGCAAACGAGAGTGCAGGTAGAAAACGTCTCCCGGGAAAGCTTCACGACCTGGTGGACGACGAAGTAGCAAGGATAGCTCACGATAAGCGGCTGCCTGCTTAGAAAGGTCATCGTATACGACAAGTACGTGCTTACCGTTGTACATGAAGTCTTCACCCATGGATACACCCGCATACGGTGCAAGGTAAAGTAGCGGAGCCGGTTGAGAAGCACTTGCTGTTACAACAATTGTGTAATCTAGAGCTCCGTGACGGCGTAACGTTTCTACAGTTCCACGCACAGTTGATTCTTTTTGACCAATAGCAACATAGATACAAATCATATCCTGGTCATGCTGGTTCAAAATTGCATCAATCGCAACGGAAGTTTTACCTGTTTGACGGTCTCCGATGATCAATTCACGTTGTCCACGACCAATTGGAACAAGAGCGTCGATCGCTTTGATTCCTGTTTGAAGTGGCTCATCAACTGATTTACGATCCATAACACCTGGTGCTGGTGATTCGATTGGACGAGTTTTTGTCGTTTCCATTGGACCCATGCCATCAACTGGCTGCCCCAGTGGGTTTACTACACGTCCCAACAGTTCTTCTCCTACTGGAACTTGCATGATGCGTCCTGTACGACGTACTTCGTCGCCTTCTTTAATATCTGTAAATGGTCCTAGGATGACAAGACCCACGTTATTTTCCTCTAAGTTCTGTGCCAGTCCCATAACACCATTTGAAAATTCTACTAGCTCTCCAGCCATGACGTTGTCAAGACCATGAGCACGTGCGATACCGTCACCAACTTCGATAACTGTACCGACATCTTTGACTTCAATCTCAGTCTCATAGTTTTCAATTTGCTGCTTAATCAGCGCACTGATTTCTTCAGCTTTGATGCTCATGCTATTTCACCCCTATCATCTTTATTTCGATACTAGTTCACGTTCCAGACGGTTTAATTTACCGCTGACTGAACCATCGAAAATTCGATTCCCTATTCTCACGCGGATACCGCCGAGCAATGAAGAATCAATCATATTAGTAATGTTCAAGGATTGCTTTCCTACTTTTGGAGCAAATGTTTTCGAGATTTGCTCTTTTTCTTTATTAGATAATTCACGTACAGAGTAAACCGTTGCGTCAGCTACACCTTTTCTGGCAGAGATCTTAGACATATATTCGTTGATCATATCAAAGATAATGTCTTCTCTATGACGGTCTACGATTAGCTTCAACGTGTTTAATACCTCAGCTGATAAAGCCTGAAATGATTTAGCAACTACACGTTTCTTATCTTCAGTCGTAACCTTTGGATGCTTTAGAAATGTATAAACGGAAGGGTTCTTACCGAAAACGTCCTTTACGACGTTTAACTCTTCTGCGATTTGATCGACTTTCAGATGTTCCTCAGCGAGTTGAAAAAGGGCTTGCGCATAGCGCTTTGAAACGATAGATCCACTCATCGTTTTTCGCCTGCTTCATTAATGTATTGTTGGATCAGCTGATCTTGATCCTTTTGAGACAACTCTTTCTCAATAACTTTGGACGCGATCATGACAGACATGGAAGCAACTTGATCTTTAAGCGACTGAATTGCTTTCTCCTTCTCCTGAACAATCTCTTGTTTAGCAGAGTCTTTCATGCGGTCTGCTTCTGATCGAGCAGATTCAATAATAGATTGTTCCTGTTGAGCAGCTGTCTTACGTGCATCCTCAATAATCTTCTGTGCATCTTGCCTTGTCTTTTTCAACTCTTCTGAAGCTTCACGCTGCATGCGGTGTGCTTCTTCACGACTTTTTTCTGCCGTGTCTATTTCATTGGAAATATAATCTTCACGCTCTTTCATCATGTTCATGAAAGGTCCCCAGGCAAATTTCTTAAGTAATGCTAAGAGAACAATGAAAAGTATTAATTGGACGAGCATATCGCCGATGTTCAGTCCGCCACCAGCTCCAAGAACCAATGTATTAGTAAAAGTTTGCACCTTGCTCACTCCTTTCGACCCTAAATGGGGCTATACATAACAAAAACCCGGCTTAAAGGTTTAAGTCGAAGTTTTAAATCTAAAAGAATGGGTAAACAGTTGTTGGCTGATGTAGAGAAATGGCGAAGGAAACTTTCGCTTCGCCATCTCGCTTTAAGTAAAATCCTTATTGACCCATTACAATAAATGCAATTACGACACCAATGATTGGAAGTGCCTCTACTAGGGCAACACCAATGAACATTGTTGTTTGAAGAACGCCGCGCAATTCAGGTTGACGAGCAATCCCCTCTACTGTTCTACCTACGATTAAACCGTTACCAATACCTGCACCTACTGCTGCAAGACCTACTGCAATTGCCGCTGCAATTAGACCCATGTTAAATTCCTCCTCAAATATATTAAAAAATTTGTTATTTATTAATGGTCAGAACTCACTTTGTGAGACATATAAACCATTGTCAACATTGTGAAAATAAATGCTTGAATAAAGCCTACGAATGTACTAAATGCTTGCCAAGCTAACATTGGGATAACTCCTCCCAAGAAGCCAAGGACACCAGCTGAGGCTATTCCTGCTAATAGACCTAGCAAGATCTCACCGGCATAAATGTTCCCGTAAAGTCGAAGACCCAGTGTCAACGTATTTGAGAACTCCTCAATGATCTTAAATGGAAGTAAAAATGGTAATGGGCGTGCAAAGTCTTTAGCGACTTCATTGCCCCCTCTCAATTTAACCCCGTAATAATTGGTGAGAACAACAACCATAACAGCCAGGGTTAGAGTAATACCTGGATCGGATGTCGGTGATTTCCACCATAGAACATCGTTTGGCGCAAAGATTGTGACTACCCCTAACATGTTAGACACAAAGATATATGTGAAGAGAGTTAATCCTAATGGTAGAAATAGTCTCCCTACTTTCCAGTCCATGTTAGAACCAATAATTCCTTTCACAAAGTCAATGAGCCACTCCATAAAGTTTTGAAAACCCTTTGGACGTCGTTCCAAACTTCGTGTTGCTGCAACAGCAACAATAAAAACAATGACTGAAGCAATCAGCATCATCAATACGGTGGATAGGTTAAAGTCTAACCATTCGATACCCAACGCATTTTCCAGCATCGGTGCTTCGTGATTCATTCTGTTCACCTCTCTTCCATCGTGCTATTCTGTTAAATGTTTCAACAGGTAGTCTATAAAAATGACAAAGTAGGCTGTCATTAGGCCCAATACTACAGAAATAATGTGGAAATGTTCTTCGAATTGAAGTGCAATAACGGCTGCTAAAGCCCCTGTGGCTAATCGTGTAAACGTACCAATATTTGGTTTACGTTTTTTTGATTTAGATGTGTCAATGTCTGTGGAATGTTCACCTAGCTTGGAGATTTTTCTTTGCATCGTCCATAAGTTATAAAAACTAAGAATGGTTCCTAATAGAAGTCCTAAAAAAACAGGTTTCCATGGAGTAACCCCCCACCCTAATACGAGCAAAGCTAAAAGGTAGAACATCCATTTCCGTTGGCGGGATATCATCTGTTGATAATCTATCATGTTAATCGTCTCCCGAGTACGAACGTACTAAACGAATGGTTCCATATGTACCTGCTCCTAATCCAAGGAATAACCCTATGATTAAGAATGTGGGTGCTGTGGATAAGTGGCTATCGATCCACTTCCCAATATATACTCCAGCTAAAGGTCCGCCGGCTAATTGAGAAACAATTGCGCTAGTAAGCGCCATAGCCTGGAATGGTGGCTTAGAACGTCTCATATTTTCTCACTCACTTTAAGGCAGGAAAAAGGGGATAAACCTTTTAGTTTCCCTTATATGAAAACCTTATCATTCCATCCTATGTAAGAATACAATAGGGGTCATTTGATGTCAATGAGTTTGTGAGCAAAAGTACAAATGAATGACACTTTTCGATCACATTTTTGTCACATTTTTGATAGAGCCAGCGTTCATTCTACATGAATGTAAAAATTTAAACAAGAACACGCCCCAGTCACTCCAAATATAGGGTGAACTGAGGCGTTCTTCACTCACTAAAATGAACCGGAAAGGTATACGATTCTTTTCCATTTGAAGTGGTCACATTGACAACGGCAATGTATGGCCCCTCCATATCAAACGATGATTTGGTAATTTTCCCTTCTACAAGTCCAGATTCTGGCTGATCAATTTCGATCAATTGTCCCTGGAAGAGCATTGTTCCTGCTCTGTATAAATCCACAGTGACTTTTTCGACTTTCTCTGTTAGGTGGAAACGATAGGAAACGGATTTGTCACGGTCTGGATTTTGGTTCAATTCAAAGCCTGTTACTTTCTCGTAAGACGTATCTTCTTTCAGGTATAAATAAGGAAGATGATAAATTTGTCCTCCGCTCTCAAGCTTTACATATCCCTGATGGACACCATCCTTTATAAACGCCTTAGATAATTGAAGTTCTACGTGCTCCTCTTTTGTCTCTCCTGGAGCAAGTGAAATAGTAGAAGGAAGCCGCCACGAAACTCCCCTTTCTATTGCGGGTCTTTCAACGTGAATTTCCAACTGTTCTTTCGTCGTGTTCTTTAACCTTATAGGCAATTGTTTCCTGAAGAACTCGTCGTGCAAACGGCCAAATTCCAACGCCCCTGATTCAATCAGCAATTCAGGATTGATCGATTCTGAAATGTCTACCAAACCACTCCCTTGTTCTGTAGGGAAATACATATGGTTTTGAGCTGGCATCACATCGGCCGAAGACAGTAAAGAGGCTTTGACTTTTTCCGGCGTCCAGTCAGGATGAGCTTCGAGCATCAATGCGACTACACCAGCCACATGAGGTGCAGCCATACTTGTTCCTTGTAGCGGCTGATAGCCCCCTGGAACAGTACTAAATATGTTGACTCCTGGAGCAACCAGGTCTGGCTTGACCTCCCAGCTTGTTGTTACAGGACCTCGCGAACTAAATGGTGCGATCCCTTCATCCGTTGACTCACGGATAGTATTTACCCATTGTTGTGCATCGACTGCTTCAGACTTAAGCCATTCGCCATCTTCTCTCGATACGCTAGCGACTGGAATAGGTAACTTTTTTTCTAAAGCACCTTGAAAAATGCCTTCTTCGTTATTATAGATGATGACGCCGGTAGCACCTGCTTGATAGGCTTTGATAGCTTTCTCTGTAAAAGAGATCTCTCCTCTTTCAAACAAGACGATTTTCCCTCTTGCATTACCCAGTTTATCCAATCCTTTTCCCGCCATCATTATCGGATATTTTTTATCAAACTCCCACGGTATGGAACCTAGTAGCACGGTAACCGGTACTCGCTTGCGTTCCCCTGGAATAGTAAGAAGCGGTACTTCCCCTTCCATTGAAGAAGCTCCAACAGTAATCGCATTGGTTGAGGTAGCTGGAGAACCTACCGTCCATGGGCCTGGACCAGAATTCCCTGCGGCAACGACAACTGTTGTTCCTAGTTCGATGGCTTTATTGACTGCATGGGAGGTGGGCCAGTCAGGACCATTTACATCATTCCCCAGGGATAAGTTAATCACATCCATCCCATCCTCTACCGCTTCTTCAATCGCTGCAATCACTTGCACCGATGAACCTACTCCTCCTGGTCCAAGAGCTCGATAAGCGTACAATTCAGCCTCAGGTGCGATTCCCTTCATTTTTCCATTGGCCGCTATCACTCCCGCTACATGCGTACCATGCATGGTTTCACCTTCCCCTTGCGTCTCCATCGGATCTTCATCAAAATCAACCGTATCAAAACCTCCGCGGTAAGCACCGGCTAGGTCGGGATGAGTGTAATCTATGCCTGTATCGATAACCCCGACTTTCACACCTTTTCCTGTGAAAGGAAGATCATAGCGCTGTCGTAACATGTCTGTGGAAAAAGAAGGGATCTCACTAGTCATGGTACGATAAGTTTCTACTGGATATTGCTGAACAACTGTGTCTAGTCTTGCCAGCTTCTCTAATTCACCAACCGTTCCTTTTATGGCTGCTCCCTTAAAAATCGTGTCATATCGAGCTACGACTTCCAATCGGGGAATCCTTGCTTCCACGTGATCCACAAAGTCATCAACTGATTCTTCAATTTCAACGATGATTGTCACTTCTTCCTTTAATTCTGGAGAACGAAAGCCTGAACATAAAAGCAACACCAATACACACATCATAATTCTACACATAATCAGACCTTCTTTTTTGCTTAGTTTGCGAGGAACGAGCGGAGCTATACACATAGAAAAAGCCAAGCCTCTACTAAAAAGGCTTGGCTTTTTTATTATTCAATTTCAAATGGTGCCGGTTTATCCTCACGCTGCTTAAAGAAATAACGGATCGCTTCAGCAATGCGAGCGGATGCCTTGCCATCTCCATACGGGTTTGAAGCCTTCGCCATTTCCTGATGCTTAGTGTCATCAGATAACAGCTCATGGGCTAAGTGGAAGATGTGATCTTCCTCAGTACCTGCGAGCTTCAGCGTACCTGCTTCAATTCCTTCAGGACGTTCTGTTGTATCGCGAAGCACCAGCACAGGAACACCTAACGAAGGAGCCTCTTCTTGTACTCCTCCTGAATCGGTCAAAATCAAGTGGGCACGAGATGCGAAGTTATGAAAATCGATAACATCAAGAGGATCGATCAACTTAATCCGATCATCATTTCCTAAGATCTCATCCGCTGTCTCTTTTACAACAGGATTCAGGTGAACAGGATAGACGACTTGGATGTCTTCATGCTCCTGTACGAGACGCTTGATTGCTCTGAACATTTGCTTCATATTATTACCAAGATTCTCACGACGGTGAGCAGTCATAAGAACGAGACGTTTATCACCAACTTCGTGGAGAACTTCAGAAGTATAATCCTCGTTCACAGTCGTATGAAGAGCGTCGATCGCTGTATTACCTGTTACAAAAATGTGATCCTCTGGCTTATTTTCAGAGAGAAGGTTGTCACGAGATTTGTTCGTTGGAGCAAAATGAAGATCTGCCATGACACCAGTCAGCTGGCGATTCATTTCCTCTGGGTATGGAGAATACTTGTTCCAAGTTCTTAACCCTGCTTCCACATGCCCAACAGGAATCTGATTGTAGTAGGCTGCTAAGGAAGCTGCGAAAGTTGTCGTCGTATCTCCGTGAACTAACACAACATCCGGCTTCGTTTCACTCATGACCTGATCAAGACCTTCCAGTGCACGTGTCGTCACTTGAGCAAGAGTTTGGCGAGATTTCATAATATCTAAATCGAAGTCTGGTTCAATATCGAAAATGGATAAAACCTGATCCAACATTTCTCGGTGTTGGGCAGTTACGGCTACAATTGGTTCGAATTGTTCGGGACGTTTCTTAAGTTCCAGAACAAGTGGTGCCATTTTAATGGCTTCCGGTCTTGTCCCAAAAATCGTCATTACTTTGATTGGTTCAGACACTGAATGGCCTCCTTTAAGAGGGAAGTTATTTATTCGATCGTTCGCTTTCACTTTTAAATATTTGTCCAGTTACGGTGCCCAGCCTCTCGAGGTCATAAGTCATTCCATTACATGGAGAAAGTTCACTCCACTCCATGGATTGTCTTATGCTTGTCGAGGCTAATCAGGGCACCTCCACATTTCTATTACTATCTAGTTACAGCTCCCAGAGACTAGTGAGACTTCCCTCGATTCTGTACGATAAGTCAACATCGAATCACTTCGTTCTTCGTGTTTCCTTTATCTCCTCCATCTCAGTCCAGTCCATACGTCGCTACCCGGTCGCTTTCACTTTTAATTTTACTTAGTTCCGTATAAGCGGTCGCCTGCGTCTCCAAGGCCTGGTACAATGTATCCTTTTTCATTCAGCTTCTCATCAAGGGCAGCTAGATAGATATCAACATCAGGATGCTCTTCCTGGACAGCTTCGACCCCTTCAGGTGCTGCAACTAAACACATTAAGCGGATTTGGCGTGCGCCACGCTTCTTCAATGAATGAATGGCTTCATTGGCAGAACCGCCCGTAGCCAGCATAGGGTCAATCACAATCAATTCACGTTCTTCTATATCGCTAGGGAGTTTGACATAGTACTCTACCGGTTTCAAAGTTTCAGGGTCACGGTAAAGACCAACATGTCCGATTTTGGCTGCAGGAATCAATTGAACAATACCGTCAATCATACCAAGGCCAGCACGAAGAATAGGGACTAGTCCAATTTTCTTTCCTGTCAATACTTTCGCTTTTGCTTCCTGTACGACAGGGGTATCGATTTCAACCTCTTCCAATGGTAGGTCACGAGTAATTTCAAATGCCATTAAAGCGGCTACTTCATCAACTAGTTCGCGAAAATCTTTCGTGCCTGTTTCCTTTTTCCGTATGTACGTCAATTTGTGCTGAATCAACGGATGGTCCAATACATAAACTTTTCCCATTGCCGATCACTCCTTCTCATAGTTTGCATCCTTTAAATTGTACTTAAAATCAAGTTCACCTGCAACCCAATATAGTTAGTAAATCTTGTTACATCTCCATTACAGCTCATTGAAGTACTTTCGATACCCTACACAGTCAAGATAGTTGAAAGTTTTTATAAAAAAAGCCACTAGACAATATCTAGTGGCTCCTTCCTATTATAGTGAAGAATAGGCTAATGTTTGATATAAAGGAAAACGGGACGTTAACTGATGGACACGCTCTTTTGCTTCTTTCATTTTTTCTGCATCTTCATGATGTTCAAGCGTGAAGGCAATCAGATCAGCAATTTCATCCATTTCTTCTTCTTTAAATCCTCTGCTTGTCACAGCAGCGGTTCCGATTCGGATACCACTCGTAACAAACGGGCTCTCCGGATCGTAAGGAATGGTATTCTTATTCGTTGTAATTCCGATTTCATCCAGGGCTTTCTCTACTACTTTTCCTGTTAAACCTTTGCTGCGCAGATCCAGGAGTAGAAGGTGGTTATCCGTACCATCAGAAACGATATCCACGCCTTTTTCTATTAGAGATTCACCAAGGCGTTTTGCGTTTGCGATAATTTGACGTGAGTACTGTTTAAATTCAGGCTGCAACGCTTCTTTGAAAGAAACGGCTTTCGCTGCGATGATGTGCATAAGCGGACCGCCTTGCATACCAGGAAAAACAGACTTGTCAATTTTCTTAGCAAACTGCTCTTCACAAAGAATCATACCGCCACGAGGTCCACGCAAGGTTTTGTGAGTAGTCGTCGTAACAAAATGAGCATGCGGAACCGGGTTTGGGTGTAGGCCTGACGCAATCAAACCAGCAATATGCGCCATGTCAACCATAAGGTAAGCACCTACTTCATCAGCGATTTCACGGAACTTCGCAAAATCAATCTCACGAGGATAAGCACTTGCACCTGCAACGATCAGTTTAGGCTTCACTTCTTTCGCTTTTGCTAGAACAGCATCGTAGTCAATCAATTCATTTTCTTGATCAACTCCGTATTCTTCGAAGTTATAAAGCTTTCCACTGAAGTTCACAGGGCTTCCATGAGTCAAGTGACCTCCATGACTTAGATTCATACCTAATACGGTGTCTCCATGTTCAAGTACTGTGAAATAGACAGCCATATTCGCTTGCGCTCCAGAGTGCGGCTGCACGTTGACATGATCTGCTCCAAAGAGTTCTTTCGCTCGATCACGTGCCAGGTTCTCTACTACGTCTACATGTTCACATCCACCATAATAACGGCGACCAGGATAGCCTTCAGCATATTTATTGGTTAGTACAGAGCCCATCGCTTCCATGACAGCCTCGGAAACGAAATTCTCTGAAGCAATTAATTCAATATTCTCCTGCTGACGGTTTTTCTCATCGTTGATCGCTGCAAAAACTTCTGCGTCTGTTGACTTCACTTGATTCATAGTACACTGTTCCCCTTTCCATTCCTATTCATCACACGAACCTTCGACTTCACTACTTTCATATACAGCCCGAACGCCTCCTATAAGAGGAGGACGAGTTCTGGCAGCCGTGACATGTGCATGACCAATCGACTTCTGTTCAATTCGAAGCGGTACAGCCACACGCTTCAGATGCATTCCAATCAGCGTATCTCCGATATCCAGTCCCCCAGCTGCCTGGATGGACTCGACAAGCACCGGCTCCTCCATATGCTTGTATGCATAAGAAGCCATTGACCCGCCTGCTTTTGGAACCGGAATAGCAGCCACCTCGTCCAGACCGTATTGATCAAGGACCGATCTTTCAATGACAAGGGACCGGTTCAGATGCTCACAGCACTGAAACGCAAGTTCCGCTTCTGTATTGTTGGAAATTTCCTTTAGTTCCTCAAAAACAACAGAAGCAATCTCTTCACTTCCAGAGGTACCGATCCGTTCTCCAGCGATCTCGCTTGTTGAACAGCCAATAACGAAAAAGCCTTTCCGTATGGTGCCACTATCCAGAAGTTGTTCCACGACAGACCTAACATCTGCTTGAATGGCTTTCACATCAGTCACGAATACCCCTCCTGTGGTACTGTATTCTAAAAAAGAGAAGCAACCGGCTTCTCTTCAATTGTCAGCTTCAGCTATGATGACTGCTTCCGCTATGTTAC
This sequence comes from Halobacillus sp. A1-3, assembly GCF_050971765.1. Classification (NCBI taxonomy): domain Bacteria; kingdom Bacillati; phylum Bacillota; class Bacilli; order Caryophanales; family Bacillaceae; genus Halobacillus; species Halobacillus sp. A1-3. The sequence goes on along the minus strand of NZ_JBPCEO010000009.1, from coordinate 83,957 downwards.
GTTCCATTGTATTACTTATTTTCGTATTCGGCAATCTTACTTACGCGTCTTTCATGACGGCCAGCTTCAAAACCAGTGGAAACCCACGTTTTAGCGATTTCTTTTGCTAACCCAGGCCCGATAACACGTTCACCCATGCAAAGTACATTAGAGTCATTATGTTCACGAGTTACTTTTGCAGTGAATAAGTCATGTACAAGCGCAGCTCTGATTCCTTTAACTTTATTGGCAGAGATGGACATCCCAATTCCTGTACCGCAAATCAGGATGGCTTTATCAAATTCCCCACTTGCCACACGTTCGGCAGCTGGGATTGCATAGTCGGGATAATCAACAGAACTTTCACAATTACAGCCAATGTCTTCAAATTCAACCTGCAAATCTGTCAAAACATCTGCCACTTCACGGCGTAGATTAACCCCTCCGTGGTCTGAAGCAAGGATTACTTTCATGGATTCAATACACTCCTGTCTACGTATAATCATCCTAATCGTGCCAGTTTACTTGACAACTGTCAATTGAATTTGAAGGATTTAATAGGTAATATCTCCGTCTTTCTCGCATAAATCCGTTAATCTACCTTCATATAAGAAGATCACACTAGATTCATTCCTTCATATAGCGGAAAATGCAAAAAACGATTCTTGTTCCGAGTTGATAGCCTCAGAACTAAGAACCGCTGCTTTTCTAATATAATAAGAATAATCCAGAGAATGGAAGTACCTCTACAGGTAAAAAAATTAATAAAAATAAAAAGAGCAGATTCACTCACAATTTTGAATGAACATCAGCCATTGTAGTTGTCTAGCTTTTTAATTAGAAGGTCGATATGTTTATCCAGTTCATCTCTCGTTTGACGATAAACATCGATGGGTCCGCCAAAAGGATCAGAGATATTAATATCTGGAAAATTGTTTTCCATTTCTTCAATTTCCTTAATGTCTTCTTCCAATGCTCGCATAAGCTTTTGGTCAAGTTCTTCCTCTTTTAAATCGTCCTTCGATTCATTAAGGATTTTCGTTCGTTTCTCTTCAAACTCTGTGTAAAGCTTTTTTAGTGTTTCCCACTGTTCATCCTCTATAAGAACATATTCTTTTAAAGTATAAAACTTGTCCTGATGGTCCGGATACTGCAGGGCTAACGTTTGCTTGTGACGATCGGTCATTGTTAAGACAACGTCCGACCAATCTAGTAAATCTCCATTAACAGGAGTCGTTTGATGATTAAGAGTTAGTCCCACTTCATCGAGCACTTTCTGGGAGTTTTCAGCCATAGGTTCTCCTTTGCCCGCAAAAATACCAGCTGATTTTACTTCTCCCTCTTTTCTTTTATCCCTTAGGATGGCTTCTGCCATCGGGCTGCGACATGTATTTCCCGTACAGACAAACAAAATATTCATACCTATTCTTCTCCTATTCCTCTAAGAACTTTAGCTCTACCACTATAATATCACAGGATGGTAGATGATCGAAATTTTTGTCAAAAAATGGTGTACAGGCCAAGGGAACATAAAATAGCGCCCCCAAGCAGTTCACTATAGGTTCCTAACCAACTGCTCGCATGTCTTCCAACTATAAAGCCAGCCCAAGTCAAACCCATACTGAAAAGACCAAATGACAAGACGGAGACTAGAACTTCTGAGCCTCTTAATCCTAAACTGAACCCTACAGGGAAGCTGTCTATACTGACACTTAATGCAAACAGCCATATTCCAGCTCCATATAATGTATAAGCTACGGAATGTTTTTCTGTGAAAGAAGCGAAGACAGCGTAACTCCCTATACAAAAAAGTAACAACCCTCCGCCCAAAGAAGCCCATTCACTGGCACTTGAAGAGAGCCAATTCCCAAAATACATTCCTAGTCCAGGCATGATCATGTGAAAAATACCTACTACAATTCCTGAAAAAAATGCATGCTTTAACCTGACAGACTGCAACCCCATCCCGAGAGCTACGGAGAACGCATCCAGCCCTAGAGCTAAAGATAAAAGCATTAATGATGAAACGTGTTCCAATTGAAAGCCCCCTTCCCGGACATGCTATACCATGTTATGCGGGAAGGAAGGCTGCTAGACTACCCTTGAGTTAAAATATGAACAGAAGCTTTAGTCAGGCGGTTCATAATTGCCGCTCCTACTCCTGTTTCCGGAAATGTTTCACATAAAATCACATCGACCTCAGCTTTTTTGAACTCTCTTAATACAGCATACAACCGGCCTGCCACTTCATTCAATCGAACTCGAGATCCACAAAGAGACACACGGTCATGATTGAGCTTTTCAGCCAATTCCGTGCTGGCAATAACTCCTACTCTATGGCCTTCCTCTTTTAACTGAGTCAATTGTTCGATAAAGAATTCATCGTCTCCTTTTACTAGCCAAAGAGGGGCTTCAGGAGCATAGTGGGTATATTTCATGCCAGGTGATCTGGGATGTTCCTGCTTATCTTTCAGTGCAGAATCCACATCAACAATTGGCAGTATTTTTTCCAAATCTTCTTTCGTGACTCCCCCAGGTCTAAGGATAACAGGAGTATCGGATGTACAGTCCAAAACAGTGGATTCTACACCTACCCCTGTTGCTCCTCCGTCAAGGATTCCTGCAACACGCCCCTCTAAATCTTGCCAAACATGAGCAGCGTCTGTTGGGCTTGGCCGGCCGGACCGATTAGCACTTGGAGCAGCCAAAGGCTTTCCTGAAGCACGAAGTAACGCGAGGGCAAGTGGATGATCCGGCATTCTTATTCCAATTGTGGATAAGCCTGCAGTCACATTTTCTGCTGCCGTCCCGTTGCTTTCCAAAACTAGAGTCAAAGGCCCCGGCCAGAAAGCTTCCATCAGTCGATACGCTCTGTCAGGAATGTTTTGAGCTAATTTTTCGACTTGGTGGATGTCCGCAACATGGACAATCAACGGATTGTCTGAAGGGCGGCCCTTCGCTTCAAAAATTCTCTGAACAGCTTCCACATTCGTCGCATCTGCTCCCAAACCATAAACGGTCTCTGTCGGAAAAGCTACGACATGACGATCGTTGAGTAACTGCGCTGCTTCTTCTATAGAAGGATCGGTCTCCAATAATTGTGATGGTTTCCAAAACCTCGTCTGCATAGTGATGGTTCTCCTTTTTACGTACATTTCTTATTCATTATTATGAGTTTTTCTACAAAATATCGCAAATTTAGACATTATTCACAAGATGTCCTCAAGTTATCCACAACTTTACCCACATATCCAAAGAATCCGTTAGTTATTTTTCTGTTTGAAAAATTAATATTCACAGGATATCCACAGTTATTGCGGATAATGTGTATAACATCTTCACTTATTCACATTTCCTTGTTAGCAACTGTAAATATCCACAAATCTTTTTCGACATCTTTTTGAATAAAATTTTGATAATGTAGAATGTTGTCTAAAAGTTCCGAGTGACTTGTGACATGAATCTCTGAAAAACCTTCTTCTTTGGCATACAATTGAATCAGCTCAAATACGCCTAAAATATGGGCAGCGGATATATTTTCGTTCATCTTCAAGCTTTCAAGCTTCCTTTTTCCTTCTCCTAAGTCTACGAACCGAAACGAACCGATCTGTTGGGCAGCTTGCTTAATATGATAAAGTTCTTTTTCCACTTTTTCGATATACATAACAAATCCACACCCCTTTTTTCTACTCTATGAAACAGGGTGTGGATAATATGTTAGGAAAATAGCTTTCCCCAAAGTTCAAAAACGAAAAACTTCATTTCTTTTTCTTCCTCGTTTTCTTTATTCTCAACGGTTGGTTCTTCTTCAGCTGCAACACTTGTCCCATTGGAAAAGTCCAAGAAGCAAAGCGGTGGGAAGAGTACACACCACCAATTATCCCCTTCTCCTTTTCCTAAGGTTATCAAGATCGCTTCATACTCTCCCGCAGGATATACATAATTCCCGTACAATTTGGTAGGAAAAGAAACGGTGCTATCGTAATCGACAGTGTAAGCTTGCTGAAGCCCAGCTTCCTTAAGCGTACTGCCTACAATGGCCTCTATCTCAGGCAGGCGGTCTTGAATCAACTCTCTAGCAGCTTCAATAGAAGTTAAATCTTCCACCCACTTCGTAATTTCAGCGTTTACATTATCACGAACTTTACGCTTTAATTGCTGATCTTCTTGATTATTACTATCCGCTAATATTCGAAGACGAATCGCTTCGTCAGGAATGACTTGGTAGCTTTCGCCAGGCTGAGCGTCTAAACGCTGTCCCCAAGGCAACGTTGCGATGATAATTGAAAGTGCTAGAAGTAAAAGCCAACTGTTTTTCATTTCCGTTTCCTCCCTGTCCCTCTACTAGTCGCTAGTATGGTCAGGGAAAAAACAGCTTAAACATATAAATCTATTAATCTTATAAAAACCTTTGATGAGTGGCAAAAACCATTCGATCTTTTTTATTGATATCCTGCCTTACCTCCACAGCAGCCTCAGGAAAACGAGCCTCAATTAACCGTTTAACCGCTTCTCCCTGGTTATGACCAATTTCAAAAGCAATCAAGGACGGCTGTTGCTGCAGCTGATTAAGAATAGCTTTGTAGGCAGCCAATCCTTCTTCTTCTGCAAATAAAGCAAGCTCAGGATCAAAATTCAAGACTGTATCATCCATCTCACTTTTGTCTTCACGAGCAATATAAGGTGGGTTAGATACGAGAACGTCAATCTTTTGACCGTAGAAAGGCTCTAAATAACTACCTTGATAAAATTCCACTTCTGCAGCGAAATCTTGGGCATTTTGTTTAGCTACTTCAAGGGCTTTATTGGAGACATCTGCCGCTAATACCTTCGCATTCGTTTCCAACGCCAGGGTTATAGCAATTACTCCGCTCCCCGTACCAATATCAACGAGGGTAGGGCTCGTTATTTCATACTTCCTCATCCAGTCCTTCACCCCTACAACAAGTTCCTCAGTTTCTTGCCTCGGGATGAGGACATGAGCATTCACTTTAAAGTCTCTTCCATAAAAGTGAGCGTGGCCAATCAAATGCTGCACAGGCACACCTGTAGAAACGTGATTTCGTACACTTTTCACGAATGCATCTTGCTTCTCTTCAGGAAAAGGATCTCGCTCATACGCTAAAAGCTGAGCAAATGTCAGTCCCAAATAGTACTCAAGCAACAGATCTGCTACCCGAGTTTCCCGGTTGTGCTCCTGCAAAAAAACAGAAGCCCAGCGGCGGGCTTCTCGAATTGACGTAAACGTAGGCTGCATATTACTCACCGATCTGTTCTAATTTTTTCGTTTGTTCTTCAATTAGTAAGGCATCAATGATCTCATCCATATTTCCTTGAAGGATTTGATCAAGCTTTTGAATGGTCAGACCGATACGGTGATCCGTCACACGTGTCTGAGGGAAATTGTATGTGCGGATCCGCTCAGAACGATCTCCCGTTCCAACAGCCGATTTACGGCTTTCATCGTACTCGTCTTGCGCTTCACGTTGGTATTTATCATAAATTCGTGCACGAAGGACTTTCATGGCTTTTTCTTTGTTCTTAATTTGTGATTTTTCATCCTGACAAGAAACAACGATTCCTGTTGGTTCGTGCGTTAAACGTACAGCAGACATGGTTGTATTTACACTCTGTCCACCTGGTCCGCTTGAAGCAAACCTATCTACACGAATGTCCTTTTCATGAACTTCAACTTCTACTTCTTCCGCTTCCGGCATGACAACAACGGTAGCTGTAGAAGTGTGGATTCGACCGCCCGATTCCGTCTCAGGTACACGTTGCACACGATGGGCTCCATTTTCAAATTTTAATTTTGAATAGGCTCGATCTCCACTCACCATAAAGATAATTTCTTTAAAGCCACCAACATCATTGGCGTTAGCTTCAATCACTTCCGTCTTCCAGCCTTGCATCTCTGCGTATCGTGCATACATACGGTAAAGGTCACCCGCAAATAAGGAGGCTTCATCTCCGCCGGCAGCACCACGAATTTCCATAATAACGTTCTTCTCATCGTTTGGATCTTTCGGAAGCATCAGCACTTTCAATTCTTCTTCAAGCTCAGCTTTTCGATCTGATAGTTCACTGATTTCCTCTTTCACCATTTCTACCATATCATCATCAAGGCTGTCTTCGAGCATTGCTTTAGCATCGTCCAGCTGCTCTGTTACCTCTTTATATTCTCGATAGGCCGTCACCGTATCAGATAATCCTGCCTGCTCTTTCGAATATTCACGTAGCTTATTTGTATCAGAAATAACTTCAGGATCACTAAGTAATTCATTTAGTTTTTCATAACGGTCTTCTAATGTTTGTAAACGTTCGATCAATGGTATGCACCTCTTTCTCCATAACATTCTAATTATATTATAGAGCGGTAATCGATACAACCAGGGCAGATTCTTTTCATCAGTACCGGGTACTGAAGGCTGAGCCCGAGATTCATCCTTAGCTTATCAGGTGCTAAGAAGCAGAAAAAGATACCTGGCACCAAAAGGCAGTCTCTCGGTACCAGGTACGCCATTCAATTATCGAATTTTCACATCTACATCATATCTTGGTACAGCCTGGTAAATCGTTTGTTCAATTTCCTTTTTCCATTCTTCTTTCTCGGCTTTTGACATATCTTTTTCCCCATCTATATCAACACTTACCCAGACTCGGCTTGCTTCCAAGATGACACGTTTTACGTTGACCCCAGGCATTTGCTCAACTGATTCCTTAATGAGCTCGCGATCCTGCTTCAATCCCCAGGTGTCTCCCACATATTTAATCGACCTCGGATTTTGAGTATCTGTCGTCACTTTTTCGTTCATGCCCATATTTTCTACATCATCTCTGCTTGTTTCACCCTGATAATTTTCCATCTGAAAACCACAGGCTGCCAGGATAAATGCAGAAATGACGATCACCGTTAAGGCTCGTAACATCACAATCACCTCTTCTCTTTTTACGGTTATTGTTAACCGACTAAGAGGTGATTATGTATATCACCTTGATGCCTCAGTTGTTACAGCCATGATTTCCAATTCATATTTTCCAGGGATCACGGCTTTACTTTGGATATAACGCTTATATTTTTGAGCCTCTTCGTAATTTTCAAAAGTAAGTTCCTTATTGTTTTTCCAAAATTCAATAACGATATGTTGTTCGTCAACGCCAACAATACGGTAAGTCATAACAGACTCCTTTCTTTAGTCGGTATATAGACGATCACATTTTTTGGAAATTAAAAAAACCGAGAAGTCCCCCATAGTGAGGTTCTTCTCGGCTTTGTCTAGCTCTATTGTCTAGCCCAATTGTGCCGGACCTTTATTAAAATTTAATCAAATGTGAAAGAATCTAGTTAAGGATAAGGTTTAAGTTTAAATTATCCCTAACCACAGTATAGTACAAAGCCCATATGATTAAAAGGGGCTCAATATAAAGGTTTCGTTACATTGTCTTCTCAATTTTTACTTGATCTGTAACATGGACATAATTCAAAAGCTCTTCACATAATGATGCATACTCCAGACACATATCATAGGTAGGGTCTTCTGAAGGAGCGGCAGACTCAAGATTTGCGCATTCTTCTGCGCAGTTTTGGCACATCTCTGCACTAGACCGACAAATCACTTCTGCCGATGGGCTATCTTTAGAAATAACCTCCACTGCATACCTGTAAGCATCACCACATTCCTTTAGGAGATTGGACTTTTTTAAAAGTATTTCTTTACTCTTGTTGGACATATTTTATACTCCCCTTTCTCAGTGAGAAGTCATGCAGCCTTATCTCCTGTTACGATTTCAAGTCTGTAGGTTTGAAAATAAATATAATGTAACTGCGATCAAGATTGAAATCCCAGTCTAAGAAGACATCTTCAATTCTTGTTTGAAGGATGGATTCGAAAGAAGAAAGGTGAAGAAGCCGCTTTTCCAAATGTCTTTTGGCAATCTTTAACTGCTCATGAAAACCTAATCGAATCATTTCCTTCTCAATTGCCACAAAGATCCCTTCTCTTTCAATGATCAACGTTCGATCGTTCAAAAGAAAAGAACGAATCATTTCAGGTTTTTTTTGCGCGTGGTGAGTTATTTTTTCAATTTCATCATGAACGGTTTGTTTTTGTTCGTAATGTTCATTATTTTCATCAACCATCGGTTTCACGTTCATAATTCCTACAATCATTCCGGAGCGATTGGATAAGGACCAATCATAATATAATGATTCTACTTCAATTCCCGCTGTTGCCCTCAGCGTCGCTTTGATGTCCGGGATAAGTTCTTGCATCAGTAAATCTCTGGTTTCTTCTACCTTTGAAGTATTATTCTGATGGACAAGAACTTTTTCCATAGGTGCTAAAAACCCCTTCAAGTAAATCGTGATGTAAGGTTCTTCGATGGAAACAAAAACAGAAGATGGGCCTTTGCCGAAATTATCACGAAGGAGTTTTCCTATGTAACTTGATACTTCCGATTGGACAGAACGTTTATCCATAAAAATTCATCCTTTTTAAGGTATCTTGCTACATTTTTACCACTATTATAATAAAATTAAACGAATTCGAGCACATCGATAACACATTTGAAAAGAGTGTCAGGTTTGAATCAAGCAACCTTTTTGTACCTGGCACCAAAGAACAGCTAGGGCGTCCCAGATACCGGAAGACAGATTCCGGTATCAGATCCCTAAGGAAGACTGAGATATACCTAACAGCAACCTACAAAAAAACCGACAGCTCAATTAGAGCTGCCGGTTTCGGCTATTGCATCATCAATTTTCAGCGTACGCTGCCTTCACTTGCTGTTGCCTGGGCTTGTTAGGTACCTTGTGGTGGTGACGGCACCTCGGTTCATAAGACTCAGAAGCTCCAACAAGGATAATTGGGTCATCATACGAAGCAGGTTCCCCATTAATCAGGCGCTGCGTTCGACTGGCTGGCGAACCACATACAGGACAAATCGCATTGAGCTTTGTAACACTTTCGCTAAGGGCCATTAAATCAGGCATTTGACCAAAGGGTTCACCTCGGAAATCGGTATCGAGTCCTGCTGCAATGACTCGGATCCCACGGTCTGCCAGGCATTCCACAACTTCTACTATGTTCGTATCGAAAAATTGAACTTCATCTATCCCTACAACATCTACATCATTATCTACAAGAGTAAGAATATCTAAAGAATTCTTAACGGGGCGCGCTAATACGGAAGTACCGTTATGTGATACGACGGCATCCTCTTTATAACGATCATCAATCGCAGGCTTAAACACACGCACTGTCAAATTACCGAAGGTCGCTCGGCGAACCCGGCGAATCAACTCCTCTGATTTCCCGCTAAACATACTTCCACAAATGACCTCAACCCATCCGCTTTGTTTCATTACATACACGTCCAACGTCGCTCCCTTCTCGCACTGTCCACAATGTATTCATCAAAAAAAGAGCCCTCCCGGCAGTCTGCTGAACGAATGATCGATCGTTCATGGACCATCAAGGACAGCTCTCATCTATAAGGACTTCAAACAACGGTCCCATCCCTTTTTAAACATAAGCAAAACTATAGAGTAGCAGATCAGCTACAGCATAGGTTCAATCATGTTTAATGAAATGAGCTTTTTTTGACAAAAAAACAGGCAAACTTAAGAGACAATTTGCCTGTTTTTGTTCAAAATGATGTATGGCCGTCGATATGACGACCACTCATTATTATGAAAGGTTATATTTTTTCTTGAAGCGATCCACACGGCCACCAGCTTTATCAGCTTTCTGTTTACCTGTGTAGAACGGGTGAGACGCAGAACTAATCTCTACGCGGATCAATGGATACGTGTTTCCATCTTCCCACTCGATTGTTTCTTCGGATGTTTGAGTAGATCCGGTTAGAAACTTGAAATTAGAACTTGTGTCTAGGAATACAACTTTACGGTATTCTGGATGAATTCCTGATTTCATGTTCTTCCACTCCTTTTTGCCCTGAATCCTTTGGAAACAGAGTTATTGTAAGAGCCGTTGAAGGTTAGTCGTTACACCTTTTACTGAAACTCACATAGAAAGATTATAACAGGGTACAAACCCTAATGCAAGATACGATCGACATTTGTCAAAAATCGGTTATCCCTTATATGAGGCTTGTGTACGGCGGCCTTGAGAGGATTTTCCTTGCATATCTTTATTCATTAACTCAAAAAATTCTTCATTATTCTTCGAAGATTTAAGACGGCGCAGGAAACGGTCCGCAAAGTCCGGTGTATCTGACAGCGTTTTGCGAATCGCCCAGATTTTATCAAGGTACTCTTTTTGAATAAGCAATTCTTCTTTACGCGTTCCTGAACGCAGAATATCAATGGCTGGGAAAATACGGCGTTCAGCGAGACTGCGATCAAGATGCAGCTCCATGTTTCCTGTTCCTTTGAACTCTTCATAGATGACATCGTCCATACGAGAGCCGGTGTCTACAAGGGCCGTTGCTAATATCGTTAAGCTTCCACCTTCTTCAATGTTTCTAGCCGCACCAAAGAAGCGCTTCGGACGGTGGAAGGCTGCGGGATCAATTCCTCCAGAGAGAGTACGCCCGCTTGGTGGAATAACCAAATTGTAAGCACGTGCAAGTCTTGTGATACTATCCATCAGTACAATTACATCGCGTTTGTGCTCAACAAGACGCATCGCACGTTCAAGAACTAATTCAGAAACTTTAATATGGTTTTCAGGGACTTCATCGAAGGTTGAGCTTACTACATCAACGTCGGAATCGACAGAACGCTCAATGTCCGTCACTTCTTCAGGACGCTCGTCAACAAGCAAAATAATCAGTTTTGAATCTGGGTGGTTCTTGGATATGCTGTTGGCAATCTGCTTAAGCAACATCGTTTTTCCAGCCTTTGGAGGAGCGACGATTAAACCACGCTGTCCATACCCTACCGGAGACATAACGTCCATAATCCGAGTAGAAAGCATTTTCGGTTCAGTTTCAAGTTTCATTTGACGATCTGGATACAGAGGAGTTAAAGCCGGGAAGTGCACACGCTCTTTAGCTGAATCCGGATCCTCCCCGTTCACCGCGTCCACATGCAGCAAGCCGTAATACCGTTCATTTTCTTTTGGTGGGCGTACTTTTCCTGATACTTTATCTCCGTTTCTTAAGTCGAACCTGCGAATCTGAGACGCAGAAATATAAATATCTTCTGCACTTGGAGAATAATTGATCGGTCTTAGGAAGCCAAACCCTTCAGAAGGAATGATTTCCAGAATCCCATCCATAAATAAAAATCCATCTTTCTCTGCTTGAGCTTTAAGAATGGCAAAAATCAATTCTCTTTTTGTCAGCTTTGCATAGTATGAGACTTTATATTGTCTTGCTTTCTCATAAAGACCCTTTAAAGTCATCGTCTCTAGGTTGGAGATTGTTAAATCTGCCACAAAATCACCACTTTTATATATTTTTCTTTCAATCTTGAATGTAAGCTTACTATTAAAACAGTGTGACTTCTCTTGAATATGATGTATGGAAGAAAAAGGAGAAGTTGAGTGAAGTAATTGCTTAGAAGCTTACGGAGATTTATCGTCCATGGTTTCCTCTCTAACAAACAATCTTTATTTTACTCTTGTCTATTTGCGGATTCAATCCCATTTTAAGATTTTTTCAGGCAGGACGTCTGAGGTAAGTTTTCGTAGAATAGGAGGAAGCCGAGATTACCGGCTTCCCATTGATCTTATGGTTTAATAACAAGATTAGGTTTTTTCTTCAAACTATGATTCCCATCAATGAATCTCACTGTTCCAGATTTAGCACGCATGACAAGCGTTTGAGTGGTTGCCTTTTGTCCTTTAAACTGGACACCTTGAAGCAATTCACCATCTGTCACGCCTGTGGCTGCGAAAATGGCGTCATCACCTCCGCAGAAATCATCCATGTAAAGGACGCGATCGACGTCTTCGATACCCATTTTCTTGCATCGCTCAAACTCCTCATCGTTTGATGGAAGTAATTTCCCTTGAATCTCTCCACCTAAACACTTGAGTGCAACAGCAGCAAGGACGCCTTCAGGGGCACCCCCAGAACCGAATAGGATATCAACCCCTGTATCATCAAAGGCCGTGTTGATTGCGGCAGCTACGTCACCGTCTGGAATCAACTTAATACGTGCTCCAGCTGCACGAATTTCTTCTATAATACCCTGGTGTCTCTTGCGGTTCAAAACAATTGCCACAACATCCTCGATTTCTTTGTCCTTTGCTTCGGCAACAGCTTGCAAATTCTCAGCGATGGATGCATTGATATCAATTTTCCCTACTGCTTCAGGACCAACAGCGATTTTATCCATATACATATCTGGTGCATGTAATAGCTGTCCATGGTCCGCTATTGCAATTACAGCAAGAGCATTCCATGTTCCTTGCGCGACAATATTCGTTCCTTCAAGCGGGTCTACAGCCACATCCACACGCGGGCCATAACCATTCCCCAGTTTCTCCCCTATGTAAAGCATAGGAGCTTCATCCATTTCACCTTCACCGATGACGACTGTTCCCTTCATCGGAATGGTGTCAAAAACATCTCTCATGGCAGAAGTTGCTGCATCATCCGCTTCGTCTTTTTTCCCTCTTCCCATCCAACGTGCAGATGATAATGCAGCAGCCTCTGTTACTCGCACTAATTCCATTGATAAACTTCTTTCCATGGTTATCTCTCCCCATTATAAAGATTTTTCCTCATCTCCCCATGGAAGTACTGTTCACATTAAGAATCCTGGAATTGTTCGACTTCTTCGTCTGACATTTCCTCATACCAGACTTTAGCACCAAGCTCAATCAGCTTGTTCGTGATGTTTTCATAACCTCTTTCAATGTGGTCGACACCAGTGATTTCAGTGACACCTTCAGCCATCAATCCGGCTATGACAAGAGCAGCACCGGCACGCAGGTCAGATGCCTTCACTTTTGCAGCCTGGAGTTTCGATGGTCCTGATACAATCGCAGAACCCCCTTCTACTTTAATAGAAGCATTCATCCTGCGTAGTTCATCGACATGTTTGAAACGGGCCTGATAAATCGTATCAGTGACAATACCTGTGCCTTCTGCTTTCGTAAGTAACGAAGTAAATGGCTGCTGGAGGTCTGTCGGGAAACCTGGATAAACCAGTGTTTTGATATCAACAGCTTTCAGTTTGTCTCCTGGCTTCACGTAAAGCTGTTCATCATTCTCCTCAATAGTGACGCCCATTTCACGAAGTTTGGCCAAAAGGGACTCCAAGTGCTGAGGAATGACGTTATCAATGATCATTTCCTCCCCCTGGGCAGCAGCCATAATTGTGTAAGTTCCTGCTTCAATTCGATCCGGTATGATAGTATGAAGGCAGCCTGATAAACTTTTTACTCCTTCAATACGGATCACATCGGTGCCTGCACCTTTGATTTTAGCCCCCATACTTGTAAGTAAAGTAGCTACATCAATGATTTCAGGTTCTTTTGCCGCATTTTCAATGACTGTTTTCCCTTTAGCCCTGACAGCAGCAAGCATAATGTTAATCGTTGCACCTACACTCACAACGTCCAAGTAGATCCTCGCTCCACGCAGTTCTTTAGCTCTCAAATAAATAGCGCCTTGCTCATTGGTTACTTCGGCACCAAGAGCTTCAAACCCTTTAATATGCTGGTCAATTGGACGAGGACCGAGGTGGCATCCACCCGGCAGTCCGATGACCGCTCTATTGAAGCGGCCCAGCATGGCACCCATAAAGTAATAGGAAGCACGCAGTTTCTTAACTTTTCCGTTTGGAAGCGGCATGGCAACCATATTGGAAGGGTCAATACTGATGTTTCTTCCATCCTTGTGTACTTCCCCACCAATTTCTCTCAGTAAATCCGATAAGATGCCTACATCAGAGATGTCCGGCAATCCTTCAATTTTAACTGTAGATTCAGCTAAGATAGCAGCTGGCAACAAAGCAACAGCACTATTTTTCGCCCCGCTAACACGAACTTGTCCACGTAAGCGGCTCCCACCTTCGACTAGTAGTTTATGCATGAAATACTCCTCGCTTTAAACGTAAAGATTATGCCATTATTATGTGCATATTTTTCCATTTCAATCTAGTTATTTTTGATTATTCCAGTCATTGAGGAATTTTTCAATACCTTGGTCCGTAAGCGGGTGTTTGACGATCTGGCTGAAAACTTTGAATGGTACTGTTGCAATATGCGCTCCGTGCATAGCCGCTTCCGTAACGTGCACAGGGTGACGGACAGAAGCCGCGATGATTTCCGTATCAATCGCGTGACGGTCAAAGATTTCAGAGATTTGAGCGATTAACTCTACACCATTGTGACCAATGTCATCGAGACGGCCAAGGAAAGGTGAAACATAAGTAGCTCCTGCACGTGCGGCTAACAGAGCCTGGTTTGCAGAGAACACAAGCGTCACATTGGTTTTAATGTTCAATTCACTAAAAGCTTTGACTGCTTTTAAACCTTCAAGCGTCATCGGAACTTTAACTGTAATATTCGGAGCAATAGCCGCTAGTTCTTTTCCTTCTTTAATCATTCCTTCAGCATCTTCAGAAATGACCTCTGCACTGACAGACCCTTCAACTTCTGCGGTAATTTCCTTCAGCCGCTCGTGAAAAGAGACACCTTCTTTAGCTACAAGACTCGGATTCGTCGTTACACCTGCTAGAACTCCCAAGGAATTTGCTTCTCGGATATCTTCAATGTTCGCAGTATCAATAAAAAATTTCATTTCAATACACCTCGATTTTTTAATAGTTCCCAAAGCTAATGGACGAAAACTGAAAATGATTGCGTTTTCACAAATCATGAAAAGGAAACCGCTACTTCGTAACGGCTTCCTGGTGCATATGCTTTATTAAGCTTTTTGAGAAGAACCGAATTCGCGCATTTTACCGATTACTGTTTCTTTAATCGCGTCGCGACCAGGTCCTAGATATTTACGAGGATCATACTGCTCAGGCTGATCCGCTAGTACTTGACGTACAGCTTTGCCTTGAGCAATTTGGTTCTCAGTGTTTACATTGATTTTCGCAGTACCGAAAGAAATAGCTTTCTTGATATCTGCTGTCGGAATTCCTGTACCGCCGTGAAGAACTAGTGGCTTGTCTACAAGACCCATGATTTCTTCCATGCGGTCAAAGCCAAGATTCGGCTCTCCTTTATAAGGACCGTGTACAGAACCTAGTGCAGGTGCAAATACGTCAACGTTTGTTTCGTCAACCAATTGCTTACACTCAGATGGAATCGCGTATGCAGCTTCTGCATCGTCAACGATAAGGTCGTCTTCTTGTCCACCTACACGGCCAAGTTCTGCTTCAACAGAAACACCGTGGATGTGAGCAAGCTCAACAACTTTTTTCGTAACAGCGATGTTCTCTTCAAGTGGATCGTGAGAAGCATCAATCATTACAGAAGTGAAACCAGCGTGAATCGCTTCTGCACATTTTTGGAAGCTTGAACCGTGGTCCAAGTGGATTGCAACTGGTACAGTTGTACCGTAAGATTTCATAAGTGCTTTCACCATGTCAACGACAACGTTGAAACCACCCATGTAACGGCCCGCACCCTCAGATACACCTAGGATGACAGGGGATTGCTCTTCTTCAGCAGCCTGAAGAATTGCTTGAGCATATTCAAGATTATTTAGGTTGAACTGACCTACACCGTAGCGTTCTTCCTTAGCTTTTTCTAGCATTTCTTTCATTGATACTAGCGGCATGAAAGATCCTCCTTTATAAATCGTTCTTTATTTACAAGTCTGTTTCCATAGGAAAACACACCATGTAAGTTTTGCTACAGTATTAGAATACCAATACCCTTAGCATGGTGCAACAGCCGCTTCAAGTATATAGCGCTTACATTTTAAAAAAAGAAAATTAATGGCTGTGAGCGAGCGATCCTTGTACCAAATCTTTCATTTTATGGATATCAAAGGGCTTAGGAATAACCTCACGAACGAATGAGTAATCCACTTCCTTTTCGATTTGGGTCTTAGATAATCCTGTAATAATAAGAATAGGAGATTGATAATCTCTATCATCCAATTCACGGAGAACGTCCTTTCCATGCATGACCGGCAGATTATAATCCATGATTACAAGATCCAAGTCCTGTTCTTCCATAATCTCAAGGGCTTGCTTGCCTGTTTTAGCGGAGACGGTCTCATACCCCTCACTTTTAAGTATCTCTTCTAATAAAAGTCGTATCCCGGCTTGATCGTCAACGATGAGAATTTTATTTGCCATGGTATTCCCTGCCTTTCCTTATTTTTAGGGCATTTGTTCTTATACGCCCTATACTATTTTCTTTGTGTCGTTACAAATTCGATAGGGTTACAGCATATTCCTGCGTATGTATGTTCGGTTCTGACAAGTTTTCTCATAAAAATTGCTTCTAATCGAATCAAGTAGAATCTTGTCCTTTAAAAACCATACCCTTTAAAAAGCATTAGTAAAAACCCAAAAATCTCCACCTCAGGTCATCCAGAAATTGGATGACCTGAGGTGGAGGGTTTTTCTCTATATATAATAAAAAAAGGCAAAGAGATTTTTCTCTTCGCCTTTCCTTCTTTTAGTATTGCTGTTTCATTGCTGCTCCGATAAAGCCATGGAACAATTCTTGTGGACGAGTTGGACGAGATTTAAATTCAGGGTGGAACTGACTCGCAACAAACCAAGGGTGATCTTCCACTTCAATGATTTCAACTAGACGACCATCAGGACTTGTTCCAGAGAACTTAAAGCCTGCTGCTTCCATTTGCTCACGATAATGATTGTTGAACTCAAAGCGGTGACGGTGACGCTCATAAATCACTTCTTTACCGTAAGCTTCCATCGCTCTTGTATCTTCTTTCAGACGAGAAGGATAAATCCCTAATCTTAGAGTTCCTCCTAAATCAGAAATTTCTTTTTGCTCAGGCAGCAGGTCAATGATCGGATGAGGCGTTGTCGGATCAATTTCTGCAGAGTGAGCTCCACTAAGGTTCAAGACGTTACGCGCAAATTCAACTGTAGCAAGCTGCATACCAAGGCATATCCCTAAGAAAGGCACTTGCTCTTCACGAGCATAACGAATTGCTTCAATCTTACCTTCGATTCCTCGATCTCCAAATCCGCCAGGAACAAGGATACCATCAACACCTTGAAGCATTTCAGATACATTGCTTCGCGTGATGTTTTCAGAGTTTACCCATTTCACATCAACATCTGCATTGTAGCTGTATCCAGCATGCTTCAATGCTTCTACAACGGAAATGTAAGCATCCGGAAGCTCAACATATTTACCAACAAGAGCGATCGTCGCTTTCTCTTGCAAGTTCTTCACTTGATCAATCAGCTTATTCCATTCGGCCATATCAGCAGGTGGACAATCCAAACCGAAGTGATCACATGTGATCTGGTCAAGCTTTTGATCCTGTAATGTGATTGGTACGTTATAAAGAGTATCCGCATCACGAGCTTCAATGACAGCTTCTTTATTAATGTCGCAGAAAAGGGCAATTTTTTCTTTCATATCTTCAGAAATTTCCATTTCTGTACGCAAGACGATGACATCAGGCTGAATACCTAGAGAGCGCAGTTCTTTTACACTGTGCTGAGTTGGCTTTGTTTTCATTTCTCCAGCAGCTTGCAAGTAAGGCACAAGTGTACAGTGAATGTACATCACATGTTCACGGCCGATGTCACTCTTGATCTGACGAATCGCCTCAAGGAATGGAAGCGATTCGATATCGCCTACAGTTCCGCCGATTTCTGTAATGACAACATCCGCATTTGTCTCATGCCCTGCACGGAAAACGCGATCTTTAATTTCATTAGTGATATGTGGAATAACCTGAACCGTCCCGCCTAGATAATCACCGCGACGTTCTTTTTTAATGACATTGGAATAAACTTTTCCTGTTGTCACGTTACTAAATTTATTCAAGTTAATATCAATGAAACGCTCGTAGTGACCTAAATCAAGGTCCGTTTCCGCCCCATCTTCTGTTACAAAAACCTCTCCGTGCTGATAAGGACTCATCGTTCCCGGATCAACGTTAATGTATGGGTCGAATTTCTGAATGGTTACTTTCAGTCCTCTATTTTTCAATAACCGTCCTAAGGATGCCGCTGTAATTCCTTTTCCTAAGGAAGATACAACACCACCTGTTACAAAGATATATTTTGTTGCCACGATGATCCCTCTTTCTCTCATAGTCTTTATAGTTATTCGCTATTTAAGCAAAGTAATGATAAGGAAGGCTTAAAAAAATAAAAAACGCTCCCCACCGAGCGGGGAGCGTTTGAACATTTCGTTTAAGAAATTAAAGAGCCCAAATAAGATTGTACTGATTTGACTTTTGAAAGTCAACCATCCATCAAAATTATTCTTCGTTCTCTTCGTCATCACCAATAAAGCTGATGTCATCCTCTACTATTTCTTCTTCCTCTTCGTCGAGGTCATCATCTTCATAGTCACCTTCAAATTCATCGTCATCATCATCCAGATCTAAATCTTCATCTGTAAGATCAAGATCTTCTTCCAGATCATCGTCTTCAGCATCGTATTCTGAAACTCCAAGTTCATCTTCAAGAAGCTTGGAAGGTTTCTTCTTTTTCTTTTTCTTCTTACGTTTCTGTGGAAGATTAGCAATTTCTTCTTCCATTTGTTCTACAGGGTACCAGCGTTTAAGCCCCCATTTATTTGTCCCGATCGTCATGAACATGCCATCAATGTTCATGTCAGTGTAAAATTGCGAAATGTATTCTTCTTTCTGCTTTTCACTGAAACCTTTCATAGAAGCAATTCGGTGGAAGATTTCATTGAAATCAATCGCTTCTTTCTCTTCTTCTAAAATGATCGTTGCAAGGTCAATCATAGAAATTTCATCAATTTGCTCTTGGCTCAGTTCTTTTAAGCTCACGATCCAGCACTCCTTTATATTCAATATATAGAATAAATGGCCTCACAGGCATACGAATCACATTTAATCATACCATCCATTATATGTTTTGACCTTATAAAAATCAAATAGATAATAGAAGGGTCTTCTTTTAACTTTCTAACCAAACCTACATGAAAATAAACACCTTTAACAAACTAATGATAGACATGAAACTTGGTGTTCTCTTTATTTTAATTTAAAATAATAGAAGGCAATGGACGAACATAAAGGAGAGAAGTATTATGAAAACCCACCCTTTTAACTGGATCGCAACGATCATTATAGTTGCAATTGTTGCAATCTGGCTGACTTACAACTATGGAATGATTCACTCTAAGCACCTGGAAGAGGCAACCTTGACAGAAAAAACTCATAATGAAGACGGCTACTACATTCATCTCAATGATAAAAAACTGCACGTGAAAGATACAAGTACCTGGATGCTTCTTGAAGCAGGTGAGCATTACAATGTTACTTATGAATGGTATGGAATGAAGAAGCCATATGTGACTGAAATTAACCAGGCTCATGATAAAGATCAGATTGGTGGAGGTCACTAATTTTATCCTATTGTTACGCTTAATCGATAATTTAAGCGCCCTGTCTTTATAAGGCAGGGCGCTTTTTGTAGATTTCGTTAGGGTGCTATTGTTTGGCGTTAAGTCGCTATTGGCTTGAGTTGGGGCGCTATAGGTGTGCGTTAGGGCGCAATTGCCGCAAGTTAGGGCGCTATCCTTCTACGTTAAGGAGTAATGCTTTAGCTTAATTGCGTTCACCCAGAGTGTTTCCGCTTTTCTTTCTATCCGGCTGTGGCTCCTATCGACTAGCGTAACTTCCCTCGCTTCTGTACGATAAGTCAACATCGAATCACTCCGTTCTTCGTGTTTCCTTTATCTCCTCCAGCTCAGTCCAGTTCGTACGTCGCTGTACAGTCGCCTCCGCACTTACTATTACATATTCCTTCTATATTGTCCTCCAACTTGGTAGAGAGCGTTGGTGATTTGGCCGAGGCTTGCGACTTTGACAGTTTCCATTAATTCTTCAAAAATGTTGCCGCCTCCGCTCGCTACTTGTTTCAAACGATTTAAGGCTTCCTCAACATGATCTTTGTTTGATTCCTGGAAGTTTCTAAG
The DNA here is from genome assembly GCF_050971765.1 of Halobacillus sp. A1-3. Classification (NCBI taxonomy): domain Bacteria; kingdom Bacillati; phylum Bacillota; class Bacilli; order Caryophanales; family Bacillaceae; genus Halobacillus; species Halobacillus sp. A1-3. The sequence continues at coordinate 63,927 of NZ_JBPCEO010000009.1, read as the reverse complement.
CTCTGTGATCTGGTGCTCTTTTTCTTCTTTAGAGGCTCTCGCTAATTCCATAGAATCGATTTGCTCTTCAGAAGGCGGGTTCGGGTTCAAGTAGGTGTTTACGCCGACAATCGGCAGCTCACCAGAGTGTTTTTTCCCTTCATAATAAAGGGATTCTTCCTGAATTTTACCTCTCTGATATTGGCGTTCCATCGCTCCAAGAACTCCACCGCGGTCATTAATGCGTTCGAACTCTCGCAAAACGGCTTCCTCTACAAGGTCTGTTAATTCACGAATAATATAGGAACCTTGCAGGGAATTCTCGTTTTTCGTTAATCCGAATTCTTTACTGATGATCATTTGGATCGCCATTGCACGACGGACAGATTCTTCGGTCGGTGTCGTGATCGCTTCATCATAAGAGTTCGTGTGCAAGGAATTACAATTATCTTGAATCGCAATTAACGCTTGCAACGTTGTACGAATATCATTGAAGTCGATTTCTTGAGCGTGCAGGGAACGGCCCGAGGTCTGGATATGATATTTCAGCTTCTGACTTCGCTCGTTCGCTCCATATTTTTCTTTCATGACAATCGCCCAGATTCTTCTCGCTACGCGCCCCATGACTGTGTACTCTGGATCAAGGCCATTTGAGAAAAAGAAAGAAAGGTTCGGTGCAAACTTATCAATATCCATACCGCGGCTTAAATAATACTCAACATACGTAAAGCCGTTCGCAAGTGTGAAGGCAAGTTGTGAAATTGGATTCGCTCCAGCTTCTGCAATGTGATAGCCGGAAATGGAAACGGAATAATAATTACGCACTTGATGATCGATGAAATATTGCTGGATATCCCCCATCATTCGTAACGCGAATTCCGTTGAGAAAATACATGTGTTTTGACCCTGGTCTTCTTTCAAAATATCCGCCTGTACAGTTCCGCGGACAACGTGAATCGTATCCGCTTTAATTTGAGCCGCTTCTTCTTCGTAAGGCTCACGGCCATTTTCTTCGCGGAATTTATTCATTTGCTGGTCGATCGCTGTATTGAAGAACATGGCCAGAATAATTGGTGCCGGACCATTGATCGTCATTGAAACCGATGTGGTTGGATCGACAAGGTCAAATCCATCATACAATTTCTTCATATCTTCCAATGTACAGATGTTCACACCGCTCTCCCCAACTTTTCCGTAAATATCGGGGCGCTCATCCGGGTCTTCTCCGTATAGGGTTACGGAGTCAAAGGCCGTACTCAAACGTTTAGCATCGTCACCTTCTGATAGATAGTGGAAGCGACGGTTGGTACGTTCCGGTGTGCCTTCTCCGGCGAACTGACGCTTCGGATCTTCTCCTTTTCGCTTAAATGGAAAAACTCCTGCTGTAAAAGGAAAAGCGCCTGGAACATTTTCACGGAGCAGCCATGTCAAACGGTCTCCCCAATCTGAATAGTTTGGCAGAGCGACTTTAGGAATTTTCAATCCTGATAGACTTTCTGTCGTGAGGTCCATCGTAATTTCTTTATTACGCACTTTAAACGTGTACGTGTCCCCGCTGTAACGTTCGTGCAAACCATCCCAATCCTCTAATTTCTCTTTTGCCTCACGGTCAATGGACTTCTCGTAATCCTCAATCAAGCGCTCAATACTCGCCTTCGTCTCTTCATCTGTCAACTCTTCCAACGTACCTTTCAATTGGTAAAGTTTGCGAGCTTTTTCTGCTTGATCTTCTGTCTTTTTATGATAATTTCGAACGGCAAGAGAGATATCACGCAAGTATTGCTTTCGTTCATTCGGGATAATGACATTCTGTTTTTCTACTTTATCGACACGTTCAAGCGAGGTTTGATCCTGCCAAGAATATTTTTCATTGAATTGATCAACGATTGCAGCAAAGAGTGTGTTTGTACCTGGGTCATTGAATTGACTGGCGATCGTACCGAAAACAGGAAATTTCGAAGCGTCGTCATGGAAGAGCATGTGGCTGCGCTGATACTGCTTGCGCACTTGGTTCATCGCATCCTCAGAACCTTTCTGCTCAAACTTATTAATAACAATAAAATCAGCAAAGTCGATCATATCAATTTTTTCTAATTGAGATGGAGCTCCGAATTCAGCCGTCATCACGTACATGGACAAGTCCGTTACATCAGTGATCGCTGCATCCCCCTGACCGATTCCGCTTGTTTCTACAATAATAAAATCATAGCCTGCCGCTTTCACCACCTGGATGGCTTCTTCGATCGATTTCGAAAGTTCTGATCTTGCGTCCCTTGTCGCCATCGATCTCATATACACACGTGGATTGAAGATCGCATTCATACGGATACGATCTCCTAGAAGCGCCCCTCCCGTTTTCTTTTTGGTAGGATCTACGGACAAAATAGCAATCTTCTTATCAGGAATTTCGTTGATAAACCTCCTGATCAATTCATCCGTCAAAGAGCTTTTTCCTGCTCCGCCTGTACCTGTGATTCCAAGAACAGGCACTTTTTTATCCACTGTGTTTTTGACAGCGGTTTCAAAAGCGGCAACAGCTTCTCTCTCTTCCTTCGTGGTGTTCTCTACGTACGTAATGAATCGGGCGATTGCCTGGTGGTTTCCTTCAGAAAGTTCCGCAACACTTTTTTCCACATTCAATGGCGGTAAAAAGTCACATTCTTCAATCATGAGATTGATCATGCCTTGAAGCCCAAGGGTTCTTCCATCTTCAGGAGAAAATACGCGAGCGACTCCATATTCATGTAGCTCTCTGATTTCCCTGGGGATGATGACTCCACCCCCGCCGCCATACACTCGAATATGCCCTGCACCTTTTTGATTCAATAAATCTACCATGTATTTGAAATATTCGACATGTCCTCCCTGATAAGAAGATATGGCAATCCCTTGTGCATCTTCTTGAACGGCAGCGTTGACTACATCTTCAACTGCTCTGTTGTGACCAAGGTGAATCACTTCTGCTCCAGTCGATTGTAATATTCTTCGCATGATATTAATGGAAGCATCATGCCCATCAAAAAGACTGGAAGCTGTGACGAATCGAACGGGATTTTTCGGTTGATAAACCGTCGGCTGTTCCATGTCCGATCTCCTCCTTTACTTAGAACTTTCTTTTTCCGTTTCTTTTAATCCTTCTAATAACAGCTGAATTTGAGTTTCTGTATAAGATTCAAGCGTGAATGTCCGCTGTAAAATCCAGCGTCTGAACCCCCACATCTGCCCCTGAACAAAGATGTTGTTTGCAATCAGTTTAATTTCAAGATCTGACCGCTTTTCGGAGAGGCTGTTGACAATGACTTGTTCAAGCATCGCCACCATATCTCTTTCTTTTTGCAAAACATAGTCCTGTGCATCACGGGGCAAAGATTTAACTTCCTGATACATGACAAGTACTTCATCTTGCATGTCATCCATGAGCTGAAAATACGAGCGAATCGCATGAACGAGACTTTGAATACTCGCTTGATTTGGATCGATTGAGGCTTCCATTCTCTCTTTCACTCGCTGGTAGATCGAATCACAGACTAGAAAAAGCACATCCTCTTTTTTACGGATGTATTCATAAAGTGTTCCAATACTAAAACCTGATGCTTTTGCAATTTCTCTTGTAGTCGTCTTATGAAAACCTTTTTCAATAAAAAGTGATACAGCCCCTCTGACCATTTGGTTACGCCGCTTCAGAACTAGCATTTCATCCTTTATTGAAGAAGGAACTTGGTTTTTGGCCATCGTCATTCTCCTTTTCTCATCCATTCCTGAAACCAGGAGCGGGCCAATTGATAAGGATCTGCACTCGGATCTTGGAACACTTGTTGTTTTTCTCGATCCTCTTCAATCTCTGCCTTCACTTCACGCCAAATTTCCTCTCGAATTAATTCGTAGACTTCCAACTTTAATTGCTGTTTTCTTTGTTTAAGACCTTGATCTGTCTCGTATAAGTAATTCTGATGAGCTTTAACTTTTTCATAAAACGTCTCCATCCCTTCATTTTCAGTGGAGATCGTTTTAATGATCGGCGGCTGCCAGCCTTTAGGCTGAGCAATCATCATGTATTCTTCTAATGTGTTCTTCAGCTTTTCTACACCAGGGAGGTCTGCCTTATTAATAATGAAAAGATCAGCAATTTCCATAATCCCTGCTTTAAATATTTGTAAGACATCTCCGCTGTTTGGTGTAAGAACAAGCCCAGTTGTGTCAACGACTTTCATAATGTCGAGCTCTGACTGTCCGACGCCTACCGTTTCTACAAGCACGATATCAAAACCATAGGCGTCACAGACACGAATCGCATCCTTAGTGGCTCTGGCCAAACCTCCCAGGCTACCTCTTGTAGCCATACTGCGAATGAATATTCCAGGATCCATAAAGTGCTGGTTCATTCTAGTACGGTCGCCAAGCAGTGAACCTCCGCTGAAAGGACTGGTTGGATCAACGGCAATGACCGCTACTGTCAGATCATGGCTTCTTAAATAAGTAAGAACCCGGTTGATTAAGGAGCTTTTCCCCGCCCCAGGCGAACCAGTAATCCCAATGTAGTGAGCTCTTTTCTTGATGGAAAAAATATCACTCATCAGTTCCAGTTTTTTCTCATCGTCGTTTTCAACCAATGTGATGGCCCTGGCGAGAGCCCTCATATCTTGATTTTGAATCCTTTCAGCGAGTGGATGCATATATTTGTCACCTTTCTATCATCGGTCTTACCTATGAAAAAGTTATTTCGTCTCTAGTGCAGCTTAGTTTATACGCCTCCGTTCAGTCTTCACCACACTTGGCTCAGGACGAGGGGCAGTTCGAGGTTGCAACAGAAGATTGCGTTCTTCGTCTTAAGCTTGTCGAGGCTGACCAAGGTAATTCCGCACTTAGTCCTATCCGGCTCCATCGCCAAGACTCTCGTGACATAAGCAGAAATTCTTCGTGAAGAAAGTTCACTTCACGATGGTTTTCTGCTTATGCATTTCGAGTCTCCCCGGGCGATTCCACACTTAATCCTTCGTTACCATTCTTCCTATAACGAGGCGTTGAATTTCTTGGGTGCCTTCGTAGATTTGGGTGATTTTAGCGTCACGCATGTAGCGTTCGACTGGATAGTCTTTCGTGTAACCATATCCACCGTGAACTTGAACGGCTTCTGTCGTAATCTTCATCGCAGCATCTCCAGCATAAAGCTTCGCCATCGCAGAAGCTTTTGCGTACGGTAGCCCTTCTGATTCTAGATAAGCAGCTTGATAGGTTAATAGCCTTGAAGCCTCGATTTGTGTAGCCATATCGGCAAGCTTAAAGGAGATTCCTTGCAGTTTAGCGATCGGTTTGCCGAATTGCTCTCTTTCTTTCGCGTAAGAAACTGACTCATCTAAGGCTCCTTGAGCAATACCAACGGCTTGTGCAGCTATTCCGTTTCGTCCGCCATCAAGGGTCATCATTGCGATTTTGAATCCCTGCCCCTCTTCTCCAAGCAAGTTCTCTTTAGGAACTTTACAATCTTCGAAAATCAATTCCGTTGTAGGAGATGAACGAATTCCCAGTTTCTTTTCTTTTTTACCCGTTGTGAACCCTGGGGTATCTTTTTCAATAATAAACGCGCTCACCCCGCGGCTGCCTGCTTCCGGATCAGTTTTAGCAAAAACAATGTAAAGGTCAGCGACCCCACCGTTTGTGATCCAAACTTTGTTTCCATTTAACACGTAGTGGTCTCCATCCAGTTTAGCCTGCGTTTTCATAGAAGAAACGTCACTTCCTGCGCCAGGCTCAGATAGAGCGTAAGCTCCTAGTTTTTCACCTGTAGCCAGTTGTGAAAGATACGTTTTCTTCTGCTCTTCATTTCCGAATTTAAAAATCGGCCAGCTGGCTAATGAAATGTGAGCCGATAGCGTTACGCCTGTGGATGCGCACACACGAGACAGCTCTTCTACCGCAATTACATAGCTTACGAAGTCTGAGCCTATTCCGCCGTATTCTTCCGGCCAAGGGATCCCTGTTAATCCAAGCTCAGCCATTTTATCGAAAATCTCACGATCGAACCTTTCTTCTTCATCACGTTCAGCCGCCGTAGGTTCGACTTCATTTTTTGCAAAGTCGCGTACCATTTTACGGAGCATTTCTTGTTCTTCTGTTAAAGTAAAATTCATCCTCAAATCCTCCTCAATCTCTAATCAAGTGATTGCTAACTACTATTCGCTGTATCTCACTTGTTCCCTCATATATTTCACATACCTTTGCGTCTCTGAAGAAACGTTCAACGGCATAATCTTCTGTGTATCCATAACCTCCGTGGATTTGGACTGCCTCGATTGCTGTGTCCACAGCTGTTTTAGATGCCATCAGTTTAGCCATGGATACTTCTTTTCCGCATTTTACGCCTTGTTGCTGCATAGACGCCGCATTGTAAACGAGCAGTTTGGAAGCTTCTACAGCTGTTGCCATGTCAGCAAGCTTAAACGAGATACCTTGAAGCTTTGCGATCGGCTGACCGAACTGGACACGTTCTTTTGCGTAAGCTGTCGCATGTTCAAGGGCTGCTTCTGCAATGCCGAGAGATTGCGCGGCGATTCCGATCCTGCCCATGTTCAGGTTGGAGAGAGCAATTTTATAGCCCTCTCCTTCCTTCCCTAAAAGCTGAGAAACCGGTACTTCGCATTGATCAAAATTTAGGGAAACCGTGCTGGATCCATGCAAGCCCATCTTTTTCTCTGCTTTTCCGATCGAGAACCCCGGCGTATCTCTCTCCACTATGAATGCACTCAATCCTTTTCCAGTTGGAACATCAGGGTTTGTTCTAGCAAATACAATGAACGTATCTGCTTCACCGCCGTTTGTGATAAACACCTTTGAACCGTTCAGAATGTAATGGTCATCGCGTTTTTCTGCTCGGGTTTTCAAGCTGCTTGCATCAGAACCAGCGCTTGGTTCTGTCAGGGCAAAAGCACCTAAGTATTCGCCTGAAGCCAGCTTCGGAATATATTTTTGTTTCTGCTCCTCTGCTCCGAAATACAAAATCGGATTCGTGCCGACAGACGTGTGCACAGACAGGATCACGCCAAGGGTCGCACTCACTTTAGAAAGTTCATGAATGGCGATGATGTAAGAGGTATAATCCATCTCTGCTCCGCCGTATTTTTCAGGAATGGGAATTCCCATAAGACCAAGCTCTCCCATCTTTGGAAGCAGTTCTTTAGGGAAGCGGTCTTCTTTCTCCATTCGCTCTACAGCAGGAGCCACCTCTTTTTCAGCAAAGTCCCGCACCATTTTCCGCATCATTTGTTGTTCATCCGTAAACTGTAAGTGCATCGTCATTCTCCCCTTCACATGTTATTCGTAGATGTAGAATCCTCGGCCTGACTTCTTACCAAGCCAGCCGGCTTTGACGTATTTGCGCAGCAGCGGACAAGGGCGGTATTTGCTGTCCCCGAAACCTTCATGAAGCACTTCCATGATGTATAAGCATGTATCAAGTCCGATGAAATCAGCTAGAGTGAGCGGTCCCATTGGATGATTCATCCCAAGCTTCATAACCGTATCAACGTCCTCTGGGGAAGCAACTCCTTCATGCACAGTGTAGATCGCTTCATTAATCATCGGCATCAGTATTCTATTGGAAACAAATCCCGGGAAATCTTCAACTTCTACCGGTGACTTATTCAACTTTTTCGCCATATCTTCGATTGCCTGATACGTCTCATCACTTGTCTGGATGGCACGAATGATTTCAACTAGCTTCATGACAGGCACAGGGTTCATAAAATGCATGCCTATCACTTGCGAAGGGCGGTCTGTTGCAGCCGCAATCTCAGTAATTGGAAGGGACGATGTGTTTGTCGCTAGAATGGCATGGTCTGGTGTAATTTCATCCAGGTTTTTAAACACTTTTGTTTTAACGTCCATATTTTCAACGACAGCTTCAATAACAAGATCACAGTCAGACGCATCTTCCAGCTTCGTTGTTCCAGATAAATGGCCAAGCGCCGTCTGTTTCTCTTCCTCGGACATTTTTCCTTTTTCAACCGCACGATTGAGTCGTTTTTCGATTCCGTTCAATCCTTTATCCAGTGCTTCCTGTTGTAGATCGTTCAATTTAACATTAAGGCCAGATTGAGCAAAGACCTGAGCAATTCCTGCTCCCATTTGTCCTGCTCCAATAACCATCACTTGGTTGATTGTCATATATCGTCCCTCCCCTATTGTTTCGGTACTTCGATTAGAACAGCATCGCCTTGACCGCCACCTGAACAGATCGCAGCAATTCCAAGACCACCGCCACGGCGTTTCAGTTCATAAGCCAGTGTAAGTAAAATTCTCGCACCGCTTGCTCCAATCGGGTGACCAAGCGCAACTGCTCCACCATTGACGTTTACTTTTTCAGGATCAAGACCGGCAATTTTACCGCTTGCCAGTGATACGGCTGCAAATGCTTCGTTAACTTCGAACAAGTCGATTTCATCTATGGACTTTCCTGCTTTTTCTAAAAGTTTATTGATTACAAGGCCTGGTGTCTGCGGGAAGTCTTGCGCTTCTACCGCTACTTCATCGTGTGCCAGTATCGTTGCCAGTGTATCTGCTCCCAGTTCTTTCGCTTTTTCATCTGACATCAGCAGCATCGCGCAAGCACCGTCATTGACCCCTGGAGCGTTCCCCGCTGTAATCGTTCCATTCTTGTCAAAAACAGGACGTAACTTAGATAACGCTTCGATTGTAGTATTTTTTCTTGGCGCTTCGTCATGGTCTACAGACACCGGATCCCCTTTTCGCTGAGGTACTTCTACACGAACGATTTCCTCAGCCATCGTACCTTCTTCAATTGCTTTCACGGCACGCTGATGACTACGATAAGACCATTCATCCTGAGCTTCTCTTGTTAACTCGAATTCTTCTGCTGTACGGTTGCCGTAATTCCCCATGTGTACATTTTCAAAGGAACACGTCAGTCCATCGTGAACCATCATATCTTTCACAGGTGAATCTCCCATGCGTAAACCCCAGCGTGCCTTTGGCATAAAGTAAGGTGCGTTGCTCATGCTTTCCATTCCGCCGGCCACAATGACTTCTTCGTCACCAAGTCGAATAAACTGATCCGCCATTGTCACACTTCTCATTCCAGATGCACACACTTTATTGACCGTTTCTGTCTTCACATCCCACGGGATACCTGCTTCACGCGAGGCCTGACGAGACGGAAGCTGCCCTTGCCCACCTTGCAAAACTGTGCCCATGATGACTTCATTTACCTCTTCAGCATTGAAATTCGCACGCTTCAATGCTTCTTTAATTACAATGCCTCCAAGCTGAGTAGCAGTCAGCGGTGCCAAAGCTCCTCCGAATTTCCCAAAAGGTGTACGTGCTCCTGAAACGATTACTGTTTTACGCATGTTTGATTTCCTCCCTTTATTGATAACGCTTTCAAAATTGACGATTGAACGCTCGCTCAATTTCGCCCCATAAGGAAAGTGTACCTAAAATAGTGTACACTTTCCACAAAATTCATAATGTTTCACCTAATTTTTACTACCTCATCTTAAAAATCGGCAAATGAGGTTATATTTCAGCATAAATTCACTTTTATCATCAAATGACGAAAGATATCGGCAAATTAGAATTAAGCCGTTTTCTCTTCGGTTTTTTCAAAAATGGATTTAGCCAGGATTTCCGCTATATCCATAGTGCTTACCTCTTCTTCTACTTCTTTTGCCTTTGTACCGTCAGACAGCATCGTCAGACAGAACGGGCATCCGCTTGAGATCATCGTTGGTTCGACTTCAAGCGCTTGCTCTGTTCTTGCGACGTTGACGCGGTTTCCTGATTTTTCTTCCATCCACATCATTCCGCCGCCTGCTCCACAGCACATGCCGTTCGAACGATTACGTTTCATTTCAACGACTTCAACTCCCGGAATCATCTCCAGCACTTCACGAGGCGGTTGATAAACTTCGTTATAACGCCCTAAATAGCAGCTGTCGTGGTAGGTGATTTTTTCTTTGACGACACCTTCTGGTTTAAGCAGTCCTTCTTTTAACCACTTGGAGAGCATTTCCGTATGGTGATAAACTTCAGCTTCCAATCCGAAATCCGGATATTCATTTTTAAAAATGTTATAGGCATGAGGATCAATCGTAATGATCTTCTTCACGTCATGCTTATTAAATTCTTTCATATTTTTCTCAGCAAGCTCCTGGAACAAGAATTCATTTCCCATTCGACGAGCAGTGTCGCCTGAGTTCTGCTCTTTGTTACCAAGGATAGCGAACTTGATCCCTGCTTTGTTCATAAGCTTCGCAAAAGCCATTGCGATTTTCTGACTGCGGTTATCGTAGGAGCCCATTGAGCTTACCCAGAATAAGTATTCAAAGTCTTCTCCTGATTTTTTCAACTCTTTTACAGTCGGGATGTGCACATCTTCATCAAGGTTACGCCAATCCTCACGTTCTTTCTTCGATAGTCCCCAAGGGTTTCCTTGACGTTCGATATTCATCATGGCACGTTGTCCATCCGCATCCATTTTTCCTTCAGTAAGGACAAGATAACGGCGAAGGTCGATAATTTTATCCACGTGCTCATTCATAACAGGGCAGGCATCTTCACAGTTACGACATGTTGTACAAGCCCACAATTCTTCTTCTGTAATAACATCACCAATCAGACTCTTGTTCTGAACAGCATCTAAAGTGGCAGCTGCTTCATCTGAGCCTTGGGAACGAGCCATTTGAGCCAGCGTATTCCCTTCTGTACCAGAGAAAGCATATTGTGGAACCCACGGAGATTGGCCTGTAACGGCTGCTCCTTTCTCAGTCAAATGATCACGAAGCTTAATAATCAAATCCATTGGTGATAGCATTTTTCCTGAACCAGAAGCTGGACAAACATTTGTACATCGTCCGCATTCTACGCAGGCATAAAAGTCGATCATCTGCAGCTGGTTGAAATCCTCAACCTTCCCAACCCCAAAGGATACATCTTCCTCATCCGCCTCTTCATCGATTTCAAAGTCGATCGGCTTCAGTTTTCCAGGAGGATCTTCACGGCTAAGAAAAACGTTAACGGGTGCTGCAATCAAGTGAGCGTGCTTGGATTGCGGCACATACACAAGGAATGTTAACAGAATCAATAAGTGAATCCACCACATGATGAAAAATACAGTAGCAGCTGCTGCTGGAGGCAACCATGAGAAAGCGCTTGCAATTAAGGTCGCAATAGGTTCTGTCCAGGCGCCTTCATGCCCGTGCCAAATTAAGCCCATACCGTTTCCGACTAATACACTAATCATTAATCCACCAATAAATAGAAGGACAAGTCCTGCTTTAAACCCACGTTTCAATCGAACAAGCTTTTCAATATAACGGCGATAAAAGGCCCAGACAACAGCGACTAGAATGGTTAAAGTGACGAGCTCTTGGAAAAAGGTGAACCCTGGATAAAGCGGTCCCAGTGGTAAATGAGAATCTGGAGCTAGTCCTTTCCAAATGAAATCAATCGCGCCAAATTGAACAAGTAGAAAGCCATAAAACATCATGACGTGTATAGCGCCTGATTTTTTATCCTTTAGAAGTTTTTTCTGACCAAAAACATAAATCCAGATCTTCTCCATTCGACGTTTGATTTCCCCGTCAAACTCGAATTTCTTACCCATTTTGATGTAAGCGATACGTGTACGGACAACTCGTACAAACAAGTAAAGCCCGTAGATCGTTACACCAAGGAACAATATCCAGTTTGCCAGTAACAACGGATTCATTTGTTCTCCCCCTCTTTATTTTCATCGCAGCAAGCGACTCTCCCTTTTACGGCTCAGAAACATAAAAATTTTCTGAATCTTATAGCTTTACTATAAATTATGAATGAGCATTCAGTCAACATATTTTCATCTTTTTTCATGTAGTAAATTGGCGGATTCGGGAAAACTATGGTGTATAGATTCTATGGAGGTGTGCTGAAATGGTGTTTGCTGTAGTCATAATTTTACTTATTATCTTTATTTTACTTGTCCTGCTAGATTTTAAAATGGGACGAATGAACCATCAAAGGCATCCGAGGGTTCTTCCTAGCAAGAAAACAACCGGAAATTATGAACTGTTTCAAAACGGTCCTCCCTTTTATGAACGGCTGTTCCAGGATATTTCTAACGCCCAAAAACAAGTCGATATTTGCTTTTATATTATTGATAACGATTATATTAGTGAAAACTTCCTGCAAATTTTAAAAGAAAAAGCCCGGGAAGGGATCCTTGTACGACTTCTTCTGGATCGTGTTGGCGGCTATCGAGTCAATAAAAGAATGAGAAAAGAACTACAGGCCGCTGGTGTGGAATTCCAATTTGCAGAGGTGCCTGAGTTCCCATATTTCTTTTACAAATTGAACCGCAGGAACCATAGAAAAATTACCGTTATAGATGGAAATATCGGGTATGCAGGCGGATTCAACATCGGAAAAAATTACATCGGTGAAACACCGAAATTCGGAAATTGGCGAGATTATCATCTCCGTTTGACTGGCCCTGCGGTCAAAGCCTTTCACGAAATATTCCTCGATGACTGGTATCTGGCTACAGGGAATCGGTTCCCTGCCCTTGCCAACGAAGAGGAAGGACAATCGAAGCTGAAAATCGTTGCTACTGATGGTGTGGAATTAGAAAAAGAATTTGACCAGATGATCCAGTTTGCTAAAGAGGAAATATTAATCGGCACTCCTTACTTCATTCCCACACCTAAGCTAATGGCTTCACTCCATAGAGCATTGGAAAAAGAAGTCACTCTTAAGATTTTAGTTCCGATGAAAGCTGATCATCCCTTTGTTAAAGAGGCTGCTATCCCTTATCTTCACGAACTCTATAAACATGGAGCTAACATTCGCTTTTTTGATGCAGGCTTCTATCACTCTAAGCTGTTCATGATTGATAAACAGTTCGCGGATATCGGAACAGCGAACTTTGACCGGAGAAGCTTTTTTCTAAATAAAGAAGTGAATACTTTTGTGTACGAAGAAAAGTTTCTAAAAGAACTGCGGAAGGCATACCTAAAAGACTTCGATGACGCCATGCCTTTTAATGAAACATGGTTAAACAATCGTTCCTTAAGTACAAAAATAAATGAAAAGATCGCAGCACTCCTGCGACCTTTACTGTAAGTATTATTTAATTAAATCAGCAATCATCGGGCCGACCCAACCGACGACTTTGTAACCTAAATAAATGCCTACGATCCCTGCGACGCCTGCAAGGGCTGGCGGAGCGGGGATCGGCAGCTTAAATGATGCGAATAAGATTCCTACAATCAATCCTACTGAGAGTGCTAGTAAAACTTCCTTCATTACAATCGATTCTCCTTTGTCTGGATTATATGATGAAAGACGTCCTTTTTATGTGCTATCTCACTATATTCTCTACCCTCTCAGAGAAGTCATCCACACTTTTCTTTTATTTCATAGAAAAAGAACGCCCCTGCCCCGTTAGCAAAGACGCCCTTTTCATAATATATGCAATTACATTTGATCTGGTGCAGACACGCCAACCAGTCGTAGAGCATTATTTAATGTTGTACGCACAGCTTTCATCAGTGCAATACGCGCGGACGTACGAGCTTTGTTGTCTTCGTCCAGTACTTTTTCTGCATTGTAGAAGCTATGCAAGTTGGAAGCAAGGTCGAATGCGTATTGAGTGACTCGGTGCGGTGTACGTTTCTCCGCTGCATCGGCAACGACTTGTGGGAATTCACCTAGTCGCTTCAATAGGTCCTCTTCCTTCTCAGAAGTAAGTTGACTGCCGTCAAATTTCTCAGAAGACAGCCCTTTTTCCTCCGCCTGCTTCAACATGGTGCAAATACGCGCATGGGCGTATTGCACGTAATATACAGGGTTTTCGTTCGATTCTGAACGAGCTAAGTCCATGTCAAAATCCAAATGAGAATCACTGGAACGCATAGAGAAGAAGTAACGCATGGCATCGATTCCGACTTCCTCCATTAATTCTCTTAGAGTAACCGCTTTTCCGGTTCGTTTACTCATTTTTACTTTTTCGCCGTCCTGAAAGAGGTTGACCATCTGAATAATTTCGACTTCAAGGGTATCTTCTTCATATCCAAGCGCTTGAATCGCTGCTTTCATACGAGGGATATAACCATGGTGGTCTGCTCCCCAAATATTGATGAGTGTATTAAATCCACGGTCCAGCTTGTTCTTGTGATACGCGATATCTGGAGTCAAGTACGTATAAGTGCCGTCGTTCTTTATTAACACACGGTCCTTATCATCGCCGAATTTCGTCGTCTCAAACCATGTCGCGTCATCTTTTTCATAGACATACCCTTTATCTTTAAGAACATTGAGAGCACTATCGATTTTTCCACCCTCATAAAGAGATGTTTCAGAAAACCACTCATCAAATGGAACGCGGAACTCCTCAAGATCTGTTTGAATTTTATTCAATTCATATTTGAGGCCATACTCACGGAAAAATTGCAGACGCTCTGTTTCTTCAACGTCTACCCACTTCTCACCGTCTTCCTCAGCAAGCTTCTTGCCAAGTTCAATAATATCCTTGCCGTGGTAACCGTCTTCAGGCATGTCCCACTCTTTTCCTAACGCTTGCATGTAGCGAGCCTGAACGGAAAGTGCCAGGTTAGCCATCTGGTTTCCTGCATCATTAATGTAATACTCACGAGAAACATCGTAGCCCGCCGCATCTAAAACGTTGCAAAGCGAGTCACCAACGGCAGCTCCTCGGGCATGACCTAAGTGAAGCGTCCCTGTCGGGTTAGCTGAAACGAACTCGACTTGGATTTTATGACCTTGGCCGCTGTCTGTACGTCCGTAACCATCCCCATCCTTAAGAATTGTTGGAACAATTTCAGTTAAGTACTGGTTGTTCATATAGAAATTGATGAAGCCAGGTCCAGCAATTTCTATTTTCTCAATAGAGGCTTTGGAAGGATCGAACTGCTCCACAAGGTCTGTCGCAATAGCTCGAGGATTTTTCTTTGCAACACGAGCAAGTTGCATAGCCATATTTGTGGCATAATCTCCGTGCGCTTTATCCTTCGGCTGCTCCAAAACGACCTCTGGCATCTCCTCTTCGCTGGCAAGCTCAGCTGCAAGGACGGCACGAACGATTTCATCTTTCAACTTCTGCTCCATTTGTTCAACGATATTCATGATTCGCTCTCCTCCTCAAACGTCAGCGTCAAGCGATGGGCTTGAGTCACTTCGTGGTTTAGTGTCATTTGATAGCTAAGAAACAAACGACCCTCTGAAGCCTCCTCCAACGAACGAAACTCCAGCTTATCTGTATAAGTTTTCATATGAAAATCACCATACGTATGGTGATACAAATTCTCTGTTTCTACCTCTTCTTGAAACACTTGGCGCATCTCTACTCCACCGCTCCGCTTAATGCTTACATGATTCGGCTTGACCGTAATCATCGTCTTAATCGGCTCTCCTTCATCGGGATGTTCCGTAAATGTAAGCACCTGGGTTTCACCGCGAGTAAAGAACTGGCCAGGTTCACTTACTTCCATCGTCTCTCTGCGGTCATCATCTCTAATTTCCGTCATGAGCTGAACCTGGACATCTATTGCGTTACTAGGCATCTTTTATTCCGCCCCTTTTTCAAACCGAATTTCGTACACTATAACTTGTATATTATAAGAATTCATAAAGAAAAACGCAAGTGCTTCGCCGCCAATGATGTTTGAACGATTTATTGACATGTCTGATTGATTCTTAGACCAGATTAAGCGATTACCAGGTATAGGTGATTGATTCAACCAATAACTTGAGCAATTCTACCGTTTATTTGGTTGATTTCTACGCTACATCGTACTTATTCCAGAAGTTGACTTACATACTCTTCAATTTGTCCTAGATGTTCAAGGTGCCCAGTAACACTATACGCCGCATAAAGCAAAGTAATCGCAGCCACCATGATGATATACCACTGCTTGGGGATAAACTTTTGGAAAGGTCGCCGCTCTGGTATGAATCCTAGTAATAAAAACGGAAGAACTAATCCTATGACGGTGACGTCCGTGTACCATAGGGATCGTTCTTTTGACACCTCTAAATAAAAGAGTACAGCTTCCATCTGTTTATCTGAAACATCAACCGTTTCCGTCTCCTTGGAGAAGAGTCCTTCTTCAATTGTCAACGATTGTCCATCGATTGAATAGTCATACCCTGATGGATTCCAGTCTGCCCCAAAGGTAGCCACTAATAAACTAGTCATAATAAGTGTATAGGCTACTATTATTCCAATAACTTTCTTATCCAAATCTCTCACTCCTCTCTGTCTTTAATAAAATTAAAATTTTCTTGATGGTAGGTTTTTTCCTACTAAAGAAGTTATTTATTATTGTTAGGTAAAGGTCATATTTAGATCCGTTACTCCCCCTTGGGAAGCAAGCCGGTTTCCCCCTACCTTTTGTTTAATAACGGGCCACTTCCATTCATCGTTTTTGAGGAAACCCATCATATAGAAAAGCCACCATGATCACCAGTCATAGTGGCTTAAAAAGTCTTCTTTTATCCTATCACTTATTTCACGAACCCTAAAAGCATTTCGCGTACAAACTTACTTGCTGCAATCGGAGTTTTCTCAGTGGGATCATAAACAGGGGCGACTTCAACGAGATCTGCTCCAATGACGTTCACTTCACTTTGAGCCAGTTCATGTATGGCTGCAAGCAGTTCTTTTGAAGTGATCCCTCCTGCTTCCGCTGTGCCTGTCCCCGGAGCGAAAGCCGGATCGAGAACATCGATGTCAATCGTAACATATACCGGACGTCCAGCAAGCTGTGGAAGAACTTTTTTCAGGGGTTCTAACACCTCATACTTTGCCATAAACATACCGCTATCTTTGGCATACTGAAACTCTTCACGCATCCCTGAGCGAATACCGAACGAGTACACATTTCCAGGCCCGATCAATTCGCACGTCTTTCGGATCGGCGTGGAATGCGATAGCGGTTCGCCTTCGTATTCTTCACGCAGGTCTGCATGAGCATCAATATGGATAACCGCCATGTCAGGATATTTCCGGTACATCGCCTTCAAAACCGGCCATGTAACAAGATGCTCTCCACCTAAACCAAGAGGAAACTTTCCTTTTTCCAAAAGCTCATCGAGATAGCCTTCAATTATATCAATGCTGCGCTCCGGGTTGCCGAATGGCAGCATCATATCTCCTGCATCGTGGTAACGCACTTCTTCAAGATGGCGATCCAGGTAAGGGCTATATTCCTCAAGCCCGATGGACGCTTCACGGATTCGGTTTGGACCAAAGCGCGACCCGGGACGGAAGCTCACGGTCCAGTCCATGGGCATCCCGTAGATCACACAGTCAGCCTCTTCCTCTGTGGCACGACTCATGATAAAAACTTTTCCGGAGTAGGATTCATCAAAAATCATCTGACTCACTCCTCCGTCAAATCTTTCACGAACTTCGGCAAAGCAAAGCATGCTTTATGAAGCTCTTTTGTATAATATTTCGTTTCAATATCAAAGAAGCGCTCATCTGATACTTGAAGCGGATCATAGATTTTACTTCCCATCGTAAAAGTCCAAAGACCGCTTGGATACGTCGGTATGTTCGCTGTGTACACTTTTGTGATCGGAAACGTTTCTTTTACATCACCGTACACTTGTTTGATCAAATCGGCTTTAAACCATGGGTTATCGGTTTGAGCAACAAAGATGCCATCTTCCTTCAATGCTTTGGCAATTCCTTCATAAAACCCTTTAGAGAAGAGATTTACAGCAGGGCCAACCGGTTCCGTAGAATCTACCATGATGACATCATATTCACGTTCACTTTTTGCAATGTGCATGAAGCCGTCATCAACTTTTACTTCTACTCGCTTATCTTCAAGCGCACCAGCGATACTCGGCAAATAGTGCTTGGAATATTCAATGACCTTACCATCGATTTCTACAAGCGTCGCTTTTTCTACACTTGGGTGCTTCAATACTTCGCGAATGACGCCCCCATCCCCGCCTCCAACGACAAGAACTTGTTTAGGGCTTGGGTGTGTAAACAAAGGTACGTGAGCAACCATTTCATGATAGACAAATTCATCCTTCTCTGTCGTCATGACCATGTCATCAAGGACGAGCATGTTGCCCCATTCTTCTGTTTCCAGCATCTCCAAGTCTTGAAAATCTGTTTTCTCTTTATGCAAAGAGCGATTTATTTTCGCTGTAATCCCGAAATTTTCCGTTTGTTTTTCTGTAAACCATGTACCCATATTTTGTATCTCCTTTTTACATTGCGTTTGGAAAAAGTAACAAGACGTTTATTTTACTACGTATTCTCACATAATAATAGCAGTCTTTATTCTTTCTTAACAGTTGGGAGTATAAGAGAATGATATTATTTATTCGATTCACATACAAATGGCTGAAGCGTTCTATTAAGATTGCGTTTATTGGAACAGTCATCGCACTTATTGGCGCCTTAGGATTGTTGATTTTTGCGATTACTCAAGGTCCGCCATCGCTTATGACGGAGCAAAATACGCTCTATTATAGTTCAAAAGGTGAAGTCATTGGTGAAGATCACGGTGCTCAAGAGAGGTACTGGATTAACATTGAGGATATGCCGGAAACCATCAAAGAAGCAACGATCGCGATTGAGGATCGTCGTTTTTATAACCATTTCGGCTTCGACTTAAAGCGAATCGCTGGTGCAGCGCTTACCGACCTTAAACAAATGCGGATGGCCGAAGGGGCTAGTACAATTACGCAGCAATATGCCCGGAATCTGTATTTGTCCCATGATAAGACATGGAAACGAAAAATCCAGGAAGCTTTATACGCGCTTCGATTAGAAATCTTTTACAACAAAGAAGAAATTCTCGAAGGCTATTTGAACACAATCTATTATGGTCACGGGGCTTATGGAATTGAGTCAGCAAGCCGCTATTATTTTAATAAGCATGCAGAAGAACTGACACTGACAGAAGCTGCGATGTTGGCTGGCATTCCTAAGGGTCCTAGTTACTATTCACCTTTGGCGAATGAAGAAAACGCCGAATCCAGACAAAAGCAGATATTAGCGGAAATGGAGCGGAACGGATTTATCACTTCGGCAGAAAAAACAGAAGCGGTAGAAGCGAGTCTCGTTTATTCCGATCATAAGGAAACGTCTGAAAAAGAAGTTGCCCCATATTTTCAAGATCAAGTCGTCGCAGAAGCAGCGAATTTATTGGATATCGAATCGGAGCAAGTGATGACAGGCGGCTACCATATTCACACAACCCTGAATGAAGACCACCAGGAGATTTTAGAAGAACAAGTGGCGTCGCAAATGCCAAAAGAAGAAGATGTCCAGTTGGCAGCAGCTGTGATGAACAGCCACAACGGGTCGATCACAGCTCTTGTGGGTGGGCGTGATTATAAGGAGAGTCCTTATAACAGAGCCACCCAAGCAAAAAGACAAGTAGGTTCCACCATTAAACCTTTTCTTTACTACGCTGCATTAAAAGAAGGATACTCTCCGGTCACTATGATTGAGAGTAAACCCACTGACTTTGAAGTAGGAGAAAACGGAAAAGTGTACTCCCCTACGAACTTTAACGATCAATATGCAGACAAGCCAATTACCATGGCTCAAGCACTAGCCGTTTCAGATAATATTTATGCCGTATCTACACACGTCGATATAGGTACTGAAAAATTGGTCCGCACATTGAAGACATTTGGCATTCACAATAACGCGAAACCCGTCCCTTCCCTGGCTCTGGGTGCTACATCCATTTCCCTTTATGATATGGTAAGCGCATACGGGAAGATGTTGAAAGGCTCGGAATCTTTAGAAAGCCATACGATTGAGAAAATTACCGACAGACATGGAAATGTCCTTTATGAATACCAGCCCACTTATAATGAGGAAGACAAGATCGACCCGGACAGGGCTTTCACGATCACCCACATGATGACGGGGATGTTTGATTCTTCACTTGATGGGGACTATGCCTCCGTGACAGGGTCGCCAATCAAAGGCAAGCTCACTCGGATGTATGGCGGAAAATCGGGGACGACCGATTATGATAGCTGGATGATCGGCTTCAGCCCTCAATTCGTATCCGCCGTATGGATCGGTCACGATGAAGGCGGAAGGAAGCTTGAAACTTTCAATGAGAAAAGGTACGCAAAATCCATTTGGGCTGGGACGATGGAATCTATACACGAAACGTTGCCGACAGCGGCCTTCATCCCGACGCCGAACGTTAAAGGCGTATATATCGATCCGGAAACAGGCAATCGTTCTGGTCCGAATTGTCCTAAAGAGCGGCTCGTCTATATGGATAAAAAAGATATTCCTAAAGAAGTTTGCGGAGGCAATGAAGATAAAGATAAAGAAGAAATTGAAAATGAATTCCGAAATGACCCATGGTTTAAAGACGTCGTCGACTGGTTCTTTTAGAATAGTGGCTAGGGAACAGAGCTCTCTACTTAACAAGACAGCTCCACTTTATAACTAAAAAAAGACAAAGAAAACGACCGGTTCCTGCCGGTCGCTTTCTTTGTCCTAGTAATACATGTAAACCCATGTGTTACTTAATATATTATTCCCGTCGCTCGTTCGTCAAGATTACATCCATGTTTTAGCAACATTTTTCTTGAACATTTTGTGAACAAATTTCAAAAGGCTATACAATCGAGAGATCTGCAATGTCGTCTAAGGCTATGTGGACTGTCTCTTTCGTCTTCCAATTCACGCCGGTTACTTTGCGATCGAGCTTATTGATGAATTTCATCTTCAGCAGAATGTTGTCGTAATCAAACCCATTATAAACTCGCACCTTCACCGTCAAATCATCATTTAACGCCCGCTGCATCAGAAAGTCGATTTCGACTGCTTTTTGCTCATCGATGATTCCTTTTTCTACCCGTTCATCCTCCTTCCATAGCTTTTTGACCATTTCTACATGTTCAGGCAACATCAACGAGGTCCATTTGATCGTTCCCCGATCCCTATTGCGACTATCCATAGTAGCTCCACCTTCCAACGCGAACATTTGTTCTTATTTTACCATAAAAGGGCTCAGAGTAAACTGGAATTTTCCGGTGAATATCTTCCAATTCCATGAATCACCCATAAAAAAGCACTCCCTGTAAGGAAGTGCCTGTAGAAAACTATTCAACACCTAGCGCATCTTTTAATTCTTGGTTTGTATTCTTCCAAAGATCTGGTTTGAAATCACGCAAGTACTCTCCCAGGATCTTTTTCGATTTTTCATCCATATGATCGACAACGAAGCGGCCCTTCAAAGATTTATCCATATGATTGACATGTTCAGGCATCAGTTTGTATCCGCGTTTAATTGAACGGTCTACACGGATTTCGCTGCCGGCAACACCGTAGTAGGAAGGCTTTCCTTCTTGATAATCGACCGTTACCCATGCAATCCAATAAAGCAAACCATTAGCTACTTCTTCTCGATTAGGGATGAATTTAATCCTTTTCTCCACTTTACTGCGTGCATGAAGAGCTCCCATATCTACAAACGCTTCACCTTCATTCGGATCGACGATAACAGGCGTCATATTCTCGAGGCTGATCGAACCTACACCATAGCCTCCATGTCCATCGGTCGAATCATCCTTGATGATCGTAAATTGATTTTTCTTTTTATCATTTTGGTCCTGTTTATTTTTAAACTGGTCAAATTCCTTCATTGTCAGAGAATCCTCCTCTTGCCTGGCGGTTTTGTCTCATTTTAACATATTCTATCCAAGCTTTTTTAGCGATACGGCTGGTTTCCACCAATTCTTTATAAAAAGAAGGAAATCCCTCATTTATCTCGAAATATAGATAATGAAAGATCTATCTACGTACTTAAGGGGAAGTGCGGTTGCCTATTTAAATAGGATCTACAAAAAACAAAAGAATTATGACTCTACAAAATAGGCGTAAAATGCCCGGAGCTGATGTTCAGCGCCGGGCATTTTATTGATTGGGTTACTCCTCGATTTACAAAAATGTTTACCCTCCTTGCCTTCTTTCTGAATAGATGGAACACCGCTAACTCTTTTGTTTAATATGATCACTATTCATAAAGACGAAAGCTTCTTTAGATGGATTGCTTGGAGTGTACCTCTCTTTCTCTTTTTTCGTAAACAATCGCTTCCACCAATTAAACCCTTCAATAGGTACCCCTACACGCTTATGCTGAACTTCTTTGATCCCCTGAATAACTAGCTGCATAGCCAGAATCAAGATCATAAAACAGACAAGCGCAGGGATGATAAACCACCAGCGCCCTGTCATGAGTGAATCTTTCGACGAGCCGATAAGACCTGACCATTCATAAGTCGTCGATTGTGGAGGATCAGGCATCATCGGGTCGTAACTCACTTTAGTCCCTCCGAAGAATATATTAAACACACCAAGATGAATGAAAATAAGTAAGGTCTGAATAAATTGCTGTCCGAAAACAACACCCATTCTCGAACTTAAATGAGGCAGCAAATGCTTCCACAGTAAATGTAAAGAACTGCCGCCCAATACTTTAGTGCTGACTACATACTCTTCCTGCATAATCAGCTTCATCTCATTTCCAAATAGAGTAATAATCAGTGGGACCGCAAGCAGTGTTAAAATCACTCCTTGAAAAAGAACTCTTTCTGTTTCAGTTGTTGTGAAACCGCCAGGAGGCATCGTTAACACCGGAGATAAAAGTAACAAAGCGATGATCGTCATCGGCAAATAGTGCATCCCGTCCACGAATTTCTCGACACCTCTTTGTATTTTTTCAGGTAAGAAGAAAGCAAACGGAATGGCAAGCACAAATCCAATAATCATTCTTAAAAAAGCAATAGCCAAGGCAAAGAGGATGGTGTATTTAGCACCTACTATCAATTGATCAAATATACTGTATCCTAACTCATCTGTACCAAGAAAGACGTATTCAGGAGAGTGTGGCGCAGCGCTGACGAGCCGCCCTTCTTCGTTCTTGATATGAAAAAACTTATCGACAAGTGGATCTGCCGTAAGCGTGTAAATCACGCTGACAGCTAACATACCAAAAATCACTAAAAACCCAGCTGAAAATTTCACATTTTTAAAGTGGGCACCTAATTCAGAAAGAATATGCTTGCCCCACTTCCCACCGGGCTTTGCCGCAGATGATCCAATAAAACTATTCATCTTCATCTGCGTCTCTTCTGCTACTTTATTATCTTTGAAAATGAAAGACTCTGTCCCCTGATATAGGAGAAAGAATGGAGTAAACAGCATAAAGAGAATGACGGAAGTGACGATTGGCCTTGGATCTTGCTGGAAAGCTGTCGTAATTCCATTCATATTAAATATGTATTCAATAATCAATAGGCTTGACAACGATCCCCAAAGAATCACCTTAGAATGATAGAAAACACTTTTCACAATATTTCTGAGGACATGGACATTCAGAATAAAGAATTTTTCCATTCCTTTACTCTTAGCCATTTGCACATAAGACGTTGTCATTTCTTCATCTATCAGCATAAGAATAATCTTGTACATCGTGACCATAGGGAGAACGGCGATTGCAATAATAGGCAGGACATAGACTTTTTCCTGTCCAATTGAAGCAAATTGAAAAAAGAGGACATTCGTCTGTTTATATAACCAGACAATGAATAACTGTAAACAAAAAGCCAGCAGCAAGTCAGGGACAGCTTCCAGAACATTTAAAACCCGTCCTACAATCACTCTTGCCCACTTCGGTAAGAATGCTGTGCCTATTGCCAGTACAAAAGCAAGCACAAATCCTAGAATAATTCCTACAAAAAATATGGTCATGGAGTATTGATATGGCTCCCATAAATAAGGGAGTAACGGTTCAGGACTTCCCTTGAATAGATAGACCCACTCCGATGGTTGTATGATTTGATTCAGAAGCGTCTGAAACTCACTTACAAAAGCCGAAACATTGAAATACGATCGTTCACGAAACAAAGCCGGAGCAGTACTAATTACTAGAATCCCAATCAAACCGAGCAGATAATAACCTGCAAATTTTAATAGTTTCATTTTGACCCCCGTCCTACCTTCCCTCACTCAACTTCCACTCTGCTCTGCTCCTAGCTGCCCTTATTCTTTATTTTGGTACAGCTCTCTAATTTTTTTAATTATCAGACAAGGCGATGCATAAAAAAGGTATACTGATGTTCAGTATACCTTCTTACTACCTTTGAGTTTAATGAATCCCACGCAACTTTTCAATAAATTTCCATCCTTGTTGGATGTCGTCATCCGAATAATTCTGGGTACTTTTTACCGTTAGGACTTTTTCGGCGATTTCGTCTTTTGGTAAATCCTCAAAAAATAGCATTGTTGAAACCAATTCTAAGAAACGTGAGCTTTTCGCGTTCATTTCAGTGATGTGGTCATTTAAAGGAGGCAAATCCATTGTGTAATGCTCTAAGAAAGCCCGGCCGCTGTCTGTCAGCTGATACCGGTATTGATAATAATTCTTCTTCTCTTCCCTTGTCTCACTTATAAAACCTAAATTGCACATTTCCTCTACTCTGAGGGTCAGCTCTTCTGAATACGGTCCATAAAAATGAAATTGATAACGTTCTTCAAATGGAATATCACACTTCTTCAGTATGTATATCATTTTTTGCAGCTTTTTACGGCCGACAATTTCATCCGTGCTTGAGAAAAATTGCATCAGCTTCGCATGATTCTCTAACATGGAGGCTCACTCCTTATCCATACAATATTTCCATAATCCGCTTCTTCGTTTTACTTCGTTTCGACATTTCCTCAAGACGATCAAGAGGAATGTATAACTTATGGTCTGTTCGCTTTTTTCCAGAAATAGATTCAACGATCTCAGACAAACGGGAAAGTTCTTTCAATTCCTGATTCGGCTGAAGCAAGTGGATCGGTAAGCGTTCCCCTTCTTCACCTGGTCGATAAAAGTCATAAGGCAAATCAGAACTCGAATCGACCACCAGGTAATAATCCGGATCAAGTCCTGCTTTCCCAAATAATTTGTATAATTCCATCCACTCATTCATTTGAGAGTTAGGGTTGAATTCAATGTATTTGAACAGACGCCTGTTAACGAAGCGATCACATAAATCACTTAAAATGGCATCTTCTTCTTCCATCCACATTTGAAAATAATAAAGCGCTACTGCTTCATCCAATGCCAAGTACTCTTTCAAGGTCGGCTTCCCTTCAAAAAAAGAAAGAAAATGAATAGGCTTCAGCTTGAACGTGTACCCTTCTTCATACAGCACCTTCGCTCTGTGAAGGATTTTAGACAGGATGACTTCTGCACTCCGCGTCACTGGATGGAAATACACTTGCCAGTACATTTGGTAACGGCTCATAATATAATCTTCAACTGCATGCATACCGCTCTCTTTGACCACGACCTGATCTTCCATAGGACGCATCACGCGAAGAATTCGCTCCATGTCAAAATGTCCGTAACTGACTCCAGTAAAATAAGCATCCCTCTGCAAATAATCCATGCGGTCTGCATCAATTTGGCTGGAAATCAGGCTTACGACAAGCTTGTTTTTATACGTTTTATTTATGACATCCGCTACATCCTTTGCAAAGTCTGGCGCCACTTTCTTCAAGACAGCATTGACCTCAGTATCTCCGAGCAATATTGCCTGGGTAAAATCTTCATGATCCAGCTTGAAGACTTTTTCAAAAGAATGGGAAAAAGGTCCATGTCCTAAATCATGCAGCAAAGCCGCACATAAACATAACAGCCGCTCCTCAGGATCCCAGTTGTCGCGGTCCTTGAAATTCTCAATTATCCGTCGTACGATCTCGTAAACTCCGAGGGAATGGTTAAATCGACTGTGTTCCGCCCCATGAAAGGTCAAATAAGAAGTTCCCAGCTGTTTGACCCGTCTCAGCCGCTGAAATTCAGCCGTACCAATTAAGTCCCATATCACGCGGTCCCTTACGTGGACATAGCGATGAACGGGATCTTTGAATACCTTCTCTTCACTTAGTTTTTCATCACGATAGGCCATCTGCTTGTCCTTTCTTCACGACATTTTTATCTATTATATACCTTTCATAACGACAAAAAAACATCTTGACAGACAAAAAATGACAAAAACAGAATTTTACTTCTGTCCTGACGCTCCCAAGATGCTTTGTTTTTTTAAAAAGTAAAACTGTCCGTATCGAACCCTTTGAAGATTTTACATACGAGAAACGATTCATGCAAGACTTTTCTTTTGATATAATGGAGGTTGGTGATTGTACGAAAAGGAGAACTATTTATGGAAACTATACATGCCTTATTACATCCTCAAGCTTATCGTTTCATAGATCAAAGCAGTCTAGGACCTGACTTTTCCGCTCTTCAATCGTTCGCGATGGACGATGCCCTATCCATGTCTGTAGGTGAAGGGATGAGTCCGACAACCGCCAGATTGTGGGTGCATCATGACACCGTCGTCCTCGGCATCCCCGATGCGCGACTTCCTTATATATCAGAAGCCATTGACTTCCTCGACTCGGAAGGATACCAAGTCATTGTAAGAAATTCAGGAGGGCTTGGCGTCGTACTTGATGATGGTGTACTGAACTTGTCCCTTATTTTCCCAGATTCTAAGGAAGTAAACATCCATGAAGGATACGAAGCGATGGTCTCATTTGTACGCATGCTTTTCTCTGATTTAACAACCGAAATTGAAGCGTATGAAATTACACGCTCCTATTGTCCGGGTACTTATGACTTAAGTATCAGAGGTCAGAAATTCGCTGGTATTTCACAGCGTCGCGTGAAGAATGGCTCTGCTGTTCAAATTTATCTAGACGTAAGTGGTAGTGGTGCACAGCGAGCCTATCTTTTAAAACATTTTTATGAAATTGGAAGAAGAAACGAAGAGACACGCTTCCAGTATCCTGATATTGACCCAACTGTGATGGCTTCAATGAACGAGCTTCTCGGTACAGATTTAACCGTGAGTGATGTACGTGACCGTATATTGAAAAAGATTTATGACTTGTCTGGAAAGGTAGTGACAAACCCGCTTGAAGGTCAGGAGATTGAATGGTTCAACAAGCGATTTGAACAAATGATTCAGCGGAATGAAAAAGCGCTCGACCGTTTGAAATAATGGTCTCGAGCGCTTTTTCCCTTTCATATCCCGTAAAAGCTTCCTTATCCTGAAGACTTAGTTTCGAGACTTAGTGGGGCCGTTACCATATTAGGAGTAGGGATGGGCTGGCAAATGGCTCGCTTTCCTGCGGGGGAACTGGCAAGTCTCCTCGTTCGCTACGCTCTCTGTGGGGTCTCGCCTAGCTCCTTCTCCCGCGGGAGTCTCGCCATTTTCCATCCAACCCATCTATAGTGTAATAAACGGCCCCATTTAACAGGAGTAAGCACTGATTTCCTAAATTACAGAAAGATTTTCGGTACCAATAACGTTTCCGTTTCTCCCAACACCCGTAAGGAGGTCCGAGAAATCGCGAGACTCCTGTGGGATGAACATGATAGGAGACCCCGGAGAGCTTTAGCTCGAGGAGGTTCAGCACATGCCCACGGAAAGCGAGTGATTTCTCGGACCTCCAAATTCCACTTAGGGCAATGGAAACCTCACAGTACCTCGAAATCGAGTCTTTCACTATCCTGCTAGTATGTTGAATAAGCTATTCGTTCATGTGGTAAAAAAGCAAAAAATGGCCACCTCATCAGGTGGCCATATTCTATATTAAACAGATTGAGCTGCTGTAATAAGTGCAAGCTTGTACACGTCATCAGCGTTACAGCCGCGGGAAAGATCGTTTACCGGCTGATTTAGACCTTGAAGAATCGGACCGACCGCATCAAAATTACCCAGGCGCTGCGCGATCTTGTAACCAATGTTACCAGCTTCAAGACTTGGGAATATAAACGTATTCGCCTCGCCTTTTAATGGAGAATCTGGAGCCTTCTTTTCAGCAACTGAAGGAACGAATGCTGCATCAAATTGGAACTCTCCATCAATGAGAAGTTCAGAATTCTGCTCTTTTGCAAGCTTAAGAGCTTCATTAACTTTTTCTGTCTCTGGAGACTTCGCAGATCCTCGTGTTGAGAAGCTTAACATAGCCACTTTCGGATCAATATCGAATAGCTGCGCAGTTTCAGCACTTGCAAGAGCGATTTCGGCCAGATCTTGACTGTCAGGATTGATGTTAATCGCACAATCCGCAAAAACATACTTCTCTTCATCACGAACCATGATAAATACACCAGATGTTTTCTTGATGCCTGGTTTCGTTTTGATAATTTGAAGTGCGGGACGGACAGTGTCTGCCGTTGAATGAGCTGCACCGCTGACAAGACCATCAGCTTTATCCATGTATACGAGCATTGTACCAAAGTAGTTTTCATCTTGAAGAATTTCTCGAGCTTTCTCTTCTGTCGCTTTTCCTTTACGGCGTTCAACGAAAGTTGCGACCATTTCGTCATACTCTTCGTAATTTGCAGGGTCAAGAATTTCAGAAGCAGAAATATCTACTCCGATTTCAGATGCTTTCTGTTCTACTTTTTCTTTATTTCCGACTAGTACAGGTGTGATCATACCTTCTGCACCTAGTTGACTGACAGCGGTCAAGATACGTTCATCTAAACCTTCAGGGAATACGACTTTCTTGCCTTTCCCATCAATTTTAGCTTTAAGAGTTTCAAATAGGTTACTCATGATTAACCCTCCATTTTTCATTTCTGTTCTACATGATAAGACCTTTTGTGTATAAATGAAAGTAGTTCGTTCAGAATTTTTATGATGAAGCGATTTCATTTTTCACTTTACCCTATTTATATGAAAATCATGTAAAATTCCATGTAAATAAGGACAGTTTATTGAACTTCATTGCCAATTCATGAAGGACGCAGGGTAACTGTGTTATATTGAAAAAGGAAGTTTTCTAATACAACACTTACTATACAAAGGAGCGATCACCATGCCAGAATCAGTAGTTACAATGGATGGTTGGTATTGCCTGCATGACTTCCGTTCTATGGATTGGACAGCTTGGAAATATGCAAGCCCTGAAGAGCGTGAAGAAGCCATTCATGAATTCCACCAGCTAATCGAAAAATGGGAAAGCACGGAGAAAGCTAAAGAAGGCAGCCATGCTTTATATACGATTGTTGGCCAAAAAGCAGATTTCATGATGATGATCCTGCGCCCAACGATGGAAGAGCTAAACGAAATCGAAACGGCATTCAATAAGACGAAACTCGCTGAATTCACAACGCCGTCCTACTCTTATGTGTCGGTCGTTGAATTGTCCAACTACATGGGCAATACGAACGAAGACGATCCAGAAATCCAAGCTCGATTAAAACCGACGCTTCCAAAGTGGAACCACATTTGCTTCTACCCGATGGACAAGCGTCGCCAGGGAAATGACAACTGGTATGTACTTGAAAAAGATGAACGCGCGAAGCTGATGTATGCACACGGAATGACTGGACGCCAATACGCCGGGAAAATCCGTCAAATCATCACTGGATCCATCGGCTTTGATGACTGGGAATGGGGCGTAACACTATTCGCTCATGACGTACTTCAGTTTAAGAAGCTTGTTTATGAAATGCGTTTTGATGAAGTCACTTCCCGTTATGGTGACTTTGGTTCTTTCTATATCGGAAACATTCTTAAACCTGACGCTATTGAACAATTTTTACACGTATAAAAAACAATCTTTTCCTGAGAAGGGCTCTACAGATGTAGAGTCTTTTTTTTGCTTCTTCCTTCCTGATTCATTAATTGAACCGTTCATTGGATAGTTTAATTATAAAGGCTTAAGGATTGATGAAATCTACAAAACCATTTCCCCTTTATAAAAATTTCTTCATTTGTATTTTATCCGTAATGATTATCTGAGTTTGAATTTCCAGATGGTTATACAAATGGCCTTCTTATTAACCAATTTCCTAAAATGCGTCCAAATACGAACGTTGACGCCCACCTCCCTCCTGTTATCTTCTTCACGACGTCCGTGGTTCGGAACGAAGGGACTACCTGATATTTTTATTCATATCCCTGTGGTCGCCTTACATATAGTGTTAAAGAACAACCTTTCATGCCGGTAGTAAAGTGAGGTGACAGCGTGGCTGTTATTCCCTACAAAGAAGCAGATGTAAGCTTGCTGGCAAGACTAATGAGAGCAGAAGCTGAAGGGGATGGGAAGCTCGGGATGTTGATGGTTGGTAATACCGGGGTGAACCGGGTACGCGGTGATTGTATTGATTTCACAGACATTAATTCAATCAGAGATATGGTGTTTCAAAGCCCTGGCGGTTTCGAAGCTACACAAAAGGGTTATTTTTACCAACGCGCTCGCGAGAAGGATAAAAGGCTTGCAAGGAATGTAATTAATGGAAAACGTTACCACCCTGCAACGAACTCTCTATGGTTTTTCATGCCTTCAGGAGAATGTCCCGCTCAGTGGTTTGGCCAGTGGAATACCGGAAGATTCAAATCGCACTGCTTCTATTCTCCGACGCGATCTGATTGTCCTAATGTGTATTAAATTATTAAGGAGTGATTCAGTTGGCACAACAGAAGAAACCATCCATGGGAGGGCAGGGGCAGCCGATGGCCGGACAAAGCCCACCTTATTATCCGAGTAATCCTTATATGCAATTCTACCCTGGCGGTCCCCAGATGCAGGGCATGACTCCCCAAGTAGGAGGTATGCAAGTTCCGCAGATGCCTTCGGGCCAGCCCAGCGGAGGCATCAATCCACCGGGCATGCTCCCTACTGAAGAGTCATACATTGAAAATATTTTAAGACTGAATGCTGGAAAAGAAGCGACCGTTTATATGACTTTTGAGAACAATGACCAGTGGAATGCCAAAGTCTTTAAGGGGATTATTGAAGCTGCTGGTCGCGATCACATCATACTTAGCGACCCGCAGACAGGCAAGAGATACTTGCTGTTAATGATTTATCTTGATTACATTACTTTCGATGAAGAAATCAACTATAGTTATCCATTCAATGGTGTTAGCCCTGGAATGGCTCAATATCCACCAAGATAATGAATAAAAACTCGCTATTTAAATTAGCGAGTTTTTCACTATGATAAGAAAAGGGTGAACCGATGAAACATCCTAATGAGAACTACGTCAAAGCCCAGTTGGGGACCCTTCTTTTAGCTGTTTTACTTGCCATATTCGGCTTATTTCAACTGGAACACCAATGGATCATCCTCCTAATGTTTTATGTACTTGCCATCAGCTTCTTATTTGAAGCCTTGATAGAATTAAATAAGCAGCAGATGGTAAATAGTATTATCCAACTGCTGCGCGCCTTGATTATTGTATTATTTACGACCATTCTCTATTTTTAAATAAACTTGATGATGGCATAACCAAGCAAGACCCAGCCAATTAAAAAAGCTAATCCACCAACAGGCGTAATCATCGCAAAAGTCTTGATTCCTGTAGGAGCATAAATATATAGGCTCCCAGAAAATAAAAGGATACCAATAATAAAAAACCAGCCTGCGCCTGTCATTAATCCGGTCTGTACTTTACTCATTAAAAGACCTGTAACAAACAGCGCAACCGTATGGAACATTTGGTAATCAACCGCTTTCCCCCATTGCTCAAGACCTTTTTCCGATACTTTCCCTTCCAGACCATGAGCACCAAAGGCTCCTAAAGCTACGGAAAGAAACCCATTCAAAGCGGCTAAAATAAAAAATAGTTTCATGATTCATCCCCCTAAAAATCAAAAATAGATGATCCATTCGCATCATCATGATCAATTGGTTTTGATTCGGTCGTTTTTGACGGTTTATCTGCTCCCATCATTTTACGAACCTCTTCTACCGTCGGCTCTTCTACGGAACGTGTTGGCTCAGGAGCCGTATTTTCTTCTTCAAGCAATAAATCGGCTAACAGCTTCACTGAACGTACATGTTCACGTACTTTGTGTTCATCACTGTGCTGAAGCATTGCTTCTTGTATTTCACTCGCCATCTTTTTTAAGACGGTTTGATTTGTTATTGCCATTTTCGCCAAACTCCTTTATTACTAAATGGTCTCTGTCGTAGTTTAACACGTCCAGCTTGCTTCTGTCTTATGTTCATCCCATCGTTCATATTTTGCTCATAAAAAAACTCCTGGCTCTTTTGAGAGAACCAGGAGCTTCTTTATTTAAATGATCCCAATTTTGTTTAAGAAAATCATGATAATCAATATCGGTGCGACCCATTTTACAATGGAAAACCAGGCACTGCCAATTGGTGAGGACGTTAAATCGGTTGCTTCGAGTGCTTCTGATTTCTTGAAATACCACCCTACTAATAATGCCATAGATAATCCACCAAGCGGTAGGAGGATATTAGAGGCAATGTAATCCATAGAATCAAGGATATTTCTCTCTCCAATCGGAGTGACTCCTGACCAAATGCCAAAACCGAGGGATACGGCAATTCCCATTACAAACATAATCGATCCCATAACGGTACTTGTTGCAAAACGCGACCATCCGAAAACACGCATGAAGTAGGCCGTTGGAACTTCCAAGATCGATACAGACGATGAAAGAGACGCAAGTATTAAGGCAAAGAAGAAAATCAGCCCTACTATTCCGCCTAAAGGCATCTGTTCAAAAATGCTTGGAAGGGTAATAAATACTAGCGGAGGTCCAGAGCTTGGATCAATTCCGAAAGCAAATACCGCAGGGAATATGACAATCCCTGAAATTACTGCAAAAAATGTATCCATAAGTCCGATTCCGAGGGTTGCACTAGGCAGCTTGTTTTCTTTTTTCAAATAGCTTCCATAAGTAAGCATCGCTCCCATCCCTAAACTCAAGGAAAAGAAGGCCTGCCCTAACGCTGCAATGTAAATAGATGGATTGCTTAATGCCGTCCAATCAGGCGTAAACAGGAATTTCACCCCTTCTGAGGCACCGTCTAAAGATAAACTGAAGAAAGCTAATACAATTAAAATCAACGCTAACATCGGCATAAAGATTTTGTTTGCAAGCTCAATTCCTTTTTTGACACCGCTAAGCACGATGACAATCGTTAAAATCATGAAGAATGCCGTCCATGCAATAGGATGCCAAGTATGACTGATAAATTGGCCAAAAGCCCCTTCATACCCGGCTGCAGGCTGTGCAAAAAATGATCCATTTAAATAATTCCAAAAGTAAAACATCGCCCAGCCAGCTACAACTGCATAGAAGCTTAAAATTAAGAAGGCACTTGCTATTCCGAAGAACCCTGTTAAAAACCACGGAGTACCTGGTGCCAGTTTCTTAAAAGATCCGACAACATCACTTTCTGCTTTTCTTCCGATACTTACTTCTGTAAGTAGTAAGGGTACCCCGATGATCAAGACGAACAATAGGTACAGGATTAAAAAAGCTCCCCCTCCGTTATTTCCCGCAACGAAAGAGAATCTCCATATGTTTCCCAGACCAACTGCCGAACCCATAGCTGCAAGCATAAAGCCCAGCTTCGTCCCCCATTTCTCTCTAGCCATTCCTACTCAACTCCTCTCAATCTATTTATATCCCATTTACAAATATCCATCATCTTACCATAGAATGTGTACGTGTAAATACATATTCTGAAATTTCATTATATTTACAGTATAGCGAAACCAATTGATTTTTCCCACACTCCTCATTCACCTCACAAAAGTATGGTAGAATCATAGCACAGCTCATCTATATTCACTAGGAGGTGTGCACATGAAAGCATGGTTCACCCCTGGAAGTGATTATCCCTTTCAGTCTTTTGGCACAAGTCACATCTATGTGCTTATGATATTTTTTCTTGTATTTGCCTCTATTCTCCTTTTTGGCAGACAATTAAGTAAACACCATCGCGCTTTTCAAATCGTTCGTTTCAGCCTTCTTATTCTGCTAATTTGGTCAGAAGTTAGTTATCAGACTTGGACAGCAGCTAATGGATTATGGAGCTTTGCTGACCATATGCCCCTCCATTTATGCGGCATCGCCTCGCTGTTAGGTATGGTTTCTCTTCTCACTTACCATCCAAAACTGATCAAAATCAACTTTTTCATTGGGATTGTTCCCGCGTTAATCGCCTTGATTACTCCTGATTTACCTTATGATTACCAGCATTATCGCTTTTGGAAATTTTTCTTACACCATATGGCAATTCCCTGGACAAGTCTGTTTCTAGTCGTGACTACTCGTACTAAAATCTCCTGGAAGGATGCAATGGAAACCTTCGTGTATTTAGTTGGCTATGCGATTCTTATCGCCTTAATCAACCGATGGACAGGATCGAATTATTTGTACCTGGACCATCCTCCTTCTGCAGGTACGCCCCTTAGTTATATAGGAGATGGTTTTATTTATATCCTTAATTTAAGCGGAATGGCTTTATTCACTTTCTTAGCTATGTTCGGGCTTTATCATATAGGAAAAAAAATATCCAATCAATAAAGGAGAACAGCTATGCATTATGTCACATTAGAGGAAATTAGAAAAGAATATAATATCTCCCGTTTGTTTCAACAGCACTGGGGAAGTTTGGAGATGGACACTTCAAAGGGTATTTACCATATTGATCATCTGAAAGGTTTCTCCGCTATAGAAGAAGGAGAAATCAAAGGGCTTCTGACCTATGCTGTGGAGTCAGGGCACATAGAGATTATTTCTCTAGACAGTTTTGAAGAAAATAAAGGCATTGGCACGGAACTTTTGAGAGTGTTGGAAAATCATACAAAAACGCTACAGTTATCTATCCTTCAATTAATTACGACAAATGATAACTTATATGCACTTTGTTTCTATCAAAAAAGAGGCTATAGAATTAAAGGTATTGTTAGAGATGGCGTTATCGAGGCAAGAAAACGGAAGCCAAGTATACCTATGATTGCAAAGAACGGCATTCCTATTTATGATGAATTACTTTTAGAAAAGAAACTAGATTGAGTGAGAGAAGGTGCGGTTTACACGTTCTCACTCTTCACCAGCTCTTCCTCTATTACTGCAACGTCTCCCACTCCGACATTCAGCTTTATGAGAAAATGCGGCTGACCTTCTTGGTAGGACTTGGTGCAATATCGACTTGCGCCTAGAGAGACCATGCCTTTTCCCGTAAAGCTTCCAGCACCTTTATTTACTTTGAAGAGAGCAGGGAGGTCTTCGGATATTGTGATAGTCTGACTTCCTACCCCTCCATCGATTTTCACAGGCACATCTTGAGTCAATTTCATATTTGTTAAATGTAAATGTAAGTCTCCTACTCCACAGCTTACTTTCAATTTTCTTAGGCTAACCCCTGTAAGATCAATGTTGGAGCTGCCTACTCCTAAGTTGAGTTTCAGTACAAGCGGATTTATTTTCGGCAGTTGGACTCTCCAGTTGTGTTTGTCCTTTTTCCATGGATTAGAAACTTTTGTTAGTTGAGAAACCTTTAAATGGTTATGGCTGAATAATATCTTTGGCGAATTTTTATTGTACACTGCGCGAACAGAAGCCTGAGAGCTACCTTTACAACTTAGATCCACCTCTCCAATTCCAAGATCACCACTGAAAGTAAGTTGACCAGGCTCCACTTCAAATGTTTCTTCTACACAATTGCTTTCTTCATTATTGTCCATAAACCACCGATTCATTATTGAGCGAAAACTCATATTCATAGCTCCCTTTTACGTTTCTTACTTATATTATAGATAGGGAGGTTATCCATTTCGATCTACTTGAGGAGGAATCATTCTCCGTCTCTAGCAGGAAATTTCTAAAATAGATAAGGAGCATAAACAATCAAAATGATCATAACCCAAACAACGTCTACGAAGTGCCAATAATAGTTAAAAATCTTATGCTTTTCTATGAATAAGGCTTTAGGCAGCTTTTGTTGTTTAAGCTGAATCATCAGAAGAATCATCCACCCTAGCCCAAAAGCTACGTGAGAGGCATGCAGGCCGACTAGTACATAAAAGGAAGATAGAAAGTTATTCATTGTAATCGTGAACCCTTCATGGGTGTACTTATAAAACTCGTG
Organism: Halobacillus sp. A1-3; assembly: GCF_050971765.1. Lineage (NCBI taxonomy): Bacteria > Bacillati > Bacillota > Bacilli > Caryophanales > Bacillaceae > Halobacillus > Halobacillus sp. A1-3. The sequence goes on along the minus strand of NZ_JBPCEO010000009.1, from coordinate 28,000 downwards.
AATTTCCAGCCCCATGAAAACCGCTCCCAACAGGAACGTGGTTATGATTCCAAGCCACACCTTTTTCAAATTCCAATGCTCTAATCCGCTTTCAGCGATAAGTAGAGTTCCGCTGCTTGAAAGTAAAAACACAGAGGTCAAAATAACTGTGCGCAATTCATAGACCTCTGAGGGATTTGCTCCAACAGAAGGTGGAGTGAAGATGACATAGGTAGCAAATAAAGTCGCAAACATGAAAGCTTCTACCACTAAATATAAGAAGAAACCTAACCGTTTATCTTGAAACAAAACGTCAGATGTCTGCTGCTTCATAACTCATCTTCCTCCTTTTGGTATATCCCTTTTCTTTCGTCTGTCACAGACCTTACGATGAAGAAGCCAAGTGCTCCCACTCCTCCAAGAATCTGCATCCAAAGCCAGCCATAAATGAAGCCGATACTCATGACCATCAGTATTCCTGCCAGCAAGACAGGTTGAATGGTTTTAACAGCAATAGGTGACGGACGCGGGTTTTCAGCTTTTGGTAATTGCTCTTTTTTAACTTTCGCATACCAGTAGGCATCCAAACGACTTACTATCGGCATCGGCTCAAATGGATGCTCAGGTGCCGGTGAATCTACAGTCCACTCTAGTGTACGCCCATCCCAAGGATCTGGTCCGACTTTATCTGTTAATTGGTGGGTTTTATAAAGGTTCCACACAACAAAAAGCATACTCGCCCCCATCAGAAAAGCTCCTATTGTACTGATGAAATTAAGAACAAATACGTTGTCCGCCCATGTATAGGAATACACACGCCGCGGCATCCCGTTCAACCCTGCAAAGTGTTGCGGCAAGAAGGTTAAATGAAAACCGATGATAAACAACCAGAAGTGCCAGCGGCCGAGCTTTTCATCCAGTACTTTTCCTGTCATTTTCGGATACCAGTAATAAATTCCCGCGAAAGCCCCTAATATTGTTCCTCCGATCATCGTGTAGTGGAAGTGAGCAACGACAAAATAGGTATCGTGATATTGATAGTCAGCCGCTGCAACAGCGAGCATGACTCCGGTTACTCCGCCGATTACAAATGTTGGGATGAATCCTAACGAAAACAACATCGGGGTGCGGATTTGTACGACCCCGTTTCTCATTGTAAAGAGCCAATTGAATACCTTAATCCCTGTCGGCACAGCAATAAGCATGGTTGTAATGGCGAAAACCGAGTTAGCCAATGGTCCAAGTCCTACCGTAAACATATGGTGAGCCCAGACCATGAACCCAAGCAGCCCAATTAATGCGATCGCGATAACCATGGACGTATAGCCATAGATCCGCTTTCTTGAAAAGGTAGAAATGACGTCCGAGAAAATACCGAAGGCTGGAAGAATAAGAATATAAACTTCCGGGTGACCGAAAATCCAAAATAAGTGCTGATAATAGATAGGAGACCCTAGTTCACCAATAAAGAAGGAAGTTCCGTAGATACGGTCAAATGTTAAAAGAAGCAAAGCGACAGTCAGGACCGGAAAAGCGATTAGAATTAAGAATGACGTAAGCAGTGTGGCCCAGGGGAAAAGCGGCATACGAGTCATTTTCATACCAGGTGCCCTTAATCGAATGATCGTCACAATCATATTGACAGCGGTAAATATGGTACCTAGCCCTGATAACTGAAGACCGAATATGTAATAGTTGTTGTTTGGCCCCGTAGTAAAAGTGTCTGTCGACAAAGGAGCATACGCCGTCCAGCCCGCGTTTGGTGCCGCGTTAAAAAAGAAGGCCATATTGAAAATAAAAGCACCTGAAACGAACAACCAAAAGCTGATCGAGTTCAAATAAGGAAAAGCTAAGTCATTCGCTCCTAATTGCAACGGTACAGCTACGTTCATTAGTCCTATAAGCAGTGGCATGGCCACAAAGAATATCATCACTGTTCCATGCGTAGTGAAAATTTCATTGTACTTTTGCGATTGGAAAACCCAAAAATCATTCTCAGGAACCGCAAGCTGTGTCCGGATAAATAGGGCATCAACTCCCCCTCGAATAAAGAATAAAACGGCAAACAAGATATACATCGTTCCGATTTTCCTATGATGAGTCGTTGTCATGTACTCCCAAATCATCGGCCATTTTTTGTTAGCGGTAAGCCACCATAATAGGAAAATCCCTACGATGACCATAACAATCCAAGAAACCACAATATCGGATGGAACTTGTCCTACGAATGGTATTTGCATGATTTCCCCTCTATTCCTTTTGTATTACTGCTCTCTAAGCCATTGTTCAAACTCAGCTTCACTAACCACCCTTGTCTCAAATCTCATCAAGGTATGTTCTGCTCCACAAAATTCTGCGCACTTTCCTTGAAATGTCCCTGTATCAGAAGGCTGGAAAGATAACCTCGTTTCTTTCCCTGGGAAAACATCGATTTTACCTGCCAAATTAGGAATCCAAAACGAATGGATGACATCCTTCGAATTCAAATGAAACTCTACTTCTCGCCCCACAGGGAGGACAAGTTCATCCACTGACGTGGTCCCGTTCTCATAGGTGAATCTCCAATTATATTGTTGACCGACGACTTCTACCACCATGCCCTCTCCTTGAGCCTCTTCCCCACTCCCTGAAACTTGTGAGGTCAAATCATATGTAGCTTTTACCGTTGGTACCGCAAGGACGGCTAACAGGACAAAAGGAAGAACCGTCCATGTTAGTTCCAGCCACTTATTTTCATTTTCGTCATCAGGGATGACATTCGAGGTTTCTTTGGTTTCACGAAACTTTCTTAAAAAATGAACAAATAAAATCATGACGATCACAAATACAAGCATCATTAAACCAAAGCTTAAATATATCAAGTCCGTTAACTTTTCGGCTGTATCACTAGCAGGGTTCAACACACGTATATTGCAACCGCTTAACAATAACAGCAAAAAAAATAAGCCAGCTTTTTTCATTGCCTCCCACTCCTACGTTGAAATTTTAACTGGTCTTCTTCCGTGTTCACCACATATATACATGCTCTATTACCTAAATCTTTACAATTAAAACACCTTATACGCGGTCTAGCAAAGAAATCGTCTATGATTGACGAATAGATACGAAAGGTGGCCATAAAAAAACCCCGCCTTCACTGAGGCAGGGATTTCATCACCTTTGCTGGTCGAGCATCTTTTCCAATCGCTGTACGCGAGCTTCCAGAATTTCGTATTCTTTTTTCGACACAAATCCAAGCCCTTTCATTCTGTCCTGCACTTTCGCTTTCGCTTGATCTGCCCAATCTATATCTACATTTTCGCCTTTGTTAATCCATGATTGCATGAGGGACTTTGCTTGCGAAGGAGAGATTTCTTTCCGGTTCACCATATCTTCTACCATCTTTTCAAATTTTTCCTTTCCACTGACGGCTGCACCAAGACCTAAATAAAAACCTTTCTTTAATAAGTCATTCATCCTTCATTCCTCCTATTGTGATGGACTCGTCTGATCATCCGGAGATGACTGACTATACAAAGCAAAAATCCAACAAAGCCAACAGCTGAAACGGTAGTTCCGATCCACGGATACGGAATGACAGGTGATAAATAGGTGAAATAGAGCATCGCAAAACCTGTCATCATCAGTATGAAAGATAAGAAAGCGTAGAAAAGGTAAAATTGATGAAACAGCTGGTTTTTTTGATGATAACTTTTCCATTCTCTTTCCTTATCGCCATCTTCTAAATACTCAACAAGAGCGCGGGGCAATGATAGCAAAGGACGAGCTGTCTCTTTTGCCACTTCCTTATAAATGGAAAAATTCGAATCCTCCCCTGACATCCATTCCTTGATCACAGGACGCCCCCATTGGATCAAGTCGATCTGTGGGTACACGGTACTGAGCACACCAACAATTATGGATGTAGCACGACCTAAGAACGCATAATCTGCCGGAAGCTGAATCGGCTGTTCTTTGACAAATTGCTGCAAATCACTAAGCATATCATTCATCATATGCGCATCCAGCTTGTCAAAGTTACCTTCCAAATACATGTCGGTCGTCTGCTTCATTAATTTCTTAACTTTTTCAGTATCTGCTTGAGGCAGAAGGAAGTCCATTTCCTGCAGAGCTTCTATAACACGATCATAGTCATCAAGAATGAACCCTTGAATCATCGTCCGAATCGAATTGGCGTCTTCATTCTTAATCTCACCAACCATACCAAAGTCGATGACGACAATGGTGCCATCTGCTTTCAACATTAAGTTTCCTGGATGAGGATCAGAATGAAACATGCCTGAATAAAGAAATTGTTCCACACACAAGTCAAACAACGTCTTCGCTATCTGTTCACGATCAATCTTATTTCTTTTAATGAAAGATAAATCCGTAATTTTCGTCCCTTCAATCCACTCCATTACCAATACTCTCTTTGTAGAGAGGTCAGAATAATAGTCCGGGATATAGACAGAAGGAAATTCTTGAAATCTCTTTTTGAAATGAAGGCCATTATCCAGCTCCATTGTAAAATCCAGCTCGTTGCTGATCACTCTCACAACTTCCCGATATAACGCTGGAAGGTCCGCTTTTTTTCCAAACTTGGTAAAACGATCGACCATCCAAAATACGATCCGTAATGCTTTAAAGTCCATACGAAAAATATCTCTCACTCTGTATCTTTGTACCTTTACGGCAACTGGTGTCCCATCTTTCAACATAGCTTTATATACTTCCCCGATAGATGCAGAAGCCACGGAATCTTCTTCGATATGGGACAAATATTCCTCTATTGGCGCATTCCAGTCCTCTTCTATCGTTTCTCTCGATTTGTAAAAAGGAACAGGCTCTACGCGATCGACTAGTCCTTCTAACTCTTTAATGAAGGAGTGAGGAAGCAAGTCTCCCCGCGAGCTTAAAAATTGTCCAAATTTGATGAGCAAGCCACCGAGAGAGACCGCTTTTTTCCGGTACTCCTCTGCCTGGCGTTCGAGCATATCTTCCCATTTATCTTTTGTGGTCTGATCCCAAATTCTGTGTCTTTTCTGGAACCAGAATATTTGCAACAAGAATTTTAGAGACATCCAAACAATGACGGTAATGCGATAAATTGATATGTATTTCCAGCGTTTACCCATGACTCACTCCCCCCTTCAATTTCATTTATTTCTTTTACCCTTCCCTGTATAAATCAATCATATAAATTTCCTTGCATGACTTTTTATTCAGGCCTAAAGACACCGCAATGTTCTTTCGAGGCACGAAAGTTTATGTAAAACAATTCTAAAATACCATTCAAAATTTTCACAATTTTCTACATAATAGGAGATGTAGGTTTTACATATTTTTTCAAGGAGGTTGTTTATTTGAAAGGTAACAAATTGACCGCTCTATTATCTGCAGGCGCACTCTCTTTATCACTTCTAGCCCCAGCCGCTGCTCAGGACGTCCACGCGAGTTCTACGTATGAGAATTGGAATGTCGAACGATACGGTGACCGAATCGACATTGATGGCAAGTTAGAAAAGCAATCCGAAAGCGAGGAGTTCCAGAAAGAGGCCAAACAAACGATCAAACAGAATGCTGATGGTGTAACCTTTGACGGTGAAGAAGACTCCCAAGCTTCCTCTACCAGTGATTCATCCTTTACTTTCGATGGAGGAACGAAGCAATTCCTAACCCGGAACCTAGCCTTTAAATCTTTCACTCAAAGGAGTATAGGTGAACATGTAGAAGTGTGGGTCGCAAATGACCTGTCCTTCCCTGAGGGTGACTCTCGTGACGCTCACCAGATCAATCAGGAGCAAGTAGACAAGCTGGCTGCTGAATTTGATTCGAATATTTACCCTGAAGCTACCGATTTCTTCGGCACTCCAGATTCTCTAGATGGAACTGACGCGCAACTTGAGGATTTAGGTATTGTTCCCGAAGGATATTATCAGGGTGAAGGAGATAATGTCATCCTTCTTATTGATAACATTGAGGACGAAAACTATAATGACCCAGAATATCCTTTCTTCGTTGCAGGGTTCTTCTGGCAGACCCTTGAGAATTATATGGATCGAAACATCGTAACCATCGACTCCCGTGACTGGGATACCCGTTTGGAAAACACTTTCTTTGGTACAACCATTCATGAATTGCAGCATTTGATTCACGCTGACAATGATGGAGATGAATCCTCCTGGGTAAACGAAGGAATGTCTACGTTCTCCGAATATTTAGGAGGCTATGGGCTTGATTCTGGATCAATCAACTTCCTGTTGGACCACCCGGAAAACTCCTTAATAAACTGGGATGAGCATGTGGATGCTCCAACGGGACCAGAAACCATTGCCGATTATGGACTCGTACAATTGTTCACACTTTATAACTACGAGCGTTTTGGAAAAGAGTTCATCCGCTATGTAGCTAAAAATGAGCTCAATAGTATCGAAAGTTATGAAAATGCTTATAAAGAGTTTGGATTTAATGTTACATTCAACGAAGTTTATCAGGACTTCTCAACCGCTATGGTAGTGGATGATGATCAATTCAAAGACGGTAAATACGGATTCCAAAACATCGATTTGCGTGATCTGCCAACGGAAGATGGAGAGCGTGGGTTTACCGTCAACTTTGAAAAAGCAAAAACGTACGAAAAAGAAGGCGTGCCTGCCTGGGGAACAGATTTTAAAGAATTCAACTTTACTCCAGACGATAAAGTTGAAACCTTAAGTTTCAATGGACAAGACTTTGCACAGAATATCTGGGAATCTGTCCAGGATCCACTAGGTTCAGCCAATGAAGTTCTATGGGGCGGAGAAGGAGATGAGTTGGATAACAACCTTATCTTCAAGGCTGACTTGACGAATGTTGAGGAAGCAACGATTAACTTCGACCATTTTGTTGATATTGAGGAAAGCTGGGATTATGGCGTCGTACAAGTTTCTACGGACGACGGTCAAACATGGACATCGCTTTCCAACGAAAATACGCGTACAGATGTCGTAGAGCAGGGTTATCCGAAGATTAAAGAAAATGTTCCTGGATTTACTGGGCACTTTGAGGACTACCAATCTGAAACCTTCGATCTTTCTGAGTACGCAGGACAAGAGGTTCACATCTCCTTCCGCTACCTGACAGACTGGGGTTACAACGATGCAGGCTGGTTCATTGATAACATTGAGGTTCCTGAAATCGGACTAAGCTTTGACGGTACGTCTAAAGAGCCATTCATGTCTAAAGCGGAACTGCTTAAAGAATACGTAAATTATGGAGTAACGTTCATTAAAGAGAAAGACAACGGTGGATATCAAGTGATTGAAGTCGATCCGTTCAATATTACTCATGAGGACGCCTTGGACTTAGAGCAAACCTTCCGTCAAGGGAAAACCTATATGACAACTTATTATGCTGCTCCTCAAGACAACTTAAATCCTATGTCTTTTGAATATGAAGTCAAATACAAACATGATGATAAGAAGAATAACTAATTGACAGAGAAGGCAGCCAATATTGTTGGCTGTCTTCTATTCAATTGACTAGCGCTTGCACCCTACTTCTCTCTTATGTCATGATTTGTTTAAAAAGAAAAGGTGATGCTATGTTTATAAATGAGTTGGAAGTCAAAGATTTACATACCGTTGCGAATTGGCTTTATCATATGAATGAACAGGATGACCATTATGTAGCGTGGCTTGCCTCTGACCCGAATGAAATCTTCGAACAGATATGGACGCTGACACAATTTAAGGAGCCCCTTGCCTATGTCGCCTGGGAAGGAGAATCCATCATCGGATTTCTCGGCATTTTGCCATTCTTTGATCAGAAGCTTTGCCGGTTATTAGGACCCTTTGCACAAAAAGACCCTGAATCGGTAATTGAACAATTGTGGGATAAGGCTTCTTTAACTGTTCAGCTTCATTTCGATGCGGTAAAAGTGGCTTGCTTTGAGAGTAATAAAGAGCTCGTAGCTTTTGCCGATCGACATGATTTCGAGCTTTATAATATCGAGAAGACACTTGCTGCTCACCGCTCTCTTTTTCAGCCATCCACTAATAAAAGTCAGTCCATCGTAGACTTACATATGGATGACATGGATCGTTTATCCTTGCTCCACCCTTCTGGAGCCTACTATACAACTGAGGAGATGGTCAGACTCTCTAAGGAAGAAGGCAATTATTTATGGGGCTTCCAAAAAAACGGTGATCTTGCCGGTTATATTTATATGGAAACCATCCTTCCAGGTCATGAAGCGGAAATATGCTTTGTTAACGTAGCAGATGGAGAGCGAGGAGCAGGAATTGGATCTACGTTGATTGAACATGCCCTTCAATATGCGTTCCATGCCCTCGATTTAGACGTAGTTACTATTTCCGTACGCACACAAAATAAAGAAGCTGAAAGGTTATATAAACAATTCGGCTTTAGAAAAATTAATACGATTTACGCCTATCAAAAGCAATTCCAAAAAGCATCTAATAGATCTTTTCATTAGACTTTGTTAAAGGAATATTGAATTTTTTAGGTTTCTAGTCCTTATCAGGAAAGGTTGATTTTTGGGTGGGATGTTTCCATTGCCATAGATGGATCCTGGAGGTCCGGGAAATGACTCGCTTTCCATGGGAGTTCGGTGAGCTTCCTCAGGCTTCCGCCCTGCGGGATCTCACCATGAACTTTATTCCCACAGGAGTCTCGCCATTTCTCTGACCTCCTGACGTTTGTTAGGAATAACGGAAACGCCCTAGAATTAAGAAATAATCGATTTCTTGACCTTCATTTTATATTGAAGATTTAGAAATAGATTTAGCAAGGAGGTTTTTCCTTTTATGGAAGAGATAATCCAACGCACGCTTCGCAAAATCCAAGACGACTCCTCCATCAAAGAGGTCAGGCAAGTCAGCGGTGGAGACATTAACCGCTCTTATTATGTAGAGACAAAGAATCATCAGTATTTTTATGAAAGGAAATGAACAAGTTCCTCCCCACTTCTTCCGGGCAGAAGCGCAAGGATTGCAATTGATAAAAGATACCAACACAGTAAAAGTACCCTCTGTCTATCATTATGACGAACCGGAAAATAGCGAAGCAGCTATGATTGCTATGGATTGGGTTAATCCAAGTCGCAGTGATGCCTCTAGAAAATTAGGGCATAACCTTGCTCATATGCATCAGCAAACCGCGCAAAAATACGGTTTTGGCTCCCCAACATTTGTTGGTAAGTTAGATCAACCTAACTCTTGGACCTCTTCTTGGGTCGACTATTACCGTACCTATCGGTTAAAAAAGCAGATGGATTATGCTAAATCCTTAAATCGCCTGCCAAAAATACGGCAGGAAAGACTCGAAAAGCTCTTAGATCGTTTGGAAGAATGGGTGCCCGCACACCCAGAGGCCTCTCTCTTGCATGGAGATTTATGGGGAGGAAACTGGATGACAGGGGAAGATCATGAACCTTATTTAATTGATCCGTCTGTTCTATATGGTGATCACGCTTTCGAAATAGCTTTCACTGAACTTTTTGGTGGATTTCCTAAGACATTCTACGAAGAGTATGAAGAACAGTTTCCCCTAGCCGACCATTACGAAGATATAAAACCTCTTTACCAGCTGTTTTACTTGCTTGTCCATTTAAATATGTTCGGCGAGAGTTACGGTTCAAGTGTAGATAGTATTTTAAAAAGATACGTAGGATAGACTCAGGAATAAGCTCTTCCCTTTCCTGAGTCTGAGATTTCCACGAGCTCAAGTGGATAAGGTTCAAAATAGGTCTGCCTCTGCAAGTAAGAATTATCAAATCTGTCTACCCATGAATGGAGCACACTCAACACAGCACTTAAAGGAACCTTTTCATCGGAATATTGTTTAAGAAGGGATTGGAACCCTTCTTTTTCTTTTGGGCTCAGCTCTTTCTTAAAATAACCGGCCATATGCTGGCAGACATTCACATGGGCACTTGGCTTTGCCGGCTTACCTAGCAGTTTGTAAAGACGTTCTTTATAATATTCGATCACTTCACTGAAGAGGTGGTTGTCATGGTTAGCAATGATCCTTCCCATTTGTTTAAGGATGCCTGGATGATAAGCCATGAATAGATATTTGTTTCTAGAATGAAAAGCTTGCAGGTTTTGCAATCTCCCCTGCTTTTTCACTTGTCTGAAAGAAGCTAATGTAAACAACTTTGTGAGAAAATGATGACGCAGCGTGAAATTCTTTAACCTTCCTTCTTCTTCAATAGCCAGCCCCCCAAATTGTTGGAGGATTTCATTAGCAAATAGGCCTGAAGTCTTACCCACAACTTGAGAGTTCTTTTCACTCTGATATACCTTCACATCATGCATTCCGCAAGTAGGCGATCGGTTCTTTAATAAAAATCCGTCCACATCCGACAATTGGCTTAAGAATCCTTTTGAAAAATTCTTCATTTCCTCAGTAAGGTCTTCTCCTGTTTTCGGTTGAATTAACTGCTTCTCTTCTCCCTCTACAATCCGTATGACATCCCTGGGCACACCTAGGCCGATCTCCACTTCAGGACAAATAGGAATGAACTCCACATAAGGACGCATTCGCTGAACGGCTTTGTCGGGAATGACAGCCCCGTTATACCTTACTTCTCCAAACTCTAAACATCGACTGACTACGACTCTTGGAACAGGAAAATCATTCACCAACAGCACTCCTTTTTCCTATCAAACAAATCTCATAGTATAGGCAGGAATTCCTTTTAATAAAGTCGAATAAACATGAGAAAGCGCAAACATTCAAATTTCCTATTGGATTTTGTTGAAAAACATACTAAAATATATAACGTTGCATATTTATTCTTAAATTTTTATAAATAAAAATAGAGAGTCAGGAGAGATGTTCTGGATGAAAGCTAGAGATTTTAAACTATCATCGCATTTAAGATTTATCATCCCATCCTTAATTGGTGTCTTTTTATTCATGTACCCGATTATAGGGGATGACGGTTCCGTTACCATCCCGATCGCCATTCTAGCTGGATGGGTAGAAACATGGCTGGCAGGTCAGCTTTCTCTGATCATGACCATCATAATTACCATCACTGCTATCGGGACAGTTTGGGTTAAATTGGCTGGCCCAGAGAGGCTGAACAACACCCCATTTTTCAAATCCTTATTTAATGTTCCTCCTGTATGGGTGGTTACACGTGTCTTAGGAATGATTTTTGCTATTATGGTCTATTTTCAAATTGGACCTGAGGCAATCACCTCGGAGAATACGGGTGGATTATTGTTAGATTCGCTTCTGCATGTACTTTTTGCCGTTTTTCTTTTTGCCGGATTATTCTTGCCTCTATTATTAAATTTCGGTTTACTGGAACTATTTGGGGTTGTCTTGACAAAAATCATGCGTCCTCTCTTCAAGCTTCCAGGGCGGTCCTCCATTGACTCCCTTGCCTCCTGGTTAGGAGACGGAACAATCGGGGTTCTATTAACGAGTAAGCAATATGAAGAAGGCTATTATACAAAACGTGAAGCAGCGGTTATTGGGACAACCTTTTCTGTTGTTTCTATCACCTTCAGTTTAGTTGTTATCACAGAAGTCGGGCTAGCAGACATGTTTATTCCCTTTTATCTAACTGTAGCACTGGCTGGCTTTGTTGCTGCTTTAATTATGCCGCGAATTCCACCTCTTTCTCGAAAAGCGAACACATACGTTACAGAAGAAGCGGATGATGATAATGAAGAAGTTCCCGGTCACCACAACGTATTCACTTATGGATACGCAAAAGCTGTAGAACAAGGCAGCAAATCGACTGGAGTAAAAGAATTTTTCAAGCAAGGTGGACAAAATATCCTCGATATGTGGATGGGTGTAGCCCCAATCGTTATGGCGCTAGGTACAATTGCGCTAGTCATTGCTGAGTTCACACCATTTTTCTCATGGTTAGGCACACCGTTCATTCCACTACTTGAGCTCATGCAAGTTCCATACGCTCAGGAAGCATCTGAAACCATTCTTGTCGGTTTTGCGGATATGTTCCTTCCAGCTCTTATCGGGGCGTCCATTGAAAGTGAAATGACGCGATTTATTATTGCTTGTCTATCTGTTACTCAATTAATTTATATGTCTGAAGTCGGCGGCCTGCTTCTAGGGTCAAAAGTTCCTGTTGACTTAAAGGATTTATTTATTATCTTCCTTGAGCGTACGATCATTACGCTGCCGATTATCACGCTTGTCGCTCACCTTATTTTTTAAGACCCGCCTATGAAAAATGCGTTAAAAACGCGAAAACCGCTAAGCCGGATTACTCGGGCTTAGCGGTTTTAAATTGCTCAATGACCGCCTGGGCTGTGCTCAAACTCGATTGAGGGTTCTGCCCTGTAACGAGATTCCGCTCAACAACGACATGATCCTTGAATGCTTCACCTGTTTCAAATACTGCCCCTTCTTCTCTAAGTCGATCTTCCAAAGAAAAAGGCACTACGGATTCAAGTCCAGTCTGCTTTTCTTCTTCGTTCGTGAAACCAGTCATTTTTCTTCCCTTCACAAAAGGCTGATCATTGTGATCTGTCACTCCTATAAATCCTGATGGACCGTGACAGACGGAACTGATCATTTTATCCTCTGTTATAAAATGTCTGAGGATCTCCTCTATCGTATCGTTATTAGGGAAGTCCACCATCGTCCCGTGTCCTCCGCAAAAGAATATCCCATCAAAATCTTCTGGGTTGATTTCTGATAAACGCGGCGTATCATGAATCGGTTCCATTACTCCATCCCAAACCCTAGGCAGTTCATTGCTGTAGCTGTTAGGATCAATTGGAATTCTTCCTCCGCTCATACTGGCGGCCGTCACCTCAAAGCCAGCTTCTTTGAACTCAGTAGCCGGCTCGACAAACTCTGAAAGCCATAGACCTGTATCGTGCTGTTCAAGCTTATCTGCATTTGTTACTATCATAAGTATTTTTTTGGTCATGCCCAATCACACTCCTATCCAATCTCCCTCCTATTATTGGCTATGACTCGAATTTTACCCATTTTTTATTAGGATCTTTCCATCCATACTTGTTCGACCAGTTTCTGCGAAGCATGCTTATGATACACTTCGTTCACCTCATAAGACTGAGGTGTATTAAAGGCCACGACTCTGTACTCTTTAAATTGATGGTTCAATGCTCTTAACATTCGTTCATAGTCACTTTTATCTTTTCTAACGGCTTGTAAATGAAATAAAGTCAGACGATCCTTGTTTCTTGATAAAAGTACATACCCTATAGGCTGTCTTCCCAGCGAAAATTGATATATTTCTCTTTCATCTATAAAATCAACCTTGTTCTGCCATGGCATTACTTGAAAGTGTTGAGATATGTTTTCCTTGCAATCCTCATACGTGACCAGTTTCAACGTTAGATCACGCTCCTGCTTAAACGTACCTTTATCTAGTTCAATGGTGTCTAGATGATCTTTTATTATGTACCCATTGTTTTTGTAAAGCTGAATCGCTGGTTTGTTAGTACAAATGGCTTCCAAACTAGCATTGGAAACCTTCTCTTTTTCATAAACACTCAGCGAAGCTTCCATTAACCTTTGCCCTACGCCAAGGTTCCGGTAATCAGGATGGACAGCGGTTCCACCGTTATAAGCGGTTTGGATTCCTTGTAGTGGCTGGATACTGTTGAGTATAATTCCAACGGGTTTTCCTTCGTCATAAGCTAAAACAGAATACTCTGGTGAAAGTCGTTTTGTGCTCATCATTTTTATAAATCCTTCTACATTCATAGTGAGGTCAACCGTGTAATCTTGGAATCCCTCATTCCAGGCTTTTATGGCATCTTTAAAGGAACAGTTCATCATTGATTTGACGTTCATTAAAGCTCCTCCTTTTTGAATCATTATATTAAATTATTTAGTTGATATTCAGTTTAAGGAGTATTTAATTCACAATACCCCAACTGGGTCAATACCTATCCTGTTACTCAAGTTAGAGGAAGATGTGTTGAGAAATCACTCGCTTTCCTTGGGCGAGACGGGAAGCTTCCTCAGGCAATAGCCTTCCGGAATCTCCCCTGGCCCGTTCTCCGCAGGAGTCTCATGATTTCTCTACACACCTTACCACTGTTTAGTTAATAGAATAGTTGTAATCCCTTTAACTAATCTTAAGTGTTGTCAGGGCAGTCATGGACTCCATACATTCTAAATTTAGATATATTTTTATAGGCAATTGTATAGAAAAAAGCGTGAGCCTTTGTGGGCTCACGCTTAATTTTTATGATTGTAAGGTTGAGTTTTTACCGGAGATTCTTTGCCACCATTTTTTCATTAACTGTGTGCGGCCTTCTATCACTGGTTGAGTCAGTGTCTGAATTGCACTGCTTGATAGCAAGTAAACGATCGCAGCCGAGACAATTGCTAAACCGACCACATCAAGGATTGTATTGACTTTGAACCAGCCAGCTTCTCTGAAAAACTGGATAAAGAAACCATGTAACAGGTAAACGTATAACGTTTTTCCACCTAAATAAGTGAATTTATATTCCTTGCTTGGTACCCATGCCAGTACACTAATGGTCATGAGGACGGCCAGGACATAGACGCCCAGACGGAATAGTCCACCCATTTCAGGGCTCCCTAGTACTTCATACGATTTTGATCCAAGCAGCCATCCTGAGCTGAATTCAGGAAAAGCAGCAATTAATCCTGCAATCACAGCCATAAATACTAGGCTTACTTCTTTCAAACGTCTTGTTCTCCATTTTTGTACCTGTTCCTTTGTCAGCCAATATCCCGCTAAGAAGAACGGAAAGAATACGAATGTCCGTGAAAGACTAAAGCTGTGTCCGATATCACTTACGTATCCAATCACAATTCCAACCTCAATGGCAATCGCAAGCCCGATAATCGGAGGAATTTTCTTGAACCAGTACAACAGGATATGCCAACAGAACAAGCTAAACAAGAACCATAAGGACCAATGAGGATAAAATGGCCCGCTTAGCCATCCATCTTTTCCGATAAAGAAAAAGTATCCCGTATAAACAAGTTGAAAGATCAGATATGGTAGAATCAATTTTTTAGCCAAGTTCAGAATGTAATCTTTATGTCCCGAACCTTTAGCAAAGAAGCCTGCTAGAAAAATAAACGCAGGCATATGAAAAGTATAAATCCATGTATAGAGGGTGTACATCGGTCTAGAGCCATCCGTGAACGGCTGAATCATATGGCCGAAGACCACTAAAAATATGAGCATTATTTTGGCGTTATCAAAAAAAGCGTCCCGCTTCATTTCTTTTCACCCTTTATCTTTTTCAATAATATAAATTGCACTTCAGTTAAATAACTTCCTCTCTCTTATTTAACATAAATATACCCTTGTTATGTACGTTTTATTGCTTTTTAAATAAACTGTAACCATTTTGTCACGTAGTGTTTCCACGTTGTAATTAGAGAATAAAAGCGCAAGTGGTT
The DNA here is from genome assembly GCF_050971765.1 of Halobacillus sp. A1-3. Lineage (NCBI taxonomy): Bacteria > Bacillati > Bacillota > Bacilli > Caryophanales > Bacillaceae > Halobacillus > Halobacillus sp. A1-3. The sequence continues at coordinate 12,628 of NZ_JBPCEO010000009.1, read as the reverse complement.
TGTGAGACCCGAGAAGATAAGCAAAACAGCTGGATGAAGGTGGTTTTTCCTTACTCAGGTCGGGTTGCTCATGTCGAGAGACGCTGGGCGCAGGAGCCATTTGTCACTGTCCAGGCAAAAATATCCCAAGTAGAGTTTTTATATTTATAGCCAAGAAGAAAAACTCCCTTATGCTTACGCATAAAGGAGTTATCTGTTTTATTCAAACTCGATCGCCCAAGACCCTTTACGGAAAATTGGTTCAAATTCTCCATCTTTTGTTTCGCCGTCAATATCAAGCTCTGCAGATCCCATCATGAAATCTTCGTGAATAAGACTATCATTCACCCCGTGCTCGTCCATTTGCTCTTTACTGAAGGAAGAGCCATCTTTAATGTTTGTTGGATAAGCTTTTCCTAATGCTAAGTGGCAGGAAGCATTTTCGTCATAAAGGGTATTGAAGAAAATGTGTCCTGATTGGGAGATCGGAGATTCATTTGGTACGAGCGCAACTTCTCCTAAACGCTTCGCCCCTTCATCTGTCTCCAGTAAATGCTTCAGTGTATCTTCACCAGCTTCTGCAGAATAGTCAACGACTTTTCCGTCTTCAAATGTGAGTGTAAAGTTCTCAATTAAATTCCCACCGTAGTTCAACGGTTTTGTACTTGAAACTTTTCCTTGGATACCGTATTTATGAGGCATAGTAAATACTTCTTCTGTCGGCATGTTCGGATTGAATTCTACGCCATCCACTGATTCCGTAGAGCCGCCGTGCCAAATGTGGTCTTCTACAAGTTCAATAGACAACTCTGTGCCAGGCGCTTTGTAATGCAGCTTTTTGTACTGTTTTTCATTCAGATATTCTCTTGCCTGTCTCAGCTTTTCATTGTGCTCCTCCCAAGCTTTGGTCGGGTCTTCCTGATCAATTCGCGTGATATGGAAGATCTGTTTCCATAATTCTTTTTGGGCCTGTTCTGTTGAAGCTTCTGGAAAAACTTTTTCCGCCCAAGCCTGTTGAGGATAAGCAATGATGCTCCAAGTCGTTTTGTCGTTCATGATGTAGTCACGATAATTCGTCAATGCTTCCGCACTCGCTTTGTTTGCTTTCGCCACTCGTTCAGAGTCGACATCTTTTAATAGATCGGGGTTCGGTCCATACACAGAAAGAAGACCATAACCATCAGCTACCATTTCTTCAAGCCCCTCCGCTTTCCACTTCGGAAAACTCTCGAGTACTTTCATAGGTGCATTTTTCATTTTCAAATAGGTGAGCACTTCGTCTCCCCATTCCACATGAACATTTTTTGCCCCTTTTCCATAGGCTTTTGCTGAAATAATACGAACAAGGTCCGCCGCATCAATCGGAGCATTGATGATCAAACCTTGCCCTCTTTGTAAATTCACGCCTTTTTGAAGTGCTAAATCTGCATACTTTTCTAATTGTTTTTGATGCGTAGTCAATTGCAACCCTCCAAAACTAGTTAGTCCAACATTATTATTTCACAAATTTCACAGCATTCCTAGTTATAACCAACGAGCATTCATTCTCATCGATATTAGGCATTATTTTTTGCTAATCTTTCCTTTTAAGTCTGAGGATGAAAATGATCGGGGAGGAAAGAAAAAATTCACAAGAGAGACTTGAGATTTGAATGAGTATCCTAAACTTCATACTAAAAAGTAAGCAGGGGCTAACTACCGCAGCTTACTTTTCTTCTTTAAACATCTCGATGGCGCGCTCGCGCATTGTTTTATGATTCACTATAGGTTCAGGATAATCTTTGCCAATGGTACAGCCTACATTCTCCTGTTCTTCCTCAGGCATTTTACTCGGATCATGAATGTATTTTTTCTGTACATCTTCAAGCTCCGGAACCCACTCTTTTATAAAACGTCCATGAGGGTCGAATCGTTCTGACTGTCTTGTAGGGTTAAATACGCGGAAGTAAGGAACCGGGTCTGTTCCTGTTGAAGCTGCCCATTGCCATCCGCCAATATTAGAAGCAGGATCATAGTCCACTAACCTTTCAGCGAAGTAGCGCTCCCCTTTTCTCCAATCCATTAGCAAATCTTTTGTTAGAAAAGAGGCAACGGCCATTCTAAGACGATTGTGCATCCAGCCGCTTTCGTTTAACTGCCTCATCGCCGCATCAATAAGCGGAAACCCTGTCTGCCCTTGTTTCCATCGGTCAAATATATCTTCGTCGTTGTTCCACTGCAAGCCTTTATATTTCTCGACCATTTCTTCGTCTGAAGCGTTCGGGTAGAAATGATAGATCATATTGTAAAAATCACGCCAGGCAAGTTCAGAAATATAAGTTTCTACGCCTTCTGTATTTTTTCTGAAGTCAACTTGCTCATGGATTTGATGATAAACAGTTCGAATGGAAATCGCGCCCGTTCGTAAAAATCTCGACATTTGGCTCGTTCCATCGATTGCAGGAAAGTCTCTTTCCTTATGATAATCGTAAATCGCGGCATCTAAAAACTGGTTCAGCCGGTCATCGGCATCCTGCTCCCCTACACCTTCAAACGTCTGATTCGTCTTTGAAATTAAGGACTCATAGGCTTTGGTACCAAAAGCAGACGTCTCCTTGATCGCGGTCTTTCTTAGTAAATCATGATCAACTTTTTGAACGGCCGGCTTCTGAAGTGACTTCCAACTCTTATAATAGGGAGTAAAAACCTTATAATAGCCCCCGTCTTTCTTTGTGACTTCATCCGCTCCATGAAGGTGGTGATCTATAAAGGTGTAAGTCTTGATGTCTTGTTTTTTGAGAAATTCAAGAACTTCTTGGTCGCGTTGCCAACCGAATCCTGTCTCGTCTATATTGAAGTATATAGAATCGATTTTAATGGTTTCTATCAATTGTTGAAAAGCTTCCTTCAATTCACCTTCAAGAAAATGTATCGGAGCTCCAAGTTTCTTCGCATCATTCACGAGGGACTCCAAGGTCTGAAAGAAGTAATCATGACGGACGGTGAATGCTTTGTTTAGCGCAGGGTGAATGTGGAACATTAAAAGGATTTGATCGTCTTCTTCTGTATGTTCTAACGCTTGCGCAAGCGCTGTGTGATCGTTCAGTCGTAAATCACGGCGGAACCATACTGCTCGTGTCGCCATACCATCACCTTCCTCTATCTCCATCATTCCTTTTTGCCACAGGACATAAACCATTGCAGCCCATCTGAATAAGTACATGGATAAAACTGTCACCTCAGGTCATCCAGAATCTGGATGACCTGAGGTGACAGTTTTTTGAAATGGACATAAAAAACCTGCCGAAGGGGAGGATCCCCTTCGGCAGGTGCTTTGTTTTATTCGAAGTTCTTCATTAATGTGGCCATTTCAATGGCTCCCGTTGCAGCTTCCCAGCCTTTGTTCCCTGCTTTTGTTCCCGCGCGTTCAATTGCTTGTTCAATAGTATCTGTGGTAATAACTCCAAAGATCACAGGAATACCGCTTTGCATGGAAGCTTGTGATACGCCTTTAGCTGCTTCATTGCAGACATAATCGAAGTGTGGAGTTGATCCACGGATAACTGCTCCCAACGTAATGACCGCATCATACTTCCCACTGTTCGCCATTTTTGCAGCTACAAGCGGAATTTCGAAAGCGCCTGGTACATAAGCGACCTCAATGTCTTTTTGGTCGACACCGTGGCGTTTGAGCGCATCCAAAGCTCCTCCGTGAAGCTTGCTTGTAATAAAATCGTTGAACCTGCCGACGACAATTCCTACTTTTAATCCTGTTCCGACCAGATTACCTTCATATGTTTTTACCATTTTTCTGTCCCCTTTCTAGTAGTGGAATAAATGTCCCATTTTAGATTGCTTCGTTCTTAGATATTGTTCATTTTCTTTACGTGATTTCATCTGGATAGGTACTCGCTCAACAACTTCTAAGTCGTAACCGCCAAGTCCGGAAATTTTCTTTGGGTTGTTAGTGAGCAATTTCAGCTTAGAAATCCCTAAATCTCTTAATATTTGAGCCCCAACGCCGTAATCACGGAGATCTGGTCCAAATCCGAGTTTTGCATTCGCTTCGACTGTGTCCAGCCCTTCTTCTTGAAGTTTATAGGCACGGAGTTTGTTTACTAATCCAATTCCACGGCCTTCCTGGCGCATATAAAGCAATACTCCGCTTCCATGTTCAGAAATCTGTCTCAAAGCATTATGAAGCTGTGGGCCACAGTCACAGCGGTAGGAACCGAACACATCACCTGTCAGACACTCCGAATGTACACGGACTAACGTTGGTTCATCAGGGTTAATCTCCCCTTTAACAAGAGCCACATGATCTTTAAAGTCGATGTCATTTGTAAATGCGATTGCGCGGAAGTCTCCATACTCCGTCGGCATTTTCACCTCTACATCCCGCTTTACGTGATTCTCATTTTTATGGCGATATTGAATAAGATCGGCAATGGTAATCATCGGAATGTCAAATTCATCTGCCATTTTCCTTAGGTCTGGTACTCTTGCCATCGTTCCATCGTCTTTAATGATTTCACAAATGACTCCAGCTGGTCGTGCCCCTGATAATCTAGCTAAATCAACAGATGCCTCTGTATGACCAGCCCGGCGCAACACTCCGCCTTCTTTAGCAACCAGTGGGAAAATATGACCTGGTTTATTAAAATCACTAGCCGTTGACTCAGGGTTCAACATTTCCCGAATTGTAAGCGCACGTTCATCCGCTGATATCCCCGTTGTTGTATCCTTATGATCAACGCTAACAGTAAAAGCAGTTTTATTTGGATCTGTGTTATCATCGACCATCGGCAACAACTCTAAATCATGAGCGACCTGATCTGTAATTGGGGCACAGACAAGTCCTCTTCCGTACTTAATCATAAAGTTGATCATCTCAGTGCTTGCATATTCCGCAATACCGACAAGATCTCCTTCATTTTCACGATCTTCATCATCACATACAATAACTAATTTACCTTGTTTCAAACGTTCAATCGCTTTTTCAATTGAATCAAACATCTCGTCTCACCTTCTTTTATGCAAAACCGTTATCAGCTAGCATTTGCTTTGTAATCGCTGATTGAGGTTTGTCAGATTGTTTTCCACTTAAGAAATGGGCGACATATTTTCCAATCATATCGCACTCGATATTAACTGAGTCACCTGGTTCTTTTTCACCAAGCACCGTATGTTCCATCGTGTGTGGAATCAAGGATATAGTTACACGCTGGTCCTCTACTCCAAATACGGTTAAGGATGTTCCATCAACGGCAATGGAACCTTTATAAACAAAATAATGAATAAGTTCTTCTGGCAGTTCAATCTCATAATAAACGGCATTCGATTCGGGTCTTTTTGACACAATCTTTCCAGTTCCATCGATGTGACCGGATACTAGGTGACCTCCAAATCGACCGCCAGCAGCCATTGCCCGTTCTAAATTCACAGGGCTCCCTTGCTTTAAGCTCTGGAGATTCGTTGCACGATACGTTTCAGGCATAACATCAAAAGCAACTGTGCTTTCTGTGAAAGCTGTCACAGTCAAACATACACCGTTAATGGAAATACTGTCCCCAAGATGCACATCTGTCAAAATATCTTTTGCAGTAATTTGTATTTCTAATGATTCCGTTTTGCTTTTAACGGACTTCAGCTTGCCTATCTCTTCAATAATACCTGTAAACAAGGTTACTCCTCCCTTTTTACAGAGATGATCTTTATATCATCCCCGACTTGTTCAGTGGATAGAATTTCAAAGGCTTCCACCTGTTTAAGCTGTTTGACACCCTCTCCTCCCACAGGAGTTAAAGCGTCTTTTCCTCCAATGAGTTTTGGTGCAATATATGTCACGATTTCATTAACTTTGCCTGCACGTACAAAAGCATCCGCAATGGTACCCCCGCCCTCTACGAGAACAGAAGTCACTTTTTGTTCACCAAGATATGAAACAAGCTCTTCTACGCGAATCTTCTCTTCATTTAATGCGAAAATTTTCACATGCGGATACGGCTTGAAAATATCGATCTCCGCTTGAGAGACATCTTTTCCAGTAAAAATCCAAGTCGGGGCTTCTTGATTTTGTATCAATTGAGCTGAAGGTGGGATTCGTAATTTTGTATCAAGCACAATCCTGATTGGGTGAGACCCCCGGCCCTCTATCCTTGTAGTCAACTTAGGATTATCAACGAGAACTGTGTTAATCCCGACCAAAATGGCATCTGATTGATGACGATAGCAATGCCCGTCTCTCCTGGCTTCTTCACCGGTGATCCATTGGCTTTCTCCTGTAGAAGTAGCGATTTTCCCATCAAGGCTCATGGCAGACTTCAAACGAATATAAGGTTCTTTTGTCTGAATGAAATGAAAAAAAGATCGGTTCAGGTCATCTGCTTCTTCTTTCATGACGTTTGTTCGCACTTCAATTCCCGCTTGCTCCATCATTTCAATGCCGCGTCCTGAAACTTTTGGGTTTGGGTCATTGGAAGCAATAACTACTCGGCGAATTCCTGCATCAATGATTGCTTTTGCACACGGAGGTGTACTTCCGTAATGACTGCAAGGTTCTAGTGTGACAAAAATTTCTGCGTCTTCCGCTTTTGCTCCAGCCATTTGCAGTGCGTGGACTTCTGCATGATACTCTCCTGCTTTCACATGAACCCCCAGTCCGACCACTTGGTTGTCTTTAACCACAACTGCAGCTACGGACGGATTAGGACTCGTTTGTCCCACAGTTTCTTTCGCCATTTGAATTGCCATCGACATGTATCGCTTATCACGGTCCAACCACTTCACCTCCTTATATAAAAAATAACCCTGAAGAAGGCATACTTCTCCAGGGTCCTATATAAACGCAAAAATTTGTATAACGAATAAAGGGTACACGTGTAACAAAATGTACCTTATTTTACGTTCTCCACATCCTTCTCCCATCCAGACTTTCACTGTCGGCTTTGGACTATGCACCAAATCAGGGGGAATGGTGCTTCACACTCACTCCCCGTCGCGGGCTCGGAACAAACTGTTCATTACCGCCGGCTGGGATTTTCACCCGACCCCGAAGGATTCTATATTCAGTTGTATTACTATAAATATATATGAAATGCGCTAAACACGCAATTCATTTGGTTTCGATAAAACAATTTCCGAAAACAGAAAAGGTATAAAGACCCTGACACTTAAATAAAGGAAAATGAATGAAACAACCTAACATTCAGTTTCTTTCATTAATTTCCCATGCAGTTCGTATTCCTGACTCTATTGCTCCTTCTATCCATCCATGAAAGGAAGATGTGTGTTCACCTGAAAAGTGAAGTCTTCCTTCAGGCTGGCGTATGGTCTCGGTAAACTTTTCACCCTGTCCCGGGAGGAAAAGTGTAAAGGCCCCAGCCGAATACTGATTTAGACTCCAATTAAATGAATAGGCCTGCATAAATTCTTTATATACGATATTCCCGTATATTTTAGCCAAGTCTTCGAGTAATTGACGGACCATTTCTTCGTGTGGAACACTAGCCCAAAGAATGGCATCTTGCCCCCAGCTATAACTTGCTAATAGAACCGCAGGTCCACTAGAACCTATTCCATGACTTGGGATATAGGAGAATCTTGAAGGTAAATCGGTAATGGCATTTCCTACTCCTGCCTTCTCCCAAAATCGACACCTAAATTCCACTCCAATTTTGACAGCTGGAAGGTTGATAATTTCTCTAATGACTTGCCATTTTTCAAAGGAAATTGAATGGTAAGGATACACATCTATAAATTGAAAGACAGGGAAAGGGATACTCACAATGGCATAATCCCCTTCATAATGGTGACATCCGCCAGCGACAGGGTCTCTTGCTTGTATTCTTACCCCACCTTTATCCTGATAAATTCTATCCACTTTCCGATTTAATTGTATATCTTGATTTAATTCTTTCGTGAATGACAAAGGTAACTGATCGTTACCACCATCAATCTCGAAAAAACTCACTGATTTACTAAAAATAGGAAAAATAATATCGGTCAAGATGTCCATAAATGAAAACTCCGGAAAACCTTCAAGTCCAAGCATAACCCCTATACTCCTTATTGCAGCTTGCGACAGGGGTCTACCAATGGGATTAAATTCAAGGAACTCCCCCATTGAATAATTGGAGTATTCTTTTATTAGCCTCTCTTGCTCTTCAGGAGAACTAGTTGAATAAAGCTCCAGAAATGGCTGAGTAGCTTCAAGAAAGAGCTCTGTGGCTGTCTTACCTTTTTCATCTTCATTAACAGGGAAGTTTAGAATATCTGGGCTTTCCTCATATGATTTTCTCGTTGTTAGAACATGATTGACAAAGATTAAATCAACAGGTGAAGAATTGATAAAAGGGTTTAGAGGCAATTGAAAACGTCGTATATATTCTAAGACCAGTTTATGATTATCAGGGATTCTCATTGCCCCTACATCTAGATAATTACCTAGCGTAAAAGGGTGCCGAACTGTATAAACTCTACCACCTATACGATCATTGCCTTCTAAGACAGTCACTTGATGACCTGCTTCCTTTAATAAAGATGCTGAAACAAGGCCGGCCATCCCCGCCCCAATGATCAATACTTTCTTAGGAAGTAGCTTTTTTGGCAGACCATTTCTTATAATAGTAAGCATTTGATCTGGGTAACTTAAATTTTTATTTCCATGCCCTCTCATCTTACCGCCCCCTTCTAAAACATTTATATGTTAAAGAAGTAATCGAAAGCATTCAGGTGAGCATCATTCTCCTTCACTCTTTAGATATTTGTATCTGCCAATCCTCTTTCCTATGTGAATAGTATTGTCAAAAGGGTAAAAATCAGCTACTATGTAAATATTCAAGGAAACCGCTTGCACACTTATCCATCTAATCTAGCATCATATATTAGATGGATATTATTAGAAGTATAATTAAATAACTGTTATTAAATGCGCAATCGATTGCATTATTTGTTTGTTAATTCTGATTATTCATTCTTATCATGTACAATGGGAGTAACGTTAACACCGTGGCAGGGATAAAAGCTCACATCATAACTAGGAAAAGAGGGGTTCATGTGAAACGAGTATGGTGGAAAGAAGCAGTAGGATATCAAGTCTATCCACGAAGTTTCCAAGATTCAAACGGGGATGGCATCGGAGATCTTCAAGGGATGATCGACCGGTTGGATTATATTAAGGAATTAGGTGCGGACTTCATCTGGATTTGTCCTATGTACAAGTCACCGAAAGACGACAACGGCTATGACATTTCAGATTACAAAGACATTCTCGAAGAATTTGGCACGATGCAAGATTTCGACCGTCTATTAAAAGAAGTTCACAAGCGTGACATGAAATTAATTATCGATTTAGTCCTTAACCATACAAGTGATGAACACCCATGGTTCATCGAGTCAAGAAAATCAAAGGACAATCCAAAACGGGATTGGTATATTTGGCGCGACGCAAAAGATGGTAAAGAGCCAAACAACTGGGAGAGTATCTTCGAAGGTTCCGCATGGGAGTATGATGAAAAAACAGATCAATATTACCTCCATGTTTTCTCAACTAAGCAGCCTGACTTGAACTGGGAGAATGAGGAAGTCCGTAATGAACTTTATGAAACCGTCAATTGGTGGCTGAAAAAAGGAATTGATGGTTTTCGAATCGACGCGATCAGCCACATTAAAAAGCGCCCAGGATTCCCTGATATGCCGAACCCCGACAAAGAAGACTATGTATCTTCCTTTGATATGCATATGAACCAGGAAGGCATCCACACATTCTTACAAGAATTCAAAGAAAAGACGTATGCCAACTACAAAGTCATGACAGTTGGTGAGGCTAATGGTGTCAGTGCAGACGAAGCAGACTTATGGGTTGGAGAAAATGGTAAGATGGATATGATTTTTCAGTTCGAGCATTTAGATCTTTGGGATAAGGATGCTGAACAACAGCTCGATATTGTAGCATTGAAAGAAACACTGACCCGCTGGCAGAAAGCACTGGAAACAGATGGATGGAATGCTCTGTTCGTAGAGAATCATGATAAAGCACGTGTCGTATCCACCTGGGGTAATGATGAGGAGTACTGGCGGGAAAGCGCGACTTCTCTAGGAACAATGTACTTCTTTATGCAAGGAACGCCATACATCTATCAAGGACAGGAGATTGGAATGACGAACGTTGCCTTTCCATCAATAGAAGACTATGATGATGTAGCAGCTAAGAACTTATATAAGAAGAAGAAGGCCCAAGGAGTTGAGCACAACGAAATCATGGAAATCCTGTGGGCGACATCCAGAGACAACAGCCGTACACCTATGCAATGGACCAGTGACACCAATGCCGGCTTCACAAGCGGTACGCCTTGGATGAAAATCAATCCTAATTATAAGGAGATCAATGTAGAGGACCAGCTCCATCAATCGAATTCTATCTTGAATCACTATAAGAAAATGATTGAGCTGAAGAAGGAACACGATCTCTTTACTTACGGCATTTATGATTTACTTCTAAAGGATGATCCGCAAATTTATGCTTATACTCGGACATTAGCTGGCCAGATGGCACTAGTCATTACAAACTTAACCGATAAAAAAGCTGAGTTCGAATCCATCCACAAGCTTTCCAGTGGTGATTTGATTTTAGAAAACTATGAAACTGAAAATCATGAAGATATTACACGCTTCACACTAAAGCCATTCGAAGCAAGAGTATATTTACTAAAAAACAAATAAAAGAGCGCGGCCTCATAGCCGCGCCTTTTTTATCTCTCTGCAATTTTCGTATCTGCTTCTAATTCCAACTCCACGTTTCCTTGGATGGCTTTCGAAATCATGCAGCTCTTTTCTGCTTTTTCTACAAGTTGCTTCAGTTTTCTAAGATCTTTTTCACTCGCCTCGCTCTTAAGAGAAACCTGTGGTTTGTGAATGATTTTTTTATAGGTGAAAACACCATCTGTCACGTCGACAATGCCTTCTGAATCCATATCCATCGATTCAAGTGGCAAACCTGCCCGCTCTATCATTGCTGCTAAACTGATGATATAGCAGGTGGCGGCAGCTCCAAGCAGCATCTCATCAGGATTTGTACCGATATCCGGTCCATCCATTTCTTTCGGTATGGAAATCTTCGTTTTTAATTTATCTGACTCGATATAACCAACTTCATTGCGGCCACCAGGCCAGTCGGCTTTTAGATGGAAATGATGTAAGACCATTCTAACCAACCTCCTTTTCTATCATCTATTTTAAGAATTTCTTATTTAAAATTGAAGTCTTCTGTTTGTGAGCGTTTAAGTTTTATCTTTATTCAAGGCTTCTTCATTTTCACGAATTCATATTCACTACCATTTGTTTTTTGTAAAAATGTATAAAGCTCACGAAAACCAGCCCGTAGATAGACCTCTATTGCTCTTTTGTTGAACACAGCGACTGACAGTGTGAAATGATCAGCTCTGTAGTGTCGCTTAGCAAATTTAATACCTTCATCCAAAAAGGTCCCCCCATATCCTTTCCCCGTCAAGTCTGGCCGAAGACCAAGTCCAATATCAACCGTGAGACGATCTATAGGAGTAAGAGTGAAAAAACCGATCAATTCTCCATTCCCATACACGCTATAGGTATGATGACTTCTTTTTTCATAATGGATGAATTCCTCATAGTCCTCTTCGTCTGCTGTCATATCATAAAAGCTATAAGGCTCTGGGTATTTCCAAGATGCAATAATTTCTGCATCCTTTTGAGGCATTGGACTCAACTCCATTATCCCGCCTCCTTCCTTCTAGTAAGCAAAATATAAACGATGAGGCCAATGACCGGGACCATCCCCATCCACAACCAGGATCGTCTATTGGAATTTTTCCATTGATCCCAACCAATTACAAACATACTTAATGCCGTCAAAACTATAAAATCAATAGTCATGACGTGAACAAACTGAGAGGTTGTAAAGGCGTCTGCATATATCGAAAAATTGCCACTCACAATTCCATGAATGATAAGGCTGAAAGAGCCAAGTAAAAGAACAAGGTGAAGAAGGGTTGATTGTAAGAATAGCAGCAGCCACATAGGTGTACGGTTAGATCGCTCATTTCGAGTTGCAGATAAGAAAAAGTAGGGCATTAAAGCAAACGCTCCAAGCATGAAAGAACCTATTACAAATGGCCAGGCAGGAAGACGGCTTTTATCATGCTTTAAAATGAGAATAGCAAAAGCCAAAGGGTAAATTCCGAGTAAACTAAATACAGCGAGCAATAAAGGATCGGGATTATCCATTGCGATCAGCTGCTGCAAGTGACCTTCATTACCTGACGGAGCTCCTGTCCATGTATAAAGAACAAAAGCTGCCCATATAAACGCCAGAATGACTCTTCTGGTCATTCCGAATCCCAGTCTTTTTTAAAGCGCTCCATCTTTATTTGAAGTTGTTGGATCATATCCAGTACTCTATTGAAATCGTCAATATCCACCTCGTCTGCGTCCATGGTTGATACCACCTGGTTAAGCATTTTGACCCGGTTTTTTATGTAATGAAATTGATCGGACGGATGCTTTGCAGCTTTCCCCATCGTCTTCCCCTCCCTTTCCTTTTTTCTTCATTTTACCCTTTTAATTCTGACAAGGAAACTTTTAACAGGCATTAATTTTTTTCAAATTAGTCCAATACCCATCCTCCCCCACTAAA
>NZ_JBPCEO010000008.1:0-265266 GCF_050971765.1 Halobacillus sp. A1-3 | reverse complement strand
TAAGAAGAAATAATTGACGTACTGGTTGGTTCGTTCAGTTTTCAAAGATCAAATGTTCATGGTGGGCCTGAGTGGACTTGAACCACCGACCTCACGCTTATCAGGCGTGCGCTCTGACCAACTGAGCTACAGGCCCCAATGGTAATTAATGGAGCGGGTGAAGGGAATCGAACCCTCGTCATCAGCTTGGAAGGCTGAGGTTTTACCATTAAACTACACCCGCATATTAGTTTGTTAGAATTTCGATGGTCGGGAAGACAGGATTCGAACCTGCGACCCCTTGGTCCCAAACCAAGTGCTCTACCAAGCTGAGCTACTTCCCGTTAAAAATGGCGCGCCCGAGAGGAGTCGAACCCCTAACCTTCTGATCCGTAGTCAGACGCTCTATCCAATTGAGCTACGGGCGCATTACTTATTGAAGCGACATATTCTAATATAACATATTATCAGCTTGGACGCAAGAACTTTTTTAAAAAGTTTGGTGCGGCCGAGAGGACTTGAACCTCCACGGGGTTGCCCCCACTAGGCCCTCAACCTAGCGCGTCTGCCGATTCCGCCACGACCGCAAATTGTATTGAAACAAATGGATGCTGATCATGAAAATGGTAAGTGCGGGTGGAGGGACTTGAACCCCCACGCCGTGAAGCACTAGATCCTAAATCTAGCGTGTCTGCCAATTCCACCACACCCGCAAATAATTGGTGAGCCATGAAGGATTCGAACCTTCGACCCTCTGATTAAAAGTCAGATGCTCTACCAGCTGAGCTAATGGCTCAAAACAAGGAATCTACAACACTTTGAAATGTGTATGTTTTCAAAAGCACAAGAAACATCATATAACTTTTGAAATGATTTGTCAACTACTTTTCCAAATAAAAATGGCTGGGCCAGCTGGATTCGAACCAGCGCATGACGGTACCAAAAACCGTTGCCTTACCGCTTGGCTATGGCCCAACATTTAATGGCGGTCCGGACGGGACTCGAACCCGCGACCTCCTGCGTGACAGGCAGGCATTCTAACCAACTGAACTACCGGACCTATGTAATTAAAAAGTGACCCGTACGGGATTCGAACCCGTGTTACCGCCGTGAAAGGGCGGTGTCTTAACCACTTGACCAACGGGCCATTAAAAAAATGGCGGAGAAGGAGGGATTTGAACCCTCGCGCCGCTTACGCGACCTACACCCTTAGCAGGGGCGCCTCTTCAGCCACTTGAGTACTTCTCCGTAATGGCTCCAACGGTAGGATTCGAACCTACGACCGATCGGTTAACAGCCGATTGCTCTACCACTGAGCTACGTTGGAATAGGAATAAGTGAACGATTATTTTGTCGCTTTTTCGATAAGATCAATTATCAGCGACGAATTATATCTTATAATAAATCGTTTTGTTTGTCAAACCTTTTTCAGAGAAAAGTTTATTTCTTTTTCTCTCGTTTGGGCTTGTTTTTTTAAGGCTTATTCAATTTAACATGGGCTTAATATTTCGTCAATGGATTTTTACATCTTTTTTAGTTTCCCTCTACATTTTCCGCAACGGTACCGTTTTGTATTCACCCTTCTCTTTCTTTCATACTCCTGTTCACATCGGGTGCAAACATATTGATGAAGGTGAGTGAGCTTCTGAGAAGGCAGCGGATTACAGTGTCTTGGAGATCCCGTTTTTTTGAGCAGCTCTTTGAATTCTTTATCCCGGTGCCCGTATCCTTTCCCTTCAATATGCAGATGATAATGGCAAAGCTCGTGCTTAATGATGCCCTTAAATTCTTCCTCGCCAAGCTCAGATAAATACTTAGGGTTCAATTCAATAACTCTTTTGGACGGGATATACCTCCCGCCTGTTGTTCTCAGGCGCGCATTGAACATCACATCATCAAAAAAAGGTTTCCCAAAATACTCACGGGAGATGTCATCTGTCCATTGATGTAATTGTTCATTTGTTATCGACATTCTCGCACACCTCCAAGGTTCTTTGCATACTCTATCATAACTATGAAAAAAGATGAATACAAAGGAGAGGAAGTATAATATGCCCTCTTGGTTAAAAAAACAAATGGCGAAGGCTTTTTTAAATAAAGATAAATATCAGATTAAATTGTTAAATCAATGCTGGTATTATTATCAACACCTTTACAAATAAAAAATACCCGGAAGAAAGACTCCCAGGTATTATTGCTATAGTTTTACTTTGCGACCATCGTTAAAGCGATGCGTTGTTTTTGTGTGTCCACTTGATCTACCCAGACGGTTACAACATCTCCAACGGACACCACGTCCATCGGGTGCTTGACGAACTTATTGGAAAGCTTGGAGATGTGGACGAGCCCATCCTGTTTTACTCCAATATCGACAAAGGCACCAAAGTCGACCACATTTCTCACTGTTCCTTCAAGTTCCATTCCTTGCTCTAAGTCCTCCATTGATAAAACATTCGTTTTCAATAAA
Source organism: Halobacillus sp. A1-3 (assembly GCF_050971765.1). Lineage (NCBI taxonomy): Bacteria > Bacillati > Bacillota > Bacilli > Caryophanales > Bacillaceae > Halobacillus > Halobacillus sp. A1-3. Next base: position 262,820 of record NZ_JBPCEO010000008.1, on the reverse strand, counting down.
GGTTTAGGCAGATCATCACGCGGGTCGCGACCAGGCTGCATAAGAGATTTCATGATGTCTTCAAGCGTCGGTCTGCCGATTTCCAATTGCTCGGCAACTTCCGCTTCGTTGATTTCCTTCAGTTTACGTTCAAGCTCTTCTCCACCTAATTCTTCAGCTTTAGCATTGACCATCTTAAGTAATGCTTTAGCCGCTTTATAACTCTCCGGGTGTATAGATGTACGATCAAGCGGTTCATTTCCGTCTAATATACGCAAGAATCCAATACCTTGTTCAAAGGTCTTAGCTCCAAGACGTGGAATATCTTTTAGCTCCGAACGTTTTTGGAACTTCCCTACCTCTTCCCTTTTCTTCACAACATTGTTGGCTACGGCTTTACTAAGACCAGATACATATTGAAGCAAGGAGGAGGATGCGGTATTTACATTCACTCCCACTTGGTTTACCGCTGTTTCCACAACAAAGGTCAGTGATTCGTTTAATTTTTTCTGGCTGACGTCATGCTGGTACTGGCCTACACCTATGGATTTAGGATCAATCTTTACAAGCTCTGCTAATGGATCTTGAACTCTTCTTGCTATCGAAACAGCACTTCTTTCTTCCACTTGAAAATCAGGGAATTCATCTCGTGCGAGCTTAGAAGCAGAGTAAACACTAGCTCCTGCTTCATTTACAATCATATAGGAAGCCTTTAATTGATGCTTCTGAATCATGTCTGCTACGAACTGTTCCGTTTCCCTTGATGCTGTACCGTTTCCAATAGCCATAAGTTCAATTGGGTGCTTCTCCATGAAGGAAAGCAGCTTTTTCTCCGCACCTTTCACATCATTTCTTGGAGCTGTCGGATACATAACACCAATATCAAGGACTTTTCCAGTTTCATCTACGGCAGCCAGCTTGCAGCCTGTCCGATACGCTGGGTCAATCCCTAATACAACTTTTCCTTTCAACGGAGGCTGCAACAACAGACTTCTTAAATTACTTGAAAAGACTTCGATGGCTTGTTCTTCTGCTGTTTCAGAAAGAGTATTTCGGATTTCTCTTTCAATTGAAGGTTGAATTAAACGCTTATAGCTATCCTCAACTGCCTCTGTCAAAAGAATACGGATTCTGTCGTTAGTGGAATGCTTAATGACATTCTTTTCTAAAAAGGCGATAATGGTTTCTTCCGGTGGCTGAATGGATACTTTAATGACACCTTCCTTCTCCCCCCGGTTTAAGGCAAGAATACGATGGGATACAATCGCACGAACCGGCTCCTGGTAATCGTAATACATTTCGAAAATGCCTTTTTCATCTTGTTCTGCGTTTTTGTCTGTAGAAGCAATCGTTCCTTTTTGGAAGGTCTGTTTACGGATCTGCTCACGATATCCTGGATCATCCGAAATCCATTCCGCTAAGATGTCGTTGACTCCCGCTAACACTTGTTCCACTGAACCAAGCTCATGTTCTTCGGAGAAGTAGGCCTTAGCTTCTTCGTCCACATGTATACCTTCCTGATTCCAAACTTGCAGCGCTAAAGGCTCCAATCCTTTTTCTTTTGCTACAGTGGCGCGTGTCCGTCTCTTTTGTTTATAAGGACGGTATAGGTCTTCTACTTTTTGGAGCTGAGTCGCTGCTTGGATTTCTTTCTTTAATTCATCCGTCAGTTTTCCTTGCTCATCAATCAAGCGAATGACTTCTTCTTTTCGCTCACTTACGTTTTTTACATAATTCCATTGGTCTTCTATGGATTTAATTTGCACTTCATCTAGTCCGCCTGTTAACTCTTTTCTGTAACGGGCGATAAAAGGAACGGTGTTTCCTTCACTAAGTAAGTCAATGACTTGTTTAATCGATTTTTCATTTAACTTTGTCTGCTCTGCGACAAGCTTTAATAATTCAGGACTTTGTTGATCACTCAAAAGAAAGCCTCCTTCAATAACGTTTCTTATGTATTGTATCAAATTATCGCTCACCTGACTTGTGAGGAAAAGATAAGTTTAAGCAACAATAAAAGGCCTTATTCTTTTTTTAATCAGAATAAGACCTTTTACTGATACTCCATCGCGATTAACGTTGTATCGTCATCTCGCGTTTGGCCGTACAGCTGTTTATATTGTTCCGTAATGAAATTGACACTTCTCGCTTCTGTTACATGCTTTGACAACCGGCGGTCATTCACACCATCTGAAAACATCAAAAACTTCATCCCTTTATGGACCTTCCCTCTTGTTACCCTCAAATCGCGAGGATAACCGGCCAAATATCCGGCAAGCGGTATACTCCTGCTCCGTTTGCCTTCTGAGTCAATCGTTATGACTCCGATATTGCCTATGGAAGAGTAAGAATAAGTATGTGTTTTAAAATCGATGCGAAGCACTCCTAATACAACTCCTCGTTTTCCCATCAATACCTCATTGCACTTTTTCACTAAGGATTCAACGGTTAACGGAGGATGTTCTTCAATCACATTCATCACAGCCTGTGATGAATCTCTTGCCAGCTCTCCACTTCCCAGACCATCCGCTAATGCACATACAAAAGCTTCATCCGTTTCTTTAAAGTAGTAGCTGTCACCGCAATAGTAGTTACCTTTTTTTGCTTTTTGATACACAGAGACGTCGACCCGTTTGTTTTCCTTATTCACTAGAATGCCTCAACCGACTCGGCTTGAAGAGCTTCTCTTAATTTACGAAGCGCCCTTCGCTGCAATCGGGAGACATGCATTTGGGATATACCGAGTCTTTCACCTGTATCTTTTTGACTCATGTTCTCGAAGTAGGTACATTGGAGAATCTCCTGTTCCCTCTCGCTAAGGATAGGGAGTACCTTTTCTAACAGCATTTTCTGATCAATATGAGAGTACCCGTCTTCCGAATTACCGATCAAATCAAGGATTGTTACGGTACTGCCATCGGAATCGGCTTCAATCTTACGGTCAACGGACAACGCTTTGTAACTTTTGCCCATTTCCATAGTCTCCAGCACATCCTCTTCAGAAACCTCCAGATAATCCGCAATCTCAAGTACAGAAGGAGAACGCTGAAGGGTACTAGTCAGTTCCTCTGCTGCTTTTTTAATCTTCGGTCCAAGCTCCTTAATCCTACGAGGTACATGAACACTCCAAGTCTTGTCTCTGATAAACCGTTTGATTTCCCCAATGATTGTAGGAATGGCAAACGATTCAAAAGATTTCCCGAACTCAGGGTCATACCTGCGAATTGCAGCTAAAAGACCTAACATGCCAACTTGCACTAAATCTTCGTGAATTGTACTATTCTTAGAATATTTACGAGCGATGGATTCCACGAGGTCCTTATAAACAAGGACAACCTTCTCTTGAACTGCTTCGTCCCGTGGGTTCTCTTGTAGATGCTCTATCCATTCATATACTTCATCATTGTGATGTTGAGATCTGGTCGCCATTCTGACCCACCTCAGTTTCATGGAGATATTTTGTCATTAAGACAATTACTCCATATTTGCTGTTGATTTCTACTTTATCCATAAGTGCATCGATCAAGAATAGACCAAATCCACCTTCACGAAGTTCCTCGATATCATCATCCTGTTGGTAAGGTCCAATACCTTCTTTAATTTCTCCAAGGTTAAAGCTGCCACCATGATCAGCAACCATAACTTCCAGGCGATCTTCATAGACACCGAATCCTATAGTGATTTCACCTTCTCCCGTTTCTTTATAAGCATGTTTTACAGCATTCGTAATTGCTTCAGAGATGGCTACTTTCAAATCCTCAATATCTTCATAAGCAAACCCCATACGATTTGCAATTCCTGAAGTACTTAAACGAACCACGCCAATATATTCGGCTTTGGCCGGTACTTTCACTTCAACAAAATCAAATGGTTCCATATTTACATTCCACCCCGCACTGCAGAATCAATATTCATGATCTCTGTTAATCCAGTAATCTTAAATAGACGATAGACGCGTTCTTGCATTTGAACAAGTTTCATTTCACTACCGTGTTCCTTCGTTGATTTCAGCGCACTAATAAATACACCTAATCCTGTAGAGTCCATATAATTAACATCTTGAAGATCGACGATTACAGTTTGTCCTTCTTCTTTAGTCAATGGTAGTAACGTATCTTTTAATTTAGGTGCTGTAAAAGCGTCTACCTCACCAGCTAGTGAAATATACGCGATATTTTCCTTATTAGTAACATCTATTGTTAAGTTCATCTAAAAGTCCTCCTATTATTCCTAGAAAAGTCAATCAGAATATAGTTACCCTTCCTGTAGATCGATTAAACATTTCTTCTTAGGATAATTAAAGTGAAATCATCCCGTAATTGAAAATCCTGGAGCCGTTCAAAATGTTTGAAAACATTCTCAACAATCTCCTGAGCTGGAAGATGGGAGTAAGATTTGATGACATGAAGGATTTCTTCTTGTTCAATAAATCGATCCCCTTGCCGGCATTCTGTTACTCCATCTGTCAGCAGAATGATCATGTCTCCCTGCTCTACTTCAACCTGTTTCTGGTGATAAGTGGCTTCTGAAGACACACCAAGCACAAGCCCAGGCGCATCAATTTCTTCGAATTCTTCTCGATCTTTATGATAGTAGAAGCCTGGTTCATGACCTGCTGAGGCATAATAGAACGTATGATTGACCGTGTTGTACAGCCCGTAAAACATTGTAATGAACATACTTGAATCCACATTTCGTTCAACCACTCGGTTCAAGCTGCCGAGAATGACCCCTGGGTCCATACGCATCTCCGGAAAACTATCCATCGAATATTTAATCATAGACATGCAAAGAGCCGCAGGTACCCCTTTACCGATAACGTCAGCAATCGCAATCCCCAATGAACCTTCGTTGTCGTGGACAAAATGGTGGTAGTCTCCGTTCATTTGCTTAGCAGGTACACTTAGTGCCCCCACATCCAAAGCATCTAATTCGGGCTTCACGGTTGATAACAGAGTTTTTTGCATGTTCGCTGCTACAGAAATCTCTGACTTTAACTCTAGCTGTCTTTCTCGCAGTGACTGGTATTCCTGATAGGCTAACCCATAAGAAATCATAGTTTCTAAAAGAAAATTCAATGAAGCTTGAATATAATCCGGCATATCTGGGTAAATCTCTTGAAGAGACTGAATATGAACATTAATAATTTCTTCAGGTGAAATATTGTGCTGCATTGATTGCTTACTGAACTGCTCTGCCTGATACAGAGCCTGTTCATCTTTTGTTCTAATATACTCTTGCAATAACTCTTTGTAATTCTCTAGATCAAGCTTCAGCGTACTCATCATTTAACCTCCTTTAACGGAGCCATTTAACAACCTTGATCTCTGTGCCTTTTCCGTCTTCTGATTTGATGTCAAACTCATCCATCAACCGTTTGACCCCCGGAAGACCAGCTCCTAGCCCACCAGATGTGGAAAAGCCATCTTCCATTACTTGGCTCAGTTCCTTAATTCCAGGACCGTTGTCAATAGCCATGATGCTGATTCCTTTTTGATTGATATCTTCAATAGCTTCAAAACAAATCTTTCCCGTTCCGGCATACAGATAAATATTCCTGGCTAATTCTGAAATGGCAGTGGCAATACGCGCTTGGTCGACGGTCCCGAAACCGATCTTTCTGGCAATGTCTCTCCCCAATTGACGTGCCCCTACAATGTCCCACTCCTTTTTAATATTGACACAGGATTGGAAGTCCATAATCACTCCTCCAATTCCTGTCGAAGTTTGATCAATCCTTGTTCAAGATCTAATGCAGTTGGGACATCCTGCAAGTGTATGCCTAAATCGATCAAGGTCATAGCGACAGCTGGCTGGATACCAGTCAGTACAACTTTCGCCCCCATCAAATCAGACATCGTGACAACATCACCCAAAACTTTTGCAATAAAAGAATCGATGATATCTACAGAAGTTAAATCAATCACAACTCCAGAGGAGCCACTCTCGTGGATCTTACTCAATAGGTCCTCTTGGAACTGAATCGCTGTCTGGTCGTCAAGGTCAATTTGAATGGAAATTAATAAATAATTGTGAAGTTTCAATATTGGTATTCTCACTGTATTCACTCCCTATCCAGCGAATCGATTAGTTTTTCAATATCTTCGTCTTTGTTCTGTGTCTCCTCGATGCGACGATTCGTTAATTCGAGCGCAGTCTGGAACCCTTTGCGAAGCGAACTCTTCGTAGGGAACTTACCAAGATCAATTCCGAGGTTTACAATCGTTTGGGCAATTTCAGGACGAATGCCTACTAAAATACAACGGGATCCAATTAAACGTACAGCTTCTGCTGCCTGAATGATATGGTGAGCGACCATTGTATCAACTACGGGGACCCCCGTAATATCAATGAGGACCACTTCTGCATTGTGCTTAATGACACCATCCAGCAAGTTCTCCATAATCAATTTCGCCCGTTCTGTGTCAATCGTTCCGATCAGCGGCATGATCGTGATGTTTTCCATGACTGGGATCAAAGGTGCCGACAGTTCCTGTAGCGCTACACGCTGTAAAGAGACGATGTGCTCCCAGCTGCCGGAATACTCGTTCACAAGACGATTGATGATCGGATCCACCCATCCGTCTACTTTTCTCAGGACTTCAGAAAAATAGTCAGAATCCACTTTTTCAGATTGCTGAAGAATGAAGCCGGTGACTACTCTTCTGAAGACCTGCATGCCATCTGTCAAGTAACTGAGAGGCCAGCCTAAATTGATTAGTCTTTCAGAGAACTCGTCCAGATCCGAAGATAGCCCTCGCTTCTCTATACTTGAGAAAATGACATTCACAAATTCACGATTTGTGCTTTCAAACATCTCGTCTGAAATTGTCGATGTATATTCATTCTTTTTATGAGTGTTGATTTCCTCCAACCACATTTTGACAATGTCATCGCTGTGATCTAAGACTATATTCTTTAACTTTTCATCCATTATCTAACCCTCCGCCTCAGGTAACCCTTTCGGTATTTACAACACGTTCTAATAATATACAAATATAATGTTATCAAAAAACATAAAAATCTTCATTCATTTACCCTTATCAAAAAAACACGCCATCATCAATACCCATAATAATTCTATTATAAACTACAAAATAAAAAAAAATAAAGTTACCTTTTCAAAGGGGCAACTTTATTTTAAAAAAGAGATGGTTATGCTTTTTTCCATCAAAAATCAATCAATCCGAGACTAATCTGCAATGCCTTATTCACTTGTTGCATCATCGGATCATCAAGTTGAGTGATTTTGTCGGTCAAACGCTGTTTATCAATCGTTCTGATTTGTTCCAATAGGATTACAGAGTTTCGTTCAAACCCGTATTTTTCTGCGTTAATTTCTACGTGAGTTGGAAGTTTGGCTTTTTGTATTTGCGCTGTAATCGCTGCAACGATTACGGTTGGGCTAAAACGATTACCGATATCATTTTGAAGAATGAGTACAGGACGAACCCCGCCTTGCTCTGAACCCACCACTGGGGACAAATCAGCGAAATAAACGTCTCCTCGTTTGACTATCAATGGCTTCACACCCCGCCCACTAATTGCTCCAGGGTGTTTTCTGCCTCCTCTTCAGCTTGAAACGCTTCTGAAGCGATGTTTAAATTAATTTTCGCCATCTCCATATAGCCTCTACGCATGGATTCTCTAATGTGGCGTTGTTTCTTTTCACGCAAATACATTTTAGTAGCTTGACACATGAAATCGCTCCGATCACTATTTTCGAGTTGAATGAAGCCATCCACTTCATTGAGTAGGTTATCCGGAATCCGGATGACAATTTCCTGCATGCTGTCGGACAAAACCATACACCTCCACCATCTTCTCTCAAAAGAAACCAGTCAATAAGTCCACTCTAATCTTATCAAACGGGAGTGTCTATTGCAAAGGCGTGTTGGATTTTTTTCGTGAATTGTGTTGCCTTACATCCAAAATAAGGGATAATTGTCTAACCGGCGAAGGGCTGCTATTTCACGGGGTTATTGACTTCTACGATTTGCCCATCTTCTACAAACAGTCTAGGGACCCTGTTACTAATCATGCAAGGAACCTCGTAATTAATGGTTTCCAAGTAGTTTGCCACTTCATCCGTCGTAACCTCTTCATCACCTTGTTTACCAATTAAGGTAACCTTTGTCCCTATAGGATATTCCTGATCAAGCTTAATCATGAATTGATCCATACAAATTCTGCCGACAATGGGATGACGTTTTCCATTCACAAGGACTTCCATTCCCTGCAATTTACGGATCCACCCATCGGCATATCCAAGAGGTATGGTCCCAATCCACTCATCATTTTCCGTTTGATAAGTCGCACCATAACTGATCGACTCCTGGGCTTCCAATCTTTTTACATGTACTAAACGACTCTGTAAAGAAAAAGCTGGTTTTAAGTCGATCGGCCTCTCCTCTTTTACTACACCCGAAGGATAAAGGCCGTACATACTGATTCCAAACCGAACATACTGTTTCATCCGATCAGGGAACCTCATACTGGCAGCACTGTTCCCTATATGAAATTCGACATTTCCTGACCAAACCCTTTCAAAATGGTTCAATAATTTATAGAATCGTTTTTCCTGCTCTTCAAAATAATTCAACGGAACTTCATCCGCTGTGGCAAAGTGGGTAAACACAGCTTCCAGTTTAAAAGAAGGCTGTTCCTTAACTAATGGTAGAATGCGGTCCATTTCTTCTGTCGTACGGAGGCCGATTCGCCCCATGCCTGTATCCCATTTCATATGAAGTTTCAAAGGCTTGGATAATTGTGAAGAATCGACCATCCTGAGCCATTCTTCCTGAAAAACGGTAACGGCAATCTCCTTTTCAGCCGCTACCGGTGCATCCTCAGGGCGAATCCAGCCCATGACAAGCACAGGTGCTGTAAATCCAGCATTACGCAGTTTCACCGCCTCATCTAACAAAGCTACGGCAAGTCCATCCGCCCCTGATTCCAACGCTTTCTTTGCTACCCGTTCATCTCCATGACCATACGCATTCGCTTTGACAACCGCGTAGATCTTCGTCTCCGGATTAAGGCGCTGCCGGAGTTGTTTTATATTGTATTCAATTGCTGATAAATTCACTTCAACCCATGAATCCCGATAGAATGTTTCCATTGACAAAGCCCCCGTTTCTCTCGCTGCATTCAATATATCCTTCTATTATTGAACGACAGAAACACGCTGTCAATGATATAAAAAGGCGGAGACACCTTGTTTAGCCGCGACAAGCATAAGACAAGCACTGGAGAGATGACCTTTCCTCACGTAAGTGATTGACTTATGACCTCGAGCGGCTAGGTGTCGCAGCTGGCCATCACAGAAGTGCGGAGGGGGCTGGAAGGCCCTGAATTAAGTTGTCGTACATCAATGCTGATAAAAATAAAAGCAGACCGTTAAGCCTGCTCCGTCCAAATCTATTTGACTGTTTCACTTGTGATGGAGCTCGCTACTGAAGCCATTTCCGCCTGACTCAAATCATTACTGGCCAACTGATAAGTCGTACCGTTCTGGCTCCATTCCAAACGATTTCCATCCATCGCTCCAATGACACCGTCTGCCAATTGGACAGGATCTCCATTCACCACTTCGGTCTGCTGAGCACTAGCAGCTTGCACTTCCGCTTTCTCTTGGACAAGCGTAAAGCTCTTATCTCCATCAAACGTCATGATGACACGTGTTCCTTCATCTGTTTTTACTTCTTGCTCGCTCGCAAGCTCTGCCCCAAATGTTTCTTGAGGATAAAGTACTTCTTTAACCTGAGCATCTCCCATGTTGGCTACAGGAGCTTCCGAAGGTGCCATCGCCATGTTCTTGTCTACATCAAAGTCTTCTTTCTTCAATGAATTATCTTTAGCAAAATTTGCGAACTGCACTTCGACTAAAGCATTCATATCTTGGTCAAACACTTTGACCATAACGGGCTGATACGTTTTCTTATCAAAATAAATTTCTTGATAAGGGAGGGTTTTATTATTCTGGTAGTTGGTTTTTGTTTTGAACTTATAATAATTTTCTGCAGCTGTGAACTCTGAATCAGCATCTGCCTGGATATCCTTCAATAAAGAAGCATACAAATAGGGCTGACTCGTATTTTGCGGCCATTCACTCTGGAACTTGAAGCTCTTGTTCAATGCGGGAGTCAGAACATACACACCACTGTCATTTTTCAAAATAATCTGGCTGCCTTTTTCGTCTTGATCATTTTCCAATTTTACTCGGTAAAAATCATCTTTTTTATGCCAGACTTGGATGTGATACTTTTGTTCTTCATTGCCCGTACGCATCTTCATGTTAGCTTCCGTCTTGTATCCGGCCATTTCTTCCGCTTGTTTTTCAAGCTTCTTGACGACATCTTCTTTCGATTGAGATCCACAAGCCGTTAAAGCACCTAAAACGAACAAGGAAAACAATAGGATCAGAAAACGTCTTTGCATAGGACTCAACTCCTTTGTCTCTACTTAAGGACAAAGGGAACGCTTTTTATCTGGATGCAGAAGAAATTGTACGAAAGGTTCGGGATAAACCTTCAATGACGTCGGAAGCGAGTAGGTCTCTCTTCGAATGCTTTTCCTCAGTCAACGACTCAGCTGTACACCCATGGATGACACAGCCATTACTAAGCGCATCCAGCAATGAATCGCTCTGCAGCATCATAGCAAACAAAACACCTGATAACACATCTCCACTTCCGCCTTTGGCTAATCCTGCATTCCCGGAAACATCTACCCTCTGCTCCCCATCCGGAGAAGTAATGATCGTAGACGGCCCCTTCAATACAAGATACACACCATACTTAGCAGCAAATTCACGACTGTAGGAAAAAGGAGACTGCAATACATCTTGAATAGATAACCCTGTCAAATGGGCAAATTCTCCTGGGTGAGGGGTCAAAACAGTAGGTGATTTTCTTTCTCTTACGACATCAAGGATTTCTTTTAAATGATACAGTCCATCAGCGTCTATAAGCATGGGAGCCTCTACCTCCTGAACGATGACTTCTAACAGCCTTTTCGCTCCTCGCTTGCGTCCCATCCCCATCCCGACCGCTATCCCGTCATAACCGGACAACTGATCGGTCGCTTGTCCTGTCAGCGCGCATTCTTCTTCCTCCATGCCTACAAAAGTAGCTTCTTGCAGATATGGAGAAATAGAAGAGATTGCACGCTCTACCGTGGCAATAGTCAGTAACCCTACACCACTTCTTAATGCCGCTCGACCTGCCATTGCAATCGACCCAGGCATAAGGAGTGATCCCCCTACCATGACTCCTTTACCGTGACTTCCCTTATGAGAATTCTCCCCCCGAACAGGCAATGTCCGCCTGACATCCTCTTTCCTCCACAGTCCTCGGTTAACTGGCGGAAGCTTTCTGATCGGTAGTCCGATTTCTACGATACAATAGTCCCCATAATAAGGACGAGAATGCTGCAGAAACGCACTCATCTTCGGTGCGGCTATGACTGTCGTATAATCTGCATGAAAGGCATCGAAGTCTACGATTCCTTCATCTGCAGGAACACCTGAAGGAAGGTCGACAGCCATCCGGAAGACGGAGTGGCCGTTTGCCGCTTCAACGATCTCGGCTATAGGGGTTCGGAGCCGACCTTTCACACCAATCCCAACCATGGCGTCAATGATAATGTCAGCATTCTGAAAAGATAACTGCAGCTCTTCTAATGAAGAATACAGATTCACAGAAAATCCCGAAGCCACAAAAATATCTTTATGGACTCTTGCATCTCCAGTAATCTTTTCATCAGGAACCACCTGCCACGCTTCAATATCATAGCCACGATTGAGCAGGGTTCTGGCGATAACAAACCCGTCCCCGCCGTTATTGCCTGATCCGATCAAAACAATAACTTTGTCCTGTTTTCGGATATGGTGAACCATATCATCAGCGACAGCTCTGCCAGCACTCTCCATCAACATTTTCCCTTCAATCCCGGCAGCATCCAGTGCTGCCCGGTCCCATTCGTACATCTCTTGTGCGGTAACAATATCCAATTCGTTCCCTCCTACCCGCATTACAATGTTATGAGACAACCTATGTAAATATGCCAGGTCACTCTTCTAAAACGACTTGAGCGATTGCATGATCAGAACTATGACTAATAGAAACCCAAGCCTTCAAATACTCATAGCCTTTTACTTTCATATCCGGCGCACCCACGGTTGTATGCAGAACCTCAATATCTTGAAAACTTAACTTTCCGATTCCCGTGCCCATTGCCTTCCCTGCAGCTTCTTTTGCCGCAAATCTTCCGGACAAGTACTCAATCTGACGTTGTTCATTCAAACCAACGAATCTTTCATGCTCCGCCCTGGTCAATATTCGTTGAACAAAACGAGGATTACGCTTTATACTTTGTTTAATACGACTCATTTCCACCATGTCAATGCCGATACCTTTAATCACATGCATCTTCCTTTTCTAAAAACTATTAGTAGTATACCCGATATTCATTAAGATAAAAAAGAATACTAGATACTGTGAACGATTATATTAGTAGTAGACCATTCAACATTAAAAGGAGAATTATCCTATGTTTCTCAGAACGGAAAGCTTTAAGGAATTTTTAAAATTCTACCCGGTTGTTTCCATATTGGTCGGGCTCCACTTCTTTCTATGGATCCTCATTGACGTCCTTCAATTTGGATTTGCACAAGATATCGAAAGACTGGGAATCGGAGTGAACCTCTTCATTTTACAAGGGGAGTACTGGCGTCTGGTTACCCCAATCTTCCTCCATGCCGGATTTGCTCATGCTTTGTTTAATTCCTTTTCCCTTGTTTTATTCGGTCCAGCACTAGAACAAATGCTTGGAAAAGTGAAATTTATCATTATGTATTTATTTGCAGGTATTATTGGCAACTTAGGAACCTTTGCAGTAAATCCTGAAGCCTATTACGCCCACCTGGGAGCATCTGGCGCGATCTTTGGTATTTTCGGAGTTTACGTGTACATGGTGTTATACCGAAAACATTTGATTGATCAGGCAAATTCGCAAATCATCATGGTCATCTTCATTCTTGGTTTGTTTATGACATTCACACGTCCGAACATCAATGTCCTTGGGCACTTGTTTGGGTTAATTGGCGGATTCGCGATTGCGCCAGCTATCTTGAAAAATGCTCGGCCATTTTCGATATGGCAGATGAGAGCTCGAAGGTCCAGTTCAAGTGACGAAATAACCTTTAATCCAAACCGCTGGAACAAACGGCGTCTTCCTTGGAAAAAGTATGCGGGATACGTTATATGGGCTGCTATAGCTATATTAGTCATCATCGCTGTTTTGTTTTAATATTTCGTTACATTCTATAACGATTTATTTCAATAGATAACTGTTTCCTTCTTACAAATACAGACGAAGTTCACCGCGGAGATCATTCGCTTTCCGCGGGTTAGACGGGGATCTTCATCAGGGGGAACGTCTTCCGGGGGCTCCCCTGCCCCGTTTTACCACAGAAGGATCATCATTTCCAAGACCACTTCCTAATTATTCAACGGAAGGAAAACAATATAAAAGTGTGGATGTGCACTGTACCAAGTATCGTCCATCCCACTTTAATTATAGTAAGAATTCCCCGAGCATGATATAAGGCTTTGTTACTTCGTGTCCGTTAGCCATTCTTACAGCAGGGATAAGCGGGAAAGGGAGTTAGACACCCCCCACAAGGAGTGCTACGACCAAGGAGGCTTGCCAGCTTCCCCGCAGGAAAGCGAGTGGTTTCCACTTATCCCTAATAGTTTTTTGAGTAACGCCCCAACCTAAACTACCTCTATCTGCTATTTAGCGGATAAACCATTAAAATGATAAAAGTTTACGTACGCAAAAAAGCCAGACCTTATCAGGCCTGGCTTTTGTTATCTTTATTTAGCGTTAGAGTTGCGTCCTTTGTTCTGGTAGCCGCGTTTCCCTTTGAAATTACGGTTGCGGGATTTATTCTTCGGATTGAAGTTACGCTTGCCGCCTTTTCCGTATTTCTTGCCTTTATTCTTGTCGCGTTGAGCATTTTTCACGCTGATTGGCTGAACACCAGACAAACGAACAGGCACTTCGCTGCGCTCTTTTGTCATCATCTTCAGAGCAGAAGCTAATAAATCAGAAGCATCATACTGCTCGAGAAGTTCGTTTGCAGACTGCTTATAGTTGTTCAAGTTGTTATTGTTCATTGTTTCAATAAGTTTTTCGACTGCAACTTTTTGTTGACCACGCGCTGCTTCTTCTGAAGAAGGTACTTTCAAGCGCTCTACTTTCTTCTTCGTAAGCTTTTCAATCAAGTGCAGCTGATCTTTTTCACGTGGTGTTACAAAGGAAATAGACTCCCCTTTGCGTCCGGCACGACCTGTACGTCCAATACGGTGGACATAGCTTTCTGGATCCTGTGGAATGTCAAAATTATACACGTGGGATACTTCAGAGATATCCAGACCACGAGCAGCTACGTCTGTCGCTACAAGAATCTCGATACGTCCACGTTTGAATTTGTTCAATGTAGACATACGTTTTCCTTGAGTCAAGTCTCCGTGAATTCCCTCTGCGCTGAATCCACGTGCCTGTAGACCATCAGCAACCTCATCTACACGACGCTTCGTACGCCCAAAGACGATCGCAAGAGCTGGATCGTGAATATCAAGCAAACGAGTCAAAGTATCGAATTTATGTTTTTCAGGAATCTCTACATAGAATTGCTCGATGTTTTCGACTGTCATCTCTTTCGCTTTAACTTTGACTTCTTCTGGGTTGTTCATCAAAGTTGTTGCGATATCGCGAATTTCTTTCGGCATCGTTGCTGAGAATAGAAGTGTCTGACGCTCTTCCGGAAGAGCTTTCAAGATATCACGGATATCGTCGATGAAGCCCATGTTGAGCATTTCGTCGGCTTCATCAAGTACAGCTGTGTGTACGTTTTGAAGCTTGATTGTTTTACGACGGATGTGGTCAAGCAGGCGTCCTGGTGTTGCTACAACGATATGGTTGGATTTTAATGCACGGATTTGACGCTCCATGTTTGATCCACCGTAAATCGGAAGTGCACGAACCCCTTTGCTCTTTCCAAGTCGGTTCATTTCTTCTGCAACTTGAATGGCAAGCTCTCTTGTTGGTGCAACGACAAGTCCTTGAACACCTTTTACTTGCTTATCAATTTTCTCAAGCATCGGGATACCGAATGCTGCCGTTTTACCTGTACCTGTTTGAGCCTGGCCGATCACGTCTTTCCCTTGAAGCCCTAGAGGTATTGTTTGTTCTTGAATTGGCGTTGTTTCCTCAAAACCCATGATGTCTAAGGATTTTAGAATAGGTTGTGATAAACCTAGTGATTGAAATGTTGTCAATTATTTCATGCTCCTTTAATTTAAAATCTTCTACCTTTATTTGCTTATATACATGTAAAAAAAGCCATCCGCCACAGGGCACTGGATAGGCTTCTCTGGTATCTGCCTGATAGATTCATTCATCATAACACACATAACACAGTTAATTCTACACATTTTCACTATGCTTTTCAAACGTAACAATGATAAAATGAGTGCAACCTGATATTGAAAAAAGGAGGGCATCCATGGATAAGCCTCCATTTCATCCATATATAATTTTATTAATCGGGGTTCTATCCATTTCCACGGCAGCTATATTTGTAAAATTGGCCGGGGACACCCCTACTTCCATTATTGCTTTTTACAGATTATCCTTAGCAGTTATCATTATGGCTCCTTATGTAGTCTGGAAACATTCAGATGAACTAAAACAAATCCACAGAAAAGATTGGGTGCTTGCCGTTTTATCTGGTGTTTTCCTTGCTTTTCATTTCATCTTTTGGTTTCAGTCTCTAAATTATACGTCTGTCGCCAGTTCAGTCGTTCTCGTATCTCTACAACCGATATTTGCTTTTATTGGTACGTATATATTTTTTAAGGAGCGTTTTACTGTTGGAGCAGTCCTCAGTCTGATTATTACGATCACAGGAAGTGTCATCATAAGCTGGGGTGATTTCCAGATCAGCGGACTGGCACTACTCGGTGACATGCTTGCTCTGTTAGGTGCCTTTACGGTCACTGGCTACTTTTTGCTTGGACAAAATTTGCGGAAACGCCTTTCGTTAATGACTTATACGTTTATCGTGTATGGAATGGCTTCCTTAACATTATTGCTTTATAACCTGTTTGTTAATCAACCATTTACAGGATATGGTGGAGAGCAATGGATTATTTTCTTTGGATTAGCTATTATTCCAACCTTTTTTGGCCATTCATTATTCAACTGGACATTGAAATGGCTAAGTACTTCAACAATATCGATGGCCGTGCTGCTTGAACCGATAGGAGCTTCTATACTAGCTTATTGGATTCTTAATGAAGGAGTAACCTGGTCGCAATGGCTTGGTGGGTCCATCGTTATTTTTGGATTGATGATGTTTATTTTCAGTACTACGAAAAAAGTAAAGCCGAAAATTACACACGTTACGAACAGACAGTAATGCCGGCTTTTTTTGTTATAATAAAAGCACGACCAATACTCGAGAGCAGGTGAATGAATGACTATCAAAATTATTATAGATGGCGGAGGAGATCTTCCCGACAGCATGAGAGAGCGCCATAAGGTTATAAACGTACCTTTGAACCTCCATTTCGGGGAGGAACAATACAAAACCGGTGAAACCATTGATCTGCCCACCTTCTATAAGAAATTAAAACAATCGGACGAGCTGCCGCGCTCTTCTTCTCCAAGCCCAAATGATTTTTATGAAAAATATAAAGAAGTGGACCCGGCGGAGGATATTCTTGTTCTTGCCATGACCCGCGGGCTAAGCAGTACGTATGACAGTGCGGTGATCGGAAAAAACATGCTGCTTGAAGAAGAGCCTGACCGCCGGATTGCTGTATTGAATACTAAAACAGCCTCCTGCGGGATTGCGCTCCTGTTTCGTGAAGCCACGGAAAAAATCGAAGAGGGTCTCGAATTTGAAGCTGTTGTCGAACATATGGAAGAACGAATTGAGAAAACGACAACTTTATTTATTCTAAAAACGTTGGAAAACGTTATTAAAGGCGGTCGTTTGGATAAAGTAAAAGGAGCGCTAGCCAAAACGCTGAATATTAAGCTGTTAATGAAAGCGAGCGACGACGAAGGATCAGTAGAAGTAACTGAAAAAGTAAGAGGGAACAAAAAATCCATACGAAGATTTGTGGAGCAGATCGGCGAATATGCCCATAATCTTGAGGACCGTGTCATCGCCTTATCTCATTGTAATGATGAACCTAGAGGAAGGAAAGTGCTTGAGAACATTCGAGACAAGTACAACTTCAAGGATGAATTATTTATGGAGACAGGGCCGCTCATCTCTACGTATGCTGGTGAAGGCGGACTGGTCATTGCCTTTTTCAAAGACTAATAAGAAAACGTCAGAGGTTGATAAGCTCCTCTGACGTTTTTTAATGGTTTATTCTTTGTGATAGTGTTCATACTTATTTCTCCCCCTGTTCTTTAACCTAAGAACTCTAAAACCTTTTGACACAGCTCGTCCCTATCGTCTCCATGGCAAATAAGATGTTTGGATTGCTTCAAAAACACCAATTCTTTATCTTCAGCGGGTATTTCCTCATTTAAGAACTCAGCAGCCTTACGAGGGACCATTCCATCGAGCTCTCCTTGAACGATCAATACAGGACAATGAACTTGTCCGAGATATGGCCTTGTAAATTGGACACATTTCATAAATTGAATCGTTGAAAAAAGGTACGTATCCTTCATTTTCTTCTTGTAGCGCTTGAACAGTTCGTTTGTGCCCAATGCTCCTTTCCAGGCGTCCATCACCATTTCACCAATGTCCTTAAGCATTTGAGAAATACTAATATACTTCCCGGCCGCAGATAAAAGAACTAGCCGCTCAATATCATATTTGGCCGCTAAATAAGCAGCGATCATACCGCCCATAGAAAATCCTACAATCACTACGGTATTATTTCTTTCAAGCAAACCCAATAAGGCTAACTCTGCTGTTGCAATCCATTCTTGATAATAATGACCTTCTAAATCCAGGTCCTCCCCATGTCCAGGCAAAGTTGGATTGGCTAACTCCCAATCCGTTCTATTCTTAAGAAAATCAACCAGGGGCTGAACTTCCTCAGGACTTCCTGTATAGCCATGAATACATAAACAACCAACGCTCATTTTCCTGCCTCCGACTTTTTTAAACTCGCAAAACATATCATCATTATAGAAAAATACGCGCTACAGCAAGTGGCAGCGCGTGTTATTTAATACCTTTTACAAACGATCCGATTCCTTTAACGATAGGACTTACTTGCTTCACTGTTTTCATGACTTGCCCTGTCGTTGACATCATTTTATCAAGATCCAGCTGTCCTTCTTCATCCTGGAAATAATTCATAAATGATTTAGGAATCGCACCTACGTTCATAGAAGAGTTCGCATTTCCATTTTCAGTATAACCTGCGTTGTTGTAACTATACATATAGGGATTTTGGTAAGTGTACATGCTCTGTTGAGGAGGGATAAAATTCCACTCATTGGCGTAATTTTGGACCTCAGGCTGATAATAAGGATAACTTGCCGGCATACGGTACCATTGAGACCATTGCTGTTGATATTGATTTGGATAATAAGAATACATAGGGGTTCCACCTTTAACGTGTTTACTTCAGCCTATGTAATCGCAAGGAAAAGAGTGTAAAAAAAAAGCAAGTGATATGGGAATCACTTGAGTCTTAAGAATAGTTCATAACGTCTTTATCAAAAAAACGTTCTTCATAGGGAATCCCTAAGATACGTTTTAATTTCCGTTCTTGATAACCTAATATTTTTTCGCCATCAACAAAAGTTGCGGGTGTACCATAAATTCTTTTACTTTGAAGCTCTTTGAAATGCTCTCTATTATCTGATACATTCCGTTCTTCAAAGTCTACACCCCACTCAGAAAGCCTAGCAATCACGTGTTCACACTGGGTACAATTACGACTGATGTACACTACAACCTTCGAATTATTCATAGGTGACCCTCCCTTGACAACTACTCTCTCTATTTATTACAGTTCGTTACCCGAAATTAATAATTGTAAAACACATTTTTATGATAAATTGTACCTAGTGTGATGTAAAGAGGCAATGGAACCTCTTTACTTTTAGTAAGCTAATACGTCTTCTAACTGCTGGACACCGCTGATAAGATCGAAGCTCTTGTTTTCCGCTCTCGGTACAGACAATAGATAGACGAGCGTTTCAGCCACATCTTCTCTTGGAATCTCACCAAAATCATTAATGTGCTCCTCAAGCTTTACCTTGCTGGTACCCGGCTCATTAGTTAACATGCCAGGTCGTACAACTGTATAGTTAAGACCTGAATTTTTCAGATATTCATCTGCACGGTGCTTTGCATATAAGTAGTGTCTAAGTCCATCTGGGCCTTGTTCAGGTCGGTCTGCTGCCATTGAACTTAGCATCACGAAGCGCTGCACACCAAAATGTTTGGCGTGGTCTACGGCTTTGATCGCTCCTTCCTGATCGATAAGAATAGTCTTATCCGCACCCGTATCTGGACCGGAGCCTGCGGCAAAAATAACGGCGTCTACGCCATAATAAGCTTCCTCAAAACCTTTTTCCAAGTCACCAAGAACAGTCTCAGCGCCTACTTCCTCAAATTGCGGGACTTGATCAGGATCACGTACCATTGCAACAGGTGTATGGGAGGATTCCATTAATTTTTTCACAATATGTTTTCCTACTTTTCCGTTTGCTCCAATGACTAGTACTTTCACTACATTACCTCCTTGTTCTTTATGCTTTCTTCTCCTGTTTTTCCCCGACTATACCAATCATAAACAGATCAACCGTCTTCAGGAAGGATTTTACACTTCCCTTAAAGAACTGATAAAGTAAACGATCATTCAGGAGTTGATGTGTGTGGCAAATACGTATGTGTTTTCTGGTTTCCCAGGATTTTTGGCATCCAACTTGGTGAAGGAGATTTTCTTTGAAGGTTATCCAGTAGACCGGATCTATTTGATCCACTTACCTTCATTGAAAGAGCAAGCGCTCGGAAGACTTGAGGAGCTTTCTGAAGTGATGTACGTAGACACTGACAAATTAACATTGGTCGAAGGAGATATTACCTTAAAAAGTCTCGGCTTAGAGAAGGATATGAATGTAATCCTTCAAAGAGATGTTACCCACTTTTTCCACCTTGCTGCTCTTTATGACCTTGCCATACCCTTGCCCGAATCATGGAATGTTAATGTACAAGGGACCCGGGAAGTCAATCGCTGGTTGAAAAATTGCTCACAGTTAGAACGGTACATATACTTCAGCACAGCTTATGTATCTGGTAGAAGGGAAGGAACAATCTATGAACATGAACTTATTCACAATCTAGGCTTTAAAAACCATTACGAATATACAAAATACGAAGCGGAACGGCTTGTAGAACAAGAAAAAGCTCATCTTCCAATCACGATTATTAGACCTGGCATCGCCATTGGCGAATCTTCCACAGGGGAAACAGTCAAATTTGATGGCCCTTATTTTATATTGAATATGCTCGATCGCTTTAAAGGCTCACCGCTCATTCCTTATTTCGGAGAAGGAAAAGCTAAAGTGAACCTTGTGCCTCAAGACTATGTACTAAAAGCGACGACTTACTTAGCTCACGTATATAAAGGAGAAGGAAAAACATATCATCTGACAGATCCTTCTCCTTACACCGCCAGAGAGATCTATAAAATGTTTTCAGAAGCCTTTATAAACAAGGAACCTAAACTTACTCTCCCTACCTTCATGGCGAATCGTGCTCTCAAACTACGCCCCCTTAGAACCTGGGTTGGGATGCAACAGGAAGCATTGGCCTACTTTAACTGTGAAAGTGAGTATGATACCACAGAAACACAGAAAGATTTGAAAGGTTCAGGCATCACCTGCCCAGATCTTGCCGTTTACCTTCCCGCTATCATCGAATATTACGAGCACCACAAACAAAACAAGCGCAAGCATGTGAGTATTTTTTAAATGTAGATCCCTATAAAAAAGGCAGCGGATGATTCCGCTGCCTTTTTACTCTCCTATCCCATCCAACGTTCATACAACTGCTCAATCTTATCTGTCAGCGCCTCTTTTTCCGTCTGCCATTCCATTAATCGTTCTGCATTTTCTTCTTGTAACATTTGTTCTTCAATTGCACCTAAGGATTTTTCCAAGTGTTCGATCTCTTCTTCAATGGAAGGCACCTGATTGGGGTTGGCATTCGGATTCTCTCGTTTTCCGCTCTTTCCCTGTTCTTTCGTTTCCGCTTCTTGCTGGTTCAATTTTTGAGATTCAAGCAGTTCCATCCAGCGGTCTCTCGTTTCATCATACGCTCCTATATATCGGTGAAGCTTTCCATCAACCAAGTAGGCGGTGTTAGTAAAACACTGATTTAGAAAATAACGATCGTGAGAAACCCCTATAACTGTTCCTTCAAACTTACGGAGGGCTTCCTCGAGGACTTCCTGAGACTCAATATCGAGATGGTTTGTTGGTTCATCCAATATAAGCACGTTAATGCCCTGATGCATAAACACAGCCAATTTCAACCTCATTTGTTCTCCGCCACTCAAATTTCGGATCTTTTGGAACACATCGTAGCCGTAAAACATGAACCCGGCCAAAATATGACGAGCAGTTCCCTCCGTGACCGTAATCATAGATCTGAAATAGTCGATCATCCGCTGATTGCGGTCTACATCATATAGTGGATTTTGTGGCAAATAACCAATCTGTATGGAAGGTCCAAGCTTGATTGCGCCCGCATCTGGCTTTTCCTCATCAAGGAGTAGGCGGAGGAGCGTCGATTTTCCACTTCCATTGGAACCTACAATTGCCAAACGGTCTTTATAGCGGACATGCAGATCGACCTGCTTCAAGATCGAACGGCTGCCATACATTTTTTGGATCCTTTCCGCGACTACAATGTCTTTGCCTGTTCTTCCTTCAGCATTCAACGATAAGTTCATCGTTTTTGGATCAATTACCGGGCGATCTAGTTTTTCCATCCGTTCAAGTGCCTTCTCCATACTTTTTGCTTTTTTAAAAAGCTTAGGATTCGGAGGATTGGCCTCATTTGCCCATTGCCGCAGTCTCCGGATGGCTTCTTTCATTTTCTTGATCTTTTTTTGCTGCTCTTGATATTGATGGAACTCTGCCAGAAGTTTTTCTTCTTTTTGCTTTTCAAAAGATGAATAATTGCCTTTATAGACATCAACTTCCCCAGACTCCAAATCCATGATTGTAGATACGACACGATCGAGAAAATAACGATCGTGTGAAATGATACAAATCGCTCCTTCGTACTGTTTCAGATAATCCTCAAGCCATTCAATCGCCTGCAGGTCCAAGTGGTTGGTCGGTTCATCTAATAAAAGTACATCTGGTTTTTCCAACAAAAGTTTAGCTAATCCCAGCTTCGTTTTTTCTCCTCCGCTCAAATGGGAAAACGGCTGGTGAAGCAGGTGGCCGATATTTAGTCCATTCGCCACCATATCAATGGATGACTCCATTTCATATCCGCCTGCCTGGGTGTATTGGTCCTGCAAGTCGCCGTAAGCTGTTAGGGCCTTTTCCATTTTATCCGGATCTGTCATTTCCTCTTCAAGTTCTTTCATACGCTTCGTCATCTTAAAAAGGGCTTCAAAAGCTTTTTCTAAATAAGTTCTCCCTGTCCCTTCCCATTGGTCAGGGATTTGCCTCAGATAGCCTATACTCAAACCTTTTTGAATGAACAGGTCTCCCCTATCCAGTTGTTCTTCTTTTGTAATAAGTCGGAAAAGGGTGGATTTTCCGCTCCCGTTCCTGCCTACTAGTCCGACCCTCTGTCCTTCCCGCAATTCAAATTGCAAGGAATCAAAAAGGACACGGCCAGCTACGATTTTATATACATCTTTCATTGTAATCATCATTATTTTTTCCTCCTAAAGACAAAAAAAGTCAGAGGTCCCGTTACCTCTGACTTTCTTCAGCGTCATTTGCTTATTAATCAGGTATGAGACGTTACATTTCTTCCATTATTCAGCTGTAAAATTGGACATACGTGTCCCGTTAACAGCTGAATCATGAGTTTGCGCACGGCGGATGTAATTCATTTGGAATCCAACAACGTGCTTCTGTAACATCTTCATACCCTCCTTTTGTCTTTAGAATTAACATTAGTATATCTTATTTTCAGAAAACTAGCTACCCTCTTTTTGTTGATCAGCGTATGTCCCGAGTTTCTTCAATAACACGATCGCTTCAACTTTCTCGTCATCTGTTAAGCCTGAAGTAATCGCTTCGATCTGCTTCCAATGATCAGGAAAAATGCCATGCAATAGGTCACGGCCTTTTTTGGTGATGGCCGCATAAGTAATTCTTCGATCTTCTGGACAAGGGATTCTTTCCAGATACTCTTTTTTCTCAAGTTTATCTACTACATACGTAATGCTTCCGCTTGCGAGCAAAATTTTCTCTCCAATTTTTTGAAGAGGTTGATCGCCCTGGTGATAAAGTAATTCAAGCACTCCAAATTCGGTAGGATTTAATCCGTATCGCTGGATATCATCCTTAACGAGATCAGATATTGCTCTCTGTGCCTTTGATAAAACCACAAACAGCTTCAACGAAGGGTCTTCTTTTTTCTTACGGTACATGTCTTGTTCGCTCATCTCTTTCGCCCTCTCATCCTTTTTTACAATAAAGCTAGTATAAGTTGAAAAAAATTAAGCTGTCAAACCATCCTATTTTGTAATCTTGCCAACTCTTTTGGAAGGAGTTTGAGATGGATGCCCTAATAATGATAATGAAAAGAAAGCGGTGGCAAAAAGTGCTGAAAGATACAGGTGAACCCGTCACTCCCGAATTCTTTTATCAGGTGTGCTGATTGAACCACAAAGAGATGAAGTCTATCACCCTTTAGGAGTAGCGATTTGCGAAAAATAGCGGACTTGGCTCAAGATTCATCATTGGAGAAAAGCTGAAAACCTGTGGAACCACCGCTTAGAAATGTAAAATGGTCAGTCATTACTTCAATAGAAGCCGGGGTTTCCCCTTTAATTTCTCCATCCATATCGATTTCCTGAGAGGAATCCACGTCAATCTGAATTTCCTTTCCACGACGGTGATGAAGTTCCTGAAAGCGGTCTTCATCCGCCCAAGGCCGTTTCATTGTCATCAATTCTTTGAATAAGGTCAGGTTAGAATTTTTTATGATGAGCACGTCCAAATTTCCATCATGAAGATCGATTGTAGGAACAGGTACCTGCCTCGTACCGATAAACCGACCGTTCATAACAAGGATCATAACGGCATCTCCTTCTAAACGCTCTCCATCAACATCAATCGTAAATTCAAAAGGTCTTGCATCTCCCATTGTTTTTAACGCGCTGATAAAATAACTCAAAACACCTAAGCGACTTTTTTGCTCTTCGTTAATATTAAACGATGTTTGTGTAACTAGTCCGATTCCCCAGAAATTGATGAAGTACTCTGACTCTGTTTTCCCGGCATCTACGGATACTTCTTCCCCTTCCATGATAGCTTCGGCTGCCTGTTTTAGATTTTGAGGTATGCCTAGCACACGGCTGAAATCGTTGCACGTGCCGGCAGGGAGAATACCAATGATCGGCCTTTTCTCAAGTACCGCTAAGCTATTAATACACTCATGCAAAGTTCCGTCTCCACCTAAAACGAAAAGCACATCGATTTTAGCTGCTTGATCTTTGCAGACAGCGTCCAGTTCCTCAATGGATTGGGTTTGGATGACTTTCAACTCTTTGAAATATGGTGTAAGTACATGTAAAGTTTGCGAGAGTCCCTGCTTCAGTTCATTGCTCTCTGAATTTCCGTTATATATAAAAAGTCCCTTTTCGTACCGAGCCATTCTTATCATCCTTTCCCTACAGTTATGATTTACTAATCCCAATCAATTGAAACCATTTCTAAAAAAATAGTATGTATTCCTTTCCGACTAGTCTTACCTCTTCTATTCCCCTTATTTTACTATGTCTTTTTCACCAACACTACAATTGAGAGGTTTCTGGCTCGCCATTTAATTAGTTGCCTAATCATTTTTGGACAATAAACATATTTATTTACAGAATAATCAAGCTGGATTATACTTATATTTGTTTAGGAGGCTAAGTAATTATGAGTGATCGAAACTATAATGATTCCTTAGGATACAACATCCATATGGTCTCACATTTCATACAGAACTTATATAATGAAGAACTCAGTCAATATAACCTGACCCATTCACAGGCAAAAGTGATCTATCTTCTTGCTAAACATGGGGATCAGACCCAATCTGATTTGCAGAATAAGCTCCATATTAAAGCATCTTCAATGAACGGAATTGTGGATTCTCTCCTCAAACATGAGCGAATCCAAAAAGTTTCCTGTTCAAAAGACAAACGTTCAAAATGGATTACTCTTACAGAGAAGGGTCTTGAAATTCATGGAAACATTTTAGGGATTATTGATGAGATCGAATCAGAAGCTTCTCATGGACTTAGTGAGGAAGAACAAAAAATCATGGTTTCCTGGTTGAAAAAAATGCAGAACAATTTGAAACCATCGGGGAGGGATTAATCCATGAAACAACAGAGTCAGCGCTTAGGAACTCAACCCATTCCTAAATTACTTGCAAATTTATCTATTCCAGCCATGATCGGAATGTTCGTCATGGCTTTGTATAATGTTATTGACACTTTGTTTATTGCCAGAGGGGTCGGAATACTAGGGGTTTCCGGTGTGAGTATTGGCTTCCCTGTCATGATGATCTTGATGGCAATCTCAGCTGCTGTCGGTATCGGGGGTGCTTCTGTCATCTCCCGTCGTTTAGGGGAAAACAAAGCCGAGGAAGCGAACGAGGTTTTCGGAAACATTTTGTTTACGATCATCATTATTAGTGTCATCGGCTTTGTCAGTGCTTTCGCTTTTCTTGAGCCAATGCTTAAACTGTTCGGAGCTACGGAAAATATTTTACCTTATGCGAAGGATTATTTGTTCCCAATCATGCTGGGTTCCATTTTCTTTTCCTTTGCATTCACAACAAACAGCATTATCCGATCAGAGGGTAACTCACGCTTTGCAATGATTACAATGATCATTCCTGCTGTATTGAATATCATCCTTGACCCGATCTTCATTTTTGGACTGGATATGGGAGTACAAGGAGCATCTGTGGCGACAGTTATTTCTCAAGCATCGGTCAGTGTTGTAGTACTCTTTTATTTCCTTCAAGGGAAATCATCGCTCCAGCTATACACGGCTTATTTGAAGCCAAAATTTAATGTGTTAAAAGAAGTCATTTCAATCGGAATGCCTGCATTCATCCGTCAGGTATCAGGAAGTGGAATGATGATTGCAATTAATCTAATGCTCATCAAATTCGGCGGTGAATTTGAGGTCGGTGTCTTCGGAATCGTACAAAAGCTTTCGATGTTCACGATCATGCCTATGATTGGTGTTTTGCAAGGGATGCAGCCAATCATAGGGTATAACTATGGAGCCAAACAGTATGACCGTTTAAAAGAGACAATTCTCCTTGGGATGAAAGTAGTTACAATCATTTCAGCAGGGATTTTCATATTGATGATGGCGTTCCCTGAAGGGCTCATGCAAATCTTCACA
Organism: Halobacillus sp. A1-3; assembly: GCF_050971765.1. Classification (NCBI taxonomy): domain Bacteria; kingdom Bacillati; phylum Bacillota; class Bacilli; order Caryophanales; family Bacillaceae; genus Halobacillus; species Halobacillus sp. A1-3. The sequence continues at coordinate 236,177 of NZ_JBPCEO010000008.1, read as the reverse complement.
GGGGACGAAGCCACGATCGAGACCGGAGCTCATGCAATGAGAATTATGTTTGCTCTTGCTATTCTTATTGGTGCCCAGGTTGTAAGTGGAGGGCTATATCAAGCCCTTGGAATGGCGAAGCCTGCATTGATCCTGTCCATGGCTCGCCAAGTAGTATTCTTGATACCACTAGTCCTGATCCTTCCTCACTTCTTTGGGGTGACGGGAGTGTGGCTGGCTTTTCCCATTTCAGATCTTTTATCATTCATCCTGTCTGTCGTTTTCTTATACAAAGACAGAGCATTATTCTTTAAAACTAAAGAAGATTTACCAAATCAATACGAAACAGCCCCATCCCCTTAATAACTCTCAAAGCACGGCGTAAGCACACGTCGTGCTTTTGTTTTAGAAATCTATCCCCAGGGCTTTTCCAATAATTTCAATGATCTTATAGCATGGTACGACAAATTCAGTTAAAATGAATAGAGAATAGACACATATTTCGTTCTTCTTTCGTGTAATCCTGACTATATTTTTACAGGAAGAAAAAGAACGCTGCTACATATGCAACTGGACTACATAGATAAAGGATGGACTTCATGACTTATTCCGTGAATTTGATTAAACTTTTTTTGCGCCGTGATGATCATCTATTCAAACTAAATGAGGCTGAAAGAATAAAGAATGTATGGAATCTATTATTCTTCTTACTCGTTTTAACGGTTATTACATACACATGGTCGGCCTGGCTTGGCTTGGGTTCAGAGGCGATTTCAGTCAATATGACAGGATGGAACCGGGTCGAATACGAATTTAGAAAAATATGGTTTGTGATTGGACGAGCTGCCTATGCTCTCATCATCTACCTGTTCATCCTGTTTATTTCATCGTTCTTTTACTGGTTATTTAATGATGTTTCCTATAAACGGTTATTCATCATTCAAATGAACGTGTTAGTGATCATGCTCATCGAGCGAGTGACCTGGGTTCCTTTGGTGATATTTGCAGGAATTGACTGGTATGTGTCCCCCTTTTCTCTAGGTGTCATCGCTTCGTACATAACAGAGCTTGATTGGGTCATTTACTTTTTCGGCGCCATTTCCCTCTTCCAGCTTTTTGTCATTTGGTACCAGGTGAAGTGTATTTCATGGCTTTCTTCAACAAAAAAAGGCTGGATATGGACCGGTGTTATTTTTTGGCACATTCTACTATGGGCAGGAACAGCAGCTCTCTCCTACTACGACCTGTTTCTTCTTCAAATCATCAAGTAAGAAAAGGTGTGTATCATTAATGAAAAAGAAGAACTATAAAGGCAGAATCATCGGCTTAGTTATTATTGCTTTTGTCACGGCAAATGCATTCCTGATTTACTTCGATGAAGATCATGAAAAGGTTGACCGTAAATCCTATGTTAACGAGTGGTCACAGGCGATTACCTATGGTCTGTATGAAACCCTTGATACGGAGGGGGTTTTTGCCTCACAAGAATCCGAAGAGATTTATTTCAGTCAGGAGGTCGGAGCATTTCAAGAGTTTCTCGTTGAAGAAAATCAATCCGTCAGCGAAGGAGATGACCTTTACACCTACGAAGTTCTGAATTATGAACAGCAGGAAAGCAACCTTGAAGGCGAAATTACACGTCTCGAAGAAGAAATTACTGCGGCTGAGGATTACATAGATGAAATTGAGAATTATGAGGTCCCTCAACCCGAGAACGACAACAGCAGCTCTTTATTCAATAATTCAGATGATACTAGTGATTCTAGTAATTCAAGTGAGCCTCCAGAGTATGTAGAAACGGAATTTCAAAAACAGAGTAAGTTAGCGGAGCAAGAAGCGGAACTAACAAAGAAAGAAGCCATGCTTGAAATGGCAGAGGATCAACTTGATCAGCTGCAGGAAGAAGGACAGGCCATTACCGTTACAAGTTCTTTTTCAGGTACCGTTACCGATATTTCTGAAGAATTGAATGCACCTCTTCTAACTTTGAAGTCTACGGATCTTCAAATTGAAGGGAAGTTCAATGAAGACGAAAGGAAAATGGTAGAAGAAGATATGGCTGCACGCATTGAGGTGGAAGATTTAAACCTTAAATTAGAAGGTACATTATCGTCGATCCATAGTTTTCCTGAAGAAGTGGAAGTCCATCGCTCCAGCTACTATCCGTTTGAGGTAAACATAGATGAAACAGAAGAACAGCTTTTGCCAGGCTATCATGCAGATGTAGATATTGTTACGGCTGAGGCGATCGGAGCAGTCACCGTCATGGAAGATCTATTACTGACCGAAAAGAATTTATATGCATGGGTTATGAATAGTGAAGGACAACTAGAAAGACGGGCTGTTACTACAGGAATTAACGATAATGGCCTGATCGAGGTAACGGAAGGGCTGCAAGAAGGAGAATGGCTGGCCTATAAACCAAAAGATGAATTTCGCCGTCAGGTTCCATTCATAACTCCGATTAAACTGCGTGATCTGGACTTTCAGGACATAATCGATGTCGACCAAGACACCCTCACAACCTATGGTCTTCTAGGCCTTCTTGCTAGATAGACAATAAAAGTGTTCCTCCTTCCTATAAGAGGAACACTTTTTTGGTTAAATAGCTTGATTATTTGTGAAAGCCCAGTGATCAATAAGATGCACATCACGCTAAGCCATACTGAAAGACTTGTTTCGAGACTTATGTATGCGTAATGGTGATGGGAAAAACGACTCCCTTTCCGTGGGCATGTGCTGAGCCTCCTTTGACTTCGTCTTCCGGGGTATCACCTATCATGTTCATCCCACAGGAGTCTCGCCGTTCTTCCCATCCCCATACAATATGAAGTAGCTCTAAACTATCTTTTATGGAATGGATTTTATGCGGCTGGTGATCTCTTGATTCCAACATTTCACCTGACTTATTCCAATTATAGGATTATTACTCAAGGCAGGCTTTTAAGAACTATTTATAACTAGGGGCGTTGGGGAAGGGTGAGACTCCCGCTGGAGAAGGAAATAGGCGAGATCCCACAGGGCGCAGCCCGAGGAAGCTCGCCATTACACCGCAGGAAAGCGAATCCTTCCCCAACGCCCCTAAACTTCCACACATATTAGACCTCAAGTCTTCCAGATAAATGCTATTATATATGGCTAACCACAGGTTCCTTAATTAAAACCAAATAGCTAAAGTCATATATTTGCATATCCTAAGTTCACATGGGACGATAGAATAAAAGACAAACTTGAATAACAAAGGGGGTAATCAAAAATGAAATTAAGCGTACTGGACCAGTCCCCCATTTTATCCGGGATGAATTCTCACGAAGCTTTTCAGCAAACGACGGAACTTGCGAAGTTTACAGATCGATTAGGCTATCACAGATTCTGGGTCTCCGAACACCATAGTACGGAGACTTTAGCTGGCTCATCTCCTGAAATACTGGCTGCTCATCTAGCCGCCCACACTGAAAATATCCGCATTGGAACCGGAGGAGTCCTCCTTCCTCACTATAGTTCTTATAAGGTAGCCGAGTCGTTTAGGGTATTGGAAACTCTCCACCCGAATCGGATTGATCTAGGCGTAGGGCGAGCACCTGGAGGCATGCCAAACGTAAACCTTGCCCTTAACGGTGGAAGCGTACCTAATGTGGAAGGCTATCCGGGGCAAATTGAGGAATTAATGGCCTATCTACATGGTCAAGATCCACATGGCATGGATATTTATGCGACGCCTAGAGGAGAAACATCCCCCCCAATCTGGATGCTTGGTTCAAGTGGGACAAGCGCCCGGCTTGCAGCTGACTTAGGAGCTTCCTACTCATTTGCCCATTTTATCAATGGACGTGGAGGCACGAGAGCGGTTGAGCGTTATTTCAACTACTTTACTCCTTCCATGCAGCAAAGTGAGCCGAACGCGAACGTATCCATTTTCGTCGTTTGCGCGGATTCAGATGAACATGCGGAGTATTTGGCTTCTAGTCTGGACCTTGCTCTTTTGAAAATTGAACAGGGAGGAAAAACTACTCATTTCCCTACCCCTGAAGAGGCGCTTCAGTACCCTTATTCATTTTTTGAGGAACAGCGCATCCAAGAAAACCGTAACCGTATGATTGTAGGTTCTATAGAGAAAGTAAAGGAACAAATAGAAGATTTGGCTCAGATTTATCACGTTGATGAGATTATTATAAATACGATTGTGACGCCATTTGAAGATCGCCTAAGATCCTATGAACTTTTAGCAGAGGCCTTCCAATTACGTCAAACAGAGACCACCAATTTCAAAAACTCTGGCAACTACTGAAAACCGTATAACTACGTCCAAGAAGAAAATCCTCCGTCATGAAACTTTTTTGACGGAGGATTCGTTATTCAAAAAGAGAAATTATCTTTTAGGACGGCCAGCAGGTCTTTCTAAAGAGAGCAAGTCTTCATCCAAGTTCATAACTTTTTGTTCCACCATTCGTCTTGAGTCATGAATTGCTTTGTTGTATAAAAAAGGGCCTAGTTCATCCACCATGTATTGGACAAGCTGGTCTGCAGCCAGTTCGCCGATTTTCTCGTCCCTTTCTAATTCAAAGTATTCCTGTACCCGCGCAATGACGTATTCTCTTTCTTCTTTTTTTAATGTGTTCAAGTTATCCACCCCTCTTAACCTTATCCTAGCATAAAGCGAAAATTACTAAGGAGTGGCTTCTACTATGAAAGAAGCTTATGAAACCGTATCGACCGTTGAAGAACTGGAACAGCTGCAAGGAACTCCTGGCCGTTTGGCCAAGCATAAAGTGATTCGACCTCTTGATGAACATTGCCTGGACTTCCTTCAACACTCCCCTTTCGCCGTTATCAGTACGTCAAATGCAAATGGAGAATGCGATAGCTCCCCACGGGGAGATGGACCCGGTTTTGCTTATATTTTAGATACCCAACATTTTGTACTGCCTGAGCGAATGGATTCGATAAGAAACTTGCTTGAAAATGAAAACGTCGGTCTTTTATTCATGATTCCAGGCTTAGAGGAAACTCTCCGAATAAATGGAAAAGCAAAAATCATTAAAGATTCCACGATTCTGCAACATCTTGAAGAGAAGGGGCATATTCCGAAAATCGGCATTTTAATCTCAGTAGAAGAATGCTATTTTCACTGCGCCAAAGCTTTAAAACGCTCCCACCTCTGGAATTCAGATCATTGGCCAGATTTACGTAGTCTTGCAAAGCCGGCTAAAATGATGGCTGCTCACACAAAACTAGTTGACTTTAATGAAGCGAAAGTCCAGGATGCTTTCAACGAGAGTTATACGAGAAGGCTTTATTAATTCATCCCTACGGCACAAACCGCATTATTCGGATTAGAAGGCTTTATAAATATTTCAATGTTTTGAAAGCCAGCCTTATGAAGGAGTGTTTTCAGCTGACCTCCAAGGACATCTGTTGTATCGTCATCTGCTCCTTCCTCGTGAGGTTGGATCGTTAAGGCAATCTTTCCTCTTTCCCTTAACAAAGAACGTAAATGAGTAAGAGTTTTCACAGGATCCTTCCAAAAGGTGACATTGTTAATCGCATAAATTTTCTCTAAGGGCTGATGAAACTTCATTAGCTCACTTGCTTCCCCGTTCCTTAGGTAAATCTGTTTCGGATTTGACACCTTACTTAATCTCCTTAACGCTGTTTCCAGCATGGCTTCAGAAGGATCGATTCCAAATAGCTCAACTCCTTTATATTTAGCCGCCTTCTTTAACGCTTCCGCTGGACCAAATCCTACCTCAAGAATACGGTCATTCTCTTCTATTGTAAGAAAGGATAACGTCCATTCGTTCAGTTCACTGTTCTCCTGCACCATAAACCATCCTGCACATTTTCCAAGAAAGCCTTTAGGTTTTGAAAATTGTTCGTACAACAACATTATCCCTCCTCTTAGATCTACCATCCCATTCCCTGTTCTTTCCATGCTTATGCGCTCTTCCACTATTAATTATTTCCCAATCGGCAGCAATGTTTGTATGATAGATTACAGTAGATCGATTAGGGAAGGTAGTAAAATAGACATATGCAAGGGGGACACCCAATGAATAAAATCGTGAGCTTATTGATCGGATCTTTTCTTCTGGTATTGACCGCATGCGGAGAACAGGGATCATCCGAACAAAACCTTTCAACGGTCACAGATAAATCGTGGACAAATATAGAGTCTGCAGCAGAAAATACGACAGTACGCATGTTCATGTGGGGCGGAGATGAAGGCATCAACCAATATATAGATGAATGGGTTGCCCCACGTCTTAAAAAGAATTTCAACCTCACCCTTGAGCGGGTGCCTATGGATACAGGAGAAATCCTGCAAAAACTCCAGACAGAAAAACAAGCAGGAAAAAGAGACGGAACGATCGATATCATATGGATTAACGGAGAGAATTTCAAAAACGCTAAAAATAACGGATTACTGGCAGGCTCATTCGCCAAGTCACTTCCTAACTTTAATGAATATTACCAAACGAATGATCCTGCTTTTCAAACTGACTTCGGGACAGAAGTGGAAGGAATGGAAGCTCCCTGGGGAAAAGTTCAATTCGTTTTTCACTATGACTCTTCCAAAATCGATTCCCCTCCCGCTTCATTTGAGGACTTAAAGACATGGATCAAAGAAAACCCTGGAAAATTTACTTATCCAAATGCCGAAGATTTTACGGGGAATGCTTTTCTTAGACATATCCTATATGCCAATGCGGAATCTCCATCTGACATCTATGAGCAGCCGCTGGAGAAAGAACAAATAGCAGAAACAGCGGAGAAATCCTGGAGTTATCTGAATGAGATAGAACCTGACCTTTGGCGCTCGGGAGAGCATTACCCGAATACCTTGACAGAACTCGACCGTTTATATAGTCAAGGAGAAGTATGGATGACCATGGGATATAATGAAGCTCGTGCAGAGTCCTTAATTGATCAAGGGGTTTTTCCTGAATCAACACGCTCATTCGTAATGGAACCGGGTTCTATAGGAAACACCCACTTTCTTTCTATCCCCTTCAATAGTTCAAACCTTGAAGCATCTATGACAGCGATCAACTTCATGCTTTCGCCAGAAGCTCAGCTGGCTAAGTTAAAACCAAACTATTGGGGAGAAAATACACCAATCAGTATCGAAAAGTTACCCGATGAAATGAAAGAAGCCTTCCGATCTGTAGAAAGAGGACCGAGTGTATTGAGGCAGAAAAAACTTGAAGAAAGCTTTATACCAGAGGCAGAGGCTGCTTACGTCGACTGGATGAAAGAACAGTGGTTCAATGAAGTTGTCCAGAACTAAACCGCTTCTCCTGTTACTTCCAAGCGCTCTGTTTTTGCTCCTTCCTTTTTACGGATTATTTGCAGCAGTTTATCAAAGCTTACACAAAAATGGCTCGTTTACATTGGAACATTATCAGAAGCTACTTGAATCAGATCGGTTTTTAACATCAGTTATTTTCAGTTTAAAAAATGCATTGATTGCTACACTGCTCTCTTTAATCATCGGGATCCTATTGACACGATTTTTTTACAAGTATTTAGAGAAGTACACACCCCGCTTGATCGTCTGGCTGCCAATGCTCTTTCCCCATTTTGTATGGGGGTATATGGTGATTCTCTTATTATCGGAATCAGGTTTAATCTCTCAATTACTACAAACTGGGGGATGGCTGAATGATAATCGTTCTTTACCTGTCTTAACGCGTGACCCTTTTGGTATAGGGATTATCCTTACGTATGTATGGAAAGAGGTACCTTTCGTCGTTCTCATGCTTCTGCCCGTATATGCATCAATTAAACCTGAATATTACGATTTAGTCCGTACACTCGGGGGAGGTTTATGGAGAACATTTACGTCTGTTGAATGGCCATTTATTCTGCCGGTGTTGATCGAAACTTTCTTAATTATATTTTCTTTCACAGTCTCAGCTTACGAAGTTCCGGCTTTACTTGGCACGACATTCCCTGAGATGGTATCTGTCCTAAGTTATGATTGGTTTTACGGAAGCAGCTGGGAAGACCGGCCGTTAGCATTTGCTGCTATGATTACTCTTAGCTTATCGATTCTTTTGATGACGTGGGCAGGGTATGCTTGGATGAATAAGAAACGGTGGAAGGCTTTGAGAGGAAGATTCTGATGAATTCTACTACGATTAATCGAATAATTTTCTACCTTCTCGCCATCGTTTTGTTTGTAGGACCTGTTCTGCTCCTGATTTTGCAAAGCTTTAGCCAAACATGGCGGTTTCAAGCGGGAGAAGGTATAAATTTTCAATGGAAGAGCTATCAAATTCTCTTATCTGACCCGAAGCTGTTAGAAGCTTCCTTATCATCCATAGGGATCGGGGCAGGCGTGCTGCTTGTTAATCTAATTTTAGGTATAAGTACAGGAAAAGCATTGGCTCTACTTTCCTTTCGAGGGAAATCATTCGTAGAAGCTATACTCCTTTCTCCTATATTGATTCCTGTATTAGCTATTGCCATGGGGCTTCACTTATTTATGATTCGGATAGGAGTAGCGGATACCTTATTAGGTGTCACTCTTATCCACCTTGTTCCTACCGTACCTTACAGTATTAAAATCTTTCATAATGCTTTTCATCAATTGGGGAAGCACCTATTCGAACAACCTTTAGTATTAGGAGCCTCTCCTTTTTACCAATTGTTCACTGTAGAGCTTCCCTTGATGAAACCTGCTCTAAGGAGTGTAACGTTTCTAACCATTGTGATCAGCTTAAGCCAGTATGCAATCACAGCCATAATCGGTGGAGGACAGATTATTACCTTGCCGATGATTTTCTTTCCGTTTCTCGATACGGCGAATACTTCAGTGTTGGCGGCTTTTTCTGTCTGGTTCGCTATGATTCCGCTCAGCTTATACCTAGTGATGGAGGTATTCATTCTCCTCCTCCCTTATTCACGCATGCCATGGAGGAATAGAAAATGACAACCGCTTTGGAAATTTATCAGTTAACTAAATATTTTAATCAACAGCCAATTTTGAAAGACCTAAATTTCAAACTAAATAAAGGTGAGGTTCTGAGTATAGTAGGTCCCTCAGGCAGCGGTAAAACTACTCTATTAAGGATTTTAGCCGGGATCGAAGCCCCCACAAAGGGAAATATTCTTATGAATGATCATGAGATAACAAATAGAAAAGCAAACAAACGGAACATCAGCCTCGTCTTTCAGCAGCCTTTGTTATTTCCGCATATGACTGTAATAGAAAACATAAGATACGGGGCAAAACTGGCAGGAAAAAAGGATGACTCTAAAATCCAACAGCTGCTTGAAGCTATTGAAATGAGTTCCTATAAAAATTTTTTTCCAGGAGAAATTTCAGGGGGACAGCAACAGCGGGTCGCTTTGGCAAGAGCGATGGCTACAGGTCCGGAAGTCATCCTGTTCGACGAGCCTTTCAGCAGCTTAGACCCCAATTTGAGAAATGAATTAAGGTTTTGGGTGAGAAAATTTTTAGAAGAGCATTCCATTACCTCCCTATTCGTCACTCATGACATAGAAGAGGCGATGATTATGGGTGACCGCGTTGGCATATTTCATGAGGGGATATTCCAGCAAATTAATCAGCCTGAATTCCTTCACGAATATCCGGCAAACGCTTTTGTCGCTAACTTCCTCGGCGGGCATATCATTATTGATAAGACAAAGCACGTTCCATTGAAGGATATTACTCTTAATCCTTCTGAAATTGATGAGGACACTATGGTTCTGAAGGGATGGATACAGCATACCACTTATCAGAACGGGCTTGCATTTCATCATATTTTAGTCAGTGATCTGAACCAAAAAGTTATTCTTCCTAAGAAAACGCCTGAAGTCGATCAACATGTTACCTTATATGTACCTGTTGCCAGCATCCGAGAATTTACTGGGGGTAAGCATGAATGAAGCTCAAAAGTGTGGTAAGAGCTCTTATATTCCTCATCGTTTTTATTGCCATCGCATGGTTTGCTCGTCAGCAATTCGATGTTTCTGCTGATAACATCAGAGCCTATATTCTGTCTTTCGGAATCTATGGTCCGCTCATCTTTATGGCGATTTATGCTATCGGTCCAATTATAGCTTTTCCTACTTCTGTACTGTCTCTCGCTGCTGCTTTTGCTTACGGAATATGGCCAGGGATGCTGTACATTGTTATCGGAGCAACCGCTGCCGGAGTAACTGGATATGTAATGGGAAGGTTTTTCGGAGACTCAGTGGTCAAGTTCCAGGAATCTAAATGGGCCGAAAAGATTTATTACAGAATGAAGGATAAAGGTTTCCTCTATGTTTTCATTCTCCGTCTCATTCCTATTGTCGGTTTCGATATCCTCAGTTACCTTGCAGGGATGACAAGGGTTAAATTAGGACCGTTCGTCGGGGCAACCGTGTTAGGTATGCTTCCTGGAACATTTGCTTACAGTTTGGTAGGCACAAGCTTAGCAAGCGGAGATCGTACGTTGATTCTTATTGCTCTTAGCGTATTTGTTCTCTTATTAATGATGACCTTCTTATTTCGTAACAAAGTACGTCGCTGGTTGAACTTATAAAATAAGCGTTTGGTCCATCCATGACCAAACGCTTATTTATATTTATCCATAAACTCACGGTCAATTTTGTTTTTAACCTTCCAGGCTCTATGACTATGATTGACGAGAGGTCCGTAAATTAAAAAGCCTTTCTTTCTCCCAGTGGATAAAATGTACATAGCCGTCTTTTGTGGAGAATAGTCGATGAGGGGCTGAGCCGTCATATAATTCCTTAAATTTTCAAAAAGAATTGGTCCTTGCTTGACCGCATATACGCCGCTCTTTGGAAGCTCAGGATAATCACTCAACGTTACGCAGTCACCAGCTCCAAATATATAATCATATTCTTCAAATTGAAGAGTCGAACGCACCATGGCAAACCCCTTGCTGTCCACCTCTACCGCAGAGCGCTGAAAGATCGGATCGGCAAGAGCACCTCCTAACCACAGCACCCCTGTATGTCTAACCTTGTTACCGAAGTCGGTTTTAATGTAATGATCCCCCACCTCTTTGACCCGCTCATTTTCCCACACTTGAATTCCTTTTTTCAGTAGAAGGGTCTTCATTTTACTTGAAACCCAGGACGGAGACTCAGGGAGAATCGTCTCAGACGTTACCAGACGAACTTGTCCTTGCAAACGATGCTTTTCTTTATAAGCTTGAATCGATAAAGCCAGCTCTGTCCCAGCCGCTCCCCCGCCTACAATTAAAGGTTGGCTCGTCTGACGTATTTCTTGAATGTGATCGATAAAATGATAATTGGGTTTAATGCTTCGTGCCACAGTTTCAGAAAATTCTTCTGGAAGGCTTTTTGAACCAATATCAAAGCTGATGACATCGAATGGATACACAGATCCATCCATACAAATCAACTTATGATGACTTGGAAGAATTTTTTTAGCCATCTTTTTTATAAAATGAACACCTGTTTCTTTGGCTAGTTTACTAATATTCACCCTTGTCTCTTCCTTGGTATAAATTCCTTCCGTAAATCCTGAAAACATGCCCGAATAGTACTGGTAATCAGAAGGTGAGATCAAACAGATATCGACATCATTGATAGGTTCTTCTTTCAACTGCCACAGTACTTCCAAGTGTGCGTGACCAGCGCCAACGAGCAATAACCTTCTTGTCACCCCAATCCCCTCCGTTCTGTATACAAAACGTCCACACGGAACCCCATGTGGACGTAAAAATTAAAGACTAAAGACTGGCCTGTAAAAACTCTTGAACTTCTTCAGGAGTTTTCGCATTAGCACTATGAAGGTGAGCAACTTTCTTACCGTTCTTGAAGATTAGGAGGCTTGGGATTCCCATAACCTCATACTTCTCAGCAATTCCCGGAAGCTCATCACGGTTCACATCGTACCAATTGTACTGGTTATATTCCTCTAAAATATCTCCGATAAACATGTCCATACGCCGGCAATCCGGGCACCAGTCCGCCTGAAATTTAATGATGACAGGCTGATTACTTGAAATGGTCTGATCGAACACTTCTACGGTATGAATTGATTCCATCTTACATTCTCCTTTTGTCTCCACTCTATTGTCCATGATAAGAGTCGTTGAACCACCTATTATCTTATCATTTTCTTATTTATATTCTACACGCCCGAGCAGCCATGCAGCCAGTAGTCCGCTTAAGAAAGTAATAAAGCTTACGATCCACATTCCACCGTTTTCGGGCACTCCAGGGAATATAACAAAAACGGAACCGACTACCAGTCCTATGATGACAGCAAATGTTCCTGACGTGTAGTTATCTAGAAAGTATTTAACAATTTTACTCATTACGATAATCCCAAATAAGATCCCTAACCCGACAACAGCAATGATATCAAATCTGAAGTCAGAGATTCCACCTACTACCGTCGAATAAACTCCAATGATCAGCAAAATAAAGGAACCGCTAATGCCCGGTAGAATCATCGCACTGCTTGCAATCCATCCTGAAAAGAAAAGCAAAATGTAGGTAGAGAGCGTAAAATTCTGCATTTGCTCCCCTTCGCTCGTCTGGAAGAACGCCATCGAGGCTACAAGGACTGCGCCAATTAAAAGCAATAAATAATGCTTTGCTTTAAATTGGTTCTTCACATCCCCTTTGTGAACTAAGTAAGGAATAACTCCAATGATTAATCCTAAAAAGAAAAATTTAGTCGGTCCTGGATAATGTTCAAACAACCATTCGATTAATCGAGCTAACAGAACAATCGATATACCGATCCCAAGACCAAGCGGAATTAGAAACTTCAAATGTTTCTTCCACTCTCTACTAAAAATGCCGTTGATCGCTGCAATCAAACGATCATAGATCCCTAGAACAACAGCGATCGTTCCTCCACTCACACCTGGAACGACATCGCTGGCCCCCATGATCATGCCGCGATATATGTTTCTCCATTCCCACATAATGACGTACTCCTTTTCATTTATATCTTCTCTATTCTATCAAACATTTGTAAGATTTTATGATACATTTTCACAACAAACTTGTAAAACTCAAAAGCAGGAGGGTTCTGGGAGACCTGATAAGTAAAACAAACCATTAAGGGGCAGGGTTTGTCCCGGGATGTGGTTACTTAAGCCTCGAGTGTCTGGTCACTGTAGCTAGACGTTCAATACGAAAATGACGTTCTCTAGTTGAGATCAAACGTACAGCTAAAACTCCATACTCCCTAGAGTTAGAGCCATAAAGGAAGGTCCGGAATGACTCCGGACCGCTTTTTTAGGCTGAAGTTTTCTCCGTTGCTGTCGTTTTTCCTTCGTCAATGGCTGCTTTGTCTGCTCGTAATGCTTTATACAAGGAGACAACCATCAATATCATGATAAAGGAAAATGGGAACGCCGCTGAAATTAAGGCATTTTGCAGAGCTTGTAACCCTCCTGAATAGAGCAGCACCGCAGCCATAGATGACTGTATGATACCCCAAACGAATTTAACCATTGTAGGTGGGGTGAGTGAACCATTTGTCGTCTGCATACCTAATACAAACGTTGCTGAATCGGCAGAAGTTATAAAGAATGTTCCAATCAGGGTCATGGCAATGATCGACATAATTAACGCTAATGGATAGTTGTCGAACATTCCAAACATCGCTTGTTCAGTTGCCAGTTCAGCTAAGTTTGCGTCTCCGTCTTGCTGCACTTGAATCGCCGATGACCCAAAGGTAGAGAACCATAAGAATCCTACGGCAGAAGGTACGAGCAACACTCCGGATAAGAATTCTCTTATTGTCCGCCCTTTTGAAACACGAGCGATAAAAATACCGACAAACGGTGACCAGGCAATCCACCATGCCCAGTAGAAGACTGTCCAGTTGTTGATCCATGTACGACCCTCTTCACTATTGGGTGCTAAACGGAAACTCATGGAAGGCAAGTTTTGCAAATAGGCTCCGATCGTGTCCGTGAACATGTTCATAATAAAGAGCGTAGGACCAATAATCAGCATAATCACTAACAACGCTAAAGCCAAAAACATGTTAGTATTACTTAAATATTTGATGCCTTTACTAAGACCTGTGTAAGCAGAAACCATAAATAGAACCGTTACAATAGCAATGATCAAAAGCTGAATACCAAAGGAATCCTCAAGTGGCGTTAAGTATGTTAATCCACCATTGATTTGCGCTGCACCAAATCCGAGCGTCGTTGCAACACCCACGATTGTAGCGAATACGGCAATCACGTCCACTACTTTTCCCCAAGGTCCTTTCATTCTATCTCCGAAAATCGGCTCTAAAGTTGAACTGATTAAAGCAGGTGCGCCCCTACGGAATTTGAAGTAAGCAAGAACCAGAGCAACAATCGCATAAATGCCCCATGCGTGGACTCCCCAGTGGAAATAGACGAAACGCATAGATTCATTTAATGCCGCAGCAGTGCCTGTTTCTGCTGTAGGCGCATTGTTTGCATAAAAATAAATTGGTTCTGCGGCTCCCCAGAAGACAAGTCCAATTCCCATTCCTGCGCTAAACAGCATGGCAAACCATGTCGCATAATTGTAGTCAGGCTTGTCATTCGGTTTACCGAGTTTTATTTTTCCGTATGGACTGAAGATCATATAAAGACAGAAGATAACAAATCCAGTAACAATCAATAAGTAATACCACCCGAAATGAACGGAAATATAAGACTGTATGGAACCTGTAATGCTTTCTAAATTCTTCGGAGCTACCGCACCCCATATGACGGAAAGTAAGGCGATGGCTAATGTGATCCAAAATACAGACGTTACTTTTTTCATGTTTTTCTCCTTTCTTTTACTTTTTTAAAGCTTACAGTGGTTGTCAACTAGGAGGAAATAATCAAACGAGGATATGATTATCGAATACCCACTTGACGAAAATATAAACGATAAGTCGAAAAATATAGAAAATCCTCGAATATAAAAAAATCCCTATAACGAATGTCATAGGGATTTTTATCCATATCTTAATCAAATAGGCTGGTCACATGCCGAAGCTAATTTTTGTGCCTGTTTTTTATAATACTTTTGGTCTAGATCATCTAATTTGTCGGTATCGATGGCATTCATCATATATTTACCGAACCTCCACACCTCGTCTTTAACCTCTTTGTCGTTTACAACAGATATTTTATACAAGGCCTCCAGAACACCGTTCATGACTGAAATATCGTGGTACCCGTAAATTCTGATTTGATAAAAGCTTTTGTATAAATAATCTTGCAAAGTTCTTGGTTCCATAATTAAACGTAAGTTCTCTTCCTCATCGGAATAATATTTCAAAGGATGATAAACAGCAGCTAATTCAGCAAGCAACGACCCAATACGATTGATACAATTTACAGCAGTATGAGGATCATTGATTCCTGGAGAAATCGCCTTCACTGATATTTCTACTAATTTTTGAATAGAAAATTCGATATCTTGAACATCTGTTCGTTCGTTACCGACTAAAATATATTGAACACATTCTTCCGGATTTATTTCTTTTTCTTTTTCAAAATGCCAATAATAAAAGATCGGCATTCCCTTCTGAACGTAATCTCCTATATTGAAGTTAGCTTCCATTATGATGTTTTGATTTTTAGCCCATTGGATAAAAGGTTTGAACTGTATTCCTTGAAGATAACCTGACTGCTCAGCTTTCACTACGTTGGAATCCGAATGTTTTAAACGATTGATCTCTTCCTGATCCCATTCCACCGCTTCGTTGTAGTTTTTCTCTTCAAAGGTTCTTTCAATAATAGTTGAAGTACTCTTTCTAATTTGACCGATCAAATTATTCACCTGTACGAACCTGGAAGAATGATGAATGAAAATAATGAAAAAGGCCAGACAAATAATGGAAACAATTACAGTGAGAGTAGGGGTCACTAAACCACTTTGGTCACTTCCTAACAGTAATAGGTTAATCAAAGCAAAGATGAAGCCGAAGGAATATACGCCTAACACATGCTGCGTAACTCTGCTTTTCATAAAATCTTGTAAAGTTCTTGGGGAGAACTGTGTGGTGTAAGTCGTCAACACAACCATGATGGTGGAAAAACTGATCGTGGTCATTGTCAAAATCGAGGTGATCAACGATCCATACAGCGTTTGAGCCACACTTTTTTCTGTTAGGAAGAACTTCGGTAAACTTTCTTTCACCTGTGGAACAATCCAAAAATCAAGAACACTGGTCACTGAGACTGATAGAATGGACAGCACTCCATAAAGTGCAGGTAAGAACCAGAAACTGTCTCTGACACTGACTCTAATCTTCTCTTTATTCATCCCTCATCCTCCTGCTAGTATAATAATTTCTCCAACCATTTATGCTTCGGCTGGTGGTGCATTAATGCCTGCTTCAACCATTCTTTTTGATGTTCATTAAGAAATGGAAAGATATAATTGAAATCTTGATGATCTTTTTCCTTTGTCCGTTTCGATTTATAAAGCAGAACGATTTCCGGGTTCAAGTAAGGAATACCATATTCCGATTGTAAATTCATACTCGAAAGTGGAAATGAAATCTTCGTATCCCTCCTGAATCTCCAATTCTCATGTTTACGCTCATTCAATAAGAATTCAACAGCGTCTCTTCCAAAGAAAGAAGCATGAATTTCATGCAAAGGGGGTTCAAGATTCTTCTCAAAATCCCAGGCTACCAGATGGCCACTGTTTACAACTTGGACTTCCCACCCTTTTAACAGATTCTGAAGGTAAAACTGGTCGTCACGGAATATAGCTACTTCCACATCACTATGATCTCTCGTTTCTTCACCGATATGAAGATCAATCGCCCATCCCCCTGCGATCATCCACTTACCAGGATAAGACCTCATCAACTTTTTCACTTTCAAACACGTCTCAAACATATCCAACCACCTCTATCGTCATGTTTCCCCTTTTTCACATCAAGTATCACTCTCCCATAAATTCAATTTATTCTGACAAATACAATGCACATCTGCTAAAATATCATCTAAAAGGGGGAATTTAATTTTGCTGACAGGAGAGCTGGTCGAATTAAGACCTGTATCAAGACATGATTTAGATAAGCTGTACGAGTGGGCCAACGATGAAGCCCTTACTTTTTTAGGCTCTGGCAGCCAATCTGCGCTTCAGAATAACAACCCAAAAGAAGCCATCCAGGCCCATTATGAACAAAACTTAACCTCCCATAACCTGTGGAAAGATGGGAACGTGTTTATTGTTTATACTTTGGCAACAAAGGAACCAATCGGGAAGTGTGATTACAGAAATTTAAACCCGGTTACAAGAAGTGCCGAAGTAGGTCTCAGTATTGGCGAGCGGGAGTACTGGGGGAAAGGTTATGGAAAGGATATTCTTTACATCCTTCTGGATCATTTATTTCTCACTTTAAATATGCGCAGGGTCCAGTTGGATACGTGGAGCGGAAACACTCAAGCGGTAAGATTATACGAAAAAGTTGGCTTTCAAGTAGAAGGAAGATTAAGAGAGAACGAATTTGTTCAAGGACAATATTACGATACTATGCTTATGGGGGTCTTGAAAGAAGAGTATCTGTCAAAAAGAAATGAAAATAAGAAGAACTATACATAAATGATGAAAAGAGGATGTTTTTATTAGGAAATTATAGGGAATAACCAACCAACCTCATAAATTCTACACCTCTACATGTCTTATTTTCCAGAAAGGAGCTCCTATGAAAAAAGAATTTAAAAATCCAGTGTTTATGATCTCTGCTTCAGTGATTTTGGTACTTGTTATTCTAGGTGCCGTAAATCCTGAAGGCTTTGGTACTGTCGCTACAAGTCTGTTTAATTTCACCACAATCAATTTTGGCTGGTTCTACTTAATTTCTGTTTTTGGTTTCGTGATTTTCTTAATTGCCCTTGCACTCAGTAAATATGGAAAAATCAAAATCGGTCCTCCTGATTCAAAGCCTGAATATCCATTTTTCACTTGGATTGGCATGCTCTTCTCAGCAGGCTTCGGTGCAGGACTTGTATTTTGGGGCGTCGCTGAACCAATGAGTCATTTCTTTACTACGCCTTTCAATAGCCTGGAAGCGCAGACCGAAGACGCCGCCAGGGTAGCCATGGGTTACGCTTTTTTCCACTGGGGAATTAACCAATGGTCCGTTTTTGCCATAGTCGGTTTGTTAATCGCTTACTTACAATTTAGAAAAGATAAGGACGGGCTCGTATCCACTGCTCTTGAACCCGTTTTAGGTAAGAAAAAAGGTGTAAAAACTTCCATTGACTCATTAGCTGTTATTGCCACGGTTATGGGTATTGCCACCTCCCTTGGGTTAGGAATTTTACAGATGAATGGTGGATTAAAAGCGGTGTTTGGTGTTCCAAACAGCATATGGATTCAACTAGCAATCACAGTCGCCTTACTTACTTTATACTTAATTTCTTCCAGTACAGGACTCAATAAAGGAATTAAATGGCTGAGTAACATTAATTTAGGATTGTGTCTGATTCTTTTAGCCTTTGTTTTTATCGCTGGTCCTACTGTATTCATACTTAACACTTTCACTCTAGGATTAGGAGATTATATCACCAATTTCGTAGGCTACAGCTTACGTCTCACTCCATATGAAGGAGACGGCAGCTGGCTGAGAGACTGGACCATCTTCTATTGGGCATGGGTTATTGCCTGGTCTCCATTCGTAGGCGCATTTGTCGCTCGTGTATCCAGAGGACGTTCTATCCGCCAATTCATCTTTGGAGTACTCGTTGTGCCTCCGGCCATTGCTTGTTTCTGGATTGCTACCTTTGGAGGTACAGCTTTAAACAGCGACTTGAATAATGGCACCAATATTGCTGAAGCGGTTAACAATGATGTAACAGTTGCACTTTTTGAAACCTATCAGCACCTTCCAATGACAGGTGTGTTGTCCATATTGTCCATACTATTGATCGCAACTTTTCTTATCACATCTGCCGATTCAGCAACGTATATCTTAGCAAGTATGACCTCAAATGGAACCTTAACACCAGCATTGCCGATTAAGATTATATGGGGAGTATTAATGGCAGCCATTGCAGCAGTATTATTAGTTGCAGGTGGATTGAACGCCTTGCAGACTGCCTCCTTAGTCTCTGCCCTCCCGTTCACCATAGTGATTATCTTATTCGTTTACGCCTTTACGAAGATGATACGAAAAGAACCATTGCCAAGAAGAAGAGAAGAACATACCGATCAACATTTCCACAAAAGAAAAAACGGATAAATCAAGACTAAAACAGGAAAGCTCCCTCAACCATTTTGAGGGAGCTTTTCGTACTCTTTAACATTTTTGTAGTCGACTTAAATATCGTTCTATATATATTATTGGAATCTGAGCATAAAATTGATCGCCGAGTTCATGAATGAATCTATGATGTGAGCGGACAAGTCTTTCTTTGCTATTGGTAGCTGTCCCAAGATAACACTCTTGTAAAGGGGTCAGACTATCTAATTGAGATAGAATACTCTCAGCTGCTTTGAATTTTTTTTCAGCAATAGCTAAATGTGCCGTTTCAATTGGATCAGGAGTAGAGATATTTTCCGTTTGGCAATGGAAGGCAGAAATGAAAGGGATAGTGTGGTGTTTAATCATTTTAGCTGTATGCGTGAGAAGGTTTTTGTTCGCGAGTTCAAGGGCGATTGTGGCATTATGTATGGAGTATTGATAGCCTTTATACAAATTACATAAAGCTAGCTCATGATACATGTTACATATTTTCCTCGATGATAATTCAGAGTTGATGATCTTATAGGCATACCTGCTAGCTAGCAGCGGATTGTTCGTCTTCCAATAGTGCTGAAACAGTAACTCGTTAAACCTTAATTTTAAATAATAATATAAGAGAGGTTCATTGATTGTACTCAAAGCCTGGTCGCATACTTCCAAGTATTTATCTAGTCCCGTGTACTGCTTTGAGTCATAGTAAAAGTGCACGATAATAAACATATGCAAACACCGAAGTGTTGGATGGGAGAATTTCAGAGCTTTTATTTTTTTTAATTGTAATTCTGTGACAGCCTTGTGTTTCCTCTTAATCAGTAATCGATATAACAAAGAAACATTCGGATCGAATTCTCTAGAGTGAACAAGCAGCTCTAACTCGGAGAAAAAATCATTCATATATAAAAATTCTAAAAAAGCAATTTGATCTTCGATGGACTTAGGCTTTTCTTTAAGACAGTATTTCTTCGTCAGATGCATAGCCAGTTCTCTGGAGTGATCCTCAAGATAGGAGCTGTAAACCTCATACAATTGGGAAGTGTGGTTCATCTGTAAACGGTGCAAAGGACTAGGTTCAATCATTTGGTGATTCACCATGGATCATCATCCCTTCTTCCAACTTGTTTTTATTTTATTGTTATTTGTCAATAATGTCCAGTTTATTATCTAATTTATTAGAAAATTAATATTTTTGAAAACAAAAAGACTTCTGCCTATGTGGCAAAAGTCTTTTTGTTAAAAAATAGTGGCGGTCAAAAACCATACATTCCATATGACCAGGCTATAAACAATCATTCTCTCAATAGGAGAGCCTGTCCTGAAGGTAAACAGAAACTGCACGTGCTTCCTTGAAATTGGATAGACGATCGGAATGCCTCTTTTGGTTATGTAATCGGCAAAAAGATGAGAGATGACTCCAATAATAAGTCCACTCAAATAAAACCATGGGATATGAAAGATTCTTTCGATCAATACGCTGTAAACAATTAATAGGAGAATGAACAACAGCGAGTGAGTCATTTTTCGATGACTTCGGATCATGATTAATACAGGAAGAAGAAGTAAGACGAAAACTTTCAGCTGCTCCCTATAGATATCTATATAATGAGGAGCGAATAAGTAACTTAACAGGGCGATGGAAAATAGTATCATCAACCCTCTCCAGAATTTACTCCCTAATCTGGAGGTTGGTGTATCAATATCTGGAAGCAATGATCCAAATATAACAAAAACAAAAAATAGTACGGTTTGGAATGGCTTGTCGTATGTTATGTCTAATTGCGGGAGCAGCGTTAATGCTCCTAATCCGAAGGTAAACCCTACGACTTGATGCCCTGATGCCATCATGATGATAGTAAGTCCTTTCTCTTAAACATTTGGTTATAAATATTTTCAAATTTTTTAAGCTTTTAAAAGATCTTTCCTCTTCCACAATTGACTCCTTATCCTGAAGACTTGAATTCGAGATAATAGCCTTGTTTAGATGGGTCTGTTTCCGTTACCTAGTAATCTGGAGAGGCGGCCGGGGAAATGGCTCGCTTTCCGCGGGGATGACGGCAAGTCTCCTCGGTTTGCCAACCTGTGGGGTCTTGCCAGCCATACCATTCCCGCAGGAGTCTCACCATTTCCCCTCTCACCTTGCTAATTTTTGGACAAACGGAAACGCAGGTAAAAGTAAAAATCGTCCTTTTAATACTGGAAATTCACTTTAGATTATCCTATCAGAATAGGATTATAAGGGATTTCACGAGCTTTCCTCAGAGAAGCTCAATTACCTTTACTCTAAATACTGACACTAGGTGAGTTTGAGAGGTTAGTGACAGCTGGGATGGCTGAAAAATGACGAGACTCCCGTGGGAGAAGGCAGTTCCTCCCACAGGAAAGCGAGTTATTTTCCAGCCATCCCTAACACTATCTAAATGCAAACCCATGATATCTCTGCGTCAAGTCTTCGAGTATGCTACTACTAAACTGAATAAGTTCTTCTAAAAATGTAAAATCACCAGTCAATAAGAATTATGTAAAATAGCCCACAATGAATGCGGGCTTTTGTTTTAGCAGTCTTTTTCCGGAAGGCCAAGCATTTGGAATTTAGGACCTTCCATCGTCTGTTTGCCTTCAATCGTCAAAGATTCAGTCAAATGGATAATTCGCCGATCGATAGCCACAGGAATAGAATTGATATGATGTAATTCATCGTCCGCTTCCGGCTCGCCTATAGACATGCCAATATCAGGCTCACCACAGCCGTACCCTGCAAAAAATAATCGCAGACAGCCGGCATTTTCTTCTTCTAATATCGGATTGAGCAAATCACGAGCTTGATCAGTGATCTTCATATTTTTCTCTCCTTCGACTCTAAAATACCACATATTAAGGCTTTACATAAGTAATAAAGCTTTTTCTCAGTAGTATTCTTTCCAGTATGAGAAAGATTGTTACCTATTAAAAAAAAGCCTCCGGAACCATTTCCGGAGGCTTCATTTTATTCATTATACAGCTTGCAATTTAATTTCTACATCAACATTGCCTCGGGTAGCTTTAGAGTACGGGCAAACCTTATGAGCTTCTTGTGCTAGCTCTTCGGCCTCTTCCTGAGAAACGCCTTTCACCTTAACATTAAGCACTACACCTATCTTAAATCCATTGTCAGCTTCATCTTTCATCAGGCTGACATCTGCTGTGATTTCAGAATCGATTTCCTTTTTTTGCTTACTTGCTACAAGGTTAAGAGCTCCATCATAACAAGCGGAATAAGTAGCTGCGAAAAGTTGTTCAGGGTTTGAGCCCTTTTCATTACTTTCTCCAGGCATAACCAGATTAAGGTCGATCAAACCATCTTCTGATTTAACATGGCCATTTCGGCCTCCTTGCGCTGTTGCGGAAGAAGTAAACATTACATTACTCACGATCATCACTCCTTGAAATGGATTATAAGTCTACACAACATTCTCATACCTCTTCTTGAACTCTATTAAACCTGTCTACTCTTCCTCTATTCGGTACTCCTCTTTTAAAGATTCTGGAGCCATTTTCACCATCAGCTGCATAATATAGGTAAAGACCGCTACATCATCAACGATCCCTAAGAGTAATAAAAAATCCGGAATGATATCCCACGGAAAGAGAATGTAGGCAATAACAAAAAAGATGGATAGCCCTTTTTTCCGGTTGCTCACCTCTTTAGACTTAAAAAAGCGAATAAGGAAAGGTATCGATTTTCTTATGTTAAAAATAAATTTTACTCTTCTCCATAGCCGAAGCATTGATTTCACCTCTTCAAATATTGCCATTCATTATACCTCTTCCCTGCTCTCCTTGTCCTTAGTCACAATTGCTTAATTAAAACGTATGCTTTAACATAAAAAGAAAAACGGAAGCGTCAGGCAAAGCCCGTTTTTAGACTTCTTACTCGAACAGATACTAATACTTGATTACATAAAGATAAAGCTAGAGAAATAAAGGGGAGACACGGAACATGAAGATTCTACTGTTGAATGGAACAATTGTCGGCAAGAAAACGAGAACCTTGCTTGATGAAATCAAAAAATATATTGCAGAACTTCCAGATAAACATGAAACAAAAATCATTGATTTGGAAGATTACGAACTCCAATTCGTCGATGGCCGCCCTCCAGAAGAATATAATGAGGATATGCAGCAACTCATTAAAGAAGTAGAAGAGGCAAATGCTTATGTCATTGCTACCCCAATCTTCCAGGGTTCCATACCCGGAACTCTGAAAAATGTGTTTGACGCAGTGTCCCCACTGGCTATGCGCTACAAGCCTGTCTCCATTGTTGCTAACGGGGGGACGCTTCAACACCATTTAGTGATCGAAAATCAATTGAAGCCGATATTGAATTACTTCCGCTGCATGGTCACTCCGAATTATGTGTATACACATACCAATCATTTCTCTACACAGGGCGAGCTGATTGATGAAGACGTTCGTAACCGCTTGAAAGAAATGACCAGAGTATTTAATCAATACATGCAGATGAGCCAGGAAATCGAACCTGATAAATAAAAGCTTGCCAGTTGCTGGCAAGCTTTTTTCATACGTGTTCAAGCACTTCTGGAACATAATTTTGTGTTCGTATTTCCATTGACTAATTTCCTCGATCCACCTTACTGCATGTTTGTAATCCAAATTCATCCTATTCAAGTTATAAAATAACGAAATAAGGAAATGTCTAACCACCTTTACCAAATGAAGTAAAAAGTTGCGAAAAAAGAACAGAAAAACTAACATTCATTTACGATTTTGTAACGTCTTTTTCCCAAAGCGGCGACGGTCATAAAATGATACAATATAGATATCAAAAGAGATTACTATCCATTCAACACCCATAAACTAATCGAGGGTTTATGGGGCATAAAAATGGATTCAGGAAAATTCTGGTCTAATTTACGACGCTTTGGTACTCTCTTTTGTCTCTTACGTCGAATCACCCTAATCTATTTTTCCCCGCCAGGAAAAATAGACCTGTAGATTTCATGGCAGGTCTCCCTCAATCGAAGGCACGCTGCCATACCTCTTTTTGCTTATCAAAAAGAGGTTTTTTTATTCGACTTTTGAGTCTATAAATCTAGCTTGTCCAACCGACTCCTCCTAATCCCAACATTTTTTTCATTAACAATAAATATTGGGATTAAAACGAGCATATATTGTTCGTAAAGGAGGGATGAAGAAATGAATATCAATTTTGATAAGAACGTGTTTTTGTATTTAGCAGCAGTGGTGGCAGGTTTCTTTTTAATAAATTTATCCGCTGATGCTGCCGTTACGGGATTCTTTGAAGACTTATTCTTTTACGTCGGAGCAATTGCCATGGCCTTATTCTCATTCGTAATCATATTCTTTTCTCTATTCAGCTTCTTCAAGAATTAACAAAAAAGCTGTCTCTACCGGTTAAAGAACCGGTCGTGAGACAGCTTTTTTAATTTACAATTACATCGATGTGAGAAGGCTTAACCTCTATAGACACTGGAAGCGGGTCCCCTTCCTCCCCATCAACGTTTGTTATCAATTCATTCTCAGAATGGATATCCAGGTGCTGGGCAGTGAAATATTCGACGTCTTCTTGATTCTTTAACTCGCCTTTAAGAATAGCTGTTACAATTGAAGCTAAACGAATCATACTGACATTTTTAATGATATAGCAGTGCAATAATCCATCATTTACTTTGGCTTGAGGAGATAATTTCTCAAAACCCGCAGTAGAGTTCGTGAGAGCAGCTAAGAATAAAAAGCATTCTCCTTCCCACGCTTTCTCTTCATTCTCAATTCTTAATGGATAACCTTCTTTAGAAGATAACGTTTTGAAGCCTTCCATTACATAAGCGAGTGGACCGAATTTAGACTTTTGCTCTGCTGTAACCTCATAAGTGGCTTCTGCTATGGAGCCAATTGCAACAATATTCACAAAGTACCGTTCATTGAATTTACCGATATCCACTTTTTTCGAACGGTCTGAACGAAGAGACTGGACAGCTTCTTTTGGATCCAAGGGAAGCTGAAGTGCTCTTGCAAAATCATTAACTGTCCCAAGCGGAACAATCCCCAGAAGCGGACGATGAGCCTGATCAACCATTCCATTGATGGTTTCATGTAGTGTACCATCCCCTCCTAAAGATACAACCAGGTCGAATTCATTCTTACAGGCATCCTCGCAATATCTTGTTGCATCCAGTTCCTTTTCCGTTTGTGATATGACTACATCATAACCTTTATCATCTAAAATGGATTGAATTTCTTCCACATAATCTAGAGCCTCTTCTTTACCAGAGGCAGGGTTTACTATGACCATTGCTTTTTTCAAACGTTATTCCTCCTCCACACACATTCTTATACGTATTCCTTATTCATGAGGGGAAGAAACTATGAAAGGATTATTTTTTTGTAAATTTATAGAGCGTGCTTACAGATGTGAATCCGACTGATTCAATAAAGGCTGCCGCCGTACGAGGATGGCCGGATGTAAAAAGCATCTGAATGTTCGTTACTCCTTGTGCTTCCATCCATTGGATCAATTCACAGCAAAGTTTCGTACCAATCCCTTCTCGCCTATAAAATTCGTCAACAAACAATTCTTCGACATTCCCGTAATTCTCTTCATCTGTTGATTGTTTAATTGTTCCTACTATATAACCCACAACTTTTCCTTCAACCTCGGCTACCAGTAATTTCTCATCACTCTTTTCTGTCACGAACCGATCAGCCGCCCAATATTTTCGTTCAAGCAGCTGCTCATCCAGTGTTAAATCTGATGATTTATCTTTAAGGACATGATGAAAAAATTCAATGGCATAACGAGTGAAGTGCATTAAGTCTTTATCTTCAGGCTCCCTTACCTTTGCCACAAAACCACTTCCTCTTTCAATCCTTACTGTTTCCACACCACATGATATTCTGGGGTATCTTTAATGACATCCCGTGCGAAAGGGCATACAGGGTCAATTTGTAATTTATTTTTTCTTGCATAGTTTACGGCATGGTCTATAAGTTCTGTTGCAAGACCTTGTTTCCTTGCTGAAGGTTCAACGACAGTACTGGTTATAACCATCGTCTCTCTTTCTTCCTCAAAATCTAAAAATGCAATAGGATCTGTCTGATCTCCTATATAAAAACGTTCACGTTCTTCTTGAATGGTATGATCCATACTATCTCTCCTTTCCTATACTAACCATACCCTCCTTTACCATTACGTATGCAAAAAATAAGTGTGCAGAGGGGCCGGGAAATCTGACATGCATAAGCAAAACATCAAAAGTGAAGGGTTCTTTCCTCACGTTGATGGATTGCGTAAGTTGCTAAAATCCCCCCTCGGAACCGGATAAATAAGTGAGAGGGCACATGGTTAGCAACGTATAGCAGTATACCGAGATCCAATATTGAATCACACATAAAAAAATCATCCATCAGAACCTCTGATGGATGATGAATTCATATCAAGTAATAGCCTAGAGATACAATGACGATCATGGTACTAATCATTTTCAGCCACAGGGGAACTTTATCTTTTTCCGCTTTATTGACCTTCTCTTCCTTCTGACTCACTTGTTTATGATAATTCGGACTACAGCACCCCATTACGCTGTAGGTTTCAACTCTTCTTCAAGAGGAATGTTCTGATGCAAGCCCCGACGAGCAGCTATAAAGAAGATCGTAACGATAGCCACCGTAATGATCGCGGCAAAGATATAGGATACGTTCATCGGCAGACCGAACCCAATTGGAGCATTTAGGATATAAGAGAACGTTGCCATCGTCATGAATGTCGCCGGAATGGCAGCAATAAAGTAGTTTTTTCTAGACAAGAACAAGTACATTGCTCCGACCCATAGGGCTATGACAGCGGTTGACTGGTTAGCCCAGGAGAAATATCTCCAGAGTAACGTGAAGTCAATGCGTGTGAGCACAAAGGAAATTGCAAACAACGGAACAGCAATCCAAATTCGGCTCGCTACTTTTTTCTGTGAGACTTTCAAGTAATCGGCAATAATCATACGAGCACTACGGAAAGCTGTATCACCGGAAGTAATTGGGAGAACAATGACACCGAGCACAGCAAGTGTACCTCCGACAGCTCCAAGCATAGCGGTTGAAACTTCACTTACGACAGCAGCTGGTCCACCACTTGCAAGAATTTCATTCAATCCTGCAGATCCGTTGAACAAGCTCATAGCAGCGGCTGCCCAAATCATAGCAATGATTCCTTCTGCAATCATCATGCCATAGAAAATCCGACGGCCTTGTTTTTCTTGTTGCGTCGTTCTAGAAATAATTGGCGTCTGAGTAGCGTGG
This sequence comes from Halobacillus sp. A1-3, assembly GCF_050971765.1. Lineage (NCBI taxonomy): Bacteria > Bacillati > Bacillota > Bacilli > Caryophanales > Bacillaceae > Halobacillus > Halobacillus sp. A1-3. The sequence goes on along the minus strand of NZ_JBPCEO010000008.1, from coordinate 208,695 downwards.
AATCCGGAAAGCGCCCCACAAGAAATTGTCAAAAATAATAGCGGGAAAATCGGTGCATTATCCGGGTGCATGTTTGTAAAAGAAAGTTCCGGAATCGGTGCTCCTGTAAATACAAGAGAAGCCCCAACACCAATGGCACTGATTAATAGTAGTGCCCCAAAGATTGGATAGAAACGACCGATGATTTTATCGATCGGCAGCATTGTAGCCAGTAAATAATAAGCAAAAATAGCAGCTAAGATAACCGGCAGACTGAGCCAGCTACTTGTCATGTTGTGCAGCAGATCAGCTGGTGCTGTTACGAACACCGTCCCTACCAACACAAGTAGCAAAATCGCAAACGCGTTGACTACGTGTTTCATCACTTTCCCTAGAAATTTACCGGCAAGCTCAGGCAAGTGAGCTCCACGGTTACGTATAGAAATCATACCCGTCAAGTAATCGTGGACAGCACCTGCAAAAATAGCTCCAAGTACAATCCACAAAAAGGCAACGGGTCCATACAGCGCACCTAGAATCGGACCGAAAATCGGACCTACTCCGGCGATATTTAATAATTGGATTAAAGCATTTCTTTTTTGACCCATCGGCAAGTAGTCCACGCCATCACCGTGCGTGTATGCTGGAGTCTGGCGCTCTGTATTAACGCCGAACGTTTTTTCAACATATTTACCGTACGTAAAATAACCAACAACTAAAAGTGCAATACTCACAAGAAACGTAATCACAACAGTTTCCTCCTTCGACTCTTTGTAATCGCTTACACAAATCGTATCAGGAGAGCGTTTACATGTGACAGAATTATGTCTAAGATGTCGAAATATCTGTTTAACATGCAAAAAAACCGCCCTCAAAAAAGGGCGATTTTACAATTCTAATTGTTTTCTTAGACCTTTCACATAATTGCGGCTTACAGACAACTTTTCTTTTTTACCCCTTAGTTCCAACTGATAAGCACCGTTGAACCAAGGAGTCAGCCTGTCCACATAATCCAGGTTCACAAGATAACTTTTATGAATTCTGAAAAAAGGGAACCCTTTTAAACGCTGTTCCACTTCTTTAAGCGTCCATTTGGTTTCGTAGGCCTTTTCTTTTTCCACAATTTTAGTTATTCGGTCTTCCCTGTACACATACATGATATCCGCTGGGTCAAGGTAATGGATTTCTTCATCTCCTTCTACGGCCAGCTTAGAAGGTTTTGTTTTAGAAGAAGGTTCTGGTTCGTGCGGCGGCTTCAGCTTCTTCTCTAATCTAGTGATCGCATCACCTAGCTGTTCTTCATCGTAAGGCTTCAACAAGTAATCGACCGCCTCATGGCGAAACGCTTCAACAGCAAAATCGGGGTAAGCGGTGGCAAAGATAATCGCTGGAACTTTCTTCAACTCTTTTAGTGACGCAGCCACCTCCATACCATTCATTTTCGGCATTTCTACATCTAAAAATATAACATCAGGCTGCAGCTGGATGGCTTTCATGACAGCCTCATCTCCTGAGTCTGCCTCTCCGATAATTTGAATAGATTCATACGGTTTTAGCAGGTAAATCAGCTCTTCCCTGCTGAAGCGTTCGTCATCCACGACCAGTACCTTTATCGAATTCTTCATGCGGATACCTCCTCTCTTTTATGAGGAATGAGAAAGGAAATCGTCGTCCCGTAACCGAGCTCACTCTCAATTTGGAGTTTGGATTTTTCTCCATGCATATGTTCTAACCGTTTATTCACATTAAAAAGACCAAGTCCAGTGCCTTTTTCTGACTCCACCTCATTTTCTCCAATTGACTGAAGACGCTCCGGTGTCATACCGCTTCCATTATCTTTAACGGTAATCTTTACTCCTTCATCAAGGTCTTGAATCTGAATTGAAATTCTGCAATCTTCTTCTTGATCCTTAATGCCATGCTTAATGCAATTTTCGACAAGCGGCTGAAGAGTCAGTGGGGCAATTTTCACAGACAGAGCTGAATCATCCACCTCATAGTTGACTTGCAGCTTATCAACAAACCGTGCCTCTTCTATAAGGAGATAAGCTTTGACATGCTTTAGTTCCTCTTGAAGTGAAGTCCATGTCTTCGTTGTTGCACCTAGGTTTTGCCTGAAAAACTTCGACAAGGCTATAAGAAGAGAACGGGCCCGATCAGGTTTAGTACGGGTCAAGGAAACGATAACGTTCAGTGAATTGAATAGAAAGTGTGGGTTCACTTGCGCCTGAAGGGCTTTTACTTCTGCTTCTCTTGCAAGCTCCTGTGCCTTTTCTGCTTCGGCAATTTCAAGCTGTTGACCAAGAAGTGCACTTAGGCCTTGAATCAACTCAAGTAGTACATTTGAAATCTCTTTTTCCGACTGTACGTAAAATTTAAGAGTACCGACAACTTCCTGTTTCCGTTTCAACGGAGCGATAACGGCAGCCCCGAGAGGGCAATCAGGATGGCTGCAATTAATATCTGCATGTTTTGCAATGATCATTTCCCCTTGGTCAATGACTTTTTTCGTTGCGTAAGTTTGAATATTTTCCCCGGATTGGTGATGGTCATCTGCCTGTCCTACATGAGCGAGAATGATTTCCTTATCCGTCATCGAAATGGCGCTTACATTTACTTCCTCGTAAATGATTTGGCACGCCCTTTGAGCAGAATCTTTCGTCAGTCCTTTTCTTAAGTACGCAATGGTCGATTCCGCTAGCTTCAAAGCTTTTTGAGCTTGAAGCGCACCTGCTTTTTCTTCCTCATTTAATACATTTCTAATAATAAGTAAAAAGAGCGCAGAGCCTACTCCATTAGCGAGAATCATCGGCAGTCCGATTTCCTGGACAAGCTCCCAGGCTCTACTAAAAGGCTTAGATACAGCTAATATAATTCCCATCTGCACTGTTTCAGCTAACCCACCGATCAGTAGGGCTGTCTTCAATTTCAGCGGTTGATCTTTTTTATGAAAAAAGCCTGCAATGGCGCCTGCAATAACAGCTGATATTCCACAAGCAAACCCTGTGAACCCCCCAAGCGAAAAGCGGTGCAAACCAGCTATCAGTCCGGCTCCTATCCCGATTCGGTATCCTCCGAACAGGCCGGCCGCAACGATTCCGATGACTCTGGAATTAGCGATCGCTTCTGATTCCCCCAGGTCTAACGCCCAGCTACCGAATTCTAAAGAGCTTGTATCATAAGTGATTCCCGTGTAGGTACCAATAATGCCGAACAAACCAAAGAAACCGATCGCCATTAGCTGCTGCTCTCGATGCAAAGTCTTGCGGTCGATCAGTTCCCTAAAAAAGCGGAATCTTGTAATGATGAAAGCGACGGTTACAATGATGCCGAGCCGCTCTAACATTGGGAGAAATAATTCGAACATCTTTCTCGTCCTTTCCCCGTTCTATTTGTTACTATTGTAGCATGCTTGAAAACGTTTCATACAAATGGAATAATCTAACGTAAATGATAGGAACGAGGTGCTCACTATGAAATTAGCGATTGTACAAATGGATATCGCATTTGGCGACCCAGAAACAAATCGATCGAACGCAAAAAAGTATATTGAGAAAGCTGTCAAAAAGGACAGTGAGCTGGTGCTGCTTCCTGAATTATGGACTACCGGGTATGACCTCAGCCGTTTTGAAGAAATAGCTGAAACTTTGGATGGTCCAACTCATCAAATGATTCGCGAGCTTGCTCGTGAACACAACGTCACCATCGCTGGATCTATCGCTGAAAGAGATGGCGGACATTTTTATAACACGTTTGTTGTTTATGATCCTAACGGTGAACGAATTTTGAACTACCGCAAAGTCCACCTCTTCCGTTTAATGAACGAAGAAAAATTCCTTCATTCAGGGAATGCAAAGGGGAACTTCAATCTTGGAGGAGTTAAAGCCGCTGGAGTCATTTGTTATGACATCCGCTTTCCTGAATGGATGCGCACCCACATGCTTGACGGTTCCAAAGCTCTGTTTGTCGTTGCGGAATGGCCTAAGCCAAGGGTGGACCACTGGAGAACATTGTTGATCAGCCGTGCCATTGAAAATCAATGCTTTGTTATTGCATGTAACCGAATCGGTTCAGATGCTGATAATACTTTCGGCGGTCACTCCATAATTATTGACCCATGGGGCAATATCGTTGCCGAAGCCGGCGGCGATGAGGAAATCCTCTATGGAGAAGTTGATTTTGAAGATGTAGAAGCAATAAGAAAACAAATTCCGATCTTTCAAGATCGACGCCCTGGTCTATATGAATAAGCAAAAACCCTTCAGACACTACTCTGAAGGGTTTTTTTCATAAGCTTTTCCCTGGTAAAAGTAATTCGGTGTATCCATCCTGTTTTCATAGGATGAATGGAAAATATGAGTGCTGGCAGGGGAAATGGGCGGAATGAGCCAAGTCCAGTCTCCAGTGGCTTCCCGTCCACATTTACGCTCTTTGTTTTCAAACAACTGAAATTGCTGAGCCGCTGAGTGATGATCGACAATATTCACTTTATCTGCTTTATAAGAATAGATCACGGCCTGGTTTAATTCAATCAACGCTCGATCTTTCCAAAGTGTGGTGTTCCGTTTTGTATTCAGCCCCATAGCTTCAGCAACTACGGGCAAAAGGTTGTAGCGAAACTCATCAGCAAGATTCCTAGCCCCGATTTCTGTTTCCATATACCATCCGTTGAACGGAGCAGCTGTGTAATGAAGCCCTCCGATCTCTAGCTTCATATCGGAAATGATCGGCACCGCATACCATTTTAATCCAAGATTTTCAAACCAGTTGTACACCGGGTGCCTCAAGGTCACTTCGAGAATTTTTTCTTCAGGAATATCAAACCATTGCGGTTCTTTTCCATCAATCTGAAGGACCAGGGGTAAAATATCAAATGAACCTCCTGTGCCTTTCCAGCCGAGGTCCCGACATTTTTTTGTGAATTCCAATGAGGCTGGGTCGCCAATCACTCCTTGATCCGTTTCATACCCTGCATATCTTATCAGCTGATGATTCCATAACCGGATCTCCTGTTCATTACGTTTCGGCCTGAAGATAGAAATCGTTGATCGGATACGTCCGTTATTCGTCGCATAATCAATATGGTCCACTAATGCGTCACGTATATCCTCTTCTTTCTCAAGCTCTCTATGATCAAACACTTTTAGACTGTTCCAGAATAGACGTCCAATACACCTGTTGCTATTCCTCCAGGCCACTTTTGCTCCATATTCCAACTCTTCAAACGTATGGTCATACGTTCCTCTATCATGAATCGACTGATATACTTCAGCCAAGCGATGGTCAACATCTGTTTTTTCCATTTCCTCATAGAATTGGCGGATAAACGATTCAGCTTCTTGGTATAGTTCTTTACTCAAAGCGATAAAGCCTCCTGTATCTTACTGCCTCCCTTCATCCTATCATAGATCTTGTGCCCTTTACTTCGATTTAATCTGCTCTTCTTGCAGCCTGCTGGACAGGATCCCAAACACTGTTGTAGGGAGGAGCATAACCAAGGTCTAAGTCTGCCAATTCATCTACCGTCATGTCATGGTAAAGCGCAGTTGCCAAGACATCGAGTCGCTTATCCGTGCCTAGTCTCCCAATAATTTGCCCTCCGAGAAGTTTCCTGGAATCCTGGTTATATAAAAGTTTTAGCGTCATTGGATCTTCTTTTGAATAGTAACCGGCAGCGTGGGTCGATTCTATCGTCACCTTCTTATACGGCATGCGTTCCTGTTTTGCTTCTTTTTCGGATATTCCTGTCCTCGCGAGTGTTAAATCGAAGAACTTCAAAATCGATGTACCAACAATGCCCTGGAATACCTTACGCTGGCCAATTATGTTTAGTCCTGCAACTCTTCCCTGTTTATTTGCATGTGTGCCTAACGGAACAAAATCTGATCTTTGTTTAATACGGTGGAACTGGGTCGCACAGTCACCCGCTGCGTAAATGTGCAAAATACTGGTTTCCATAAAGGCATTCACTTCAATGGCATCTTTAATTCCTTTAGAAATTCCTGTTCCTTCGAGAAAAGCGGTATTTGGGGTAACCCCTGCAGCGACTAACACAAAATCAGTATTGTACTCTCCTTTATCCGTGACGATTTTTTCTACTCGGCCATCTCCTTGAAATTCTTCGACTGATTCTCCTAATTTTAGCTCCACACCCTGTTTTTCTGCTTCTTCATGGATCAGCTTGCCCATATCCTCATCAAAAATCTTCGCAAGCTGATTTCCTCGGTCGATAATTCTTACATTCTTTCCAATTTGAATCAGACTCTCCGCCATCTCAAGCCCGATATAACCTCCCCCAATGATCGTGACATTTTGCACATCGTGGGAGAGATCATTCATAATATCTTGTACATCAGGAATCGTTTTTAAAGAGAAGATACCTTCTAAGTCACGCCCTTCCCATGGCGGTAAGATAGGATCGGCCCCGGTTGCAATCAGCAGCCGGTCATATTTCTGCTCGAATTCTTCTCCAGAACGATGATTCACGCCGTATACGATTTTATGATCACAATCGACTTTCGTCACTTCGTGTAAGGTGCGTACGTCGATTCCATATTTATCTCGAAACGTTTCTGGCTTCCTGGCAATGAGGTCTTCTGCCTTCTCAACATCCCCACTTACCACATAAGGAAGACCACACTGGCCGTAAGAAGTCACTTCACCTCGTTCGATGGCGATGATTTCATGTCCATCGCTGTTTCTTACCATTTGCATCGCTGCACTCATCCCTGCAGCGTCGCCCCCTATAATAACAATTTTCATCCAAAACACTCCTTCCAAATAGCTCTCTACTCCCATTTACCCTGAAATGGATCCCTTGAAATCTCTAGATTCATTCAGAGTATCTAAGGAGATTAATTCCCGATCTTTTGATCATTGTCACTTTAGGAGTTTTTATTGTTCCTTGTCTCATAGAGATTGTTCCCGTACTTCACACCATTGTTCCTTATCTACCATTCATTGTTCCCTAACGCAGATAGAAAATGTTACACTAGCGATAATATCTTTTTTGTGGGACTTTTCTAAAAATAATAAAGGTGGGGTTCGATGAAGCAATTCACATATTCAGATGCTATGCAGCGTCTTCCAGATCAATTTTTTGCCAAACTAGTAAACAAACTTAACAAACACCTCGAAAAAGGACATGACGCTCTCAACTTAGGTCAGGGAAACCCGGATCAGCCGACACCAGAGCATATTGTAAAGTCTCTGCAATCAGCGGCTGAAAACCCTGTCTATCATAAATACCCACCCTTTCAAGGTTTTGACTTTTTGAAAAACGCGATCGTTGATTATTACAAAAATGAGTATGATGTTGATCTAGACCCAGCGACGGAGATTGCTATTCTTCCTGGTAGTAAAACAGGACTTGTCCAGCTCAGTCAGTGTTTTTTAAATCCAGGGGATGTAGCCCTGATGCCTGATCCCGGTTATCCGGATTATTGGTCAGGAGTCGCCATTGCTAACGGCATCATGGAGCCGATGCCGCTTCTTGAGGAGAATCAATTCCTCCCCGACTTAGAGGCCATAGATGAAGAAACTTTGAAAAACGCTAAGCTGATGTTTTTGAACTACCCGAACAACCCAACAGGAGCGGTAGCGAACCGTGACTTTTTCGAAAAAACGATTGAGATTGCTGACCGTGATGATATTTGCGTCGTCCATGATTTTGCTTATGGGGCCATCGGGTTCGACGGAAAGAAACCACTAAGTTTCATGCAGGTACCAGGGGCGAAAAATGTCGGTATTGAAATTTATACGATGTCCAAAACCTACAACATGGCAGGCTGGCGAGTTGCATTTGCTGTCGGTAATCAAAGCGTGATCAAAGCACTTGAGGACATTCAGGATCATTATTTCTGCAGTCTGTTCGGTGCGTTGCAAGAAGCGTCCGCCACAGCGTTAACTAATTCTCAGGAAGATGTGAGAGAGCTAAATAACACTTATGAAAGAAGAAGAGATTTGCTCGTTGAAGGACTAGAAGAAGCAGGCTATGACGTCAAACCTTGCAGAGGTTCTTTCTTTGCGTGGCTCAAGGTCCCAGAAGGATATACATCCGAGGAATTTGCCGACGCTCTATTAGAGGAAGTCGGTTTGTTTGTCGCTCCAGGCATCGGGTTTGGCGAGCATGGGGAAGGTTTTGTCCGAATCGGACTCAACAATTCTGACGAAACTTTAAAAGACGCGGTCGAGCGATTTAAACGCTTCGCTAAATAAACAGAACAAATACGCAAGCGCCTTGGGGGCTGGGAGTAACTGACCAGCACAAAGTCTCCACAGCCAGAAAAATTTTATATTCTCCTAACCAACAAAAAGCTGTCTCTTATATAAGAGACAGCTTTTTTTCTACTTAAAATGGAAACTCGCGATAGCCGTTCATAACTCCGATCCATTTAACTGTTGTAAACTTATCGAGTGCCCATTCACCGCCGAAACGTCCGATTCCAGATTCTTTTTCACCGCCAAAGGCAACATGAGCCTCATCATTAACGGATTGATCGTTGATATGAATCATTCCTGTTTCTACTCGTTTTGCAATTTCTACTCCTCGATGAACGTTTTCTGTAAACACGGCTCCACTCAAGCCATAAGGAGAACCATTAGCTGTTTTAACAGCCTCCTCTTCACTAGAAACTTTGATCACAGAAGCGACAGGACCAAAGACTTCATTGTGAGCCATCGGCATGTCGTTCGTTACTTCTGTCAAAACAGTCGGCTGAAAGACATTGCCTTCCGCCTCACCTCCTGTGAGTTTTGTCGCTCCCTGTTCAAGAGTTTCACGTAAATCTTCCTGAATACGTTCAACAGCCTCGCTATTAATCAATGGTCCAATAACGGTATCCTTTTCAGAAGGGTCTCCGGCTTTCAAGTTTTCTACTTTCTCTTTGAAAGCTTGGACAAATTCATCATACACAGTTTCTTGCACAATAATGCGATTGAGTGACATACAAATTTGTCCCTGGTGCAAAAATTTACCAAAGGCAGCCGCTTCTACTGCTTTTTCAATATTTGCATCGTCCAATACAATCATGGCATTGTTCCCGCCAAGTTCCAGCGCGGTTTCTTTTATATGCTTACCAGCTAATTCACCAATATGACTCCCTACTTCAGTGGAGCCAGTGAAGGAAATCAACTTCGGCGTCGGATGAGCCACAAACGCGTCTCCGATCTCAGAGCCGCGCCCGACAACAACATTGATCACTCCTTTTGGAAATCCTGCCTCTTCGAATAAATCGGCAATCAAAAGACCGGAAGTGACTGGTGCGTCAGAAGCTGGTTTTACTACGACTGTATTCCCTGTTGCGATGGCAGGTGCTACCGATCTCATTGCTAAGTGGAATGGAAAATTCCATGGACCGATGACACCGATCACTCCTTTTGGAGAGCGATACACTCGATTCTCCTTACCAGGTGTATTGGACGGCAGGATCTGTCCGCTCATCCGAGTTGGGAAAGAAGCTGATTCGCGGATGATCCCTACTGCCGCCTGGAACTCTACTTCTGCTTTTACTAGCGTACTGCCTGCTTCTTTTACAAGCCAGTCGATGATTTCGTCTTTTCGTTCATGAACCATATTCAACAGTTTGTCGAAATAAGCTTGCGCTTTCTGAGGTGTCAACTGCATCCATTCTTTTTGAGCTTCTTCTGCAGCTTTGTATGCTTCATTCAAATCCTCTTCGTTTGCTGAAGGAATCGTGGCGATCGGTTGTTGGGTATATGGATTAACATTTTCAACGTTCTTATCACTTGAACCTGACTTCCATTCTCCATTAATGTATTGTTTCGTAAATGTTTTAGGACTCATGTTTGTTTCCCTCCTACTGAAGTTCATCATACTCCGCTATGTTCCACTGGGTATAATTCTGTAAACGTAGGGAGAACATCCAAGCTATACTTACTCTACTTTCATCAACATATCGACATGTGGAATCCCGTCCTCTAAATAAACCTCTGAAACTTCTTCAAACCCAAAGGACCCGTAAAATTGACGTAAATGTTCCTGACCATGCAGCCAAATATGATCAACTTTCATTTCGTCCCTAAGAATAGAAATTGCTCGGTTCATTATTTGTCTAGCGTATCCGTCTCCGCGCTTTTCTTTTACAACTAAAACCCGTCCGATGGCATAATGTTCTTCCTCTGTTACCGGAGGCACTATGCGGCAATAGGCCACGATTTCTTCGTTTTCCTCAATCCATATATGTAAGGAATCTTCATCCCGTCCATCAATCTCAGGGTAAGGGCATTCTTGTTCTACAACAAATATAGAGACTCTTAGCTTTAGCAGGTTATATAGTTCTTCTTTTGATAGTTCATTAAATGTTTTACGCATCCACTTCATTTGAGTATCATCCTTTTAAATAAATTTAATGTTACTATACTTGAACCTTGTTTGCAGTGGCTAACATTTTATTTCTCACTTCAGCAAAATGGTGTCGGTTTCTTCTCCATCTACCTATTCAACAAAACATAATAACAGTATGTTTGAGGATTCGCTTTCCTGAGTGGGAACTGACGAGCTTCCTCGGGCTACGCCCTGTTGGATCTCGCCTATTTCCTCCTCCCGCGGGAGTCTCACCCTTCCCCAACGCCCCTCTCCTAATGAGGTTCTCGAAATCTCGCTACTTAGGCTCTTCCCCATTGTAGGAAAACGGGTGGAAACGCAGGATTCCCAACATCATCAAACCGCACATGCTTCCTTGTGTTGATAGAAGCTCACTTTGGCATTTCCTAGTCAATCTCTAAATTTATTTTATAAAAATAATATTTATTGTTTAAGTGTAATTTCTAGTGGGAACTAAAACTTTACAATAAAATCATTAAGGAGCTTTAACGATGTTGATCGATCTATTACCTATTTCTCTAAGAAAATACTTTCAAATGTCCAAACGACAACGGAAACATGAAGTGCAATCGGCAATCTGGTACATGCCTCTCTTTTATATTTCAATGTCGATTGTCTTCGTCGCAGCTACTCTAATTCTTGACATGATTGTTGAGTTGGACCAATATACATTTGAGTTTTTCCGAATCAGCGGGGATATTACCCGTATGCTCGTCAGTACCCTCATTGGCGGAATTCTTACACTGAGTGCTTTTACACTCAACTCCCTGCTTGTTGTTCTTACAACGTTCAGTGGGCAATTCTCTCCAAGGATGCTGTTAAACTTTATTTCTGATAGAAGAACCCAGCACGCTCTCGGTATATTTAATGGAAGCTTTGTTTATGTCCTGCTCGTCTTTCTTTTCGTTGGCAACAAAACAAAAGAAGCGTATGTAGCCGTCCCTATTATTACGGTAGCCCTTGCCTTTATCGCTGCTGTAACGTTCATTTATTTCATAAATCACGCTACAACCTGGATGCAGGTTCACAACATTACAGAAACCATGAAACAATCTTCAGAATCCATCATAAATAAGACGCTGAGTGAAGAACTGGAAACGTACCGCACCGAAGAACCAGGAGACTTGATGGAAGATGAACGCGACAGAGAAAAAGGACTGGACTCTGTTGGCTCAGGATATATACAAATTGTCAATTATAAAAGCATGATTGAAGAAGCACGTAAGGATAATATTATTATAAAGTTCCATTCCCAAGTCGGGGATTATATATTAGAAGGAAATCAAATGCTCAGCTACTGGGGCCCTGGTGCTAATCAAGTTGATGAAGCAAAATACTGCCGAATGATTGAAATCGGCCATAAAGAAACTGAACTTCAAGACATTCAAATGGGTATGCATAAATTGGCAGAGATTGCGATTAAGTCCTTAGGAAATGATGACCCTAAAACGGCTTCTGATACGATCTTCCGAATGGCTGAACTTATGCTTACTGTTGAGGACTATATTACCTTTACTCCTTACCTTAAAGATGAGGAGGGACAAGTAAGGCTCATTTTGTTATCCGAGTCCTTTGAATATTATATCTATCGAGGCTTTGGTTACATTCGTCACTATGCCCGTGATAATCATTTAATCATTACAGAACTGATATCTGCCCTTGCTATGGTTGCTGAATCCATCGATCCGTCCAAGCATGATCGAATATGGGAGTTTGCCTGCAACACCTTAGACCATATCGAGCAAGAAATCATCTATAATTTAGATAAAGTTTTTTTACTGAATGCAGTTAAAAAGCTAGCAGATTTAACGGACCATCAGTTTGACTATAACGCGATTGAGCGTCGTTTCTACCCGGAAAAAATATAAGCTCCAGGCTAAGCCTGGGGCTTTAGTTATTCTCCCCATTAAAATAGAGATCGATCTTTATGTAAAAGATAACTATGGTACTGATTTGCTTTATCTCTAAATGGGTAAAGATTATTGACAAAGCCTACTTAATTTCAATAAAATTATATATGAGCATATGTTCATATATTGGATGAGGGGGTTAGAGACATGGGTCATCATCACCATCATCACGCAGACTCTTCAACAGGAAAGATCAAAACCGCGTTCTTCTTAAATATCTGCTTTACGATTATCGAAATCATAGGTGGACTATTAACCAACAGTATGGCCATTCTGTCTGATGCTTTGCATGATTTAGGAGACTCGCTTTCCTTAGGACTTGCCTGGTTTTTGCAGAAATTCTCAAACAAGGATCACTCCAGTGACTTTTCCTTTGGATATAAAAGATTCTCCTTGCTAGCTGCTTTAATCAACAGCGTGGTGCTCATTGTTGGTTCTACATTCATTTTGTTTGAAGCTGTCCCGCGTCTGCTTAATCCCGTCACCCCAAATACAACAGGGATGATGCTGCTCGCGATCCTAGGAATATTCGTCAACGGAGCTGCTGTCATCAAGCTCCAGGGCGGGGATTCAATGAACCAAAAAGTGATGACATGGCACCTGCTTGAAGATGTTCTTGGGTGGGTAGCCGTTCTCATTGTAAGTATCATCATGACGTTTGCGGATGTTCCGATCCTCGATCCATTAGCATCTATCGGAATAACCCTCTACATCTTATACAACGTAGTCCTTAACTTTATTCAGACGATGAGACTGTTTTTAGAAGGCGTTCCCAAAAATATTAATTTGGAAGACATTATTCATAAAATAAATGCCATCGACAATGTTGTCTCCACTCACCATACTCACTTATGGTCGATGGATGGGGAAAACCATGCCTTTTCCACCCACGCTGTCGTTCCTGCAGATGCAGATAAAGAAGAAGTATGCCGTGTGAAAGACCAAATTAAAGAAATCATTCATTCCATACACCTGGAACACGTGACCATTGAAATTGAATATGAAGATGAACCTTGTTCCATTTCGGATCTTCATGAAAAAAGTGACTAGCTTGAGAGCTAGTCACTTTACTTTATAGTTCTAATGTTTCTGGAGTATCCGCATCCGCATTCATCAATCGGATCGCTTCGGGGTATATCTCGAGTACGATGTATTCCGGATCGCCTTTTCCTGAAAACCAACGCTCCATTTGTTCCGTCCATAGCCAATCTTTAATCTTCTGATCATCGCGGATCTTCGCCTGGCCTTCAACTTCGAGGTAGCTGTCTCCATATCCTTCTCCTTCATAACCGATCAGAATATGCACGTGAGGATTTTCATCAATTTCTTCTGCCTTATGAGTTTCTTTGTTTGTAGGGGTATAAAATGTGAACTCATCGTCATTACTGAAGGTCATGTAACGCGAATGTGGCTTGTTTCCTTTTACTGTAGCTAACGTTCCGACTTTATGTTGATCCATGATATGATAAATTTTCTTTCTTAATTCTTCTTGATTCATGATTAATCCCCTTTCGTTTATTGTAGTTTCAGTTTTCCCTCGTCCCTGTAAAATATAAACATTTAAATGTTCCGATTGGTTCCTTCATCCTACGCCACCTTAATTTCCCATAGCATATAAGTGTTCCTTGGTTTCGTAGAGGGTATGATAAGGAAATGAGAACAAAAGCGTAAGCGCCTATTTCGATGGGCTGGGGCTGGGGCTTGCGATGGATGTAGCCTTACGTGGCAAAAAGTTATTCACCCACAAGTAATTATATTATTTCCTATATCATCAGAGCCCTTCAATAACCAGGCCATTTTGTATTAAAATATATATAGCCAAATTCAGGAGGATCTTTCATGACTTCAAGGTTTTACAAAAAGAATAAGAAATTCCTGTCGATAATAATGACTTCCATCCTAATAGGATTGACCATCTTTTTCATTCAATCGACACCAACCCGATCTGAAAATTCTTCAGAGCTTGTTCCCACCATCTTCGTTCACGGCTATAAAGGCGGTCCGATGAGTTTCGGGAATATGATCGACCGGTTCCAAGATTCGAATTGGGGTTCTAAACGGATGGTCGTCTATGTACGTTCAAATGGAGAACTGTCAGTGCGAGGGGGAATTCCGCATAATATGAATCCTATGATTCAGGTTTTGTTTGAAGATGATCGAGCAAGTCTTCAAAGTCAAACCCTTTGGATGCAAAAGGTCATGTCCACCTTGTACGAGAAACATGACATAGAAAAAGCTAACCTCGTCGGCCACTCCATGGGAGGCCTGGCATCCGCAAGCTTCTTGATGAATAACCAACAAGAAGGATTCCCGACCATCCAAAAGCTTGCGGTCATTGCTAGTCCTTTTGAAGGAATTGAGAAACAGGAATACTTCAAGAACAACAACGGTCCTGCCACGGACGATTTAAGGCCAGGTTCGGATGCGTTAGAGTACTTGTTTCAACATAAAGAAGACTTTGACCAAAATGTACAAGTGTTAGCTATCGCTGGAGTGATTAATCCAAATGATTTAGAAAAGAATTATTGGGATGGTCTTGTCCATACGTCAAGTGTTCAAAGTTTAAGCGAAATCGTCCCCTTTGGAAGTTATCAAGAGCATTTAGTATATGGAAAAGCAGCCACTCATTCAGGGTTGCATGAACACCCAGAGGTCGACCACATGCTCGGTGAGTTTTTATGGAACATTAAAAGTCAGCCATAAAATCAAACAAAAAACCAGGACCCCAAATCGGTCCTGGTTTATTTTCGTTGGAAAAATTCAAAGAAATCAAGAAATGCTTGAAACATGACCACAGATTGAAAAGTCAGCAAGCTTAAAGCTGTCAATGAAAAGAAACCAATAAAGATAAACCGCATGGAAAAAATCGCATGTACCCAGGCCATCATTATCCCTCCTCATTGTTTCACTTTATGAGTGATTTAAAATAATCATACTCCCTTTTCTCCAAAAGGCAAGAGTTTTTTATTTTTGAAAGATGAACACCCACATGAATGTAAGCGCCTGTTTCAAGTCATCTGTAAAGTGTTCAATAGCCTCAGGTTCTACTCCCCTTTTGTAAACGCCGTGACCATTCAGAACGCGCCAGCCTGTTTCTTCAGCCATTTTTTCAAGCTCCCACGGCATCATCGTATTACATACAACCTTCTCTCCGTAAACTCTACGATAACTGTTAACTCGCGGCATTGCTGTTGGTCCCAAAATGCCGACACAAAGCTTTCCACCTGGTTTAAGTACACGCTTCATTTCTTCCAAACCTACATAGGGTACCTCTGTCCACTCCAGCGAATTAACCGCCATAAGCCCATCAAAAGATTCATCTTGAAAAGGAAGTTTTGTTAGATCTCCTTGTACAAAAGACAATCTATCCGTTTCTAAACGCTTATTTGCCCTTTCTATCATGTCCTGTGATAAATCAAGACCTGTGACACAGTACCCTTCTTTATAAAGCTTGTAAGCCCCATAACCATCGCCACAGCCAAGGTCAGCGATGTGATTTCCTATTTCTATGTGCTGCTTAATAAATGGAACAATTGTCTTCCGGCTTCCTTCCTCCCACATCCCCTTGCTCTTGGAATTCCAGAACTCAGCCTTGTCATTCCACACTCTTTCAGCCTCTACGTGCCAGTTGAATTGTTCAGTCATTCTTCTCCCCCTCAGTCTTCTGCAATCTCTTAGCTTCTTCAATTATAATGAAAACCAGATGGAAATAAAAAAATTTCTTTGCTTTATAAAGGCGTGACTCGAGGATTTTGCGACCTATCTATAAATCTTATGGATTGCATCTTTGATTCATCTTCGATATGATAACAACACAATATAAGCTAAAAATATTTACATTAACACTATATATAGTATCCGCGAACAGAAGATGCCAATAGGCTTAATAGGGAATCCGGTGAAAATCCGGAGCTGCCCCCGCAACTGTAAGCACTCGCGAAATGGATGATCCACTGTGCAACGTGCACGGGAAGGACCAGAGTAGAATCGAGTGCGAGCCAGGAGACCTGTCTTCGTTCGCAGAAGTTTCAACTTCTTCGGGGATTGAGGAGATGAGACGATGGAATAAAGATCCTTACGTGCCCCTTCTTTATTTCATGGTTTCATCCGCTCAATTGTTGAGCGGATTTTTTTATTTTCGAGAGGGACTACAATAAGGAGTGAAATCATGACTGTAATTACTTATAAACCGAACTGGACGGAAAAGCTTAATGACCTTCAGCAAGTCTTCCCGACTGTAGAATTAAGTCGAATAATAGATAAAATCTCAGGATTGGGCCTTAGTGAAATGAACGAATCGGAACAAGTAAAAGCTCTAATTCTTGAATGCTTATCAGAGATGGATGAAACAGAACCAGAATGGACTTACGTAGCAAGCCGCCTTCACTTAAATCATCTTTATGAGACGTCTTTAAATAACCGAGGACAGGAAGAACCCTACGAAAACTTCTTCCATCTGATTGAAACTATGATTGAAGAAGGCATCTATACACCAAAGATCCTTACATATTACGAAAAGCATGAGATTAAGCAGCTCGAAGCAGCGATTGTGCCAGAAAGAGATCACTTTTTTACGTACATTGGACTCAAGACGCTAAGCGATCGTTATTTAGCTTGTTCCAAATCCAAGGAAACGTACGAATTGCCACAAGAAAGATTTATGATTATCGCGATGATGTTAATGGCTCAAGAAGAAAAAAGTCATCGACTAGCACTTGTAAAGGAAGCGTACTGGGCTTTAAGCCAATTATATATGACTGTTGCCACCCCAACACTTGCGAATGCAGGAAAGCGGTACGGACAATTGAGCTCTTGTTTTATTGACACCGTTGATGACAGCCTCCAATCGATTTACGACAGCAATACGGATATCGCCAACCTTAGTAAACACGGCGGCGGGATTGGAGTGTACTTAGGCAAAATTCGCAGCCGCGGAAGCGATATTCGAGGCTTTAAAGGAGTCTCATCAGGAGTTCTACCGTGGATGAAGCAGTTGAACAATACTGCTGTTAGTGTTGATCAATTAGGGCAGCGGCAAGGGGCTGTCGCCGTATATTTAGATGTTTGGCATAAAGATATTTTTCCGTTTTTAGATAGTCGATTAAACAATGGTGATGAGCGCCAGCGAACCCATGACTTGTTTACAGGCGTTTCCATTCCTGACTTGTTTATGGAAGCTGTCGAAAATCGAGAAGACTGGTACCTTTTCGACCCTCATGAAGTGCGTCATGTTATGGGATTTTCCCTTGAGGATTCTTTTGATGAAAAACGAGGAGAAGGATCGTTCCGAAACAAGTATATGGCGTGCGTTGAACATCCCGAACTATCGAAAGAAAAAGTCCCTGCCATTGAAATTATGAAACGAATCATGGTTGGTCAATTGGAAACAGGAACACCATATATGTTTTATAGAGATGAAGTCAACCGAATGAACCCGAACCATCATGCAGGCATGATTTATTGCAGTAATCTATGCACAGAGATTACCCAAAACCAGCGTCCTACCATTCAGGAGGAACAATACGTTGAGAACGGAAAAATCATTTCAGTGAAATCACCCGGAGACTTCGTCGTATGTAATTTGTCCAGTATCAATTTAGGACGAGCTATTCCTGAAGGTGTTTTGGAACGACTGATCCCAATCCAAGTCCGCATGCTCGACAATGTCATTGATCAAAACACCATCCCTGTTCTTCAAGCTCAATTGACGAACCGGAACTATAGAGGGATAGGGCTTGGAACATTTGGCTGGGCCCACTTGCTCGCTAAGAAGAAAATCGCATGGGAATCAGATCAAGCTCTTGATTATGTCCATGAAGTTTATGAAGCGATCGCTTACTACACCATTGAAGCAAGCAGTGAGCTTGCGCGAGAAAAAGGAAGCTACCCTTTATTTGAAGGTTCAGACTGGGAGACCGGGGACTTTTTCAAAAAGCGTTCCTTTAGCAAGGAAGGCTCTTGGAATTGGGAAGCCTTACAAAGCAAGGTGAAGGAACAAGGGATTAGAAACGGGTATTTACTTGCTGTTGCTCCAAACTCCAGCACTTCCCTTATTGCTGGCAGTACAGCAAGCATCGACCCTATTTTCAAAAAGTTTTATTCAGAAGAGAAAAAGGATTATAAAATTCCAGTCACAGCACCCGATTTGAATTCAGAGACGTATTGGTATTACAAATCTGCCTATGACATTGATCAACACTGGAGCATTAAACAAAATGGTATAAGACAAAAATACGTCGATCAATCGGTTTCCTTCAATCTTTATGTGCGTAACTCCATCCACGCGAAAGAACTTCTAGCTTTGCACATAGACGCCTGGAAACAAGGATTGAAAACGACGTATTATACCCGTTCCACTTCAAGCCAGGGTGAATACGACGACTGTGAAAGCTGTTCATCTTAAAGGAGGCACATCAGATGATTGATATACAAAAAAGAAAACTAGTCGACCATAAGGCCCCGAATGCTTCCACCGGGATTATTAATGGAAGAAGTTCTAACGTGTTGAACTGGGACGATACACGATATTCCTGGGCCTATCCGATGTATAAAAATATGCTCGCTAATTTCTGGATTCCGAACGAAATCAATATGAGCAATGATTTAAAGCAATGGCAGACGCTATCCGACCAGGAACAGGCTTCTTTTAAGAAAATCATAGGACTCCTGGCTTTTCTAGATTCCATCCAGACCGACTATTCCGGCAAGATTGCAGATTATCTCACAGATTCCAGTCTGTCTGCTCTCATGCAAGTCCTTGCTTTTCAAGAGGTTGTTCATAACCAGTCCTATTCTTACGTTCTTTCAACACTCGTGGATCAACAAGAACAGGAAAAGATCTTTGAATATTGGAAGCACGATGAAGTACTAATTGAGCGAAATAAGTTTATTACAGATGGATATGAAGAATTCTCTACCTCTCCTTCTGTCGAGTCCTTTTTAAAATCTATCGTTTACGACGTTGTGCTAGAAGGTTTGTTCTTTTATGCCGGTTTTGCCTTTTTCTATAACCTTGCTCGTAACAATAAAATGGTCTCAACCAGTACCATGATCAATTACATTAATCGTGATGAACAAATCCACGTCACCTTGTTTGCCCGTATATTCAAAGAGACGTTAAAAGAGAACCCAGAGCTTAATGAAGAGGAATACCTTAATTTTGTAAAAGAAACTTTTACGAATGCGGCCGAGCTCGAGATTAAATGGGCCCACCATATTATCGGTGACCGTTTTCCGGGTATTCCGATTCATGATTTGGAGGATTACATTCGTTTTATGGCGAATAAACGAAGCCGCCAGTTAGGGGCTGACAAGCCTTTCCCCGAGTATAAAAAGAATCCATTGAAGTGGATCCGCGCCTATCAAGAGGTTGATGAAGGCAAATCAGATTTCTTTGAACAAAAATCTAGGCAGTACACAAAAGTTTCCGAATCGAATGGTTTTGATGAATTGTAGTTACTATTTATACGCCCAGGTCATCTAAATGGACCTGGGCGTTTTTTTCTCACCTGCTTAAATATTGATCCTATAGTAATTAAAACGGTTTCATGTCAGTTTTCCTTACATAATATCGATTTATACTATTGATTTTTCAGAATATTTACTTTATGATTATATTTATTCATTACTCATTGTGTAAGGAAACCTAACACATGAAACAAGGAGGACTAAATGCATGAAAAAAGTCGAGGCAATTATTCGACCTGAAGCCTTTCAAACACTAAGACAAAACCTGGACCACGTCGGTGTAAAAGGGTTAACGGTTTCAGAAGTCGCTGGCTGCGGACAGCAAAAAGGACAGGAGGGGATTTTTCGAGGCAGCCGTTTTGAAGTGAAGCTCTATCCAAAAGTTAAAGTAGAAATGGTACTGGAAGATCACGAAGTAGAATCGATCATTGATGTCATAACGGATTCATGCACAACAAATGAAGTCGGTGACGGAAAGGTATTCGTCTCAACCATTGATGAAGTTTACCGTATTCGTACTGGAGAATCTGGTAAGTCCGCATTAATCTAATCTATTATTTGGAAGGAAGGATCTTTACTAATGAAAAAAATCATTCCACTGCTCTTATTCGCTTTGTTAGGGTTCCCCGTCGTAGCAAGTGCCGAAACTGCTGTAACTCCTGAAGCTGTCCTTGAATCAGTCGATATGGTCTGGATTATGATTGCCGCTTTCTTAGTCTTCTTTATGCACGCTGGATTCGCCATGGTCGAATCAGGATTCACCCGCTCCAAAAATGCACTTAATATTCTAATGAAAAACTTCATGACAGTCTCCATCGCTTCTGTCCTCTACTTTGTAGTTGGCTACGGCATCATGTTTGGAACTTCCGGTGGAGGAATTCTCGGTTTAGATGGGTTCCTTCTTAGTGGCCAGGAAGATCAAATCGGATTCTTCGTTTTCCAAGCTGTTTTCGCCGCAACCTGCGCTACAATCATCTCAGGCGCAGTTGCTGAACGTATGAAATTAAGCTCCTACCTTCTCCTTACTGTATTAATGACAGGATTTATCTATCCCGTTGTAGGTCACTGGGTCTGGGGAGGCGGCTGGTTGTCCGAATTAGGCTTCGTTGACTTTGCCGGTTCGACGGTTGTTCACTTAACCGGTGCACTTGGAGCCATCGTGACAGTTATGTTCCTTGGACCACGTCTTGGTAAATACAATGGAAAAAACGTCAATGTCATCCCTGGCCACAACATCCCGTTAGGTGCATTAGGTGTATTCATCCTTTGGTTTGGATGGTTTGGTTTTAACGGAGGAAGTACATTAGCCGCAGACCCATCCTTGATTCCTGCTGTCATAGCTACAACCTTGCTTTCAGCATCTGGAGGCGTCATCGGTTCTGCACTTTTCTCCTACGCTAAATTTAAGCAAATTGACGCTTCCTTGACTTTAAATGGAGCGTTAGCCGGATTAGTTGGTATTACAGCAGGTACAGCGAACGTGTCACCAGTGGGAGCCATTATTATAGGCTTGCTGGCTGGAGTCATTCTTGTTGAGGCAGTCCAATTCCTTGATCGTGTCGCTCGTATCGATGACCCTGTCGGTGCCATTGCTGTACACGGCGTATGCGGAATCTGGGGTACCATCGCTGTTGGTTTCTTTTCTGTGGAAGGCGGCCTCTTCTACGGAGACGGATTTGCCTTACTGGGAATCCAGGCTCTAGGTGTCTTAGCTGTGATAGCTTGGACAATGTCCGCTACCACTGTTGCCGTCCTAGTTATTAAAGCAACTTCAGGAACCATTCGCGTTTCCCGACAAGAAGAAATTTCTGGTCTGGACTTTGCTGAACACGGTTCGACTGCTTATGAATCCAGCCGGAGTATCTTTAATGAAAATCCAGGAGTGGATAGCGACTTTGGCGTAGGCCTGCTTCACAGACTCGATCGTCTCGACAGCCAACCCAAGCCAAAGAGCGCACATAAAACCGCGCAGTAGAACCACATTTTCCCACCTCAGGTCATCCAATATCTGGATGACCTGAGGTGTTTTTATGGTCCGTTCTGGCTATTTTCGAAATATATACGAACAAATGTTCTTGTTTTGGATCAAAATATGGTATCCTTGTATATAGATACCGTTCTACTAGGATTGGGATAGGTGGCGATAGAAAGGGAGTGAGGCCTATCATAAGCACATATGAAGCTCTTATGATCATGCTGGCGTTTGGAACATTCATTCTTACACTCCTTGCGCTGATCATAAAAATAAACAATAAAAAATAGACCCCTTACTCAACTAGGAGAGGGGCCTTTTCATCAAATCAAATATGTGAACGGTATCTAATCAGGTTACAGAGGCGACTGTAACCTGATTTTCTTTTATTATAGCATAGTCTACTAATTACTAAAGAGAAAATGTCTCAGCCTCTCCTCAGGTCATCCAGAATATGGATGACCTGAGGAGTGATAAAGAAGAGAGAAAAATGATCCTTCGTTTATCTGATTTTCTTTATTGCGTAGTGGATTGAGAGAAACGGAATTCGGCCTAGGGATATATGATGTTCTGCACGTAATGTTCCTTCTTTCTCTTCTACTACATGAAACCATTCTCTTAAAGGAAGACGAACCGTCCAATCCCCCAATGTAAAATAAATCCCTTCATCACCCCTAGCATCTTTTCTCAGGTGACTCGTTAACAAAAAGCCCCCTTTTCCATCTTCCGCAGGCATTAATACACCTGTCATCACACCTCTCGGAAAAGGCAAGGCTATGTTCATATAGGCATCCTCATACTTCTTATGGTACGAATACAAGGCTGTAAAAATCGGCGCATTTGTCTGCGCGTTCTTTCTAACCCATGCTCTAACCTGCTTCCTTCCGTCCTTATGATCTGAAATGGAAACAAGATCTCCTTCCATATGTATGTCCCCAGAAGCCGGAATATTCACTTGCCCCCACCGGTTAGTTATACGGCGGATCAACCGGGAACTCCTACGAAACCCTTTATGCCATATAACCCTTGTCTCCATATTGTAGCTGGTTGTATGTAGATAAAAATCCCTCACACCAGCCCCCACTCTTTCAGGGTTAAAATGGTTACTTTTTAATGACCGCCAATCCGGAATCAACCCCGTGACGTATTCGTGCCTGGAGATCCACTCTTTTCTTGAAACTACATCGTTCCCAACATAGCCGTTGGCACGTAATTGACTAATAGGAAAAGCTGTATAAGAATGCCTTATAGGGGCATGAACACCTCTCCATGCCAGAACCGCCAGAATAGAAAAACCAAACGCATTAAAAAGTCCGTGATAGCGGAACATTTCTCCTATATTTATCCACTCTGTTTTGTATAGCATTCCTAAACTGTATAAAAAAGATAACCCCATTGTTCCCAGCAAAATAATAGACGATAATTGCAAAGCTGTGGATATCCACGTCTTAAAATCCACGGACATCCAAAACCACCAAATGCACAACCACGCTAACACTATAACGTATAGAGCTACTGCATACGTTTCGACAGGCGGACCTTGAGCAAGCCCCAAAGCTACGAGAAATGGTCCAACGGCGATACCTAAGGCTAATACAGCATAAGGACGCTGGAAATACCTTTTTCTTATTCGATTCCCTTCTGCTCGATAACGGCCAAAGAATCCTGTCACTAGCGGGAGCACAAAGGCAGCATAGTGAAAATGAATCGCTGTCAATTGAACAATGGATTCTGTATAAGGAAGATGCTGAGCCCACCCAGCACTAGAAACCAGAAGCCACATGGCTCCAACAGCAACGTAAATTAGCCCTAAATCAATGATAGCTTCTTCAATTGGCCTGAACCCTCTTGCCAATAGTCGCATAAGGCCTCCGAAGGCGATCAGGCACGTATAGAAAAACCAGACCGCTGCCCACCACCCTGCGTCACCTCCGGACGGTAAAGTGACGGCAATAGCCCCCGCACCAGCAAAAGGCAGGGAGGATTGCATAACATTTTTCAACCAACGTTCTCCTCTGTTTTTATCAGGCTGCTGAACAACCTCATCTAGTAACAAGGGAACAAGAACAAAGAAAGCGAACCCTAAAGCTAAATCGATAGCGCTTATGTAAAAAATCACCTTCCATAGGATGATTAGAATAACCCCGGCCACAGCGATCAAAAACCCCGGACGTTTCATAGCTACTCCTCCTGACTAATGAAAGAAAACAAGGATTATCTAGTTTTTTATCGAAATATGTAAAGAGAGATCTACTATTATCCATTCTATCAAAACCTAAAGGAAGGGAATGTCGTCTATAGTATGAGGTGGAATAAATTGATCCATAAAAAACGCTCTCAATCTTATACATATGAACCAAAAATGGACGACATGGTAGAAGAATGGATTTCTGATTACGGACATGATTTAAAATGGTTAGCCTATTCTTACGTTAAAGATCATTCCATAGCGGAAGACATTACTCAGGAAACCTTTATTAAAGCATACCAAAAATATCCCACTTTTAGAGACCAGTCCAGCATAAAAACTTGGTTGTATAAAATTAATATCAACCTATGTAAAGACCACCTTAAAAGTTCATACATACGTAGAGTGGTGAAAAAAGGGACAGACTTGTTCAGGAGCATCCCCTCTATAGACGGGACGCCAGAAGAACGTCTGATTAAAAAGAGTAATGACGAAGAACTAGTGGATCAAGTATTGAAGCTTGAGAAAAAATACAGAGAAATCATCATTTTATACTACTTCGAAGAATTCGAAATTAAAGAGCTGGCTGAGGTTCTGAAAACAAGCCCGAATACGGTTAAAACGAGACTTCGCCGGGCCAGACAACTCCTTCAAGATCAGCTGACTACAGAAGGGAGTTCAGAAAATGAATGATTTACTTGCTCACAAACTAAAAAAGATAGATAAGAAAGTCAAACAAGACAAAGTTTCGTTCGACAAAGAACATACCCATAAAGCTGTGATAGCAAGAATGCATAAACCCAATGGTTCCAACCAACTCCGGGTTTCTTTGATGATTTCTCTTCCCGCAATCGCATTAGTTACCTTTTTCTGTTTGCAAATATTGGATACCCATTCTGGTACACCTATTCACACAGCTTCGATGCATCCGGAAAAAACAATGGCTTTTGTTGCTAAGACAGCCGCCTTCCATGACGGAACCTTAGATAAAAAGTCATTCACTTCAACGGAAGCTAGCTCAACCATGATTAGAGAGACTTATGTCATCCATAACAATGAACATTTCGTTCAAACTGGTGAGCTTGTGAATCCTGAAGAATTGAATGAAATCCTTGGGTTAGTAAAAAATGAAGATTCGGCAGAAGAGCTAGCATTAAGAAGGAACTCTTCATCTTTTTTTCCAGAGGCGAAAATTTACAGTATAAAGGGCAGAGACAAAAATGAGATGATTGCCATCCAAAGTACACGAAGTACAGGGATTGGTTCTTCTTCTATTAGCAATCAAGGGTATTTTGTCTTTAAAAAAAGGAATATCAAAGCAGCCCAGTAATCTTACGATAGAGAAGCCCTCTTACCAGATTTCTCAAGAGTCGGGTAAAAATTTTTTCACCTGATCCAGTGACTGATCAATCGTTTGTTTAATCTTTGGATTATAAAATACGGCTGCGGGATGATAGAGCGGAATCACTTGGTAAATCTCTTCCGATGGTTCATAAATCCCCTTGTCTGCATCCTTCACTTTCATGACGGGCGTATCTATGACGCTGCCAATTATTTCACTAATTTTATCTTTCCTTCCCGTCACCCTTTCAAAGGCCACTCCGCCGAGCGTAAGGATAATCTTAGGCTTCATCTTTTCAATCTGGTAATCCAGAAGGGAAGCATGAGCATTGATCTCCTTTTGATTCGGTTTTCGATTGGCCTTTCTTTTTCCTCCAGCGTTTTTCTTATTTGTTTTCACCCATCTATAAGGACGACTTCGAACAACACTCGTAATGTAGATATCCTCTCTTTTTAACCCCAATTCCTCTAATTGTTTATCAAGCTCTTTTCCTGCACGACCGATAAAAGGCTTACCTTCTACCGCTTCATTTTCGCCTGGGGCCTCCCCAATTAGCATGACCTTTCCATTTGCATCTCCATGTCCTAAAACGAAGCCTTCCACGTCATAAGGCTCCATCCTTCTTTCAGCCTCTTTAATTAGATGATTCGGAAACTGCATTTGCCTCCCCCTCTCTGCTTTATTTTCTATATGTTCCACTAAATTTCCGAAATCACACCCCAAGAATTATCAGTTTTCAATTTTTAGGAAAAAGAGTATGATTTGTATGTGTAAAGGTCAATTTTTAAGTAACAGAAGTTTTTTACCTTGATTAACCAGCAAGCTAGAACTTCCACCTTACAAAAGTAAGCCTCCTTATCTCGAAGACTTGAATCTTTGTTTAGATGGGGATGTTTCCGTTACCTTATATTCCGAAGAGGTGGTCGGGGAAATGACGAAACTCCCGCGGGAGAAGTGCCTAGGCGAGAGCCCACAGAGAGCGCAGCGAACCAGGAGGCTCGGCAGTTCCCCTACAGGAAACTGTTCAAATGCGGAATCGCCCTAGTAGACACAACTCGCATAAGCAAAAACTCAAAAAGAATGTGCCTTTTCATTCCGTTGATTACCTGTTATGACGCGAGTGTCTGGGCGGTGCAGCTAGACGAGTTATTTTCCATCCCTAACCCTATTACAAATCAAACCCATGATATCCCGGAATCAAATCTTCCAAGATACTGCTATTTAATGGATTAAATTCTAATGTTTATAAACCAACAATACTTTAAATAAGACCTTTAAGAAAAAGGAGTTCGTAAGAGTATGCGAAAACTTTCATCGCTTATCGTTCATTCCTATAAATGGTTCCTTGCCTTGTGGATCATTATTGCTGTGACCCTTGGGTATTTTGCCGTGCAGCTCCCATCCCTATTAGAAGGGGATGGATTCAGAACTGACGGAGAATTTGAAGAAGTAAAAGATGAGTTGAATGAAACATTTAACTTTCCCGAGTCCACCATCCTCATATTGTTTGAAAATCAAGATGAAAATACTATTTCCACAACACTTGATAAGATTGATGAATTAGACACAACGTCAAACATAGAATCTCCTCTTGATAACGAATCGATGAGGAAAGATGATCGCGCTTATGCAGCCGTTCACTTTGATGATGAATCCTTGGACATGGGGAAGGTCATAAAAGATATCGAGGAGATTACAAAGGATCAGAACAACGTCACCCTTACAGGAGCTCCTGTCATTTCTGAAGACATCAATAAAGCCAGTCAAGACGATTTGAAGCGCGCAGAGCTTATCGGGCTGCCAGTAGCTTTACTTATCCTGCTGCTGGCATTTGGTACCGTTGTAGCCTCTCTTCTACCGCTTATCATGGGAGGAATCACGATCCTTTTTGGCTTCGGTATATTAGCGTTGATCGGACAAGAAATGCAGCTGTCTATATTCATCTTGAATATTTCACCTATGATTGGACTCGCTTTAAGTATTGACTTTGCCCTTTTATTCATAAATAGGTACAGAGAAGAGATGCATAAGCAAGATAAAGCCCAAGCCTTAATGACGACCATTCAAACAGCTGGTCGCTCAATCCTTTTTTCAGCGTTATGCGTATTTATCGGTCTTGCAGCTATGAGTGTAATTGAAGTAGACATTTTCCGAAATATTGCTATCGGAGGTACGGTTGTCATTGTGGGGGCGGTGTTCGCGACACTCACACTTTTACCTGCGATCCTGTACTTATTAGGTCCTAACCTAAACAAGTGGCGCGTCATTCCGACCGATAAAGATACGACGCCAAGATGGCGTAAGTTTGCTCAATGGGTAATGAAACATCCAGTAATTATTGCTTTTCTTTCCTTGATTATCTTGTTAATCGCTGTCATTCCAGTAAGCGGGATGCAAGTATCGATCCCAACGATCAACTCACTGCCTGAGAGCTACGATTCAAGAGCTGCTTACGAAACGATTGAGGATACCTTTATGTCAGATCAAGAAAGTACCGCTTACATTATTGCGGAGCGGGAAGGCGGTTGGCTTGATAAAGAAGGATTAGAGCAGATGAAAGATTTACAGGAAGAGCTTACCGAACCAAAAATTGTGGATTCGGTTAATACCCTCTATACAGAAAGTGAAATCGACTCAGTTGAAAAATTGAACGCTTCCCTGGACCAGCCTCAAGCACGCAAACAGCTTGAGCCTGCCATTGAACAGTTCATCGCAGAAGACAAGTTGATGATCCCTGTAAACCTTACCGTCCCAGCTAATTCACAGGAAGCACAATCTCTAATGACGGATTGGTCGACAGGAGAATGGGAAGTTGCTATGAAGTTTGGGGGACAGCCGAAGTTCAACCAAGAAATTTATACAGAAATCCTGGATAAAATCGCCTATACTCTGGCGATCATTCTCATATCTACTTTCTTTATACTCATGATTGCTTTCCGTTCCCTTTTCATTCCATTGAAAGCAATCCTAATGAATGTCATCGGATTAACTTCAACTTTTGGAATACTCGTCTGGCTTTTCCAGGGTGGTCACTTCGGTTTAAATGAAGCCGATATTGCTTTAATCCTGCCCGTAATTGTATTCAGTCTTGTTTTCGGTTTGAGCATGGACTACGAAGTCTTCTTGATATCAAGAATTCACGAATTTTACTTACAAAACGGAGATAATACGGAATCCACGATCCAAGGTTTAGCCAATACAAGTAAGATTATTACATCTGCTGCTCTCATCATGATTGTCATCACAGGCGCATTTGCTTTTACTGGCGTGGTACCCGTCAAACAAATTGGAATCGGTATTGCCATTGCTATTTTTATTGATGCAACCATCATCCGCTTGCTATTAGTACCAAGCTTAATGAAGCTATTAGGCGATTGGAACTGGTGGCTTCCGTTCAGCAAGAAAAACCAAAAACCAGTACGCACTCCAGAACACCATTAAAAAAAGCGGCCTATAAGCCGCTTTTTTATTTTATTTGAAAGACAAGGTACGTCGTTACGAAATAGCTGACGATAATCAGCAAGGATGGCAGCAAATAGTTCCAAGACCTGGCCCTTTTTCTTGTGATACTTAAAATAATTAGAAGAATAAACACAATAGAAACAGCCCCAGTAATTAAGTTCGCTGGGCCGGCATTTTCTAATAAATTACCTCGGAAGTACATCACATCTGTGATCGCTAGAATCATAAGGTTAAACGCATTGCTTCCTAATAATGAACTGATTCCTAAATTAAAGTTTCTTATCTTCAACGCTGTTCCTACACTCACCGCATCAGGCAAGGACGTGCTGATAGCAACAAGGAATGAGCCGATAAAAGATGCTCCTATTCCGGTAATCGCTGAAATTCGATCAGCAGTCAGTGTCAACACACTTCCTATTACCATAATAGCAACCGCAGAGCCGATAAACCTTATAAGAACCTGATTATAGGTATATTCCTCGTATCTGCTGTTTTGCCTTTTGACTTTACGCCCTTTATACTCCGTTCGATCATTAATAAATTTTGAACCAATGAAATAAATCAAAATGATTGCTATGGACGTATAGCTAATATGAAAAAAATGAGTAGGCAGAGTTAAGCTCAGCCCTAAAATTACGATCAGCGTCATTAGAATGACTAACCATCCGTATAGTTTACTTTCCACCGTTGCGTGGGTCATAATTTGGTACCTGCGATAGACAATATCAAAAATAGCCAGCCCCATGATATTAAACAAGTTACTGCCAACTAAATTCCCTACTGCTAAATCCGGACTATCTATAATAATAGCGGTCACGCTCGAAGTAAGTTCAGGTAACGAGATGGCGATACCAATGATCGCCCCCATAAACGCAGACGATACTCTACTTTTTTCCTTCACTGCATCCCCAAAAATTGATAATCTTGAGGCAATAAAAAACGTGCTGATCCCAGATAAGAAAAATAATGTAAAAACTAACCAACTGCTCATGAGAAAACCCCTTCGTCCTGTTCGCTATTGTTGCATCTACTATCCATTCCCTTCTCTTTATTGTGTAAAACAGTAAAAAAAGACCAGCTCACTGCTGGTCTTTCCTCTATTGATTCACAGGCTCTTTTGCTTCTTGCTCTTTTATCAAATCAGCGGTCAACTGACCTGATAATGTGACCATTGGAACGCCTCCACCCGGGTGAGTGGACCCTCCTACAAAATACAAGCCATTATAAACTTGACTCTTGGAAGGGACTTTGAAACCGCCGTTGGTTTTCTTATCAGCTGCAATTCCGTAAATCGAACCGCCGTTAGGGCCGTATAGCGATTCCAGGTCTTCAGGCGTAAATCGATATTCGAATTCAATGGAATCTCTCAGTCCAGTCATACCCATTCTTTCAAGTTTATTCAACACAGTTTCCCGATACTGATCCCAGTCAATCGGTTTACGTTTTTTGTTAGAAAGAGGTGGGACATGCGTAAGAACAAATAAATTATCTTTACCAGCCGGAGCCTGCGTTTCATCTGAACGAGCAGAGATTCCAATGTAAATCGTCGGGTCATCTGCCGGCTTCCCTTGATCAAAGATTTGCTTGAACTCTTTTTCTGGATCCTCAGAGAAAAAGAAATTATGATGCTTAAGATTTTCAAATTTCTTATCTGTTCCGAGCAGTAAAACCAAACCAGATACTGTAGGATCGAATTTTTTCTCTAAGTTTTTTGTTTCTTTCTTCACTTTGGACGTATTTGGCGCAAGTCTTCGGTAAGCAGGAATAGCCTCCAAATTAGATACGACCACATCCGCCTCATGAACCGTTCCATCTTCTGTTTCGACACCGATAACGGAGTCTCCTTCGACTACAAACTGCTTCACAGGAGTATTAAGTTGAACTTCGACCCTCAGTTCATCCATTAAACGTCCCATAGCTTCAGCAATCTGATACATGCCGCCTTTCACATAATGTATACCTAAACCAAGCTGAACATAGACCAGCTGATTGAGGATGGCCGGAGAGGAATACGGATTTGAACCTACATACATGACAAAGAAGTTGAATAGCTGCTCCAAGTACTTGTTATCAAAATGTTTATGTGTGGATTTGGCAACTGTACTCATCGGATCCATCTGTAGAAGTTCTTTCAATTTATGATGACTCTTCAAGTCTTTTAAGTCTTCAATACTGTATTTATAAAAACTCTTCATACACAGTGCATACATGTCCTGACTATACGACAGAAAATCCGTAAGTTTACGGTTCGGTCTCTCTGTCACCTTCGCCATTTCCTCTAGCATTGTTGGAAGATCACTTGTTACATCAAGTTGTGTGCCATCTTCAAAAAAGGTACGCCATTGAGGTTCCACTCGTTCGACTGTTATGTAGTCTTCGAGACGACGATGAACACTTTCAAACAACTGCTCCAAAACCCACGGCATTGTTAAAATTGATGGCCCAGTGTCAAAGGTGAACCCTTCTCCTTCTCTTCTATTAAGCTTGCCGCCTAAATTACTGTTTTTCTCAATCAGTTTGACATTATAACCATCCGCCGTTAGACGGATCGCTGCAGACATTCCGCCTAAACCAGCACCAACAACAATCGCCGTCTTTTGTTTCAACTCTCCCACCTCCAAGATTAATAGACAAACGGGACCAGCCGATACCTCGACTGACACCATTGTTTATACCTTTCTCCATGAGCTTCAATCAGCATCGCTTCTTCTATGTGAATTCTATGTAGCAAGGCGAAGAATAAGATTGTGCCACAAATTAGAGCGGTCCAAACATTTCCTACTCCCAGACAGAAACCTAGGATAATAAAAAATAACCCTGTATATAAGGGATGCCGCAGCACTTTATATGGACCCGCACTTACAAGACGGTCACCTTTGCTGACTGAGACATCTCTCGTAAACTGTTCCTTCAAATGAATAATACCCCAATACCTTAAGAAAACTCCACTAGCATAAAGTAATACCCCAAACCACCAGAGTCCTTTCGAAAAGATGATTCCAACCTGCCATTCACGCATAAGAAGCGAACCGAAAACAGCGGATAGAACCGATACAAGAATAATGGGAAAAGACTTCTTCTCAAGGCGGCCTCCCTGGGCAGAGGGTGAATTGCGGAAAATGACGAACTCAGCTAACCATACTAGAGTGATCGTTAGAAACACTCCTTCGTAAATTGTCATTTATCCGTACTCCATATCCAATCACCAATGAGCATCCCATCCCCTCCCACTCTCTTGCCATAGCTGCTATCTTCTACCATTCCCAAAAATTTCTCAGGTTAAACGATACAAGATTAAAATACTTGAAAGCTTTGAATCTGAAAACTATGATAAACAAAAAGGAGCAGATAGCTCCCGTTGAAAGGCACGAATTTATGACTATTTTATATTGGATGTTCGTCTTATTGGTTGTTATTGTTACCTTTTACGTCATTTTTCGCTCGTTGTCCAAAAAAAGCTACTGGATCATGGCCATAATCGCCTTGTTTTATGCGTTACTTCTTGCATTCAGCTTTTTTCAGAGGTTTTAGAAAACACCGTTTCTAGTTTTAATAACGTACCCAAAAATAAGAAAAGCTGATGCATAGGCATCAGCTTACTTAACTATCTCCGTTTCCTCTCTTGGTTGATCGCTTCACGAATATGATACAATTCCGCATACATCGCTGTTGCGTAAACGCTTAATATACTCAAGAACATAGATAGCACAAAGACTGATCCATCCAGGTCAAAACCCAGCACCGAAGTAAACCCGACAATGGCTCCAATAATGACACCAATGGCGGTCAAATAGATGATCTTTTGAAAAGTAACGGAATAAAACACCAGAACCACCTCTTCCACATAATCTACTATATTTATACCCATCTATCGACTCGCATACACGTAAGCGGAACTAGATGCTTCGTTCAATTCATTAAGTGTAAAAAAGAACTGTCTCCAATAGGAAACAATTCTTCTTACATTAATTATCTCAAAAGCCTTTGTTCAAATGGGAAGTCCGAAAAGTTCTCGACTCCGTCTTCTGTGACAAGCAATTGTTCCTCTAATTTGACGCCTTCTTTTCCACCTGGAGATCCAATATAGCTCTCTACTGAGAGAACCATGTTCTCCTGAATAACTCCATCATAGCCTTTTTCTTCAAAATCCTGAGGGTAAACAATATAAGGATATTCTCCGCTCAAGCCTGTACCGTGAGCGACCGTGAAATAACGGTTTGGGAAAAATTCATCCGGGATTCTCCAGCTCTTCTCCGCATACTCTCGAAAAGTCATTCCAGGTTTTAGAAGTTCAATATTATATTGAATTTGTTCGTAAGCGGTTTGGTATAGACGTTTTTGCTCGACTGTAGGCTCTCCATCTCCACAATAGAATGTTCTGCTGATGTCTGTGAAATAACCGAAGGGACCATTCATATCTGTATCAAAAGAAACTAACTCCCCATCGTTTATCACTTTATCACTGCATTCCTGGAACCAGGGGTTTGTACGTGCTCCAGAACTGAGCAGCCTTGTTTCAACATAATCGCCGCCCTGCTGGATATTTGTCTGGTGAAGATAAGACCATAACTCATTTTCTGTAATTCCAGGCTCTAATGCTTGCTGCATCCGAATCATACCTTCTTCTGCTGTTCGAACGGAAATTTTCATCGCTTCAATTTCTTGTTTGTTTTTAATACTTCGCGCATGCTCAATCGGTTCCTGACCATCAACAACTTCAATGCCTTGTTTGGCAAGTTCGATCGCCCCGACAGATGGAACATAATCAATCGCGAGCTTTTTGTTATCTCCTGCATACTGTTTCATAAGGTCAGCAATTTCCTTTGCCCATTCCTTAGCATTATCATAAAGGTTTTCACCTGAAGCGACATAAGATAAAGTGATAGCCGGTCTCACTTCATCAATGGTCTCAATTCCTTCTGACAAATGCTCGCAACTTGGAAAATCAAATAAAGTCACAGGGCCCTCCGTAGGGATGAAAACATAGCGCGCAGGATTTCGGAGCATGAACACCTGCATGTTCCTGCTTCCTGTCGCGTAGCGTAAGTTTACCGGATCGAAAATGACAATTCCTCCGTACCCCAAAGATTTTAACTGCTCTCGAACACGCCCTAAACGATATTGGCGCATACGCACAAGATCTATTTGAGTTTTATCATGTCTGATACTTGATAGCTTACTCATCGTTTACCTCCTATCGAATACATTATAAGTTAAATGTTACGACAGGTTATAACTTATTGCAATAAGTTAGCGGGTAGTTTAATTTCCAATTTCTACTCTATAATCGAAATAATAAGGAAGATATTTAGTCTGGCTGTACTCAATCGGAACCGAATCGCCTCCAAGCGTATTCCGAGTAATAGTAATCAACGGTTCACCTATTGCTATACCAAGGAGGTCAGCTTCACGTTGAGTAGCACTTGAAGCCGAAATTCTTTCTTTAATATTTGTGTAATGAATATTCTTTTGACCCATTTTTGGAAACAAATCAAAGATATCTTCTATGTGAACGTGAACTTTCTCGGCCACATCTAATGGCAGAAACATTTGCTGGTATCCAATTGGAGTCCCATCTGAAAATCTGAGCCTTTCTGCCATAAACACTTCCTCATAATCATCTACATTCAATTTAGCTTTCGCGGAATAGAATTCTTTACTTTTTCTTTCGTTAACAATTTTTACAGATAATTGCGATCCCCTTTCATGGTGAAAAACGCCAGGGTTAGCCATTTCTTCGTCTGGGACAAGGCGAACTTTAGTTGGAGCCCCTCGCCTTGTTTCTAACATTCCATTTTGGGCAAGCTCTCGAATCGATTGCCTAATCGTTGTGCGGCTCACATTAAATTGCTCCATCAGCTGGCTTTCTGAAGGAATAGAAGATCCTGGTGTCCACACTCCCTCTTTTATATTGGTTATCATTTTATTTTTAATTTGAATATACAATGGCAGTTTTCTTTGCTTTTCTGACATGTTTGAACTCCTTTTTTAAGAAACACTTTTTTCTATTTTAAAGGACTGGTCATCACAGTGCCACCATTGCCGAGCAGAATAAAATAGCCGCCCCCTAAATTAGAGACGGCCATCAATGGTTCTGTTATATAATAAGAAGCTCTTTATCCTTCAAAATCTCACTAATCCGAGTAGACCTTACTGCTTTCTCGGTTGTCTGCGCAGGAAGATCCCCGTTGCGGCAATGGCTGCAAGAATGGAGGCATACAACCAGATGTTGTTATCAGACGCCGTCCCACCCATGCCTGTATCTGGCATTTCTTCCGGCATTTTATCACTCATGAATTTATCAGGGTATGCTGCTACAATTCCAGTAGAAAGGGCTTTAGATGCACCAAACATGTGAGCATAAGAATCTCTTAATGTCATATATGTTTTTTCATAATCTTCTGCTGCATATTGATCAAATGTATCGAACAAGTAATCCGCATGTTGCTGGAGGCTTGGAGTGAGTTTGTCTGCGCTCAACTCCCCTTTGGTTCCCTCTTCAAGGAACTTAGCGAAGGTTTCACGATAATCTTCCAGAGCTTTCATCGCTTCTTCTTGCTTCGCTTCATCTTCATTAGCGGTAGCTTTCACGTAAGATACGAAGTCGTCGATATGCTGTGTCCAAATATCATTGAATTGTGTACCAGCATCTTCACCAAAAATGGATGTGATTGCTTTAGTTAAGTCCTTTGTATTATTAGAAAGAGCTTTAGCAGATGCTTCGAAATCTTCAGAACCGTCCAGACCATTTTGCATCGCCATTGTAGCTAGTCCAACATGTTCACTTAGAAGGTGGTTCAAGTTAGAGCGAAGGTCGGCTGCCGGGGTGATGGCTTTCGTATTGTTAAATTTATCAGGAAATTGATTAACAATTGCACTGGACATCCCTTTACTTACTCCATACATATGTTCAATCGCTTCGCGCTCCTTCATATAAGCTTTTTCATAATCCCCCGCTCCATAGGCATCAAAGGCACCAATTAGTTGGTTGACGTGCATCTGTAAGCCTTCAGCTAGTGCATCAGCTTTCAAACGATTTCCAGTTGCGTCAGAGATGAATGTAGAGAAGTCCTGGCGGTATTGGTTCAATTCATCCAGCGCCTTTTTTTTCGCCTCTTCATCTTCATTTCCTGTCGCTTTTACATAATCCACAAAGTAACCAATGTGAGAAGACCACATCTCATTAAATTGTTTCCCTGCTTCTTCCCCATAAACCGATTCGATGGCAGCTGTTAAATCTTCTGTGTTAGCAGAAAGAGCGGCAGCTGCTTGTTGAAAGTCAGCAGCACCTTCTGCCCCTTTTCTCATTGTTTCAACAGCAAGGTAGGCATGCTCACTGAACAAGTTATCTAGCTGGGATCGTAATTCTACTGCTTCTGTTTGTGTTTGAGGTATTTTATGATCTTCCGCGTTCACAATATCCAAAGACGTTGGCAGCAATAAACTGGCACTCATAGGGACAACTAGTAATGCTTTTTTGAAATTCATGATCCGATCATCTCTCCTTTGATTTTGTTTATTCACTTAGCTATCGCATTGGATGTAACATTGGATCAGTTTTCTTCCAAAAAAAATTAAAAAAATTGCAGACAGCTGTCAAAAGCTGTCTGCATCAGGGTTTTTCGCTCATCTATAATTCTGAACTTAATATGACTTCTCCTTGTGGGGTTTTGCTTGTCGCATCAGGTTCTTTAGATATTGCAACAGCATCCCAGTTGGTATCTTCCGGCAATTTATCCAAAGAATAAGATACTGCACCTTCTCCGTTTTCGTTGGCAACAAATGTCCCTGCACGGTAAGGTTTTTCACCTTGGATCAACCATACTTGATAAACCTCATTTCCTTCTAGCTGATCAAGTTGTTCTGCTTGTAGTGTAAGAATATCACCCGTTTTTTGCTGGATAAGGGCAGCAGAAGCCGTTGCATCAATTCCCTGCCCTTGAAGCTGCACTCTTTTCATAACCTGGTCGGTTCCATCTTCAGGCGCATCTGGCGGGGCGGGTTCAGGGGTCGCTTCCTCATTATCGATAACCAGA
This sequence comes from Halobacillus sp. A1-3, assembly GCF_050971765.1. Classification (NCBI taxonomy): domain Bacteria; kingdom Bacillati; phylum Bacillota; class Bacilli; order Caryophanales; family Bacillaceae; genus Halobacillus; species Halobacillus sp. A1-3. The sequence goes on along the minus strand of NZ_JBPCEO010000008.1, from coordinate 171,994 downwards.
GCGTATAAGTTCCCGGCAATGGATAACACCAATGCTGCTACAAGAACGCGTATTAACCATACCGGTTTTTTACGTACTGAATCCTCTTCTTTTTCTTGTTTTTTCTTATCAAAATCTACGATGCTATTCGGTTTATTTTCTGATGATGTCTTATCCTTCTCACCTAAAGTAGCAGTCGGTGATTCCTCAGAAAACACATTTCCTAATACTCGGTCTTTCATATCTTCAGGAGGGTCTACGGGGTCAGAAGCAAATGGCAGATCAGCTGTCAACATTTGCAGCTCTTCCAGCTCATCTCTGCAATCCGCGCACGTTTCTAAGTGTTTTTCAAATTCATTCTTCTCTTTCTCACTTAATTGATCATTAAAATAATCCATTAACAGATCACATTCGTTACGCATCATGCACCCCTCCTTTCTGTGAGGCTAATTGTTTCTTTAAATGTTTTAAGGCGAGTCTTATTCGGCCTTTAACCGTCCCAAGAGGTATATGGGTTTGTTCAGCTATCTCTCTTTGACTTAACCCTTTAAAATAAAATAAATCCACCATTTGTTTTTGTTCTTCTGATAAGTACTTCACTGCTTTACGAATTTGCTCTCCTTGTTCTTTCCACTCCACGATGTCCTCTGTTGACTCTGCACCTTCTTCTGGAATGTCCGTTTCCTTTTCAAAAGCAACGTTATGCTTTTTATATTTACGGATAAGATCAATGGCTGTATATCTAGTGATGGTGACAATCCACGATGAGAATCTCCCTTTCGACTCATCATACGTCGCTTTTTGTGTCCAAATTTTAATAAAAACTTCTTGTAATACTTCTTCAGCTAACGTCTGATCTCCGGATAATTTAATGACGAATGAATAAAGCAGCTTTTCATATTTATCATATAACGATTCAAGTGCCTGCTTATCCCCATCAAACAACCGTTGATAGAGCTCATGATCACGATTGCTCATAGCACACTCCTTTGTTGGTGGATATAAGTCATCATAGCATACGCACGGCTAACTTTTCCCTTGGAGCTAAGCTATGTAGCTATCGTCAATAATTGTGATTTGGATCATTTCACAATAAAAAATTCCCCTTTAAAACTGATTAAAAAGGGAAATGATCGTGTATTTTATGGATAGTACATTTAAAAGTTTCATTACTTTACTTTCTTCAGATCTTCTACAATCTTCTGCATTTCCTCTTCACTTGTTCCTTTATATTTCTTTATGGCTTCCCCCTCAGGGTTAACGAGGAAGAAACTTGTTCCGTGCATATATTGATCAGAATCGGGGATCTCATCGACTAAACTTTTGAAAGACTTGATAGAAAACTCTTTAATGGTTTGAAAATCATATCCAGTCAAAAACGTCCAATTGCTGTAATCAGCTCCGAATTTACCTCCATATTCTTTTAGTTTGGAAGGTGTGTCGGTTTCAGGATCAATACTGAAAGATACTAACTGGACATCTAGCTCCTCTTTTTCCAACTTGTCCTGAAGAATAGACATATTCCTTGTCATTGGAGGACAAACGGTCTCGCAGCTTGTAAAGATCGTGTTGGCTACCCACCACTCCCCTTTTAAATCTTCCTTACTAAGCTGATTTTGATCTTGCGTCGTAAAATTAAAAGGCTGAACTTCTTCAGACATGTTACCCTCAATCTTCTGCCCACAGGCAGTAATAATAAGTAAAAGTAGAATAAAGCTGTATTTCCATGCTTTCATAAAAAATCCCTTTCCATAAGTAATCACTAGTAGTTCTAGTATAGTATAAATCCCCATATGAATTGTGAATACTTTGTATCAAATGAAAACATAGAACGAAAAAAAAGCTGACCTCCAAAGAGATCAGCTTTTTCAATGCTATTAAGCTTGCATTCTAGCTTCTTCTTGTACATCGTGTTTCTTCTCAGATTCAGAAACGACGACGGCACAAGCTGCATCACCAGTGATGTTAAGAGCGGTACGTGTCATATCCAATAGACGGTCAATACCGATAATTAACGCAATTCCTTCGACTGGAAGGGATACTTGGTTCAAGACCATCGCTAACATGATCAAGCCTACCCCTGGGACACCAGCAGTTCCGATACTAGCGAGAACTGCTGTCAGTACAACCATGACAAGTGCACCAAAGCCCAGCTCTGTTCCATAAACCTGTGCGATGAAGATGGTGGCAACCCCTTGCATAATCGCTGTTCCGTCCATATTAATCGTAGCACCCAAAGGTTGGACGAAGCTGCTGATCGGTTTAGGAACATTCAAGTTCTCCTGTGCCGTTTTCATTGAAATCGGCAGTGTGGAACTACTGCTTGATGTACTAAACCCGACCGTCATGGCTGGGAAGAAACCTTTGAAGAAAGCAATCGGATTCATTTTTCCAAGGAACTTAACAGCTGACCCGTAAGTTACAATGGCATGAATGAACAGGGCACCGATGACAACGAGCATGTACATGCCCATTGCTTTTGCACCTTCTAGCCCCATCGTTCCGATAGCTGACGCAAGCAACCCAAATGCACCATAAGGAGCAAAGCGCATAATCAAGTTAACAAGATACATCATGATTTCGTTTCCTTGATCAATTAATTTGTAGATTCCTTCTGTTTTCTTACCTAAAATAGCGAGAGCGAGACCAATGAATATGGAGAAAGCGATAATTTGGAGCATGTTCCCTTCAGTCATAGACTGAATAGGATTGGTCGGAATAATATTCGTAAAGGTTTCAACCACCCCAGGTGCTTTTTCTGATTCATATTCTGCACCTTGCGTTTCAATATCAATGTTGCCTGGCTGGAAGATATAAGCCAATGAGATCGCGATACTAATTGCAATTGTTGTAGTCGCTAGGAAGAACCCAATCGTTTTTCCACCGATTCGGCCGAGCTTCTTTGGATCTCCCAAGGAAGCAGTTCCTAGAGTAATAGAGAAGAAGACGATTGGTACAACTAGCATTTTAATTAAGTTTAGAAAGATGGTACCAAGAGGACTGAATACATAAGTGTCAAGTGTGGTGAATACATCTGGAGCAGCAAAGTGCAGGGTGAGCCCGACAACTGCACCAAGAATTAGACCAATAAAAATTTTAGTCGTTAATTTCATGGCAAAACCTCCTATAAATGATAAATAAATGAAAGCGCTTCCCCGTATTTTCTTTAAAAAAAGCTAAATTCTCTTATAAAATTTAAAACAAGTCCTTATAAGAAATATTGCTTCCATAGATGTTGAATTTTTTCCGCTCTCTGGTGCTTAGGTTGTTTTTCTTAAAAAGGGTAGAACTTGCTAATTATGAATTATAGCATACTAACAATAGATGAGGAATAGAAATTTTTGTAAAATTAAGACTAACCTTCAACCCTATTACTATTGGTGGAGGGCCCATTCACCTAATCTGCTTTTAACAAACAACAAATAAAAAGAAGCTTCCCAAATAACTTTCAGGAAGCTTCATAAATTATGAGGATTTGTAGGTCTTCCTCATCATTTTATCGATTGATTAATACACTGTTCGAACTGAGTGATAATATCTTCTGCATCTTCAATTCCAATCGATAGACGAATGACAAAATCATTGATTCCGATGTTCTCCCTTTCTTTTTCTGATAAGGCACGATGTGAAGTTCTCACCGGATACGAAACGGTTGTCTCTACACCTGCTAAAGTTGGAGCAATCTTAATCCAACCTAAAGAACGAAAGAACTGCTCAATATCCAGTTGATGATCAAGCTCAATGGTAACAATAGCTCCATGGCCTTGCTCAGATACATACTCAGGATAGTACACACGTTTCACAGATGGATTCTCTCGCAGTGCTTGCGCCAGTTGGTTTGCATTATCAGACTGCTGCTTCATTCGGAGCCCAAGCGTTTTTGCACCTCGCTGAGTAAGCCACGCTTCAAATGGGCTTAAATTGGAGCCGAGAGCAACAACCTTTTCCGTCGCTTTCTGAATGAGCTCCTCCCCCCCGACTAGCACGCCGCATGTGACATCACTGTGGCCGCCAATGTACTTCGTTCCACTATGTACAACGAGATCGACCCCTTTTGTGTAAGGCTGTAGAAGATAAGGCGTCGCAAAGGTGTTATCGACCATTGTCTTGACCCCAGACTGTTTCGCTACCTCAACCAATTCTGTAAGATTGTCTACTCGCAAAAACGGATTGGTAATCGATTCCGTATATAGTAGTTTTGTATTGGATTTGATTTCATTTTTGACTTTTTCCATGTCAGAGAACGATACCATACTGACTTCAATTCCAAAGGTTTGCAGTTCTTTCGTGATCAGTTTATGGGTGCCTCCATATAAATCCTCAGCAGCCACGATGTGATCACCAGCTTTTGCAACAGAGAGAATACCAGCAAGAATGGCTGACATCCCTGATGAAGTAGCTACTCCAGACTCTGCTTCTTCAAGGTTTGCCACTGTCATTCCTAACTCGTCGGTATTCGGGTTCTTTTCCCTCGTATAGAGGTAAGGACTTTTCCCTTCATAATAGCTTTCCATATGATCCAAGTCTTTGAACGTGAAAGCCGAAGTCTGATAAATCGGTGTGCTTTTACTGTTCTGAATTTGTTCCTGGGACACTTTATGATGAACTACTTTCGTATTAAAAGATGTGCGATTCATTGGATTTCCACTTCCCTTCCTCTCATTAATCAATGATTATATAGAGATGAATTACCGTTTGTCAAAGTTTTTCGACATTTTCCGTAATCGCCTTAATGATGAACTGATAGTAAGCACGGTCATGCGGAACAAGCTGATCCATTGATAGGAAACCTTCTTGTTCAGCCAGGACTGAATGAAATGAAACGGACGCCACCTCACCATTAACTACCTCTTTAAATGAATGGAGTGCAACCTTTACTACATCTGCCACTTCTTCTCCTATGGAAAACGTTCGCTCTCCGTCCCAATTGAAGAGAAAAACTCTGCAAATTTCTTTGTCTTTCAAATTTCCATCGCTCAAATCCTGCTTAAATGTACCCGCTTCGATTAAATCAGAAGGAGAGACGTTCACACCGATCTCTTCTTCTATTTCTCTTACCCCACCCATGACCACTCTTTCCCCTGCTTCAATATGGCCGGCTGCCGTTATATCATACAAGCCCGGAAAATCTTTTTTATCCTCGGCCCTTTTCTGAAAGTAGAGAAAAATGTCTTCTTGATTCACTTCATAAAACCAGCACTGAAATGTTTCGTGCCAATCCCCGTCCCGGTGTATGTCTTCTCGTGATTTAACCCCTATCGGTTGTTCCTGTTCATTAAAGATCGTCAGCTTTTCATTCATAATTTCCTCCTACATTTTAAGCACATAAAAATTCCTAACACGGTCAATCTAAAACTATAGCTATTCCATCTTACCACGATGAATAGCAAGGTTTCAGTTTAAGTAACAGCAGGAATAGTTAAATGAAGGAGTGATGAAAATGGAAGACCGAAAGACCCGACGAGGAACAGTCGAGCAAACGAACGAAGCAGCTGAAATCTTCAGCCAGGCGATGAGATTCAATAAAGTCTTCGCCCCGGATCAAAAAGCTGAAAAGCTGGAAGACGATTCTGAAAGCGATGCGATGCTCCACCATTACTCAGATAAAGACAACAAATAAAGCCTTGCTCCATTTTTTGGAGCAAGGGCTTTTTTATTTCTACTACAAAATGATCAGAATAGTCTGTTATGATAAGGATAAAGTCATGAAAAATTTAACAATTAACTGTCCGGAGCTCGTGACAGCAGAGAAAGGAACGGCGCCTTATGCGGAGTAAATCCAAGTGGATCGGTATCGTTGTCGTCCTCCTTGCATTTGCAGTAGGTACATATGTAATGACTGCAGATAGCGACCAGAAAATGACGTACTCAAAAGATTCAAAACCTCAGCGTAAAGCAAAGCCCGTTGATAAAGAACAATTGCCCATTCAATGGAATGAAGTGGATACATATACACAAGTGCAGGCTTTTTTTAATGAATATATTCCTGGCCTACAATTAGCAAGGGAATACGACGTAACCACCACTATCAACCAATCTGCAGCGATTCCTGGCAGAGACGGACGGATGCAAGTAAATGAAGTCTGGCATAGCGGTCACGTGATTCACATTTTTTACAGTATTGACCTTTCGGCGCTCATTGAGGATCATACTCAGGGAGATCCTCCCTACCTACAGGAAATTTCAATAGAAGGTAACGATGGAATAGAGAACCAGACACTTCGCTCCTTTGGGCAGCCGATCCGATTTGAGCAAGGAGTCATTTTTGAAAATCGATTATACACAGTGGTGCAGGTCCCTCCAATTACAGAAAATAATCACCCACCTGGCAAATGGAATCCTGAAAATACGCCTCCCGTTGATCAAACCTTATCCACCCTATTTCAACTGGAGTTTGAAAACCAGTCCTATCAACCTGAGGCCATCCCCATCCATTACCAATACGATCCAGCCAAAAACACAATAGGCACCTATACTTTTCATAAGTCTTACAGCCATGATGGTCTTACAGTCAAGCCTCTTGAATTGAAGCTAGGTATCGAGTTCAGCCATATTAAACTGAAGATTAAAAGTGAAGATGCGCAATTCAACCGTTCTTTAGATGCCACCTTAATCATAGATGAAGATGAACAAATCCCCATATCTTTATATCTTAGCGAGACGGAGCAGGAAGATGTCTACATCGGTTTTGTCCGTCATTTACGCTCTGTACCGAAAAAAGCCACCCTAAAAATAAGCAATGTTCATCTCCGAAACGGTACGTCCTATAGTTTTTCTGTCGATGTGTCTCAAAGCAAGGATAAAAATCAAAGAATCGATAAAAAAGTCGCCGAGGCTTTTCAGACAGACGTTTACTTGAAAGAGATCTCTAGCCGAGGGACAGCGGGAACTGACTTAAGCTTAGCCTTTCGTCCACAGAATGATGACCAGAAGACTAAACTGATCGGTGTTTCCCCAAGTCCCATAGATAGTGAAAACTATGAACGCCCGCAAGTCGTTCACATAGAAAATGACAAGGGTGAAGCAACCCAAACAGAATATGGGGGCTCAGAACGTAACGCATTTATTAGTATTGAGGAAGATTTACTGACAGATGCAAACCAACTTGAAGTGACTGTGAACGGTATTGTGTTTTCAAAGAAAATTGACCAGACGTTCGAAATTGACCTCGAATAGAAGAAAGGATGACAAACTGACAGCTATGCGTATGAAAAACCAAAAGAAGTGGTTGATTGTTGCGGCTGTGTTCCTGGCATTTGCAATAGGCGCCTATGTCACCACAGCTGATCAAGGAGAAAAGCTTCAATATAGTAAGGAATCAAAAATACAGAGAAAAGCAAAAGCGGTTGATAAGGAGAACCTACCACTTACTTGGAGAGAGGTCGAGAGTGAAGCAGAAATAAAAGAATTTTACGAAGGTAAGATTAGAAGCCTAAAACTTGCTCGTGATAAAGGATTAACGACTACGCCGCAAGTTTCTACACCTGTTCAAAGGCGGGACGGAAGAATTCAAATTAACGAGTTATGGCACAATGGCCGAGTCGTCCACATTCTTTATAGTATTGATTTATCTACTCTAGTAAGCGAGGAAAAGAATGAATATACTCGTCCGCCTTCTCTGCAATCTCTTCAATTGGATGGAGAAAATCAATCAGACTTCTCTATTGAAAGTTTTGGAAGACCTATTAAATTCCCTGAAGGAGTTATCTTTAAAAATCGGCTGTATACGTTCGCTCAAGTGCCTTCGTTTACGGGTGAAGGGGGCCCGGAAGACAGAAATACCAGGTTTAAGCCTTTTGATAAGGAATTAGCCACAACTTTTAATTTCCATATTAATGGACAGGCATTTCAAACTGAACCCGTCCCTTTACATTATATATACAACCCAGAGGAACACCAGCTTGGCACGTACACCTTTAGCGAGACATATGAGGAAAAAGGTCTCACGATCCAGCCTCTCGAGTTAAAAATGGGACTAGATAAAAACACACTCAAATTAAAGGTTAGAGATAAAGCTGGGACATTCAATCAAATGATTGAAGGAGCATTTATGATGGGCAATGGGCAAAGAATTTCCCTGGCACCGGCACTAGAAAAGATCTCTGGAAAAGAAGAAGTATATGAAACAGAATTTTATACAAGTTTTGAAGAAAGGAAGCCACCTGAAACAATCACCTTCAACCTTGAGCGTGTACACCTTGCCGGAGATGCCTCTTACTCATTCGACTTAGAGGTCTCAGCGAAAGATTTAACTAACGCCAGTCGCAAGCTCGTTGATAAAAAAGTTGCAGAAGCTAAGGATACTGATATTATTTTAATGCACAAGAATCAACGTGGCTCACGGAATAGCATGAATGTGCAGTTAAACTTCCGTGCCCAGAATCATGAACAAGAAGAGGTGTTAGTATCATCTTCGCCAGCTTTTTACTCTAAAACTCCAGAGGAGCGGCCTAAAAATGTGCACATTAAGAGTGACAATGGAGAGTCCGATAAAGTGATGATGAGAGGATCAGGCGATTTCGGCTATTTTAATGTAAATGAAGATTTGATCAAGGAAGCCTCAAAACTAAGCATAACAGTCAATAATGTGCCTCACGCTCGAAAAATTAACCATTCTTTTGAAGCCATAAAACAATAAATGTGAAAAAAGCAGAGGTGCTAAACCTCTGCTTTTTTTAAACAATTTGTTTTTTCTGCAAGAAATCTCTTAACGTTTCATTGAATATCGGCCAATGGGTAGCTGGAATCTGATGATACGCACATTCAATGATCGAAAGTGTAGCATCATCGCATTGATTGTAATACTTGGCATGATAATTAATCCAAAACTCTTTATTCCCATACATTACTAACAGCGGTACAGTTAGTTGTTTCAAGCGGCGACTGCAATCAAAGTGAAGCGCTCGATTATAAAATTCATACCAGGCATCGGGATCAGATTTTGCCATATGTTCATTCAGCTCGCGTTTTATTTCAGGATCTCTGAAGTGAGAGTGACTAAGCAGCTTCGCTAAAGTTTCAGGGCTTTTTCTTACCCATTCCATTCCTGCTAAAAATTCAAGGCGCAGCCCGCCCGTATCCACCTTCGGAAATCCACCGGCAAGCACTACTCCGTTAACACGATCAGGAAAAGTGAGCGCAAATTCCTGTGCGACCATCCCTCCGCACGAATAACCGACAATGACTGTTTTCTGAAGCTTCAAGTGATCCAACAGCTTCCTGACTTCACGAGCATAAAAACTAATATCAGGAGCTTTGGATATAACTTCAGAGTCTCCATTGCCGCTCAAATCCGGGAATATAATTCGATAATGTTTGGCTAATTCATGTTGCTGCCGAAATACTTTTCTTCCCATACCAGGGGGATGAATAAAAATGATTGCTTCCCCGTTTCCCATATCATCATAAAAAAGTTGTTTTCCACCTTGACCTGTATAGTAAGGCATTTTCATCCCTCGCTCATCATTGATGGTACCTTAGGTTTTCCGCTTATTCCTGAAATATACAATTGAGGACGACTTCAATTATGGTAATTGTTAAATTGACACGTTTATTTTGCGAATCGTAAACTAGAGATTGAGGCTGATTTTGGAAGGAGAAACTTATGAAGAGTAAAATGATGATTATAATGGTTGGAATTTTGTCCCTCATTCTCGCCGCTTGCGGGTCGACAGGGCTTAGCGATACACTTGATTGGGAAGTTAAAGATTTCCAAGCAACTACCCAAGATGAAGAATTATTATCTGTATCTGATATGGAAGGAAAAGTTTGGCTGGCCAACTTTATCTTTACTTCTTGCGATACGATTTGTCCGCCTATGACACGAAATATGGCAAAGGTACAGGATATGTTGATAGAAGAAGGAGTAGAGGCTGAGATTGTCTCGTTCAGTGTTGACCCTACAGTAGATACACCAGAGAATTTAAAGGAGTTTGGTCGAGAGCACGGGGCGGACTTTAGCAATTGGACGTTCGTAACAGAATATAAACAAGAACAGATTCAAAATTTTGCTCAGGAAAGCTTCAAAACTGTTGCTATGAAGACCGAAGGAAACGACCAGGTCACTCACGGATCTTCCATCTACTTAGTTGGTAAAGAAGGAAAAGTACTTAAAAAATATAAAGGGGACGTTGATGTCCCTTATGAACAAATCGTGGAGGACGTAAAAGCGGCAAAATAAATAAGAAAGAACCCTCTGGCCATCCATTTACTGCCAGAGGGTTCTTTAATTAGATTGTATTATCCTCTATTACTTCCTTATCCTGAAGACTTCAATTGGATTTAACTATGAAGGGTGATCCCGTTTACGAGTACCAGGAAAGCTGGGAGGGGAAACCGCTCGCTTTCCGCGGGGATGACGGCAAGCTTCGTCGGTTTTTCAACCTGCGGGATCTTGCCAGCCATACCATTCCCGCAGGAGTCTCACAATTTCCCCTCCCACTTTACGTTTGTATGGCTTAACGGAACCACCAATAAAGAAACAGAAATAACTTAACGTGACTCTTTATACCAATAGAACTGCAATTAATACCCGATTTGAATAGGTTCGTTAGCTAATGTAAGCTGGGATGTCTGGAAAATGACGAGGCTCCCGCGGGAGAAGGAGCTAGGCGAGACCCCACAGAGAGCGTAGCGAATGAGGAGGCTTGCCAGTTCCCCCGCAGGAAAGCGAGTTATTTTTCAGGCATCCCTTAACTCTCTTTTTCGGGAACGAACCTACCACGAAATAAAGCCTTCAACCCCCTGATACTTTACTATAAATTGTATGATTGTAATCAATCTACAAAAACAAAACTACCGTCTTATATAACCTTTAATTAAATAAAGATGAAATGAAGTTGCTTAGTGAACGGAAAAAGTTTTGCACAGCCGATTTCAAGTTGTTCCAGAACCCTTCATCATTGACTAAGTCTTGTATGCTGCCTGTTAAATCATCTAATTGGTTACGCACTTGATCGAAGTCTATATTCAAATTCCGCATTCGTTCAAACAAATCCGTCAATCGCTGACGATCTTCAGGGCTTAGCTCTATATTAAGTGCCTGAAGCTGTTCTTCCACAATTTGCTCGACTTCTTCTCTAGTAGCAGGATCCTGTTCAGCAATAGCTTTCTTAATTTCCGTAAGTAGTTTACTGATTTTATCCTTGTCAACGCCTTCTTCTTCAGCAATGGATGTAGCAACATCCAACTCTTCACTTGCCACCTGCATCCGTTCTTCATCAAGTTTTACGCCTTTGGCATCGTAAGCTTTATATATTCCCGTAAGAGCAGAATGTCCGCTGACTTTGACAGAAGAAGCCACAAGCACCTCTGCATTTTCCACCCCTGCGGTAAGAAGGGCATTGGAATACATTTCTTTTGTTACCTGAGTAATGTTATCAGGTGTTACAATATCTATCGTAAGCCCCGCTCCGTTATCTTTGTGCAGGATCTTTACTGATGAATACATATTAGAATTCGGATTACCTCCGATATAATTCGCTAAATCCTGGCCGTTGACCGTAAATTCATCTACCTGGTCATGCTGGTCGACCTTCAGGAGATCTGCTACTTCTGATTTTTGTGAATCTGAAAGAGCCTCTCCATACACAACAATCGGTAAACCTAATTTCTCGTTTATGCCCTGATCATTGGTTGACGCATGACTTACATTCAATCCAGCAAAACTGGAAACGAAAAGCATGACAAGCGCGAGAATAGTTACTAGTTTTTTCATAGATCTCGACCCCTTATAGTAGAATCAAATTTCGTTTAACCTTATCCTAAGCTTAACGACTATTATACATAACTTTCTCAATTGTACATCGATACTTTGCATCATTTCCTATCGAACACAATCAATATACGATAAACAGCATTCGCAAGTTTCAATTTTTTTATGAGGGCTCTGATCGTGTTAGTAATTTCCTATAAAAACATACTGATCCAAGCACTTTCAAGCGAGAATCTTTTATAAATAGTAGAATACAACTTATTGAATGGAAGTGAATGTATGAAGATTTTCAAAACAATTGGACTTTATATTTTTGCGGCAGCTTTGTTTTATGCCGGTGTTACTCATTTCATTTATGACCATGGGTTTGCGCGTATGCTTCCTGATTGGGTTCCCCTTAAACTTATCATCGTTTATGTTACGGGTATTACCGAATGGCTGCTAGCTCTACTTCTACTCTTTCCACAGACAAGGAGAGCAGCGGGATTTGGGACTGCCGCTTTTCTGATACTCGTGCTACCCGCAAACATTTATGCAGCCATTTATGGAATTCCAGCCCCCTGGAGTGAAGAAACGCCACGGATCGCTCTTTGGATTCGTCCTTTGTTCCAGCCGCTTCTTATCTGGTGGGTCCTCGTTGTGACTAAACATTCGAATCGTCAAAAAGGGTTTGATACACTATAATTAGCACACCAAAAGGAGGAACGATATGCGTTTAGAAAATAAGAAAGTCATTGCACTTGTCAGCCAAGACTTTGAAGATTTAGAGCTATGGTACCCGCTCCTCCGCCTTCAAGAAGAAGGAGCAACTGTTCACCTCGTTGGGGAAGAAGCAGGAAAAGAATATGGAGGAAAGTATGGTGTCCCTGCAAAAGCGGATTACGCTTTTGATGATATCAACCCTGCCGATTACGATGGAATTCTCGTGCCAGGAGGGTGGTCTCCTGACAAGCTGCGCCGCTTTGACAAAGTCATTGAAATGGTGCGTCATATGGACGAACAGCGAAAACCAATCGGCCAAATATGCCACGCAGGATGGGTACTGATTTCCGCTGACATCTTACAAGGGAGAAAAGTTACTAGTACTCCTGGTATCAAAGATGATATGAAAAATGCCGGTGCTGCTTGGTACGACGAAGCTGTTGTTCAGGACGAGCATATTGTCTCTGCCCGCCGTCCACCTGATTTACCACCTTATGCAAAAGCCTACGCTGATTTATTGGCTGAGAAATAGTAAAGCTGTAAGCACCTTTCACTTTCCAGGTGAAGGAAGCTTAACGAGACACACATTTAAAGAAAACACAAAAGCAAATTTGAGGGACGAGATCGCATCTGATTTCGTCCTTTTATTATTGTAGTAACGAAGAAAAAGTAATTTCTATGACAGCTATCCCATCAGAAGTCTCCCTATTTTATCCCTTCACATAATTGAATAACAGAATACGTATCGCCTGAAATTCTCACCTGTAAAAAAGTTTAATGTTGGCTTAATGTCAGTGCAACTTTGTTACAGAATTCTTTTGTTAGACTGGAAATTGGTTTGAAAGGCGTAATCAAGTAACATAGCAGCTGACTATAAAAATCATTTCAAACTACTTATAAACAACCTTTAATTTTCACCTGTCTTTCAAACTGTCAAACTTCAGCAAGAATCTGAGCAAGGAGGAGTTCAATTGTACAAGTCTAAATCAGTCGCACGAAAATATGTGATTTCATCTGCTTTGGTGGCCTCTATGGCATTTTCTCCAGCCTTAAGTGAAGGGGTTTTTGCAAAGGCCGATTCAGATGCTGTAGAAAAATCCGATTCTAGCGGTTCATTAGAGACAGACGCTCTTAATAAAGGGGACCGCGGCCAGGAGGTCACGGCGTTACAAACGGAGCTTGAATCTCTTGGTTATTATACATATAGCCTTGATGGTCTGTTTGGTCCAATCACAGAAGATGCAGTTGAAGACTTTCAAAGAGACCAGGGACTTAAGGTAGACGGTATAGCGGGACCTAAGACCATGGAGGCACTTTCCTCTACAGAATCGGCTTCAGAGGACTCTGAGACGGTGTCCGTTTCGCAATCCGAAGTGGTTTCCATTGCGAAAAGTTTGATCGGCACACCATATGTATGGAGCGGCACGTCACCAGACGGTTTTGACAGCAGCGGTTTCATCCAGTATGTGTTCAATCAAGCTGGAATCGACTTATCACGAACAGAACGTGACATGTGGAAATATGACGGGCAACAGGTAGAATCTGCATCCATCGGTGATGTCGTCTTTTTTGAAGGGACATATGATGTAGAAGGAGCTTCACACAGCGGGATTTATATCGGAGATAACCAAATCATCCACGCTGGAAGCGACGGTGTAGAAATAAGTGACCTTAGCTACGACTATTGGCAAGATCATTATCTAGGTGTCAAATCATTCAAATAAAACAGTAGTAAAGCCAGTGCATTGTGCACTGGCTTTTTTCAACAGCAAAACCTTTCCAGTTAAATTACTCGATCGCACGTTTGGCAAGCATACTTACAACGGCATCGTCCATCGGAGGGTTATGCAAGCCCGCCCTAACGTCACGGTAATACTTTTCAAAAGAGTACTGCTTTGATAAGCCCCTGCCGCCAGCAATACGCATAGCTAAATCTACGACATCCGCTGCTGTGTTTGTCACGGCTAACTTCACAGCCGCAAGATCTGCTCCCATGTTTTTACGCTGGTGGGGTTCTGCATCCCACTTCTTCGCTGTCGCATACATAAATGAATGGGCCTGGAGCAGCTTCCATTCCATTTCACCTATTTTGTCTTGAATATGTGACACTTCAGCAATTGGTTTATCTAAGCTATTCGGCTGAAAATTTTTCGCAAATTCAATCGCATCATTTCTAGCGGCAACAGCAATCCCTAAATAACAAGCAGGGATATGCAAAAGCCAGCCTTTAGGCAAAGGTTTCCCTTCAGACTTCACTTCAACCAAATCATTTACATTCAGTTCTACCTCGTTCATAACCAAATCGTCACTCTCAGTTCCCCTCATTCCGAGCGTATCCCACGTTTTTTCTACGGATACTCCAGGCTGATGGCGATCTACCAAGAACCAGCCTACTTTATCCAGATCATCAACGTACGCTGATACAATATAATAATCCAGGTGGTCGGCCATGGAGGTGAAGGTCTTCCTGCCTGTTAGAACATACTCATCCCCTCTACGAACGGCTTTTGTCTCAGGAATGCCCCCACGAGTTGGACTTCCAGTCGCAGGTTCCGTTGCCGCCCGGTTAACGACCTTTTGATCGTCTGCAACCTCTTTGGCAAGGCGTTCAAATTGGTCAGCTTTCCAGAGTTGATCATCTTTCAGTTCCATCATGATGCCCAGATGCCACCCGATCGATAGAGCGACAGCCCCATCTCCTTCTGCGATCTTTTCCTGAAGCAAGAGGAATTCATACAATGATAAATCTTCCCCGCCATATCTAACAGGTAATGTCAAAGAAGGATAACCTTCCTGCTTAATGACCTTCAGCGTTTTTGCAGAAAACACCGCATCACGATCCGTTTCTTTCAAATGGTCTTTGGCTTCTTCGGATATACGTTCAGCCTTCTCGAAGAGGCGCTTTTGACGGTCATTTTTTATCAAGTCTTTAAACACATCTATCATCTGTTTCACTCCTGCATTCAATCTTTAGTTTAAATCATACTAAATATGTCGGTTTTTAACCAATGCCTAGCTCATCATACAGGATGAACCAATGTAGAATAGATTACCCTTTTTTCATAAAAAGAAATCCCGACACCTGCTCGATGTCGGGAGTGTATTACTTAACTTGAATAGCTTGAAGGGCTTGCTTGACAGACGCGTATGTTTGGAGAGACAGTTCACTAAAATCAGCGTAAGGAGCGCTTTGCATGGCAAAAGAAGGGTTAATGCCCGTAATTACAAGAGTCGTTCCCATCAAATCAAGCAGTTGGTTCATTTGATAAATGCCCATATGTACATCTTCATTATAGGAATGCACAGCAGACATATCCATAATGAGAAAGTCTTCTTTTGATTCCTTGACATGATGACTGACTGCTTCCAGCATTTGATGGAGACGTTCATCATCCACAGTTCCCACTAGCGGTAATACCGAAATTCCGTTCTCAACCGGAACAATTGGGGTAGATAAACGCTTCACCTCTGAAAGATAATGACCAATCAGTTCTTCCTGCTGGCGTCGGTGGGTCACATCTTTTTGGACGCCTACAAAAAAAGTCTGATCCATTTGTTCTAAGTAAACAGGAAAGATTTGCAGTTCATTCCAGAACATCGTCCCGTCTTTACGATAATTCTTTAATTCTACCTGCACCTTCCGGCCTTCCTTGAGACCTGTACGAATTTTCTCAACTTGGTTAGGGCTCGTGTCTTCCCCCTGCAAGAAGCGGCAGTTCCTGCCGAGTATTTCCTCGGCTTTATAGCCTGTCAGTTCTTCAAACCCTTTATTGCAGTAAATCATAGGGTTGTCCTCTTGTTCCGGATCAGTAATGACAACGCCAGCTCCCACTCGATCAATAGCTACTTTAATAAATTCATTCTGTTGAATTTCTTCTAATTTATCAAATGATAGTTGATTCATGGCAAACAATCCCCTTTTGATATGAATGAATACTATTATAATAAAATGAATCTCTGAAAAATTCCAATGGTATCAAAAGCCATCTACCACGGCATGACCATAACTTGAGGCCACTTCCCCTTCCATTTCCTTGCTTTCTCATGGTAGATCTCTTCTGTAATTAATTCTTTATTCGGCCGGATAATCATCCGAAATAAATCCTCCAACCCAAAAGGAGCGTATACCTTATATCCGCTACTCATCCGCTGTACGCCAACAGCTGAAGCTGTCGTAGGCCATGTACGGATAGCCTGTTCACAAGATCGATAAGAGGCGATTTGTTTATTGAACTTTTGTTCGTACCAATGATGGACAAGCGCCTCATTAGTTAAATCGATGTCATAAGGGAAGTCGGGAAGCTTTTCTTTTATACGCTTCTCCAACAGCTTTTCTTCTTTTCGATCAGCGGACTCAGTGGAATCAAAATAAATGACATCCGCGTCGTCGATTCCATAGGTTCGTTCGTATCCATGCAAGTGATTCCAAACAGTCTGGGTAATAACTCCAGCACCAATATAGTAGTCTGTAAGAAATGGATCACATGCATCAAATAGTTTTGGCAAGTAGGGATGGGATTGAACGATCTCGATCAGTTTAGCCTCCATCATCACCCTCCTAACGTCCAGTCTCTTCCCATAATTTCTTTCAAAAAAGCATTGACTTGTGGCAATTGGCTAATCACTTCTTTCCTGCATATCCAAGTTTCTCGAGTATAGAGCCGATTCCCTTCCATGAGGGGAATGTGAGCACATGTCTCCATTTTAGTTAGACTGATGCTCTCAGGAAGAACCGTCATCCCTAATTCCCGCTTCATCATTTGCTTGGCCGTTTCAAAATGATCGACTTTCATTGCTCGTCTGAACCGAATCTGCGTCTGACTGCTTATCCAGCTTTCTATTAGCCGTTGAAAACCTGGATCACTTTTAAATTCTATGAACGGACGCTCCTCCCCTTTTTCTAAAGGATACGTATCAAACAAGTGCAAGGGATCACTGAATAAACGGTCACACTTAAACTCTTTCAGCGGCTCCCCTCTTATGACACACACATGAAAATCTTCAGCAGATTGCCGGATTTCTTCACTTACACCTGTCACAAGATCAACAGTTACATCAGGATACTTTTCAGTAAAAACTCTCAATACTTCAGGTAAAAAATACTGACTGAAAAGAGAGGATGCTCCGATTGATAAGGTGCCGGATATGGTTGAATTAGTAAGAGCAAGACGGTTACGAAGGGCTTCTTCATTCTTTATTACTCTCACAGCGTGTTCAAGCACTACCTCCCCGAATGAAGTCGGGACTAGCTGTTTAGAAGTCCGAAGAAAAATTCTCCCTCCAAGATCCTCTTCAATATACTTTAGCCGCTGAGTAATCGCCGGCTGAGAGATGAGGATTTTCTTCGCTGTAGATCGGATCGTTCGATAGTCTTTAAGATTGATTAATAAACGATAATCATCGATCTTCATACAGCCACCTCCTATAACTATTGGTTATCACTTTTTATAATAACTCAATATTATCCTTATTCCTAAATATGGTATAGGATGAAATTAGCTTACAATGAAAGAAGGGAAGGACATGAACAGGACTCAAACCCCCAGTTTGCTCAGCAGTTATTTTCTTTATGAGTGTGGCAGGGCTATGTATTTTGTACTGGTTACATGGTTTCTGTTTCAATGGACAAAAGATGCGCTCTATACAGGGCTTTTTGTAAGTTTTGGGTTTTTACCCGGTTTAGTATCAAACCTGATTTTCGGAGTCATTGTCGACCGCTACAATCGGAAGTTTCTAGCCCTTCTGGCTGGCGGGGGAAGTGTACTATTCCTGTTGCTGTTGTGGGGAGCTTTTTTCATGAACCTGATCAATCCATGGGTTATGATTGGCACGCATATGATGCTCCAAACAGCAGGATCCTTATTCAGACCCTCTCTTCAGGCCCTTGTCGCTGAAGTATTTAAGAAAGAAGCTTTGCCGAGGATTTTTTCTTTGTCAGGCTCATCTACCATTGCAGGCAGCTTAGTTGGTGCTGGGCTTGGAGGTCTTTTTTCTGGCTGGTTTGCTGTTGAGACATCTATGTTAATCGTCATCGGTTTGTATGCGGGAGCCTTTATAGCTACAGCGCTCATTTCTTATGAGCGAAAGGATAGAAAATCAACAGGGCAGTCTCCGTCCTTTTGGAGAGAATTAAAACAAGGGTTTACTTATTTAAACACTCACCAAATGTTATATGGACTTTTCGTGATGATGATGCTCGGCCAGCTTACCTTTCATACGACGCTCGGATTCTTATCTGTCTACACTAGTGCCTATTTGCATCAATCTTCTACTATCTACGGTTTGCTGGATGCTACCTTCTCGGTGGGAGGGATTACGGCAGGGCTGCTTGGTACATGGTGGTGGATGAAATGCAAGAACCATTTAGCCATCTGGTCGTTATTGACCGTTGCGGGAGGATTACTCTTACTATCACTTGCTCAGCATACGCTTATCGCGTTTATGGGAGTTTTATGTGTTGGAGTTGGAACTTCATTAGTTCGCGCGCTTTTGCAATCTGTTCAGCAAATAGCAACAGATAAAGAGTTTCATGGCCGAATGTCGAGCTTCCGCATGCTTTGCAATCAAACGTCTGTGGTCATCACCGGTCCATTATTCGGGTACATTGCTGCTTCCTATGGAGCCAACTATGTTTTTTTATTTTTACTCATTCCGATTGCGCTCGGTACCATTTGGGCATTTTTACAGGCGAGAAACCCCATATTTATTGCAATCACAAACCAAAAAACAGCATAAGGAGAAGGTATGTTTCTGAAGCCGAAACATACCTTCTTTATTAAAATAACGAGTCGTAATCATTTGTCATTGAAGGGCTCTCTGCTCTGCTTATCTCGTCTCTTCCTTCGGTGCTTTATAAACCTTCTCCACTTCTACTCCCAGCGTCTTTAAGTATTCGACAATCTGGTCTAGGCTCTTCATGATTTCACCTCAGTATTTGAAAAAAGATTTTGGCTCGAAACCACACCATTTCGTTCCGATATCAATCATACGTCCGAATCAAGGAAAACGTTTCGTTTTTTTTTGGTATAGTGCCCAATACCCTGTATTCGTTTCAAGTATTCAGCTTTTTACACATTCGAAAATTTTTTATCGATATTCCTCGAATAATCCTCGTTTGCTCGTTTGATTCTCGGAATCCCTGTGCTGTAAAGAACGGTTTCGCTGTCAAACTGCTCTCCGTCTCTATAGCATCCAATCCTGACTGAACCGCTCGCTCTTCCAGAAACTGTACCAGTTTTTTGCCCACACATTGATGCTGAAAATCCTTATGCATATACAAAAGATCCAACACCTCAGCATAGAGACTGGCAACGCCAATGATTTGGACGTCCTGAACAGCGACCCACGTGTCGGAGTCAGAAAGACGCTTTTGCCATCTTGCTGAATCTTGAAAACCAAAAGACCAAGCCCAAATTTGCTGAGCATCATAATCGAAGCGGTTTACCTCACGGATCGTATCTTGAATGAGATGCAGAATTTCTTCTGTATCTTCGTTGCAATATGGGCGTAGTTCCATACAATCCCTTCTCTCATCACTCTCATAATACCAGAAAAAGCATGGTTAAAATTTTATTATTTTATGACAATTTCAATGCATATAAGTCTGCCATCTGATCAATAAAGACCTGTACATTTTTTGATTGTTCTTCCTTATTTTCAGTAGTAACGATAGAGAAGTAGCGTGTCATCGATTTTACATAAGGCAAGTCGAAAATAAGTTCTTCCGCTCCTGTATTTTCCACAACGGTTCTTGAAATGAAAGAAAGGCCCAACCCTTCTTTAACGGCTTGAACCACTCCGTGATTGCTTCCAATCGTAATGAGTTTTTTAGGTGAGATATTGTAAGAATCCATCATCAAATCAAGCATTGCCCTTGTGCCAGAACCGATTTCCCTTGAGATCCAAGTTTGATTTTGAATATGTTGAAACGATCGGGAAGTCTCATCCCTTAGGGGGTGGTCAGAAGGCACAATGACGATCATTTCATCCTCTGAAAAAGGAGTCGACGCCAGTCCCTGTTGTTTCACTTGCCCTTCAACCAATCCAACATCCAGTTCGTGAAGCTGAATTGCACGATTGATTCGTTCCGAATTAGCGATTCTTACATGAAGATCCACATCAGGATACAAGTCGTCAAACCGTTTTAAGATAGAGGGAAGAATATATTCTCCTACCGTATAGCTTGCACCAATATGGATATTTCCTCGCATCTGATTTTGAAATTCATACACCTCACTTTGAGCTTTATCAATCACTCCTATAATCTGCTTGGCTCTTTGGTATACAAGCTCACCGGTTTGAGTAATTTTGAATCGCTTCGGTGAGCGGTCGATCAATGTGGAATTGAAATAATTCTCAAGGCTTTTAATGTGAAAGCTGACTGTAGGCTGGGACAAGTTCAGCTTTTGAGAAGCTTTCGTAAAACTTTGCAAATCCACGGCTGTCACAAATGTTTTCATTGCTTCGAAATCCATATTCTCACCCTTATCATTAATAATATTAATCTTTACTATTATAAAGTTTTATTTTACTGATGTTAAATAAGGACGTATAGTGTAAGAGGTGTAAATAGGAAATAAGAAGGTGAATCAAAAGTGCTGACATCACGACTAACCACATATCGACCGCTTGTCTTAGGAATAGCATTTACAGCGCTCCTGGCTACCGCAGGATTCTTAATTGCCAGATTCCCTTATATAAATAAAATTGGACCATTGGCTGTAGCCATTCTTCTAGCTGTCTTATACCGCCACTTCTTTGGCTATCCCGAGGCTCTGCGCAATGGCATCCACTTTTCAGCGAAAAAGCTGCTTCGGTTAGCTATCATACTTTTTGGGTTAAAACTTAACATCGATGTTATCTTACAAGAGGGCATCCCCCTTTTGTTCAGAGACTTTCTAGTGATCTGCTTTTCTATTGGCTTAATGATTCTATTAGCTCGTATTTTTAAAGCTGATGACTCTTTATCCGTATTATTAGGAATCGGAACGGGGGTATGTGGAGCGTCAGCTATCGCTGCTGTCTCCCCTATACTTAAAGCCAAAGAGGAAGATACAGCTCTAAGTGCAGGGATAATATCGATCGTAGGAACCTTGTTTGCAGTAGGATACACGGTCATTCGTCCGCTCCTCCCCTTTGACGCCGAAGCCTATGGGATGTGGGTCGGACTCAGTCTTCATGAAGTCGCTCACGTGGCACTGGCCGGAGCACCTGCAGGAGAAGATGGATTAGGAATGGCATTACTCGGAAAATTAGGACGGGTTTTTCTATTAGTTCCATTAAGTTTACTTTTGATCTGGATCATGCAAAAAAAAGGAAAGCAGGAAGAAGGAAATCAAATCACGTTTCCATGGTTTTTAGTCGGTTTCATTCTCATGAGCGTGTTCGGAAGCTATGTAGAAGGACGCTTCTTCACAATATCTGAGGAAGTGATGAATGGAATCTCCACGTTGACCTCTTTCTTACTGACTATGGCTATGGTGGGGCTAGGACTTAGTGTGAGTCTTAAAGATGTAAGACAAAAAGCGCTGAAACCAATGCTGTTGCTGATCGTTACTTCTGTGCTTTTATCTGTGGTTACCTACTGGCTGGTTTAAAGTTGTTGGGGTTAGGGAGCTTTATTTGTTGATTAGGGCACTTTCCCTACACGTTAGGACACTTTATTTCGCATTTAGGGGACATTCGTTTCAAGTTAGGAAGCTTTGTTCTACCGTTAAGGCGCATACCTTTTTCGATTGGGCAACAGCAAAAAGAAGACCGACTCAGTTGAGCGGTCTTCTTTTTTATAAAAATAACTACTATTTCTTTAATCCAGAACCACATAACGACATTACCACTACTTCATCCGGGTTTAAAATACTATTCTTATATTCTTTAAAAGCAGCATAAGTAGCGGCGGTGGTCGGCTCGACAAAAAACCCCTTTAAAGCTAATTCTTTCTTCGCCGACTTAATATCTTTTTCAGGAGCCGTAATGATTGCT
The DNA here is from genome assembly GCF_050971765.1 of Halobacillus sp. A1-3. Classification (NCBI taxonomy): domain Bacteria; kingdom Bacillati; phylum Bacillota; class Bacilli; order Caryophanales; family Bacillaceae; genus Halobacillus; species Halobacillus sp. A1-3. The sequence goes on along the minus strand of NZ_JBPCEO010000008.1, from coordinate 149,619 downwards.
CCATTGGTTTCTTTTATAGCCTGGAGGACCTGGTCTCCTCTAACGGGATCGGCAATCGCAATTCCTTCTGCTTCTGTTCCTGTATTCTCAACGATTGAAGTATTTTTATTCTCCCTGAAAGCTTTTGCTATAGGCTGACACCCCTCTGATTGCACACCTACTATCTTAGGGAAGTGACGTATAACTCCAGCATTTTTCAAGTTTTTAAAACCAATATATGCGCCTAACAAAAGGGTTCCATTTCCTACTGGAACAATGACTTTATCCGGTACTTTGTAATTTAGCTGCTCCCATATTTCAAATGCAAATGTCTTGGTTCCTTCATAGAAAAAAGGGTTATAGACATGACTCGCATAGAATATTCCTTTCTCTTCCACATCCCGTTGGGCAGCTTCTGCGGTTTCTTCTCGCGTACCTGGGATTCTGTGGAGTTCCGCACCGTAAGCCTCAATCTGCGCTAATTTCTTAGGGACAGTGGAATCTGGAACATAAATGTGACACCTTATATTAGCTCTTGCACAATAAGCTGCTATTGATGTGCCCGCGTTACCACTACTATCAGCAATAACAGTAGTAACCCCAAGTTCTTTGGCTTTTGCGACTAAGACAGAGGCTCCACGATCCTTAAATGAACCTGTAGGCATTAAATAATCCATTTTTACTAGAATATTTTGTTCGTTTTTATCCAATGGAAGTAACGGAGTCATCCCTTCCCCAAGAGAAAAAGAGAGTAGGTCCTGACTTTTATCAAATGGTAAAGCCTCTTTATACCTCCACATCGTTGGTTGTCGCTGTTTAATTTCATCTACTGGGAACTTTACTTCATAGGGCTTTAAATCATAAATGCCTTTCTCCGGCTTCCATTGATAGTGATTTGGTATATATTCTTCTTTTTTAGAATCTAAGAAAATATGTGAAATGGTCTCCACCCCTTTTTAGGAAAGAATTTCTTTCACTCGCTTATTGAATTCAGTTTGGAATAACCGCATCAATACTAGATTGACGCCAATCGACTCATTTTTCTGAGGATGTTAGATGATGTAGGTTTTAGAGGTTGATGAGGTGATCATGGATTGCGCAAATTCTTCGTTCTCCTCCAGCGTATAAGAATCAAGGTGAGGGCTTGTGTACCTCATGACTTCAGGGTCATTTCTCCAACAATGGTAAACCTTTATGTCTGCCAACGTCATTCCCTCAAGCGAATCTTCTCAGACATTAACATACCTACTTCCCACCCTTTCTATCTTCCTAAAAAGTTTTCCATATATCTTACACGTGAAAGAATTGTATTAGCAACCGTCCACCCTCGTGTCGATTTTTGTTAGAATAAGTAGTAGATAAATAGTAGATACTAGAATCCTAATACAGAAAGGATATGATTTGGTGGACATTTGCTTCATCCAACATACCCACTCAGAGACGGCTAGTAGAATTTTCGACTTACAACTACGTTCGTACAAAATAGAAGCAGATTTAATTGATTTTGAAGGACTGCCTCCGTTGCAAGATTCCAAAGAAGCGATCATGAAGTCGAACGAAGTATTCATAGGATGCGTGTACGACCAACAGCTTCTTGGTGTACTTTCTTATGAAGAAACGAATTACAAAATTTATATTAATCGCCTTATGGTGGATCCAGACCATTTCCGAAAAGGAATTGGCCAGCGGATGTTGTCTTATTTGATCGACGCATACCCAGAAGATACTATCATCGTTCAAACCGGCGCTAAGAATAAGCCAGCTGTTGAACTTTATAAAAAGCACGGCTTTCAGCCAACTGATGAAGTTGAGGTAGCCCCAGGGGTGACTATAACGCAGATGGAATGCCTGCCAACAAGTTAATTCAAAGCAAAAGGAAGAGGTCCACACTCCTCTTCCTTTTATTTTTCAGGTAATTGATATTGGTTTTCTTCCTCAGCGAAACGATTGTATCTTCGCTGGAACCAACAAAACAGATGGGAGACGAATACTTTAATAATCGCATAACCTGGAATCGCAAGTATGATTCCAATGACGCCAAACAAATGCCCAGCTGTCAGCAAAACGAATATGATCGTAACGGGGTGAATGTGTAAGCTTTTCCCCATGATTTGAGGAGAGATGAATTTTCCTTCGAGTAGTTGAACAACGGTCCATACGAACGCTAGCTTTAGTACCATAAAAGGCGAAGTGACAATGGCGATGATCAAGGCTGGAGTAATCGCAATCATCGGCCCCAAGTATGGAACAACACTCGTGACACTTGCGATTGCCGCTAACAAGAGAGCGTAATCAAGTCCTATAATTAAAAATCCGATATACATCATTACCCCAATGCAAAAGCTGACGATAATCTGCCCCTGTATATACGCACTCAACTGATGATCGATGCCTTTAAATATACTGGTCACTTCCGTCCTTACTTTAGGCGGGAAGAAACTGATGATTTTTGCAGGCAGTTTGTGCCCGTCTTTAAGCAGGTAAAAAAGTATGAATGGAAGCGTGACAAGCGCGACAATCACATTGGTCACTGTTGTTATGAAAGTTGTTATACCTTCCACTGTTTGCGTTGCGTAGGTCCCCAGATCAGGTACCTGATTCAACAGTCCATCTACGTCTTGAAACAGGTTGCTGTAATAACTCCCTAAAAAGGAATCGCGTAACCATCGGTCCAAAGAATTAACCAAATCACGTAAATAACTCGGTAATTCTTCTGCAAGACTGACAAACTGCTTTTCTAAAAACGGGATAATCAGAACGATTAACAAAGTGATTAAACCTACTACCATGAGCAAGGTGATCAGGATCGCCCATATTCGCTTGACCTTCCAAGATTCCATTAAATTAATGATCGGTCTCAGCAAATAGTAGACAACTACGGATAAGATAATCGGAAGCGCAACAGTTTCAACGAAAATAACGAGTGGATGAAAGATAAAATCCACTTGAGTGTAAACAAGAATATTCAATCCTATAATCAACAGGATTCCTAATATGTATAGTAACTTTCTTCCTCCAAAAAAGCGGATAAGCGGTGCAGAGTCCCAGCGATTCATATGCATATCTCCTTCGTGCTAAACCAGTGCTGCTTTTTGTATAAGTTTACCATAATCTAAAAAAATAGCGCCTATTTTAATAGGCACTATGCTTAATATCTTCCTCTGCGTTTACGCATAAATTTCTTAACTAGTGGATATATGATCGGCCCGTATTTCATGACTCGTTTGATTAGTCGTGCCATTGTTGATCCTCCTCTATAGGGGTAGTTGTTAACTATACTTCCCGATTCGAGAGACTTACAAACGCTTTATAGGATGGACCTGACAAAACGAATCGAAAGATATGGATCATCAGCACCATTGCCATACCCAGAACGAAGACCTTGTTCTTTAAACCCCCGTGATTGATAAAAAGGGATCCTCTTATCATTTCCTTGTTGAACAGCCACCCATTGCTCTTTTGCTACAAATGAAGCTGCTGTTCGGTTAGAGTTTCCAGAAAAGAACTGCCGATTCCTTCATTTCGACGTGCGGGATCGATATATAAGACAAATACTTCTCCTTTTGTTACGTCGATCATTCCACCGCCACAGGCTCCACGCATCTCATCCCCATCAAGCGCAAAATAGTCTTCCCACTCTTTTGAAGTCTCTTTGACTTCTGTCAGTACACGGTGCTCGTTATAAAAGTTTTCAATTACCCGTATTATGTAGTCTGCAGAATGAGTTTCTTTATACGTAGTCCAATAGCCCTTAGTGCAAACGCTGATAATGCCTTGCCCGTGTTCCGGCCCTGCTTTTACACCTGTTACCATCCTATCCTCCAACGATTTTATGATAAAGGCTCTTAGCTTCCGAAACGTCTTTCGTTCCGTGGATGAGGACACGTCCATCGTTAAAAAACACCATCCGTTTAGATTCATCTTCGTATGACAGGAGGAAAGGGTTTTGTTTAACTTTGTGATGTGGGAGACGTGTTCTCAGTTCATCTAAATCACGCGTCCTTTTTCCTGAAGGGCGAATTTGAACCGTTTCCCGTCCACACAGGACAGCTGTTTTCGTTTGGTTTTCATGGGATAAAAAAGGATATGTCGGCTTTGTCCCACAGGATGAACATTCTGGATTTTTCGCGTTGGAAACTGTTATGCCTGAATATTGATGATTCCATAGATCAAACGTAATCAACTTGCCATGAAGAGATTCGAAATCACCAACTAATATTTTTAAAGCTTCTGCCACTTGATGAGCGGTCACCATCTGAACTGCAGGACTGATAACGCCGACCGTATCACAGGTGGCCCCTCCCAGCGGAATAGTTTCCATTAAACAATTCAAGCAAGGCGTATCAGTGGGTACAACCGTGTAACTCATGCCATGACTACCAACGCAAGCCCCATAGATCCACGGGATCCTATACTTTTGCGACATATCGTTGATGAGCATTCGCGTCTCGAAATTATCGGTAGCGTCCAATATCAAGTCGACGTCCTTAATTATGATTTCCAGCTCTTCTGCTTGAACGTCCTCCACTTTCGCAACAATAGAAACATCAGAATTTATTTCTGCTAAGCGTTTTTTGGCTGCTACCGCTTTTGGTAATTTTTCCAGGGCATCACTCTCAGAGAAAAGCTGCTGTCGTTGCAGGTTGCTCCCTTCAACGTAGTCACGGTCAACAATGGTCAGGCGCCCTACCCCAGCGCGGACAAGCTGCTCGGAGCTGCTTGTACCGAGCGCCCCTGCCCCAATGATCAAGACATGCTTTTCTGATAGCCGCTGCTGTCCTCTTTCACCGATTGGTTGAAACAGTTGTTGTCTTGAGTATCGATCTGAAAGCATGCTTTTTCACCCCTTTCTTTACCTCAACACGCTTCCACCAGATATTTTCAAAGATTCACCGACAATGTTTTCTGAAGCATCAGACAAAAGATACACAATCGAGCGTGCTACTTCCTCCGGTGTACTCAACTTTCCTGATGGAATCCCTTTTTCTGCGATTTTCCGCTGTTCTTCATAGGTGCGCCCTTCCCTTTCGCCTTTGTTCTTAATGGCTTGCTGCCCCATGGATGTATCTACATATCCGGGACAGACGGCATTGACGCGGATATTATGCTCAATAGCTTCTAACGCAAACGACTGAGTGAATCCTGTTACTGCAAATTTGGAAGCACTATAAGCGATATTACTATGGGTTCCGCGCAACCCCGACAGGGAAGAGAGATTCACGATGGATCCTTTTTTCTGCTTTTTCATATGTTGATAAACTTCTTGTGTCAACATTACTGTGGAAAAGTAGTTGAGTTCCATAACGGTACGAAGATCATCTTCTGACATTTGATCAAGTGGCCGACCACCGATAATACCTGCTGAATTCACAAGTCCTGTGATCTTGCCCATTTTATCAACAGCATCAGCTACCAAACGACCGCGGTCTTCAGGATCATTTAAATCAGCTGGGCATACTTCAATATGCGCTTCTTTATTAATCGTAGCACATTCATTTTTCAAATCTGATAATTTTTCTTCATTACGTCCAGTGATTACTACATTACCGCCAGCTCTTACGACTTCTTTAGCTGCTTCGTAGCCAATTCCTCCTGTAGCTCCAGTAATCAGAACGTACTGATCCTTTAATGCTTCTTTCGAAAAAACAGTCATTATGATTCGCCTCCTTAGCGTTTCATGTATCCTTTTCTTCGTAGAATCAAACCTCTTGTATGGTTATTTGAGAATCGTCGGGCGTTATTTAAGAATGAGGGATTTTTTTACAATATATGAGGATTATTAAATATAAGGAATCGTTATTTTAGGATCATGGGATTCACTAAAATTAACCATTAAAAAATCAGCGCTTAAGTGACAGTGTCTGCCCTTAAAACGCTGATCCACGGAACTCCTTTTTTAAGATATTCCGCCATGTTGATTCTTTTTTTGTTTCTTCTCATAGCTACCTTCACCACTTATTAAGTTATTTCCGCTTGTTGTTCTGCTTACGGAAAGAAAAAAGAACCTTTCCTGACCGCGTGCGCTTCATATCTTTTGTTTTTGCCTGCGCTTTACCTTCAGGGCTGTTCTTGAAGTCTTCGTCAAACAGCTCACGGGCTTTTGAAAATAGCAGAGTCATCGTGGTGGACCTCCTTTTCTTTATAGGGTTATAATACGATTCCCCTTGATATTATTAGTAAAACGTAGAAATTGCAAGAGAAATTTATCTTTTATATGTTTTTTTCTAAAGATTGCTCTAAAATCACCTGCCATCCCTTTTCACCTAGCTTGCGTTCCCCTTTATCGACAAATCCACACTTCTTATATACACTTTGTGCGGAGTGATTTTTGATATTGACACTCAGCACTACATGGGTCATTTCGGGGAAATATTTTCGGACGTATTCCGGGAGCTTTTTCAAGGAATTCGTTGCATATCCTTTCCCTTGTTCAGCTTCATCAATCATATAAGCAATTAATAATAATGCATTTTTATGGTGAGTATATTCCTGAACCCTTGGACCATCCTGCAGCACAAACATTCCAACAGGCTTCCCATCAGCAAGAATCGTAACAGGATTTCTTGTCGGATCTCCTTCTGCTAACTGGACAGACTCAGCAGGCATGGCAGTAAAATATAGCTGGTCATCTGGTAAATAAAAATGTTTAATGGTTTCTTTATGACTTTGTTCATAAGGTTTCAACTGTACTGACATTCCCCGACTCCACCTCTTCGCCTTTTTTCCACATTATAGCAAACATGAGCAAATCATTCGTAACCGTTTCCACACCTTTTTATAATGAATGATAAAGCTTACCCTAACTAAGGAGGACGCAAACGAATGTTGAAAGTAGCTGCTTTAGTCGGAAGTATTCGTCAAGATTCCTACAATATGAAAATAACGACATTCATCCGAGATCGTTATAAAGATCACTTGGATATCAAGATTGTTCCAATTCGTGATTTAGCCCATTACGATCAAGACATTGAAAATGAACCCCCAGCTTCCGTTCAAAATTTCAAAGCCCAGTTATCAGATATTGACGCTTTTCTTGTGGTCACACCAGAATTTAATCACTCGATTCCAGGTGTCCTGAAAAACGCGCTTGATTGGCTGTCGAGAGGAAATAAGGAAATGGAAGGAAAACCAACGTTTCTAGCAGGTGCTACAATGGGAGTCCTCGGTACAGTAAGAGCCCAAATGCACCTTCGCCAAATTTTAAACGCTCCAGGAATGGGAGCAAGTGTATTGCCAGGAAATGAAATTCTCATCGGGAACGTTCATCATAAAGTTGACGAATCTGGTCAACTGACCGACCAAGGCACCATCCAGTTTATTGACGGTGTTGTTGATCACTTTATCCAGTTTGCCCACTCCCAACGTAAAACAAGAGAAGTCACCTCTAACCCCTAGGAAAATCTTAGGGGTTTTTTTCTGTTTTAACAAGATTACACGGTGGAATAATATATATAGATAATTTTCAATTGTAAAACGGTCGTTTTTAAATTATATTCTATTTTGATACAAGTATATTTCCAATCCAATCAGGGTAAAGAAACGAGACAGCTCTTACATAGGAGGAAACTCAATGGAAAATCTGAACCACAAAATGGCGAACTACTTTCAAGACAACCAGACACTTCTGGTCGATGAACTATTACCTGGCACACTAAACGAATTAGAGTTGGACTACACAGAAAAAGACTTGAACCAGCATTATGAGATGTTGCGTTCTCTATTGGATCGCGTGGCTAAAAGTCTGCTTCGTACAGATGAAGAAACGGATGCTGCTGAACCGGGGTATGATTCTGAGAACTATTTTTACGCGCAGGGATTATTATTAAAGCAAACGGTCGATGTCTTATGTGTTTTCCGACTGTCTCTCCTCAAACACCTGAGCAACTCTAATTTAATTCACCAAGCTCGCGTCGAAGAAGGGTTAGAAGTAGCAGAGCAGATAATTTTCGCTTTTGACGCAGCCATTAGAGCCACAACGGAAAACTATAACTTACTAAAAGAAAAAGAACATGAAGAATTTGAACGAAGCTTGAACCACATTTCTACACCAGTTGTTCTTATCGATGATTCACAGGCAGTCGTGCCCCTAGTTGGTGAGTTTTCTTCAGAACGCTTTGAAGTAGTTATGGAAAATACATTGCAAAAAATAAAAGAATACGGCTTGAGGGTCTTGTACCTCGACTTTTCTGGTATTGCAACGTTTAACCATGTGTTCATCAATGATATTTATAACCTCACACAAACTATTGAGCTGCTCGGAACAAGAACGATCCTAACAGGGATTAAAACAGAGATGGCTGCTGCTGCGGTCAAGGCTAATATGAGCTTTGAAAACCTGGAAACATTCGGAGAATTACGTCATGCTTTAGACTCAATCAATAAAAAATAAAAAAAGGCGATACCCTTAGGATATCGCCTTTCTCATTAATTCTTATTCATATACAGTTACTTCTACCTGTTTACGACCGAAGTCAAGAGCATCGGATTGGTTAGGAATAAATACATCAATGCGATTACCGTCAATTGCACCGCCGATGTCCCCTGCGATTGCTTTTCCGTACCCTTCAACGTATACTTCAGAGCCTAGTGGAACTACGTCAGGATCAACCGCAATCACTTTGCGATCAGGGTTTGCTTTTAGGTCGATACCTGTATACGTAGTGCCTGAGCATCCTTCGCAATTTGCTGTATAAGCTGTTGCTTCAGCTGTAAATGTTTTTGCAACATTATCATCAGAAGATTGATCTTCGGAAGATGTTTGCTCTGGAGCTTCTTGCTCTTCATTTTCGCTGGAAGAATTCGACGTTCTCTCTCCTGCTACTGCTTGTCCTTCAACAGATAGTTTATCTCCAGGATGGATCAAGGCAGAGTCTAATCCGTTCCAAGCTTGCAGCTCGTCTACGCTTACTTCATAGTCTTGACCAATGCTCCAAAGAGTGTCACCGGATTTTACCGTGTGCGTGTCGCCACTTGCTTGACCTTCTGATTTCTCTTCATTGATATTCAATGTTTGATCAGGGAAAATCAAGTTAGATGAAAGATTATTTTCTTGTTTTATTTGTTCAACGGATACTCCCTTGTCCTGAGCAATGCTCCATAGAGTATCACCTTTATTTACTACTACTTCTTCTGCACTAGCTGTTACTGTTGTTGCTGCCATAATCGTTGAGACTGCCGCCAATGAAAAAACTGTTTTTTTCATGATTTAATGCCTCCTTGATATACAGTGGTGCTCACAAGATGTTTTTTGTTGATGAGCTCTGTCTTAAAACTACATTTTCCACCTTAACATTTATAGCGAGTAAGCCAATAACAAGACAACAACAATAACATTTCATTCATTACATCCTTTTTACACTATTGTAATATCATGGTCTTGTTGGTAAAAAGATCCCCACCAAAATTTGTAAGATATTTGAAGATGGATTATAATTGTAATATTCAGATAATTAAGGTGGGATCGTTATGTTAGAAGAGCAAACGATTAGGCAGCCTGAAATAAAACCCTATACGGACGAAGACATTGGCCAAAGCTTCATGAAAAACCAATATCGGGTGGATTTACGCACAGTTTCCGAGAAGGATTATAATCGGTTCATCACGACCGATACTGTTCGTGACTGGTCGCAGCTTTCATGGAAAGATGTGGGTAAACCTTATGAAGTGAAAGCCAACTCTAAGGAACGTCTTGAGTGGGAAAAGCAAAACAGTAGAGATATGGACCCTCACACATCCTGGACTTATTTCAACAGAGCTTTTCATGAATGGTTTGTAAAGGATGTACCTAAAGAAATGAAAGAATCCAAGTCCCAATTTATAAAAAGTTTAGGGACATTCAATCCCTCGGAAATAAGACAAGCCCTGGGAACTGTAGTCCAGCTGCAGTTGTGGAATTACGCTCATCGAATACAAGACGGTATTTGGGATCCCCGAGGCAAGAGAGCATTGTTCGAAGGCCTTCATTTAAGGAAACCTCGAGTTCTATTTCTTGGGGCGGCTGAAGGATATGAAGCGATGCAGCTAGGGGCGATGTACCCTGGAGCTGAGATCATTATGGTTGATTATGATGAATATTGCAAAACGACAAGGTTTGCTGACTTTCCTGACAGTTACCCGTTTTTAGGAGAGAACCCGAGAACGGGGACGCGTACCGTTGTTTATAAAGATGATTTAAATGTTGAGTATGTGGTAGATGATATTCGCAACCTGGATTATGGTAAAGAATTTGATGTTGTGTTGTCGGTTGGTTTACTCGAACATTTTCCTGATGAATATAAACATGAAGTAGCTGATTGGCACCGTCGTTTCTTGAAGCCTGGTGGATATGCAGTTTTGACGACTCCTAGGAACCAAGTACGCTCCCGAATTTACTATAAAGTCATGGCGGACGTAATGAACCATACGTATCGGGAGCTGATGACGGTTGAACAGATGGGGTTGTATATGTACGAGAACGGCTTTGACATTCTCAGTCATGGCTACATCAAGGTTCACAATGGTCTCATTTGTCAGCCGAGATAATTAGTCATAGTAATACCTCTCTCATTCTTCAATTAAATGGCGGGAATTTGGAGACTAGATTTCGAGACTTTTGTGTGGAAGAAGGGGGTGATGGGAGGTTCTTGAAATCCCTCTATTTAGAAATTGCCTACTATATTGTAACGAATCAACAATGTTTCATTCCAGAAGAGACCGATTCGAGCTACTTAATAACGTATGGGAGATGGGAAAACGACTCGCTTTCCCATCTCCCATATCTTCATACAAAAGCCTCGATACTGAGCCTTCAGGATAATAAGAGTTTATTGCAATACTGTTATCACGAAAAAAGGACACTTTAAGCGCCTTTTTTACTGCTGTTCCAAACGATCGCAGTATGCCTGCATAGCTTTGTGCAGAAATGCCGCATATCCTTCCTTCAACTTATCGAGATTCTTCGTAAACCGAGGATCATTCACATACATATCCGCCAGACCACGGAAAATCTCCGGTGTACAATGGTAGAAATTATTCGTGATATGCTGACGTTTCTCCCCAATTAATCGCTGTACCTCTTGATCTTGCGGCCCTTGAACCATTCGTGCAATAATTTGTCTGTCAATCTCATAACCTTCTTCCTGAATCCTCTTCCAATCTTCTTCGGTATAAGAAGCTGTTTTCTTTTTAGATTCTTTATAGGCGTCTGAATCTCCCCAGCGCTCTTCCACTTCTTTTTCATATTTTTTCTGATGAGCTTCAATTTCACTTTTATCAAAAGGTTCAAATCGATCCTTATTAGACATTTTTCTCCCTCCTTCCAGCGATTGAAGTGTTTGTTCAACAGAGTCAATTATCCGCTCCAATCGGTTTCTTTTTTCCATTAATATTTTCCTCTGAATACTGAGCGCTTGCTCTTGGTCAAATTCAGGATCATCTAGAATCTGTCTAATTTTATCCAGGGAAAAATCCATCTCTCGAAAAAAAAGAATTTGCTGTAAACGTGCTAGCTCTTTTTCCCCGTATAAACGATATCCGTTTTCTCCTGTCCGAACAGGATTCAGTAGACCAATATGATCGTAATGGTGCAGTGTGCGCACACTGACACCAGTAAGACCTGCAACCTCCCTTACTTTATACATGGTGATCACCTCACTTATTAAACTAAGGTATAACGTAACGTTAGAGTCAATTAATTTTTGGTAAAATACTTCCTTCGAAATCTAGTATGATCCAAAAAACTTTGTTTCTCTCCAAAAAAATACTATAATAGAACTAGTTAAAGGGTTGGGGGTATCATTTATGGGAAGCCATCATATCATCGAGCCAAACGATATTCATCGTCTACACTTGAATCTTGTTTCTCCTATTTATGATTTTTATCACCATCGCTTAAAGTCCGATAACTCAGTTAAGTCCAGGGAAGAAACAAAACGTTATATACTATCAGCTCATTTTACTGCTTTCGAAGACCAAATAGCAGCTGCTGAATTTCTCTACATGAACGATTACTTCGAAAGTTTAGTCGACCTTCTTGATTCTAATTCTTATCACCAAGAAATAACTGACCTTTACCACATCATTCTTAAACGTAAAAAGACTCCTTTAAAGGAGCACGATTTAGGAGAATTAAAAACCCTTAGTTTTGACCATCCATCGCTCCACTGCCTTCACCTCTTTTTGCTTGCATACGCTCATTACGATATTAAGAACTATGCTGGTATGGACAATTATACTGAGGACATCCAAGAAGCCATGCTCTCATTGAGAGAGCCTTTGTTCCATTACTATATGAAATTACGTTTTGACGAGATGACGTTTCATCATTACTGGAAAAACAACCAAGTCATTCTTGCAAAAAAATTTGCTTACAAATATATCAACGCAGGACTAGCCCCACGAAAACAGCTAACCATGCATCACAATCTAGCACTTTGCCATGTGTTCGACGATTATGATTCGTCCATGTATTATGCAAAAGCCACTTTAGATATTGCGAAAAAGCATAATTTTGAAGAATCCATCCGTATGATAAACAATCAGACAATCCCTTTTATTGCATCTTTCCACCGCAGAACTGAAAACATAACAACTGACGATCCAGTTGAAAAAGCTCATTTAGCTATTGCAAATGGAAACACGGAGGAAGCCATTCGTAGTCTGAATTCGTTAAAGGTTCTCACACCTTTTCAGGAAAGTTACTTAGGCTTAGCTAAAAGAGATTTGGGTCCTTTAAAACATGCGAAAGACAGATTTATCAACGATCATAGAGACCTATTTTTTGCTCAGCTACCTGAGTTCTACATGAAAAGGTTAATGAATGCTCTATAAGCAGCTGCTACCATTTGGATCCAGCTGTTTTTTTCTCGTTCACTTTTTTGCTTTACACAAGGATTTTAAGGATCTTCCGGAGAAATAGTGTAGCCATACACTTTTTAAAATGAGGGATACCCAATGAATATGTATTGCCAAAGTGCTTTCCATCAATTAGAAGTCGTCATTGCATCTATATCTGAAATCGTCGGCCAGCTTGAGGAAGAAGATCTTCATTTTCGTCCAACGAAAGGAAAATATTCAGTCGGCGAGCTGCTTGAGCATATCGCTATCATTCCTGCTGCAGATGGCCGTGTACTAGAAGAAGCATCCGAAGTACAAATGAAAAACTTTTACCAATCATTTCACCCAAGAACGAAAGACGAAATATTAAATAGAATGTTTGATCATTTTTCTCTGTTAAGAACCCAATATGAAAATTATTCAGAAGACCACCTTTTTACTGAAACAACATCCTGGTGGGGAGTCACCTATACAAGGTTTGAATGGCTGCTTCAAATCGTTGCTCACATGTACCACCACCGAGGACAATTGCACGCCATGCTTGTCCATACGTATAACAAAGATCCAGAAATACTATTGTTTGAATAATCTCCCATTTACTAACCCCTCAGGTCATCCATATATTGGATGACCTGAGGGGTTAAAATTCCTATTACCTCTTTAACTCTTTCTCTTCCACTTTTCCGTTTGTGACTTGGACATAATAAGCCTTTGCATTTGGGCGAGAACGGACAACTTTCTTCAGTTCTCCATCAACAAAATGGACAGCTGCACCGTCATCTAACGCATAGCCTGGTATCATTGTTCCTGCTTCAATATTCTTTAGATAGGTCGGCCGTCTTTTTTCCTCCCCATCGTAATGAGGACAGCAGCTGCCTTTTAGGATTCCTAAACAAGGAAGAGGCTCGAGCTCATCTCCGTAAGAATCCGTCAGGCCTTCCTCGAACCAGCAGATGGCTCCAGCACTGATTCCTGCTAGCACGACACCTTTTTCCAAAGCTTCCTGTAGGATTTCTACGAGCCCCCACTCCTTCCAGAGCACCAGCATGTTCTTCGTTGATCCACCACCCACATAAAGAATATCTTGATCAAGAACGAAATTTCTCAGCTCTCTTGTCGATGGTTTAAACAAGCTGAGATGACTCGGCTTGCAAGGCTTTTGCTTAAAAAAGTCATAAAAGCGCTCGATATAACTGTCTGTATCACCACTTGCCGTAGGAACAAAACAGATCTTTGGATTTTCTTTATCCACTTGATTCAGTATGTAATCATCTAATGCTGGGTTGTCAGGTTCCATAGAAAATCCACCGCCACCCATAGCTATAATTTGTTTCATATTCTCTCTCCTTTTTAACACACCTCAGGTCTTCCATAATATGGATGACCTGAGGTGTGAAGGTGTGTAATAATGAATGGTGCTTTTATTTTTTTGAGCCCTTCCCTAAGGACGTTTGAATATCTTCTTTATAGGCATAAGAGAACAATAGGGAGACTAATATACCTCCGCCGATTAAGTTCCCGATACTAGCCGGAAGAAGATTGAAGAAGATATATTCATACCACGTATATTTATCAGAAGCGAGGTAGCCCATACTAAAATACCCCATGTTGGCGGCACTGTGCTGGAAATTTCCTGCCACAAACAAGATAACAGGCAGCATGGTACCTAAAAATTTCCCCGTAATATCACGGGCTGCTGTGGTTAGAAAAGCCGCCATTCCAATCAGCCAGTTCGCTAATATCCCTGATACTAATATTTCGAACCATCCTTTGACTCCATAGTCCAGAAATTTCATTTTATGGTCTAAGAACATGGAAAGTTCGTTGTAAAAAGTCCCTGGTAACGATCCTGACAGCTGAATCAGCACACCAACCATAAACGCCCCCAGGATGTTTCCAACATAAGAAGAAGCCCAGAATTTATAGATATTCGCCTTCATTAATCCTGCCTTATTAAATAAATACGAAGGCAGCAACACATTGATTTCTGTGAATAGAACCGATCCAGAGATGAACACCATCGCATAACCTGCAGCGAAACCCAGCCCGGAAAGCAAATGATAGATCCCTTTCGTTTCTACGCCTGATGCTAGTAATATCGAAAAGATGGCTCCAAATGTCATAAATGATCCTGCGGTAAGCGCTAATAAGAACTGAGCTCGAAATGGTTTAGCTAAGTGATCGCGTCCTTTTTCACCGAATTCATCTACGATTTGGGAAGGGATATAAAATTGTCGACCAGGACGATCAATTTTATTATTCTTCATATTCGTTTGTTTATTTTCATTCTCTTCAGTTTGTTTATATTCTTCATTTTCCTTCATTGTCATCCCTCCAATGCAACTCTTATTCCCACATTTGTCAGGAAATAATCTATAGGGCGAATAACTCAAGCCGATTAGAGCAGAGTATAAATAAAATGTTCCAAAGGAGAATCAGTATGCCTAGAGACCAAATATGTTTGGCCTGTGGTGGTGAAGGATTGCTTATGGATGACGAAGAATGGAAATATACTTGTAAAATCTGCGGCGGAAGTGGGTATAGAAATCAAGATAGTCCTGTATATAACAGGGAAGTTGCGGATGTTGATGAAATGAACCGGATATTGGACTAATGACGATGAAGTTAATGAACCTTTACCAAGCGCTGATTGCTTAACAGCGCTTATTTTTTTACATTCAAGGTACCTTATTTTTTATGGTCCAACTGCTTTATTTCAGGATTACATCGAGTCCCCCCTCTTTAATAATGATAGGAGCGCATCAGGCAGGATTCCATAAACGAAAAAAACATAAGCCTCTGCAGGCTTATGTCTTCATCCGTTTACTCAATAACTTTCCACTGTATTCGTTTCTTCTACGGGCTTTTTCTTTTTACGTACAAGAGCGATAATTCCAGCAATCAAGTACGCTACTCCTGCAAATAACCCGAGGCCAACTGTTCCAAAAGTCATCACAATAGCTGTGATGATTAAAATGATACCTGCTGCTTTAGGTTTCTTATTTCCTTTAAGAAAAATAATTGAAAGAACACCAAGCGCAATAGCAAGGACGGCGGCCACAAGAATCACGGTTGTGAATGTCCCTAGAAAATCAATCATCTGGTCCATATTAATGTTACCCAATTCATCTGCATTCGGAGCGGTGTTAATGCCTCTTTCAATTTCAGCTCTGAATTCCGGATTGTCTTTCACACTGAGTAAAATGCCAGCGAGAACGACGGGAATAGCGTACAAAAGTATGCCAATGACTGTAAAAATAATTTCTGCTGTACGTTTCATTTGGATTCCTCCTTTAAATTAAGCACTAGCCACGTCCCTTTTTGAAAAGAAAGTCCAGGATAAGGCTAGGAATATTATATAATACACGGTCAAGACAGTAATCGAAAACCCTAACGTAAGGTCTGAAATCAACGGGGTCCCTTCGATAAACTGATTCAAGTCCGTGTTGGCAAACAGTATATACTTCGCCCACTCCTTACCCTGAAGGAATAAGACGATGGAATTCCCCGCCATCATTAGGAAAATCGCTACACCGATAGCTAGGGAGCTGTTCCGGAATACGGCTGAAATCATGAAAGCAAAGGTGGCCATCATCAGCAGGTTCACGGAACTCAGTAAATATTGGACAACGGTGTGTCCGAAGATTTGCGCTTCCTCGATATTGCCATCTTTCCTAAACAAGTAAGTTTGATTAAAACTGTCAATTCCAAATAGAACGGCCCCCACGATAAAGGATAATACATATAAGAAGATCAGCATAGTCAATGCAAAGACTAGCACAGATACATATTTCGAGAACAAGATTTTGGTACGGGAGATCGGGCGTATCAACAAGAGCTTAATCGTTCCCCATTTAAATTCATTCGCAATAGCACCTGCTGCTACAATGATCGTAAACAAACTGATAATGGAGACATTCGTACGGTTATCCCTTAAAAAACCCCATACATCGTATTCTGTTGGTTTAATGTTATTCTCTATACGGTATTCATTCATTTCAATATCCATCATGGAAGGGTACTGAATTTGCTCACCTGATTGTCCAAACTTAGGATCTTGTAGTTGTTCATTCTGTTCTTGGAGCTCCTGTTTCCAGTCCTCTCCTGTAGGCACATCTCCTCCAAGAAACGAAGCATCGACTTTCATAAATATTCCAAACCCAATAATCAGTACCCCTAGAATGATGACCATAATCCATGTGGCTATTTGTGAGTAAAGTTTCATTTGTTCATTTTTGACTAATTGAAAGAAGTTACTCAATCGATCCCTCTCCAATCACATCTAAAAATTTATCCTCCAGCGTTGAGCGTTTGACGTTGACGCTGTATACATCAACCTCATTCTTTACAAGCCTTTGTATGAGCTGAGGGATTTGATCGCGTTTAATTGTAAAATTAAGTAAATCTTGATCAACATCTACAGATCCCTCAAGGAAGTCAGTAAGCACACCCATAGCTTTATCAAGTGGAGCGGCTTCAAGGGTGACTTCTTTCTTCTCTGACTGCTTTAGTGCTTCTTTTACTGGCTGGATAGAAATTAGCTCTCCATTTTTTATGATTCCGATGCGATCACACATCATTTCCATCTCGGATAAAATATGGCTGGAAACAATGACAGCGACCCTCTCTTCTGCAGCTAATCGCCTTATATACGAACGGATTTCTCTGATTCCTGAAGGATCCAAACCATTAGTAGGCTCATCCAAGATCAAGATTGATGGATTGTGCAATAATGCCTGAGCAATACCAAGGCGCTGCCTCATCCCTAATGAATATTTACCGACCTTATCTTTCATCCGTTTTTCTAACCCAACCAGCTGAACAACTTCTTTAATGCGTTCATCCGTGATCCCAGGAATCATTCTCGCGTAATGGCGCAAGTTTTTCCACCCGCTCATGAAAGGATACATTTCCGGATTTTCTACAATTCCCCCGACATGTCTGATCGCTTGCTTGTATTCCTTTTTGACACTATGTCCCTTTATGATGACGTCACCTTCTGTCATATCCATCAAACCGACCATCATTCGGATCGTTGTCGTCTTCCCAGCTCCGTTCGGCCCCAGAAACCCGAAGACTTCCCCACTGTATATTTCAAAGTTCAAACCTTTGATAATCGGTTTACTACCAATTGTTTTTTTCAAATTTTTTAACTGCATTACGGATTCATTCAAAAAGTCTCCTCCTTCCAATCCACTTATTCTACGTCTGAATGCCAATCTAGTTTCACTATTTTGATAAAATCTGTATAAAAATGAAGGAGTCTGTCGTCATGACAGACTCCTTCACGAGTTTATTTAATTCCACTTTTTGAAAGATAACCATAGTCGTTTTAATTTTCGTTCCACAGGCTTCTCAGAATCAGAACGCTGCTTTTGCCATTCATTATAACTGGCGATTCCAATAAGAAGCAGTCCGGCTAACAGCAAGTATACCCACCATGGGACATTTCCCCAATAAGGTCGTGTCTGATAGATGACATTGAAGATTAGAACACCCATTCCTACGAAAAAATAGGATTTGATACGGAACTGCATTCCTAAAATCATTGAGATTAAAGATAAACCGCCAATTATCCACGCATCCCAAATTGTATGGCTTTGAATTGCGTCAATTACAAGGTAAGCGGCGGTCAGCAGAACCATTCCAAACTGAATGTGATTCATCATGTAAGGATACTCTTTCCACTTTTGTCCTCTCACAAAAGAAAGAACGACTAGAACTGGCAAGACTTGAAGCTCAGCTTCGATTAAATCAGGAATCCATTCACGGTACTCAAGCAAAACCAGAATATACGAAGCGTAAAGACTGATCACTCCCGCTGTGTAGAATATCTTGTCCCCTAAAGGCTGCTGCCACTTAGATGCGTTAAAAAAGAACCATACCCCAGCAAATAGGACTGGAATAATTCTGATCCAGACATTTTCGTCGATAGCCGTTACCGTATTCAAATAGACCAAATACACAAGCGCTGTCCATGAGTAAGCATCCGCTTTAACACCAGGTCCAATTAATAATCTATGGAAGAAACGACTGGCAGCAAGAAGAGCCGCTACACACCCAACGAGGACCATGACTAGAATTTCTCTCTCCCAGCCGACATTCATCTCCTCCCAGAGATCAATCGTCATCATTAATGGAATAAATTGAACGATTGACCATTCTCGGCGGTGCAAAAAGAAGAGGACGAGACAAACATAACTGAGGATCGGGAACAACTCAAATGCCGGAATATCTTCAAATCTAGTGATAAGCAAAAACAGCCCGAGTATAGAGAACGGAATCACATACCATTCGATTCTTCGCTTCCACACGTAAGATGCTCCTCCCCATATTCCAGTAATCGCTATACTGGTTAGGAAAAAGGCATATTCATTTGGTACCGTATTCCACCAACGATAATAACTTGGAAGCGTTGAGATAAGGAAAAACAAGACCGTCAAAAATCCGTACAGCATTAGCTTGATTTCCCATTCTCTCTTCGCTGAAAACGCACTGAACCCATAAAGGCTGAGCGGTACACATAAAATCAAGGGATGGATCGTCGGCACGTTAATTTGATCCAACATAATAGCAGCTATAACCAGTGGGAGAAGAATGTGCGCTGTTCCATAAAAGTATGGACGGAGCTCAAGCCTATTCTTTTGCCCAAGTTCCCCAATTAACATCAAAAGGACAGGTGCAAAAGTCATATAAGTGACGAAAGAAGAAAACGTCTCAAAAGCAAATGTGTCTAGTAAGGAAGTGTAGAAGGAAAGTGTGACAAGTGATACGAGCACCCACAGTACTCGCTCTTTTGAATACTGGACAAGCCCTATCATCATGCCAATTCCAACAAATAGAAGCAACGGCCTGATAAAAGTTGGGTTGATTTGTGCGTGATTTAATAGCAAGATCATAGCCAGTATATAGGAACCCTGACCTACGTAGAATGTTGATTTCGCCAGTTCTTTTTCTTTGAATCTCTCCCAACCGTAATGAATTGCCAAAAGGAAAATCCCCGTAACAGCTAAGTGAAATGGAAGGGCTAAACCTCCCTCATATGCAGGATACAGATGAACCAGCGGGTTATAGAATAGGACGGCAGCCAACCACAGCGTTACTGGTTGAATCCAATAGGTTGTCTCTTTAATATCCTTACTATCTGTTTTTCTTTTAACGAGATAAGCAAGTATAGCAATGATTAAAAACATAAATGAGCTATAACCGTAAAACAACTCATTCAAGCTATAAGCGATACATGCGATCAAAACAAAAACGGATGTATAAAAGGAGCTATCCTGAACAGATTTCAGAGAGCGCTGGTTTGTCCATAAACCTACATAAACCAACAAAAGAGAAGCACCTAAGAATACGAACATGAAAAGCGGCCCTGCTTGGATTAACTCCCACAACTGCCACAGCGTCACGAAGAAAAAGACCGGCGTCATATAAGCGAAAACCAGATGCTTTGTAAGGTTGGAAAGAATCAGGTAATTTGCCGTGATGATCCCATAAGCAGCCAAAAGAATCCACGATCCTTCTTCCCCTCTTAAGGCAATGCTTTCGTAACTGATATAGACGAAAGCAAAGAATGAAACAACACCACTCGTATAACGAAACACTTTTTCTATAAATCTATGATTCTTAAATACATTGGCAAAACCTAAGTAAATCAAACCGACGACAGCATAGACCGTCACATCGATCGACTGTAAAGGAGAGTGCTCCACAAGCTGATACACAGCATAAACAACCATGACTGAGAAGACAAACTGGTACTCTTTTGTTTTGTAGACAAATACCATAGCCATATAAATAATTGCCGTTAACAGGAGATTGAAGCTGTAGAAGACTTCACTTTCAAAGAAAAACAGCAAAAGAACTGTTGAAAGGATGAGATTCAGCTGAGCATATAAAGGCACTTCCTTCAAAAACAACTGCCACCTCTTCGAATCTTTGTAACGTGCGTAAAAGAGAAGCAGACTTGCATTGTAGACCATCAGCATTAAATAAAAAGCATCAACATTCAGCGGAAGCGCACCAAGAGCAAAGCCTACCGCCAGGGATAAAAACACCAGGGATATCCATACATACAACCGGGAGGTATGAGCGTATGCATTCCGAATGTATAACGGGAGCGGGATCAATGTCCCAACTAAACCAAGAAGATATCTCCCTTCCCCAAACAATGATAAGTAACTGCCAAAAAGCTCAAAGTAACCGATTGCAAGAATTACAATGGGAATGAGCAAACTCCCTAAAGTTAGAAAAGCAAAGGCGGTTTGGGTGATTTTGAGAAATCGTCCTGTAATATAACTCAATCCAAGGAAAAACAGGGAAACAAACGATATAGAGAAAACTTTAAGTCCTGGCCCCATTTGATCCCACTGGCTTGTTGCAACAATAAGCCCTGTAATAAGCAATAGAGAAACACCTAAAATGAGAGACCATGTAATATTTCGCTCGCGGATCTGTTCTGCTGTTTTTACTTTTTTCTTCTTAGGGATTTTGACTGGTTCTTTGGATTCTACAGATTTTTGGATGGGCTCTGCTGTCTCCTTGATAAATTCTTCCTTATGCTCTCTTTCCGCATCCTGTTTTTTATGTTCACGATCTTCTATAAAAGAACGATTAGCTTCTACCACTTTCATGTACTCTTCTTCTGACAGGTAGCCGTTACTCCACAACTGAATCAGTTTTTCTTTGAAAACTTCCCGTTTCTTTTCCTCTGATAAATGAGACACCTTTCCCCCTCCCCACACTATTTTAGTGTAATATTACACAATTAAAGAAATAGTTTCAACCTTTTATTTCCAATATAATCCTCTCTATTATCCTATTCATGGATGAGGGATGGATTCTTTGATAAAATAAATCCTATACACGTGATTAGGGGGAATGACGAATGAAGATTGTATCGATAGAACCAACGCCTAGCCCTAACTCAATGAAAATCAATTTAAATGAGCAGCTGCCTGATGGTGAAACTCATAACTATAAACAGGGGGATGACCTGAATGGTGCCCCTGAGTTTGTACAGCAACTCTTTGAAATTGAGGGTGTAAAAGGTCTATATCATGTGCTGGACTTCATTGCGCTTGAACGTAACGCGAGAGTCTCATGGGAAACGATTCTTCCTGAAGTCCGATCCGTATTCGGCTCCACTTTAAACGAAGAAGAAACCCCAACTGAAACAAACCAGCCTGAAGCCGATGATTCATTCGGCGAAGTAAAAGTTTTCGTTCAAATGTTCCGTGGCATTCCCATGCAGGTGAAGCTTGAAGACGGTGATGAAGAAAAACGTGTCGGTCTACCCGAGCGCTTCATGAATGCATCCATGAAAGCCGCCCCAGCTTCTCCGAATATGATTATGGAACGCCAATGGGTTGAGCAAAGTCCTCGCTATGGTGATTCGGATGAAATCGGCGAACAAGTGAAAGAAGAAATCTCTGCAAGTTACGACGAAGAACGACTGGAATCCCTTGTTAAACAAGCGTTTGATGAGGAATCGGATGGTCCCGAGCCTGCTCGCAGCGAGTCGAAGATTACGTTAGAAACGTTGGATCATGACGACTGGAAAGTTCGGTACGCTGCTTTAGACCAAATGAATCCGACTGCCAATGATTATCGCATTTTGGACAAGGCGTTAGATGATGAGAAAGCGTCAATCCGCAGACTCGCCACTGCTTATTTAGGGATGATCGAGGAACTGGAGACACTCCCTTATCTATACAAAGCTTTAAATGATAAGACTGTTACGGTTCGCCGTACAGCTGGTGACTGCATCTCTGACTTAGGCTTTAAAGAGGCCATGCCAAAAATGATTGAATCCTTATCCGATCCCAATAAGCTAGTTCGCTGGCGTGCTGCGATGTTCCTATATGAACTAGGTGATGAAACCGCTCTTCCTGCTCTAAAAAAAGCGGCAGATGATCCGGAATTCGAAGTGCGTTTACAAATCAACATGGCCATTGAACGTATTGAAGGCGGCGAAGAAGCCAAAGGCTCTGTGTGGCACCAAATGACTCAAGCCACTAAAAACAAACAACAATAGGAGGATTACAATGAATCCATATGAAGCATATATGAAAGAAATTTCTCAACCGATGCGTGATGAATTGACCAATGCTGGTTTTTCTGAATTAACAACACCCGAAGAAGTCGATGAGTTTATCAGCTCTGCAAAAGGCACTTCTCTTGTCGTCATTAATTCTGTTTGCGGCTGTGCAGCAGGACTTGCTCGTCCGTCTGCTAGAGAGTCTTTGAACAATGAAAAGAAACCTGAACATCTTGTTACTGTTTTTGCAGGTCAGGATCGTGAAGCCACTTCTCGAATGAGAGACTATTTGGAAGGCTACGAACCATCCTCCCCTTCTATGGCTCTATTAAAGGATGGCCAGGTGCTGCACTTCATTCCACGTGAAGAAATTGAAGATCATGAGGTTGAAGAGATTATTGAGAACTTAACTACTGCCTACAACAAATACTGTTAAATTCTAAAGCGTCCTTTAACAGGGCGCTTTTTTATGCACATTGCAAATCATTCGATCTAACTACTGAATCGAAATTTGGTTCATACATCAACGTAAGAACGAGTCCAGGCAGCCCTTCAACCGCTCCCCATAAGACGATAAAGATGAGCAAGAACACGATAAACTTTTTCATGAAAACACCTCTCCCTTCTTTACGTTTTCGGTCTGGAAATTGTTTCAATCATTTTATAGAAGAATAGAACACTTTCAATAGTTTAGTAAGGTTTACTTAAGTGGTCTGTGAGTCCTGTTGATTACTAGAATGTAACGATTGAAACCATGCACTGTCACTATAAGTACAATCACGAGAGAAGTGATCGCAACAGCTATAAACTTAACCGTGAAAGAATCCGCTTTGCTGTTCGTCAGCCGCCCATCCGAAACTAGTGTGTTTTAGAGCCCACTGTGCCTATCAGATTTAGATACTGTCTATGAAGGCGACACGCCTACTGTGACGGTTCATTTGCGCCGATTGCGGGAAAAGATAGAAAAAAAGTCTTCACACCCTACTCTTCTTCGTGATGTGGGGATTTTGGATATAAGTTTAATCGGAGGGAATTATGATGAGGAGTGAAAAGTATGCCTTTTTTCAAATTCTATTGCCACTTGAAGGAGTGTAAATTGTGGATAAAAGTGTTTTCTATCAACTGCAGAAGAAATATAGCCAAAAGTTAAAACAGATTCACCATTGGAACGCCATCCTCTTCACTTTTCTCTCTTTTACCGGCCTCATCCTCGTCTCCTCTGATTTCAGACAATGGGTTCCACAGGTAAGAATTTGGGTGAAAGACGTTCATATTTGGGCAGGTTTTGTCAGTATTCTACCGTTAGTTTTCTATGGGCCAAAAATGATTCGCCACTTACAAACTCTTAAGAAAAGGAAGGCTAACAGACAGAACCTCTACATCGTTTTATTTATCCTTCTATCTTTAATTCTATCAGGGCTTATCTTAACTTATCACCGCAGCTTCGCCCCCTGGTTTAGTTCTTTTGCTTTAATTGTCCACGACCTCATGACATGGATTGGCGTGCCTTACCTTCTTTATCACAGCATTACAAGAAGCTTGTGGTTTAAAAAACTGGAAAAGCGACGAATAGAAAAACTTAGGGAGAAAAGGATGATCATTGAGGACGGGAACCCAATATTGAGCCGGCGTTCACTTTTACGACGCGGGACAGGTGCCGCTATAGCACTGATTTTTACACCGTTCATCTATCAATGGGTAAAACCTTATCTCGGATCACCGTCGTCACCCCCGCCCTCGTCTCCACTCCCGTTAACAGAAGTGTTTTCTCCTTTGCCTTCACCTGCACCGAAGTCAAAGCCTCCAATTGGCGGGGGGCGAAGAGGAAGTTTCCGTTATTACACCGTAACAACTATGCCAGAGATCACCGATAAAAACTTCTCCTTCAAAATCGACGGACTTGTAGACCAACCTCAATCCTGGAATTGGAAGCAATTTGTCGAGCTGAATCGTGATGTGCAAGTATCGAATTTCCATTGTGTCACAGGCTGGAGCGTCTATGATGTAAGGTGGGAAGGAATTAAACTGAAGGATTTGCTGGAACGTGTTGGCATCAATAAGGAAGCCAAATATGTGAAATTTTACTCCCAGGACGGGGTCTACACCGATACCTTAACAATTGACCAGTCAATGGGTGATGACATTATAGTTGCGATGCTGATTGATGGCGAGCTTATCGAAAATCGTAATGGTGGTCCAGTCCGGCTGATCGTTCCTAAAATGTACGCCTACAAGTCAGTAAAGTGGCTAAACCGCATTGAATTGATCGATCATGAGCATATCGGGTATTGGGAAAAACGAGGCTATGATAAAGATGCCTGGATCAAAACGTGAATATTTTGAACATTTACCAATATTTTATATCTTGTTTATTCTCCTTTTACAAAAATAAGGTAAAAATAAGATGTACTCTATTTTTGAAAGGGGATTTTCACGCATGTTGAAAAAATGGATGCTTGCCATCGGACTCGTTTCAGTACTTACATTAGCTGCTTGTGGTGGAGGAGAAGAAGGCGATACGGAAGAACAAGAACAGCAAGAACAAGAGTCCGGTGAAATGGAAGGCGATTCCGGTTCTGAAGAAGGTACAGAGACTGAAACTGAAGAATAAAAGAACAAGAAGGTGGACCTGATAGACAGGTTCACCTTCTTTTTAATTGTATAAAAACGTATTTATTTTACTTTCCACTTCGGTTTAGAAGGCTTCCACCGATCCTCTTTTTTCGTAAGAGAAGATGCACAGTTTGGACAAATAACTGCTTGAGTTGGAATTGGCATACAACAATAGGGACATTCTTTTTTTGTCATTGAATGTAAAGGGTGCTGGTGGGGCTTTTTCCAACGGTTGATCTGTCTCACCACTAAAAAAACAGCAAATAGAATGATCAGAAATCTCACAGTAGCTGTAATAAACAACCCATAATTAATGGTTGCAGCCCCTGCCTCCTTTGCTGCAGATAAGGAAGGATAAAAATCGCCGGTCAGACTTATAAACAAACTCTCGAAATTCATTTTCGAATACAATAGCCCGATTGGCGGAAGAAGGATGTCTGTGACGAGCGAATCAATGAATCCGCTAAAAGCCGCGCCTAACACCATCCCGACTCCCATATCGACCGCGCTCCCTCTGACAGTGAACTCGCGGAATTCTCGAAACAACCCCATCCTATCTCTCCTCTCTCCCCTTATGTCTATGAGGAAGCTGGACAAACTATGAGAATAGAGCAAATGTAAAGTTTATCGCTCTAACAAAATCCGGGACTTTTATCCCGTTTATCTTCCATACTTCTGAATTATAATTAAGAGCAATCTTTAGAAGAAGGTGTCGTCATGAAAGCTAAAGCTGTAGATTTTAATCCTGCTCAAACATTGATTCTTGTTTTTATATCTTTGATTGCATTAGGCACAATTTTACTTATGCTTCCAATCTCAACAACAGAAAGTATAACCTTTCTAGATGCCTTATTTACCGCAACCTCAGCCATGACCGTAACAGGGCTGATTGTCGTGGATACAGGTACTGCTTTTACCATGTTCGGTGAAATCATTATCATGGCTTTAATTCAATTAGGTGGTCTTGGTATCATGACCTTTGCCGTTCTTATCTTTATCATTCTCGGCAAAAAGATTGGCATAAAAGAGCGTTTATTAGTTCGCCAGGCGTTAAACCAAACTTCCCTCGGGGGGATCATCCGGCTTGTTCGTAAGTTATTTATTTTTTCCATCACGATGGAGGCGATAGCTGTCGTGCTGCTTTCACTGAGATGGGTACCCGAAATGGGCTGGTCGGATGGTATTTACGCGAGTATCTTTCATTCGATATCGGCCTTTAATAATGCTGGATTCTCCATCTGGTCGGACAGTTTATCCGGCTATGTTACCGATCCGGTCATCAATATTGTTATCACGTTTCTGTTTATCATCGGAGGCGTCGGTTTTACAGTCGTCTTTGATGTATGGAAAAGTAAAGAATTCCGGCATCTTGCGCTGCATACGAAGGTGATGCTGATAGGTACGATTGTCGTAAATGTTTTCAGTATATTTATGATTTTCGTATTGGAATTTAACAATTCGAACACCATTGGAGATTTTTCAACGTCAGGCAAGTGGATTGCTTCCTATTTTCAAGCGGTAACACCTCGAACAGCCGGATTCAATACAATTGATATCGGTCAAATGGAAGAATCCTCTCTATTTTATATACTTTTGCTTATGTTTGTGGGAGGCGGAAGTGGATCGACAGCCGGAGGAATCAAGCTTTCAACAGCCTTGATTATTATCCTTGCAGCCATCGCTTTCTTTCGTGAAAAAGAACATCCGAACCTTTACCGACGCAGCTTATCGAATCATCTGATTCTAAGGGCTCTCGCGTTAACAGTCGGTAGTGTCATGGTTGTTTTCGTTTCTTCTTTCATTTTGAACATGTCAGAAGACGCCCCCTTTCTAGTCATTCTGTTCGAAACGATATCTGCTTTTGGTACAGTGGGACTGTCTATGGGGCTGACAGGCAGTTTAACCACGATAGGGAAAGTAATGATTATTGTAACCATGCTGGTCGGGAAATTAGGACCTTTAACATTTGCTTTTGCCTTTGCTACTCAAAAACCTGACCCTATTAAATATCCGAGTGAAGACGTTTTAACTGGATGACATATAAAAGGGGTCTGGGACAAAACTTAAGCATTTCTAAAGAAGAACAATGAAGGGAAGTAGAGGTAGCAGCTACCTTTCTGCCTTCCAATGCAAATGAACAAAGTAATGGAAGGGATTGGACATGTTGCATAAAAAATTCGAATGACGGTGAATCTTTGTCCTAAGAATTTCACCATCATTCGGATTATAAAAATGGCTAAAACACTTTTGTCCCAACTACTGTCCTTATACTTTCGATTTTCGATCAGCCATGACTTTCTTTAAACAGTTCGCCAGACCTTCAATATCCTCTTTCGAGTGAAGATGACTGAAAGACAAGCGGATAAATGTTTTCGCCTCTTGTTCAGAGACGCCCATGGACAGAAGAGTTTTAGGCGGGCCATCACTTCTTGCCTGACAGGCACTGCCAGTAGAAAATGCATATCCTTTACGGTTTGCCTCAAGCATTGTCCACTGGCCGTCTATTCCATTAATCCCTAGTCCAAGTATAGGAACCTCGTTCAACTCTCCGAAAACCGTTATTTCTGAAGATACCTCACCAATTACTTCTAGAAAATACTTCTTATGCTTTTGGATAATCACTTGATGCTCTTCAATTAATTTAACACAGTGATCAGCCGCAACAGTAAAACCGGCAACACCAGGGGTATTGACCGTGCCTGCTCTCACTCCAGATTCATGAGTGGTGTTTGGCAACAGAGCTCTGAAGGACAAACTCGGTCGGATATAGACGGCCCCGACCCCTTTTGGGCCATACACTTTATGACTTGAAATAGACAGGCTATCTAAGTATGGTGTGATGGATGTAAGGTCGATTTTCCCAAAAGATTGAACACAATCACTATGAAATAGACTTCCCGATTTCTTACAAAGAGTGTGGATTCGTTCAATCGGCTGAATGGTTCCGATATCTGCATTAACATGCTGAATTGTAACAAGCGCTGTATCTTCCCTCATCAACTCCTCTAGTTGATTCACATCAACATATCCACTTGAAGTTAAAGGGACTCTACTTACTTCATAACCTTCTCGCTCAAATTTTGTCAGTAGGTTCTGGATGGATGAATGTTCAGCCTCTGAAGCAATAATGTGGGTTCCAGGGTGAGCGTCTAACAACGCGTGAAGTCCGAGCACGTTGCTCTCCGTTCCTCCACTTGTAAAATAAATCCCTTCCGCTTCAGCATTGATCAACCTTGAAAATGTTTTTCGGCAATGCTCTAAAAGCGTACTCGCTTTCGTCCCCACATCATGTAAACTGCTTGTATTTCCGTAAAATTCTCTAGAACTTCGCATATATGCTTCAAGCGCTTCTTCCTGAATTGGGCAAGTAGCGGCATAGTCGAAATAAGTCGTCATTTCATCTTTCCTCTCCCTTTTTTATATAAAACACTTGTCATAAGTTTAATTGTGTGTAAATATAGGTGTCAATACACATGTAAATTTACAGGAGGACTGTAATGAATAAAGCGGACGTCATTATTGTAGGAAGCGGCATAGCCTCCTTACAATTAGCGAGACATTTACGTAAGGATTTAAATGTGATTGTTCTCACAAAGTCAGAGCTGAATCAAAGTAATTCAACCTATGCTCAAGGCGGTATTGCTGCTGCTCTGCATGAGGATGACCATCCTCGCGCCCACTATCTGGATACGATGGAAGCTGGAAGATACATGAACGACTCCTCCAAAACACTGCAAATGACCAGTGAAGCTCCTGAGATAATCCATGACCTTATCCAGGATGGATGTGTTTTTGATTATGAGGAAAACGGGGCGCTTTCACTTGGAAAAGAAGGAGCTCACAACTATAACCGAATCGTTCATGGAGGAGGCGATCAGACAGGTAGACGAATAGTGGAAGGATTAGTTTCGAAACTTTCCTCCAATATCTCAATCTATGAAAATCAATTTGTTTTTGAACTGGCGAAGGATGCCGCTGGAGTATGCTGCGGAGTTAGAAGTAAAAGTGCGGATGGACGTCATCACTTATATACAGCCCCCCATGTTGTGTTGGCAACGGGAGGATGCGGTCAATTGTACACGTACACCTCGAACGCAGAAACGGTCACAGGCGATGGGATATCATTGGCGTATTTAGCTGGAGCAGAGCTTTCTGATATGGAGTTCATTCAATTTCACCCAACCTTGCTTTACAAAAACGGAAAAACAAAAGGCCTCGTTTCAGAAGCAGTCAGAGGTGAAGGTGCCGAGCTCATTGATGAAAACGGAAACCGGCTGATGCAGAATATCCACCCTCTGAAAGATTTAGCACCAAGGCATGTAGTTGCTCAAACGATATACGCTCACTTACATAAAGGCGGGCATGTTTACTTAGATATTCGTTCTATTCCGAATTTCATAGAACGATTTCCAACGATAACGTCGATGTGCGAGCATAATGACATTTCTATTAAAGACGGGTTAATTCCAGTTGCCCCTGGGTGTCACTTTTCCATGGGAGGGATCAGCATTGATAACTTAGGGAGGACAACGGTAAGCGGACTTTACGCAATCGGTGAAGCTGCCTGCTCTGGTGTCCACGGTGCCAACCGCTTAGCGAGTAACTCTCTGCTTGAAGGCCTGGTTTACGGAAAAAGACTTGCCTATTATATTAACCACAATCATTTCACTCAGATTAAAAAACCTGTAGAACGAATCTATGATTATAGTCCTTCTTCACTTCCACTGCCTGCAAGAGAAGAGATTCAAAGACGAATGATGGAGAATGTCGGAATTGTCAGATCAGAAATCGACCTGTTGCAGCATAAAGAGTGGCTGGAATCTTTCCCTATTTATGAAATTCCTGAATTTGACTTGAGCTTGCTCACTACCGAACAAGTAAACATCTTGTTGATGCTTCAAACCGCTCATTTGATTACGTGTTCTGCACTAGAGCGAGAAGAAAGCCGCGGTGGTCATTTCAGAAGTGATTATCCTGAGGAAATAGAGTTATGGAAAAGCAAGCAAATTGTCCAACAAAGAAATTTGGAAAGAAGGGACACTCATGAACAAATTGAAACTTAAGAGAAAGCTAGAGGAATTCTTCATTGAGGATATTGGAGACCATGACGTAACAAGCGATTATCTTTTTCCAGACGATACCGCAGGCGAAATGGTTCTGATCAGTAAACAAGCAGGGATATTTTGTGGATCCGAAGTCATTAATGAGGGGTTTCGTATGTTAGACAGCTCAATTGAGACACAGGTCCACATTCCGGACGGGGCCGCTGCCTCTTCCGGCGTACCCATCGCTACTATAAGTGGTCCAATGGCCAGCCTTTTAAAAGGGGAACGAGTTGTCCTTAACTTGATACAACGAATGAGTGGCATTGCTACAAAAACCAGGAAAGCAGTTCAACTGTTGAATAGCGAACATACACGGATTTGTGATACACGGAAAACGACACCTGGGCTTCGAATGTTTGAAAAGTATGCAGTTAGAGTCGGAGGTGGAGCTAACCATCGTTATGGGCTGTATGATGCTGTCATGATAAAAGATAATCATATCGCTTTTGCCGGGTCAATCTTGGAGGCGGTAAAAAAAGTCCGTTCTGAGCTCGGACATATGGTCAAGATTGAAGTGGAAACAGAGAATGAAAATCAGGTTCTAGAGGCGGTAGAGGCAGGCGCAGATTGCATTATGTTTGATAACTGTACTCATGAATACATTAAATACCTCCTTACTCTTGTCCCAGAGACGATCACGACGGAAGTTTCCGGAGGAATCACACTAGAGAATTTAGCTTCTTACGGTAATCTCTCTGTTGATTATATTTCATTAGGCGCACTGACTCATACCGTTCAAGCTTTGGATATTAGCGCAAAAGTATCAATGAAAATAAAGGAGGAACAACGATGAATCTATTTGAAACAATGGAACAATCGACTCCCACCCTTCCTGAACGCTACAAAGAAATGGGTATAGAGGAACTGGAGCGACGAGTGCAGCATGTGAAGCAGCATATGGGCTCCTGCCTTTTTTTGCCTGGCCATCATTATCAGAAAGAAGAAGTCATTCAGTTTGCTGACGTCCGTGGGGACTCCCTAAAGCTTGCCCAGCTCTCTGCAAGTCAGCAAGAAGCAGAAGCGATTGTGTTTCTTGGTGTACACTTCATGGCAGAGACGGCCGACATTTTAACTAGAGAAGATCAGCACGTTTACCTTCCAGATATGCGGGCTGGGTGCTCTATGGCGGATATGGCAAATATTAATCAAACAGAAAAAGCTTGGACTAAGCTGATGGAAAAGTTCGATGATACTATCCTTCCACTGACCTATGTGAATTCAACTGCAGCGATCAAAGCTTTCGTCGGGAAGCATGGCGGAGCGACAGTCACCTCTTCAAATGCTGCTGGGATGATTGAATGGGCATTTACTCAAAAGGAAAGGATTCTATTTTTACCTGACCAACACCTTGGACGTAACACCGCTTACGACTTGGGCATTCCTCTGGAACAAATGGCTGTGTGGGATCCGATCCTAGAAGAATTAATTCATGAAGTTCCATTAGAAGATGTGAAGGTGATCTTGTGGAAAGGTCACTGTTCTGTCCATGAAAACTTTACTGTCGCTAACGTCCACCAAGTTCGAGAAGATTATCCCGATATGAAAATCATTGTCCACCCTGAATGCAGCCGCGAAGTCGTTTCTTTATCAGATGAAGCCGGTTCTACAAATTACATCATTAACGCAATTGAAAATGCTCCACCCGGAAGTGCCTGGGCAATCGGGACTGAAATGAACCTTGTGAACCGGATTATTCAAGAGCACCCTGAACAACACATCATCTCGTTGAATCCTAGAATGTGTCCATGCCTGACGATGAATCGAATCGACCTTCCTCACCTCGCCTGGTCACTGGAATCTATCGCAGATGGTCAACCACAAAATTTGATTAAAGTAGAGTCTGAAATGGCTTTAGATGCCAAAAAAGCTTTAGATCGTATGTTAGAGAGAGCTTGACTTAAATAAACAAAAATGAGTACACTCATAATTGAGTGTACTCATTTTTTGAGGAGGTAATCTACAATGGGACGAGAAGAAAAGAAACAATTAACCAAAGAGCGAATCTTACATGAGGCCCGTGACCTTTTCTTTACAAAAGGATACGAAGCGACTACCACTGAGGAAGTCGCCAAAAAAGCGGATATTGGAATAGGAACTCTTTTCAATTATTTTGAGTCAAAAGCAGAATTGCTTGTAGAAGTTTTTGCAGAAGAATTCGTGGATGACATGGATGTGATGGATTACAAGATTACGGAAAGTGATCATGAACGAGAAGTTTCTGACTTGGTGTATCACTATATCTATCGCCGTGTGGAACGATACACGCATTTCAGTA
Source organism: Halobacillus sp. A1-3 (assembly GCF_050971765.1). Taxonomy (NCBI): domain Bacteria; kingdom Bacillati; phylum Bacillota; class Bacilli; order Caryophanales; family Bacillaceae; genus Halobacillus; species Halobacillus sp. A1-3. The sequence goes on along the minus strand of NZ_JBPCEO010000008.1, from coordinate 116,795 downwards.
AAACGCTGTTCCGCGACATGATGGGCATCGCCGTTCACGCCTTTCAATCCAAGCCAGAAATCTTAAAGAAATTTGTAGGCCTTGATTTTATGCTGGTCGATGAACTGATTGTATTTATGAACCATCTGAAGGATGAAGAAATGCTCTGCCAGAGCTTTGATTCTAATCAAGCAGCAGAAATCATCTATAGTTCCCTCGGTTTTGAATTTTTGATGTACCTTTATCAGGAAGAGCTTACTATGGAGGACTTCCTGAGTGGGATCAGACGGAAAATCGAATTTATCTTAGGAGAAAAGGCTACGATTCGCTGATATACAATCCTATTTTGCTGATATATATCGTCATTCGCTGATATATAGCGGCAAATGCTGATAAAGATAGCTTTATTGACGATATAATGCTTTAGCCAAGTCGAGCTAAATCCGCCATCTCCATCGGAAAATCAATATATGGATTGCGATTTCCCTGAAGTTCGAAAATCGCCTGATTACGGTGAAATTCATAAACTTCAGGTGGCTCTTGTTTATGCCATTGCAGCAAAAGACCTTCATCTATTTTTTGTCGATGAGAAGCTTCTATACAATTTGGATATCTTAATAAAAAATAAAGCATCGCACGGGCTACAGTTCCTTTTGCATATTCCGGTTCAAACAATTCATTCTCCGCTTTCCCGCACTGATCCTCGATGCGATTGAGCTCTGCTTGATCGTCTTTTGGATACCCTTCAAAATCATGGTAAGGGTAATTACTTCTGATCGAATTACACAGAGGTTCGCAAGTAAATAGATGATGAAGGTCACCACGCATGGGCTGCTGCTCATTAAACCAGGATTGAGGCACGGCATGTTCACAGTTGTATTTAAAGGCAGCTGCCACCTCCTCCATCATTTTCACAGGATCCTTAGCTGTCCCTTCGTTTTTCTTCATTTTTTCTTTCCTTTTCTTCGATATTTCATAATCCTCTTGTATAACATCTTCCGGTTCTCTTTTCCCACCAGAATAAATGCTTTGCAACTTTCCATCAGACCTGAGATCCACCCAGGGATAAACGAATTCACTAGGGTCATACCTTAACTCTTTTTGATGTGTTGAATGAATGAGCTTCCGAATCCTTTCGATTGTTTCGTTACTTTTTTCCGACAAATCGATGGACTTATAATACTCAGCTTTTGCTTCCGCATTTTTAGCCTGGTTGAAGTAAACACGATCATCCTCTTTTATTTTCTCTTTATTTACCTTAACTTGAGTCAGAATATTTTTCAGATGCTTCTGGTCCGTGGAAACGGAAATGAATTTGTGCAATTGATTATCCATTGGTACCTCCTATATTACTTTTTCTATACTACCTTTACTGGCCAATTCCCTCCTTTAATAATATTAATGCTTCACGCTCAAGTACTTAACTAAATATTTACATCGATAAGAATATCCTGGACCTTTCATGCGAATATTAAGGTTAGTACTTCATAAAGGAGGACCCTACCTGTGAATAAAGAACGTGCAAAAGAAATTTTCAACTCCCCTGAGATGATTAACGTGACTCATCAGGATAGAGAGGTATACATTGAAGAGGTTATCGAGAGAAATGAAATGGCCCGCATCCATCCGGTGGATCAGCCGAATGTAAATCAAGAAGTTCCTCTCTACGAATTGAAAGAACCTCAGCAATAGAATAGGAGGAGGTGACTAACCTCCTTTCCTTTCACACCACCGTACTTACGAAGTGGTTGTATGTGCGGCGGTTCAAAGAAGCGCTTGAAGAAGATAGGGCTGTTTGCTCAAAAAGAGGTTCTGTTCCAGATTTGGAACAGAACCTCTTCGTCTATTTCAAGTATTTTTCGGTGACGCCGCGAACTTCTTTTCCTGTGGCATGTTTGTTTACTCTCTTCATCACATACCCCTGGACTTTTCCGGCATCGGAAAGTTGATCGGCTCCTGTTTCATCAATCACATGCTTTACAAAGAAATGGAGCTGGATCGAACTGAGCGTATATTCTTTATTCTTCAAGTTTAGTTTCTTCTCAAGAAATTCTATCATTTCCTTCTTGATTGAAGTTAATGCCTCTTCTTTCTCCTCTATTTTCTCTTCTGCATCCTTATAAAGTTCAATTTTCTCATCAAGATCTTTTCCAGTCTGCAAATTCATGGCCTTCAGCTGCCCGAGAAGTTTCTCTTCTTCACTCAAAGCCACAGGGACGTTGATGTCATCCACATTAATATGGCCCCAGCCTCCTTCTGCCTTGTCAGTAATTCGAATCAAGAGGTTCTCTTCTACATACTCAGAAGCATCCCATTCGACTCGACGGTACGTTTCCTGGTTTCTTCCTGTCGCTTGCTTTAGTACTTTTCCATCCGACACACGAATAAGGGAGACAGATAGCTGATCGATGTTGTTGCCACCACCAATCAGAAAGTCAATCTTTCCATTACCGCCAAGCTCAAAGGCGTGTGATTCTAAAATACCTGTGGCTGCGTCTCCACCGCTTGACTCAAGGAATCCCCAGAGGTGATAACGCTCAGGATCTATCTGGTCTTCTGCCTGGTCAAACGGACCACCCCAACCCCAATCCTGCTTTGCTGTAACATGCGCATTAGAGAAGGCGTTCCCTTCTACGATGTTCCAGCCAGTTAAGTCACCGGATTGAAAATCATGATTTTTAAGCTCACCATGAGGCTGGACCGTTTCTGTTTCTTTTTCATAAACAGGAGCGGTCTCCCCAAAGGCACCGTTCATTTTCCAGACATCCATTGAAACAATCTCTGGATCGCCTCCCTCACTCCAAAGCTCTATTCCAAGAGCTTCATAACTTGTAGGATACACGCGCGAAGTGATGCTCTTCTGCCCATTTGCATACGCTTCAACCATGGAACGATCCAAATAGAGATGAAGTTGCCAACGGTCGCCGTTCAATTTCAATTCTCCACCTTGCACCCCTTTACTCACATCCGGGTCCAAGCTGGACTGATTTCGGTCGATCGCAAACGTTTCTTCCGTGGCATCGTAATACACCAGCGTTTCTTCTTCTCCATTTTCACTCTGACGTACTTTAATGCCCACTTTATCCGCTTGTTTCGGGTCAATGTCTAAGATAATTTCAAGCATGTCGCCTTCCACATCCTGAATTATCTCATTCGCTTCTTTCAACGCTTTATTTTCAAAGGATACCAATGAATCGCCTCTTAAAGATTCCAGTTCCTCAATGGGTTGCAATCCGAGATCATTATTGTTTCTCAAGGAAAGTTTCACAGGCAGTCCGGCATTATGCGCCCAGCCTGCGTCATAGTGTTCTTGCTCACTTCGTTTGTCTTGAGCAATGCTGAATAAAATCGGCGTGCCGTCATCATCCACCATGCCGCTAGGACCTGTGAAATGCTCGCCATAGTCAAACATTTTCGGTTCTTCATGATCAGGTACAAACTCCATGTTTTCCATATCCCACGTACCTACCCAGTAGAAGGTGTATTTGACGTTATGCGGACTATATCCATCGAACCAAGGATTAATAAAGAACGCATATTTTTCGGTTCCCGATTCATCTTTACCAAGTGGTAGAAATACTGGGAGTTCCCATACATCACCCGTCTTCGGATAAGCTTCTGAATCTCCAGTAAAGAATGGTTTCTCGTAAGTCCAGTTTGTCAGATCCTTCGAGGAATATAACAGCGCCGTTCCGCCAACTTGATCAATCCCTGATCCCATCAACTGATACCAGGTATCTCCGTCTTTCCAAACAAATGGATCGCGGAACTGTCCGTACATCACTTCACCCGCTTCCGCCGGAAGGTTTTCTTCCTGTACAGTTACAGGCTCATCAAGCATGCGCCATTCCTTCAATTCAGGGTCACCCGGGTCTTCACTGACAGCAAGTCCCGTCATTTGATTCGGAAATTTACTGTCGTCCCCTGCCGTGAAGAAAAGTACCGGTTCTCCATTTTCATCAAGCGTTGCACTGCCGGACCATACCCCGTCTGGGGCCACCGAGCCCGCTTCCGGTGCCAGAGCTGTAGGAAGCTCTTCCCAATGAACAAGATCCTCACTCACCGCATGTCCCCAGTGGATATGATGCCAATACGGTCCCTGCGGATTTTTTTGATAGAAAATATGATATTTTCCATTATAATAAATCGGTGCGTGTGGTTCGTTCATCCAATGCTCCGGAGGCATGAAATGATATTGCGGTCTATGCTGATCACCATCGTAACGCGTACGGTCCCAGTCCAGTGCTGGTTCAGGGAGAGCATTATCGGCAAAATTATTTACCATAGACTGATAATCTTGCTGAATTTGTTCTGCTGACCTCGCTTCATTTGATATTTTCACTTCATCCATCAACCCATTGAACATGTTAGCATCAAACACCCCATTAATAAGAGCCGCCTGGTTGTGTTTGCCAATCAATAGATCTTCGCTGGACGGTGTTATACTTCCATTGGTTGTTTCTGTCTGGTCTACCAGTTCTCCATTTAAGTAAAGTCTCATCGATTGGTCATTCCGATTGTAAGTAGCCGCTACATGAGACCACTTATCCTTTTTCAACTCTTGGTCAGGCATTGTGGAAACCTCTAGCCAATCTCCATTAATACCTGCCTGGAAAGAAAGTTTACCGTGGCGCCCCATTCCTAAAATAAACCCTTCGCCTTTTGATTTGTTATGCTGATTGACGATCGCTGATATTTGATTAAGGTCTCCCCACTCATACGCTCGTGGGGCTACCCATCCTTCTATGGTAAGGGCATCTTTTGGTTGCACAAATTGGTCATTCCCATGAGTCACCCATGTGGAATACCCATCAAATAATAAGGCGTTCCCTACCAATCCTGGCCGCCATAAAGGATCGGACGATTGTTTATACACCGCGTCATTAAACACGTATTGCACAGGATCAGATTGTCTACTAACTTTCTCTATCGTAACTTTTCCTTCTTGTTCATCAAACGACCAATGAGCAAGCGGACCGGTGTGCTTCACTTGGAAGTCATCGACATTGATATGTCCCCAGCCTTCCGTAGAGCTGTCAACGACTTTCAGATACACTTCTTCACCTAAATACTTTGAAGCATCCCAAACGACTTTCGAATATTCTTCTGAGTCATTCCATTTGGTATTGGTTGCTTTCATCAATTCTTGCCCATCAGAAGCCCTCACCAGGGCTACATACAAGTTATCAGGGTCATTCCCTCCACCAATCAAATAAGAAATCGTTCCTGTTCCAGATAAGATAAAGGAAGATGAACGCAGAACGCCGGTTTGCTCGTCACCACCGTCTTTAACGCCCCACAGATGGTAGTCCCCCTGATGATTGAACGGTCCTCCCCAGCCCCAATCCGTATCATTGGTTACGTCAGCAGGGCTGAAAGCATCTCCCTCAACGACAGTCCATCCTGTTAAATCACCCGTTTCAAAGTCACCGTTCTCGAGCTCATCTCTTATGGGCTCTCCTTCTGTAAACACTTGAAAATCATCGACGTTAATATGGCCAAATCCATCATTATGGTAATCAACTACTTTCAAGTAAAGCGTTTCCCCTAGATAAGCACTGGCATCCCAGGAAACACGGCGGTACTTCTCGTCGTTCGCTCCTGTAGCCTTGAAAAGTTCCTTCCCGTCTGACGCTCGGACAAGGCTTACATATAAGCGTTCCTTATCCTGCCCACCTCCAATAAGAAATTCCACTTGCCCTTTCCCGCTTAATTGAAAAGGATCAGATTGAAGCGTCCCTGTTCGAAAATCCGAATCACTAACATCTTCTGAAAAACCCCAAAGGTGGTAGTTTCCTACCTGTTCAAAAGGTTTTCCGTCCCAATACGTTTCCGTTTGAGAAACCCCGTGTGTAAAGGCACTTCCGCTCGCCGTCCATCCTGTTAAATCTCCCGTTTCAAAATCTCCATTTTCCAAGGTGTTCGGAACGTCGTCAGGAACACTCATTTTCCAAGGTTCAACGTTCGCCGTGTTCAAATCCGTGACGTTCAATTGGCTGAGATACGCCTCTCCTCCAGTACTGAACATTTCCAGCGTAGAAGTGGACACATCTCTGAATATCTGATCGGTCAGAACCGTCGTCCCTTCATTCCCAAACACTTCCACAGAAGACCGATCCAAAAGTATTCTCATTTGAACTTTCCCGTCCTCTACCTTTAATGGAGCTTCATGAACGGCTGCAAAATCGGCTGAGAAGTCACTTTCTCCCGATGCAGTACGGTCAACCACCAACTTCTTCTCTTTTATGTCATAAACAATCGTCGTCGCTTGATCGTTTTCATTCGTCAACGTAAATCCAAATGAATCAGCCGTCGTCTGATCGATATCAAAAGAAGCGGTTATTTCAAGCAAGTCATTGACACGATCGCCGAGCTTCTGACTTCCTTCTTTCACTATTTCATTTTTTCGCTCTACAGTTTCCCCCCTTAGCTGTGCGAATTCAGCTACGGGCTGCTGTTGCAGCTGATATGTTCCATCTTCTGCTGTACGAAGAGTCAATTCCCGCGGAATGGACATAGCTCCACGGAAGTTTTCTGTAGGAATGTCCTGCCCATACTGCCAATTATTCATCCAGCCAAGCAGAACTGTTCGTCCATCTTCTTTCGGCAGGTTGTTCCATGTTACTCCGGCATACATGTCTGCTCCATAATCTAAAGGATGTGGTTTCATTTCTGTAGTGAACGATTCCCCGTTAAAATCCCCCACCACGTACTCCATGCCAGAACCTCCGGCGGAAGAACCTTCACTCACGCTCGTCATAAGTGCCCATTTCTTTTCATTTCCATCTTCGTCTACCGGTAGTTCTACTAGATCCGGACACTCCCAAACCCCTTTAGCATTTGCCGGACGCTCAAAGGTGTCAAAATGCTGCCAATCTTTTAGATTATTAGATTGGTAAAATTCGATACTCTGTCCCGCTGACACAACCATTTTCCATTGAGCTGTTCCTTCATGCCAGAATACTTTTGGATCCCTAAAAATATCCGTATCCTCCGGCATTTCAATGACCGGATTTCCTTCATACTTCGTCCAAGTTCGTCCTTTATCATTACTGTAAGCAAGACTTTGAGTTTGGTGGCCTCCTTTTTCATGAGTGAAGACAGCGACCATAGGCGCTTGATCACCCGTTTGAAACCCAGTGGTATTCTGTTTATCTACAACTACGCTGCCTGACCAGATAAACCCCTTTTCATCCGGATACAATGCGATAGGGAGTTCATCCCAATTAATTAAGTCTTTGCTGACCGCATGCCCCCAATACATCGGTCCCCATTGATTCCCTGTTGGATTATGCTGATAGAATAAATGATATTCCCCATCATAATAGACCATTCCATTCGGGTCATTCATCCAATTTTCAGCTGGTGAATAATGAAATTGGGAACGATATTGATCAGGCGAAGCTCCTTGACTCTCTTGTGCCCCCTCCTCAGCCATCGTATAGGTTGGAAACAAAGCCATTATTAACATGGCAATCGTCAAAACGGTAGTGGATCGCCGGATAACACTTCTCAAGTGATTTTCCTCCTTTTAATTTGTAAGCGCTATCAAATTAGTGCGCTGTTCTTTTTAAAAATCAACGTAAAAAGAAAACCCGTCTGTGCTTTCTTTACAGTCAGACGGGCTCTTGAGCCTCTTGTTTAAAAGGAAACAAAAGGACAGTTAACATAAGAATGATGTTTACGGAATACAACGGCAGGATGCCAGGTATGAACCGAATACACAATAGAAGCAGGGCAAACCCGGCGATAAAAGAAAGGAGACGACCAGGGTGAAGCAATAGAAGATGAATGGCGTTTTTCAAAGCTTCTTTTGCCTTTCTTCCATGACTTAGAGGGATAAACGATAAGGTTGCTGTCATCAATACCCCTGCGCCCAAAAACACGGTACCGCTGAAAAAAAGGTAGAACCATACCCCTGTGAATTGAAGACTGGTATAGATGTTGAACCCTAAAAGAATCAGTAAAACAAACGTACTTAGGAACACGACATTCGCAGAAATAAAGGTTCGTTTATAGACCTGCCAATAAAACGCTATCGGAGCAGGACGCCGATCAGCTATCCACTCTTTCAATAAAGCTACACAGGCTGCAGAAGCAGGAAAGATACCAAAAAACCCGCCACCCATAAGTGTAAAAGCGATCCACAATACATTTAAAATCGCAAGCCGCATCAACCAGTCACATACAAGGTAAATGACGTTCCCTGTACCTTTCATCTTCACCCTCCTGTTCTTTCTTTAAGAGTTTTGTCTCCAGACAGATGTCATTTCAAAAACCGACGATTGTTTCACTTCTACCGTGCCTCGGACCGCTTCCACCTTTAACTTAGTTTCGTGATCTGCTGCCGGTAAGTATAAATTCGTCATACTTATTTCTCCATCACCAACAAATAATTCGACCGAGGAGTGGTCACATACTAGTTTGAGATGAAAGGACGAGCGATCGCCGCTCAAAGGTGCCTCACAAGTACAAACATATTCCTTCGAGAAATCAATCTCTGTCCGGTCTCTTTGAACGTATATAGCATTTCTTTCGCGATCAATGCCAACCCTCAGACCTGCTTCCTGCTTTCCAAATAACCGTCCTTCGAACGCGCCTCCCTTCTCAATTTCCATATCTAATTCCCATAAAAAAGGAGAAGCAGGCTGGATGAGCTCGATTGATTGCTTTTCTTTAAGGGAGAAAGGCTCATTTTCAATTCGATTTTCTATCAACTTCGTAAGCTCTGTAATAGGCTTTTGCATAAGTCGTTCCTGACCATCAACCATAGATAAACTCAATTCCCTCGGTATCGTCATGGCACTTCTCCACGGATCTGTTGGCACGTCATTGGCATATTGCCAATTGCTCATCCAGGCAAGGACCACCCTTCTCCCTGGGACATCGGAAAATGACTGCGATGCATAAAAGTCTTTGCCGTAGTCAAGCCAGCGCACAGATTCTTTCGGCTGATGAGGAACAAAGTGCTTTCCATCAAAGGACCCGATAAAATACTGGGTTCCTGATCCGCCTGAAGGAGCGCCGGCATCAATCCCGATCGGCAGCACCCATTTCTTTTCCCCGGTCACTTCATTGGTTATAGGGAAAAGATCTGGACATTCCCATACCCCTTCTTGTTCCCCCCAACCTTCTCCAAATTCACTAACATAGGTCCACTGTTTCACGTCAGGAGAGGTATAGAATTGAACTTTTCTCCCTGCAGCAAGCACCATCACCCACTTTTGTGTCATCTCGTGCCAGAAAACCTTGGGATCACGAAAGTCCTTGAAGCCAGGGTTTTGAATGACCGGATTTTCGTCATATTTCACCCAGGTTCTCCCCCGGTCTTTACTATAGGCGATGCTCTGCCTCTGCAAGTCTCCATCTGCGTGGGTAAATACAGCAACAAGTCCCGGTTTTCCATCGAAAAAACCACTTGTGTCCTTGTGGTCCACCACAGCACTCCCCGAAAAAATCATACCAAGATCATCCGGATAGAGCGCTACGGGTAGATGTTCCCACGCTATTAGATCCTTACTAACAGCGTGTCCCCAGTGCATGGGGCCCCACTGTTTACTATCTGGATGATATTGATAGAAGAGATGATACTCTCCTTCAAAGTAAACAAGTCCATTAGGATCATTCATCCACATTTGTTCTGGGGTAAAATGAATGTGGGGTCGATACCTTTCCTGATAATACCCATTCGTCATCAACGGTTGGTTTTGAATCATATGTCATGGCACTCCTTCCAACAATAATTAATCCTTCATGTCAGGCGAAGTTTATCCACTTTCCGCCTGGCATTTTTCGCAAAACTCATTTAGTTTTTTGAACCTGTGTGTGTTAATCCTTGTACGTAGTACCTTTGAAGGAAAGCAAAAATCAATAGCATGGGCACAGTGGCAATCGTTAATGCAGCCATCACTTGCCCCCACTTAATTGGTGGTTCGTTCATGAAGTATTGAAGGCCAATTTGGATTGTACGCATACTCTCATCCGAAGCTACAACAAGCGGCCATAGGAAGTCATTCCAGTGGTTGATAAATAAGACAATCGCCACAGTAGCAAACACCGGTTTAGAGAGTGGAACAATAATGCGGAAGAAGATACCGATTTGAGAACAACCATCGATTTTAGCCGCTTCCTCCAATTCTTTAGGAAAGTCGAGGAAAAACTGACGGAATAAAAAGATAGCAAAAGCATTCGCGATAAACGGTACAATCAAACCTGTGTACGTATTTACCCACCCAAGGTCATACACCAAAACGTAGAGGGGCAGGAAGATACTTTCTGGTGGAATGATCAGAGTCGCGATAATGACCCCAAGCCAGAAACCAGCCAGTGGAAAACGGAACCGTGCCAATGCATAACCAGCCATTGAATTGACAATAAGCCCAAAGATAATAATGCCGGTTGTATAAATCAAGCTATTCAAAATGTACTTCATAAGGTCTACACGTTGAAAAGCTGCGATATAATTGTGCAGGTATCCACCTTCTACTTCATTAGGAGCTGGAGGCAAAAAGGCTTTTAGTGATTTCATATCTCTGAAAATTTGAAACTCATCTTTCAGCGATGAAACAAACATCCATACTAAAGGAAAGAGAAAGATGAATGTGAGTAAAATCAAAGAAACATATAAGACGACTCTCTGAATCCCTTTCTTTCTTTTCATAGCTTTTACCCCCTCTCCTCACGAATGAGGACACGCTGAATAATTGTGATAGTAAGTACAATCATTGTAAATACGACTGCCATTGCTGATGCATAACCCACATCTCTATAGTTAAATCCAGTTTCATAGATGTGATAGACCAGAGACTTGGTAGATCCAAGCGGTCCACCCTGTGTCATGATCATCGGCTGAACAAGTAATTTAAAGGCAGCAATACTAATCGTAATAAAAATGAACAAGGCAATGTTTTTCAAACCTGGCAAAGTCACATGTAAAAATTTCTGCCAACTAGTTGCTCCATCAATATCTGCAGCTTCATATAAATGGTTCGGAATGTTTTGAAGCCCCGCCAGGAAGATCATCATCTGAAAACCGGCCCCTTGCCAGACAGACATTACAATGATTGAATTCATCGCCTGATCAGGGCTTGTTAGAAATGGTTGTGGTGAAATTCCTATGACTCCGAGAAGCTGATTGATCAACCCTTCATTGGGATTGTACATAAACGTCCAGAGAATTGAGACCACGACCAGAGACATCACTACAGGTGAGAAAAATGCAGTTCGGAAAAATACGCGGAACTTTAATTTCTTATTAATAAGCAACGCAAGTCCTAACGCGACCGCCAGCTGAACAGGAACGACGATGACAGAAAAGTAAACGGTATTCCAAAAAGCTTGTCGGAATTGAGCATCCTGCCATATATAAGAGAAATTCTCGAACCCTATAAAAGAAATATCATCAGGTTTTAAAATATAGAAATCTGTAAAACTATAATAGAAAGCAGCTCCCATCGGATACAAAAGAAATACTCCCAGAAGAATTAATGCAGGCGCTAGAAAGAAGTATCCTGTAATAGCCTCTTGGAAGGCCTGTGAATTCCTTCTTTTCTTCCTCTTTGGCGGCACCTTTTTGATAGACGGTTCAGATGGAGCTTTATAATGATCATGATCGGTCAGTTGTTTCGCAGAAGAACTATTCCCTTTCATATTTGTTCACCCTCTCTTTCAACCCCTTAGACGGACGGTCTTATAAATGACCTGGAGCCTGTAACACTCACAGGCCCCGATCATTCGTTGGACTACTCTTCAAAACGTTTCAATTCACGCTCGACACGTTGAACCTGCTGTTCCACCACACTCTCTACATCTTCCCCTAGTGCAGCGGCATGGAAAGATTGAGCAAACGCATCTGTCAATACCGGATAAGCAGGTGTAGCTGGGCGGGCATGGGCCGTTTGAATGACTTGTTCCTTCATAATGCTCCATGGAAGCTCATTGAATTTATCCATGTTTTCGAATGCAGATTTCTGTGCCGGCGGCATGCCTGTGGCTTTCGAGATTTTGATTGTTGCTTCTTCATTTGTCATCCACTTCATAAGCTCGACAGCTGCTTCAGGATTTTCTGTATTATTAGTTACAGCATAAGCCATGCTTCCAGATGGAGACACTTTTTCGTCTTTGTAAGGGTAAGGCATCATCCCCCAGTTTAAGCCTGCGTCTTCAGCAGAAACCGCAATCCATGGCCCTCCTAAAGCAAGGGCTGCATTTCCTTCCTCAAACTGCATTTCACCAGGGCTATCTGTAACAACACCTTCCGCAAATAGATCTTTCACATAGTTTAAAGCTTCAATGGTTTCAGGACTATTTAAATAGCCATCCACTTTTGTACCATCTTCTGAAATCAGCGCGCCTCCGTTAGACCAGACAAGAGGTGCACCCATAAACGTCAACCATTCACCAACGCCGTAGTTCATAAATAAGTTCAGTCCATAACGGTCTTCAGTCGTCAGCTTCTTAGAATTCTCCATCAATTCATCCCACGTCCATGCTTCTTCTATAGAATTAGCCGGCTCAATCCCTGCTTCATCCAACAAGTCTTTGTTGTAATACAGCATGACGGAAGCTTCCATTGCTCCTAAGGAATACAATTTATCGTTGTATGTGCCTTGTTGAATGATCGAATCTACATATTGGCTTTTTGTTTCTTCGTCAATATATTTATCGATCGGCTGAATCACTCCAGCTTCAGCAAAGCTTGAGACGTAAGGGCCGTCAACTGCCATCACATCCGGCAGGTTTCCAGCTACAAGAGCAGCATTAATACTGTCACTGTAAGCACTTGCTCCGTCATCAATGATGACTTCTGCGTTTACATGAATGTCGTCATGCTCTTTGTTGAATGCATCAATCAATTCAATGTACGCGTTTGTCTCGTCTTCCCCTGTTTGGTGAATCCAGAAATCAAGCGTTACATCTTCATCACCTGTAGCTTCAACACTTGTATCCACTGAACCAGTTTCCACTGTGTCACTTGTTTGATTCTCCCCTGAACTACCACTATCTGCTTCTGAATTAGCTGAACTGTCACTCGAACAAGCCGCAAGCATCAGCACCACTAGAACCCCTGCCAACAAATACAATAATTTCTTCATTCTCCGTACCTCCCATTTCATAATTGAACGCTCACGCATAACCTATCACTCCATAAAAACGTTTACGTAATCGTTTACTTTATGGTTAAAAAGAGAAGGTTCTCTTTAAAAGGAACCTCTCTGTACCAACTCTGAATCGAGAATGACTTCTGTATATTTCTCTTTTGATCCATTTATTCTCTTAAGCAGTTGCTCAACGGCTACTTTTCCAATCTCAAACGCTGGCTGTCTGACGACCGATAAGGGGGGAGAAGTAATCTTCATCCAATCATAATCGTCATATCCTATGATGCCAATTTCCTCAGGAATCTTAACCTGATGTTCCTGAAGGTAAGAAACAGCGCCCATTGTCATGACATTATTTGCAACAAACAAAGCAGACACTTCTGCTTCATGAAGTTCTTTCGCTAATTGATACCCTTGTTCAAATGTTGCTGGTCCTTCTTTAATAAACTCTTTTCTTACGGGAATCGCTTTTTCTTCCAGGGCTTGTTTATACCCTTTTAAGCGTTCATCACTAGTGGTAATCCCAAGGGTGCCTGTGATAAAGCCAATCCGTTCGTATCCTTTGTTAAGTAGAGCACTGACAGCTTCATATGCTCCTCGAAGGTTATCAACAAGAACCATATCCCCTTCAATACCGCTCGGATGACGGTCAATATAAACGACTGGATAGTCGCCTGTTAATTCCTTCTTATACGCTGAATCCTCCCCGTTTACAGGGGCTATGACCAATCCGTCAATCAATTGCGTATTAAAAACGCGAATTTGATTTTTTTCCGTTACTTCATCTTCATTGGAATTGCTAAGTATTAAGTTATAGCCATTCTCTTTCAACACCTTTTCAATTCCATTAGCAATGCTCATGAAGAAAAAATTGGATGTATCTTCTGCAACTAATGGAACCAAAAGTCCGATCGTATTCGATTTACGGCTTCTAAGGCTTCTGGCAATTCGGTTTGGCTGGTAATTCAAGTCCTTCATCGCCAGGTATACTTTTTGCTTGGTCTCTTCTGCTACAAATCTTGTCTCATTGATCACATGAGATACGGTAGCTGTAGAGACTTGGGCTTTTTTTGCAACATCTTTAATGGAAACCATGGTTAATCCTCATTTCTAAAACTCAGTTAATCGTTTACGTAATCGATTACCTTAAGTAGACTATACTCCTTGTAAACGCTTTCGTCAATGTGTTTTTTTAATATCTTGTATTTTTTCGTCTTATCAAACAGAAATATGATATTGGAATCTGTAAACAGATTATTTTGAGACACGAAATAACCCTGATACGATGAATGATATGATTTTAAAAGAAATGAGGATGAAAAAAAATGACACTCCAAGATACAAAGTTTTCCGTATTAGACCTTGCCCCCGTCATCGAAGGAGGAAGTCCGGCTGATTCTTTCCGCAACACCGTGGACTTAGCTAAGCACGTAGAAAAATGGGGTTTTACAAGGTATTGGATGGCCGAGCACCACAATATGCCGTTTATCGCAAGCTCAGCAACATCTATTGCTATCAGTCATGTAGCCCATAATACTTCATCTATTCGTGTCGGATCAGGCGGAGTGATGCTGCCTAACCATGCACCACTTATAATCGCGGAGCAATTCGGTACGCTTGAAACGCTCTTTCCTGGGCGAATCGACCTCGGCTTAGGACGTGCACCAGGGACAGATCAGCTTACTGCCCAGGCCCTTCGTCGTGATTTGAACAGTAGAGCTGAAAACTTCCCAGCACAAGTGGATGAATTACGAGGGTATTTTGAGGGAGAAAATCGAATTAGAGCTATTCCAGGTGAAGGCTTGAATATTCCTATTTGGCTACTAGGATCAAGCGGGTTCAGCGCCCAGCTTGCCGGTCAGCTTGGTCTTCCATTTTCGTTTGCAAGCCACTTCTCACCGAATAATACACTAGGCGCACTAGATTTATATCGTCGCACTTTCACCCCTTCTTCCATATTGGACGAACCGTACGATATGGTCGGTGTAAACGTGATTGCAGCTGATACAGATGAAGAAGCAGAACGCTTGGCTACATCTTTACAGCAACAGTTTCTAAACCTTGTACGTAATACAAATCACCTTCTCCAGCCTCCAGTCGATAACATGGATGAGATCTGGACTGCTGGTGAAAAGGCAGCCTTACAGCAACAGTTAGGGGCTTCGATTATCGGAGGTCCTGAAACTGTTAAAGAAAAACTCGAAAATTTCCAGGCTGAAACAGAAGCAGATGAAATGATGATCATTTCCCAAATTTATGATCATTCAGCCCGGCTCCGATCTTATGAGATCGTTGCAGAAATCATGAATCAATAACTGAAAAAGCCCTCTCCTGAAATGAAGGAGAGGGTTCTTATTTGTCTTACTTTAGGGTAGCCAAATAAGTATAAACGTCATTTAGATTTTGAAATCCTAACTGTTGAATATCCTTTATGCTTTCAACCCAAAGCCTTGCAGTGGCCATCGCATCATGGAAGGCGTGGTGTCGATGCTTAATACCGATTTCGTAGTGCGCACAGCAGTCATCAAGGCTAATCAGATCTTTCTCCTTATGAACGATTTTCGTTAAAAAGGATGTATCTACAATCCGGTGTTGGAAGTTCTTCCTCAAAGCAAGCCATGTGGCATGATTCATGAATTGCTTTTCATGGTTCGCATGGTGAGCGACTAGCGTATTCGTTTTTACATAGGAGTAAAAATCCTTCAGCACATCACGCAGAGCCGGAGATTCTAATAACATCTCCCCAGTAATGCCTGTGAGCTTTGTAATTTCTTCTGAAGGTGCTGACTCACTATACACAAGAGAGTAGAAGGTTTGATCGTGAAGTATCTTCGTCCCCTCTACTTTCACAGCACCAATCGAAAGAATTTCGTCTCCCTTGTAAGGGTAAAACCCTGTCGTTTCTAAATCGAATACTACTACTGCGAGTTCTTCAAATGGAACATCAAGCGTATCTTTATTTCTCAATTGTCGTTCCAGATTTCTTACATAGGCCACTTTTGAAGGGTCATTCTGATTTAAAGAAGAGAAGCCGCTGCCAAGCCTGTCAGACAAACCTTTTACGAATTGGACAAAAGGATTCATAAGGCATCCTCTTCGTGAAGCATTGATTTACATTTAGAGAAGAGCTTTTGTCCTCTTCTAATTAGAAACTTTAACTTCTGTTTGTCCTGTTTTGACAATAATTTAAGTGGAAGTAAGTGTACCTTATCATAACTTGTTGCAGACTTTCTAAACTTCAGACGAAAATCGAGCAGTTCTCTGAAATTCTTTTCGTAAGCTTCAAGAAAAGGATAATTATAAGTAAGGATTTCGAATCTATCCAAGGTTGGTGCTGCACAAACCCCTTTTTTCAAGGCCAAAACTCTAAGGCCGTTGACGTATGGAAAATAAGCGGTTTGCTTTAAATGAATTTCTCCATCCGACCCTTGCCCATGTTCAGGAAGGAGCTGCCCGAAAACCCCCACTCCTTTTTTAATGAATTCAAAGTTGTCAATCAAACGGGAATATAAATGGGGATAAGCTTCCAACATAGAGAAAGAAGCATTTTTAAGCTGCATCAGCAAATTTTCATCCCCTATTAACACCCTTGAATCAGTAAAGATCGAGAAGTTTCTTAGCGACTGCCAACTTTCCTCAAGCAACCATTCTTCTATCAGCTTCTCAAAAGAACCGAGCGAACGACACCACAACGCATTGGATGCCATGACGTTTCCTTCACACTTTTCATAGCCAACGACATCCATCCCATAACTGATTTCGGCTCCGAGTTTTAAGAAGTATTCCTGGAAATCTTCTGATCCATTGAAAATAATCCCCTGATCCTGATCGCTCCACACAGACTGTTCAAACCGACCGGCACTCCCCATGAGAAAAAATGCGAAAGGAGCAGGTGGTTTCCCCTGCTCACTTTCGATATGATCCATTGCAATTCTTACGGTTTGGTACATGACTTGGTCGTGGAACGCATTCAATTGATGGTGGTCATCAGCGACTGAATCAAGCGTTTCTTCTCTCCATTGCTTGATTTCTTCATACGTATTGAACACAACTATCCATTCCTTTTAGTTAAGTTTAAGCTCCAGACTTTGAATTAGGCGGTGTTAAGTTCTCAGGATATCCATAGCCACCGTGTTCACTCAAGTCCAGCCCCATAATCTCCTCTTCTTCTGTAACACGAAGGCCTCCCATGGCTTTATCCATGACCTTCAAAATAATGTACGATACCAAAAAGGCATAAAGGCCGCAGCTTACAACGCCAAGAATTTGAACCCCAAGTTGCTCAAATCCTCCTCCGTAAAATAAGCCCGGACGTCCAACAGTAGCAAGCTCCGGAGTAGCAAACAATCCATTGGAGAGAGTTCCCCATACTCCGACAGTTCCGTGTACAGATAACGCAAAGATCGGATCGTCAATTCTTCTTTTATCAAAGAATCTCATACTGAAAAATACGAAAGCTCCTCCAACAAGTCCAATGATGACAGCAGCCCATGGTTCCACAAAGGCACAGGAAGCGGTAATCGCAACAAGACCGGCTAAGGCTCCATTTAACGTAGTCGGAACATCCGCTTTTCCTGTAACCGCCCATACCATTAACATAGCTCCAACAGCTCCAGCCCCGGCGGCTAATTGAGTATTTAACGCTACATAACCAAAGAAAGCATCTGCGACACCAAAAGTACTTCCTGCGTTAAAACCGAACCAGCCCACCCAAAGAATCAATACACCTAATGCTGTAAACACTTGGTTGTGCCCCGCGATTTCATTGGAAGAACCATCTTTATTGTACTTACCAATACGCGGCTTCAAAATGATCGTCGCCGCAAGAGCTGCCATGGCTCCTGTTAAGTGTACAACGGTTGAACCTGCAAAATCCTGCTTGCCGTGTTCAGCTAACCAGCCGCCTCCCCAAATCCAGTGAGCGATGACCGGATAGATGACGATAGAAAATAAAATAGCAAATATAACATAGGCAATTAATTTCGCCCGTTCAGCAAACCCACCGAAAGCAATTGTCATCGCTATAGCTGCAAATGCCAGCTGGAACAGGAAGTCAACAGATCCGGCAAGTCCTTCTCCCATTGTTGTTGCATCGCCGTAAAAGAAATTAGATAAACCGATAATCGCATTTCCTTCTCCATAAATGAGTCCATAGCCGAGCGCCCAGAACACAAGGGATACAATTCCTACAGTGAAAACAGTCTTACCAGCAATATGGCCGGCATTTTTCATTCTCGTCGACCCTGCTTCAAGTAAAATAAATCCCCCCTGCATAAGCAAGACAAGAATCGTACACACGATAATCCACAAGTTATTCATTAAGAACGATGCATCCATTTCCAAATTATCTCCTTTATGTTAGATTTCTTAACAATGTATGTTAAATAATACTCTAACAAAATCTGAATATTAACACAATACTCATGTCAGGATTTTTTACATGAATATTAAATAAACAATTTCGCTCACTAAAAAAGCCCCTGAAGGCACTGTACCTTCAGGGGCGATGCTTCATTATTAATATATTTAAATCACTGACACGAAATGACTTTCTTTTTCATATTCCATCACAGCTTCTTCGAAAACTGCCAACCCTTGATCAATCTGCTCTTTCGTTACAATTAAAGGCGGGATCATACGGATGACTTCTTGATGTTTGCCACACAAATAGAACAATACACCTTTTTCTAAAGACAGATCTAAGATCTTCATCATCCCTTCTCCATCAGGAGCTCCCGTTTCAGGATCAATGATTTCAATCCCGATCATAAGACCGACGCCTCTGACATCGCCGATCACTTTATGCTTATCTCTAATTTCCTTTATGCGCTCTACCGCATAAGCACCAAGCTGCTTCGAGTTCTCAACTAATTTTTCCTCTTCAAGCACATCCAATGTAGCAAGGGCTGCCGAGCAAGCGATCGGATTGCCCCCGAAAGTGGTTCCATGTGTGCCCATCGGCCATTTGCTCATAAGCTCTTTAGAAGCAACCGTTGCGCTGAGAGGCATGCCTGATGCTATACCTTTTGCAATGGCCATAATATCCGGAGTAACTCCAAAGGTTTGAGCAGCAAACCATTCCCCCGTTCGTCCAAACCCTGTTTGGACTTCATCAAAAATCAGCAGGATGCCATGCTGGTCGCAAATCTCACGTATCTTTTGCAGCCATTCTTTCGGGGGAATAATATATCCACCTTCCCCAAGGACCGGCTCAACAATCACACAAGCTACTTCCTCAGGCGTCACCTGATGGTCGAAAAGCATTTCAAAATCTTTTTCCAGCTTATTCACACAATACTCAGCGACATCCTCACCTTCTGGACAACTTGAAGCATCCGCATAAGGAAGCTGATAGGTCAGACCATTCGGCTGCAGAAATTTCCGGTATTTACTTTTAGAAGTACTAACACCAAGAGCACCAAGCGACCTACCATGGAAGCAACCAGTAAAAGATATGGTATAAGGGCGTTTTGTCGCGTATTTAGCTAGCTTCAGCGCCCCTTCTATAGCTTCTGTTCCACTGTTGGCAAAAAAGAAGCAATCAAGATTCCCCGGCAAAAGGTTTTGAAGACGATCAGCGACTCTCAATATGGAATCATACATGATCACTCCTGACGGGCCATGCATGAGTTGGTCTGCCCCTTCCTTAATCGCTTGTACAACTTTAGGGTGGCGGTGACCTGTATTAGCTACAGCTATGCCTGAAGTGAAATCTAAATATTTCTTTCCATCGGTACCATAGTAGTAGCAACCTTCTTCTTTTTCTACAGGAAGGTTCGGATGGTCCTTGGCCATACTCGGCGCTAGCAAATCTGGCAATCGTTTATATAAATCTTCAAATGTTGGGTTCATAATCGTTACCTCCTAGAATATGAAATGAGCGATGATTACAATGATCGGAAGAGTAATTACGGTACGCTGCAAGAAAATAATTGCTAATTCTGCTACGGAAATAGGAATCTTCGATTTTACGAGCAGGATCCCAATCTCAGACATGTAGATCAACTGAGTCAATGAAACCGCAGCAATGACAAAGCGAGTCAATTCACTCTCAATTCCAGAACCGATAACAGCCGGCAGGAACATGTCCGCAAAGCCGACAAGCATAGCCGGTGCGGCCTGTGCCGCTTCAGGAATCTGCATCCATTGCAGGATCGGAACAATCGGCATCGATAAATAAGTGAAAAATGGTGTAAATTCAGCAATGATTAAGGCTACCGTTCCTAACGCCATGACCAATGGAATTAACGCAAAGTAGATATCGAGCACCGTTTGGACCCCCTGGGTAGCTACCCCTTTTACTCCCCTTACCTCAGAAGCTTTACTCAGAGCTTTTTCCAGACCCCACTTGAAATTGGAAGTTCCTTCAGGCGTATCCTCAGATATTTTTTGTCCGGTCCCTTCGTAATACGTGTCTGCTTTTTTAGACAACGGCGGGATACGCGGACAAACAAAGGCAGCCACTAAACCTGCGATGACTACTGTTAAATAGAACGGAACAAAGTACTGCTCTAGTCCGATAAAACTTATAACTACTAAACTGAAAGCAATTGAGTTGATCGAGAAGTTCGTTGCGATGATAGACGCTTCACGTTTCGTATAATATCCTTCTTCGTACTGCTTTGTTGTAATTAATACACCAACGGTTCCCGCTCCCATCCACGAAGCCAAAGCATCGATGGATGAACGCCCAGGAAGTTTGAATACAGGTCTCATTACCTTACGAAGCATCGTACCGATAAAATCCATAAGCCCGAATTCCATTAGTAACGGCATCAAAAACCCTGCAAAGAGGAACCACGCAGCAAGCACCGGGACCAATGAATATAACATCGTACCGCCAGTTACATCTGAGATAATAAATTCAGGACCTACAGCAAATAAAGTCATAAGTGCAAATACCGCACCAATTACACGCGTAATCGTCCAAAACGTATTTACATAGAATAGTTGTTTCATAAAAGTATTATTCATAATGAACTTTGGCTTTACCCCTTTTGCGATTACTGGCAAAATCGCAGATACTACCAAAATACCTGTCATAAGACCAGGCAGGACAGGTTCCAAATATGCTTGGATGGACTCCGCCATCACACCGACCCCTATTGTAATTTTACCTCCATAGGATATAGGAAAAAGAAACAATAAGACCCCTAGCAAGGACGGGATAAGAAACCAGGAAAAATTCCTTAGCGTTCTGTTATTACCTGAATCTTGATTCCACTGTTCTTCTTCAAACGTTTTCTTCTGCTTTACCTCCATCTTTCACACTCCTTAAAGTTTTTTGGAACAAAAGCGCATGCGCCTGACTTAGGTTCAACTAAGTCCGTCACGTCCTGTGCAACGTTGAACTGACCCTCGTCCTGAGGACCCCGACAAACATAAGACAAGCGATGGAGTGAATGTTTTTTATTCACGAAATCGATTGATCTATGACATCGAGGGACCAGGCGCTGAAGCTGGCCGTAATCTCACTAGCGCAAAAAGGCAAAAGCTTTCATCTCTTACCCTCATAACACGCAAGAACCGTGCCAAATTTTTATTTTATTCCGTATTTTTTAAGTTTTCTGACTATACTAGGTTGACTAACCCCTAATACTTCAGCCATCCTCGTTGTCGTTTTATATAAAAGCCTGGCCTTTTGAATTTGGTCTCTTTCCACCCGTTCAAGGGTTTTCGGTAATGATTCCTCAAAATTATTCATTTTTGAATAATCCTCGCTCTTTACTTTATAATTATCCGGCAATTCTTCACGAAGGATCATCGATCTATTGGAAGTCACGACAAGCCTCTCAATCAAATTGGTGAGTTCCCTTACATTCCCCCGCCATTCAAGCTCTGTCAATTCATGCAAGACCTCCCGGCTCAGCGTCCGCTTTCGTTTATATCTTTTAGTAAAAAGATCGAGCGCATATTGAATAAGCGGAACGATATCCTCTTTTCTTTCCCTTAACGGAGGAATCGTGATTGGTACAACATTTAGCCGAAAGTAAAGATCTTCACGAAATAAATTATTTTCAACCGATTCTTTCAATCGCTTATTCGTTGCGCTCACTAAGCGAAAATCAGCGCGGATTTCTTTTCGTCCGCCCACTCTATAAAAAGACTTCTCCTGAATGAGTTTCAGCACCTTAACTTGGTTAGAAAGAGAAAGTTCGCCTACCTCATCCAGAAACAGTGTCCCTTGGTCAGCCAGTTCAGCAAACCCTTTTTTACCTCCCTTAGCCGCTCCCGTAAAAGAACCGGATTCATAACCAAATAACTCTGCTTCAAACAAGGATTCAGGAATGGCACCGCAATTGACTTCTATGAACGGCCCACTCGCCCTCTCGCTTTTTTCATGAATCATTTTCGCTACTTCCGTTTTACCCACACCTGATTCCCCTAGAAGAAGTACACTTACATCCACACCTGCAACCTGGTTTGCAGTCGCCATGACCTTACGCATCGGTTCACTCTTTGCAATAAAGCTGCTTTCATTTTGCTGCTTTAAATGCTCAAGCTCTTTTCGTACCCTCTCCATCTCCTCTGTCATTTCTTCCATGCCCGCTTTAATTTCCATCAATTCGGTTACATCATGGGAATAACTCACTACACGAACCAATTCTTTATTCTTATCAAAGACCGGCAAAGCTGTAACGAGTAATTTCTTTTCGCCTCCAACCGTTTGAACAAACGTGACTCTCTCTCTCTTTTCTACAACCATCGGAGTCGCCAGAGGCGTAAAAAGGCCCTGTTTTTCAAGGTCGTACACAGACTTTCCAATTAAATCATCGGCATTTACGTCATAAACGTCACCTGTTCCCTTACTCACCTTCACAATTGTTCCGTCCGTCTTCGTTACAAGGATATCCTCCTGGAGAGAATGAAAGATTGTTTTATACTCATCCCACTCTGTCATCCAATCGCCCCTTATTATTCAAATTTGAATAACACACTCACGAACCTCAATAGCCATATGTAGTTTGAAAATTCCTAATTTATTCACTAATGAATATGCATTGCATATATACTAACATAAAAATGCATAGTTGTGTTTAATTATTTAGTGATTTGTATATTTATTAATATAATCAGGTTCTCGTTCGGCTTGTGCTGGTACCTGACACCGAATGTAGAAAAGTAACATGAATCTTCCATATCGTCCCCCACACAAAAAAAAGACCAGCCCTTCAAAAGGACTGGTCTTTAGCATCTTTATTATACGTTTACTTTTACATCTGCATCTTTTTTAAGATCTTCTACAAGTTTTTGATATGCTTGCGCTTCTTTTTGACCGGATAATTGTTGTTTAATCATCGGTTTCGCTTCTTCATAAGAAGGAACTTTGCTTTTACTTTCTCCACCTGCTTTTTCTTGCTGTTTCTTCATCTGTTCGTAAGCTTCTTTCATTTCTTTCTCCGTCGGCTCCAGGTCTCCAGCTTCTTCTGCAAGAAGTTTCTCAAGCTTCATTTGTTTTTCAACCTGAGACATGACTTCTTCTTCTTTCATCCCTTGTTCTTCCAATTTAGACAAGAACTTTTCTTTAGACTCAAGCTTTTGCTGTTTTGCGATTTCTTCTAACTTTTTGTTCTTCTCTTCTTCAGATATTGTGAAATCACGATTGTTCGCTTCCTGAATTAGAAGTGTTTGACCGACTAAGCTTTCAGCCACTTGTTTTTTCAATTTGTCTTGATCCACTTTTTTACCAGTCATTTGCGATTGCATCGCCATTTGCTGGAATTGAGACTTGTACGTTTCTGTGAATTCTTTTTTCTTGATCTCTTCATCGTTTACTTTTGCAACAACTTCAGGTACACCTTCTAAGTCAGGCTCTGGCATTTTTGCTTTTTCTCCACTTTCCTTTTCACCGCTTGCTTCTTCTTGTTTTGCTTTCTCTTCTTTATTTTTATCTTCAGCGGTTGCGCCGTCATCACCACACGCAGCTAATAGAGCGATTAGGGCAGCCAACATGAAACTCAGTAATTTTTTATTCAATGTCATGTCTCCTTTTTGATTCATGATGGTTGCCATTGTAACATGTACAAAAGCGCTGTAAACATCCTTAATTCGTCTCTGAACGAATATTACAATTATATGATAGGAATCGTGCCCGTCCTCATAGTTTTTCTGCTCTCTTATTACGATTAAATACAAAAATACGGAAAAAGTGTGTAAAAAACTCAGAGGGCTTAACCCTACTCTTCGTAGAGGCTCAGCACTTCTTTAGCTCTCTTTGTAACCTTAGAGATTAAACTTTCTGGTGAAACCACTAGGATCTGATCACCAAAACCAATGATGAAATTCACAGCTTCTTCTTCTGTTTGAAAAGTTAATTCCACATACGCCCAGCCATCTTCTGTCACTTTTTCTGACACCTTAGTTACGAACCTGCCCGTAAACATCATTCTTTTACAAGCGGAGGAAGACACTTTTACTTCCACTGAAAACTTCGGAAGATTCTCAGTAAAAGATTTTTTTGAGTTCTTCCAGTAAGAAGCTAAATCAAAATCAGCTGGTCTCTCAAAATAGTCGTCCATTATAGAGATTTGACTTATCCTCACAACTTTATAGCTGCGATAATCCCCGTTTTCATTTATCGCAACGACATACCATGTGCTTGCTTTTGCCACCAGACCAAGAGGTTGAATCATGGATTCTTTCTCAACCCCGTTCGCCTTCTTATAAAAAATTTTAGCTTTTTGTTCATTCATCACAGCGTCGTGGAGTGTATCCATAGCTGCTGTTATATCAGTTTGTGTATTTTTCCATGTGCCCATATCCACATAAACACGCTCCCATAGACTTTTAGCCTGTTGTCTTGAAGGTTCGGGCAGGGATAGAAGCAGTTTATTTTTTACTTCCTTGGAGGAAATGTCTATGTCTAAATCAGTGAGAATTTTGTCCGCAGGGGGCAGAAACAAGAGTTGCAATTCTTTCTCTTTCAACCAACTGAGCTTTTGCTTCCAATCATCAATCAGTCTCCATCCCCCTGCTTTTCCTCTTTGGGAATAAACGGGAATGCCTGCTCTACTCAGAGCTTCCATATCACGATGGATCGTTCGTTCGGAAACTTCAAGCTCTTTGGCTAGTTCAGGGGTCGATACAGTCTCGCCATACTGCAAAAGGATCAGGATTTTAATCATTCTCTCTGCTTTCATAAAAAATGAACTCCTTTTTTAATCATGACATGATATGACATGTATTCACTTTATACTATAGACACAATAGATGAAAGGACTGATAACATGAATCTAGTTAATAAAGTAGCGATTGTAGCCGGCGCTACAAGGGGAGCAGGGCGCGCCATGGCTGTAAAATTAGGCGAAGCTGGAGCGACCGTTTATGTAACTGGAAGAACCACAAGAACTGAACCCTCTCCGATGGATAGAAGAGAAACGATTGAAGAGACCGCTGAATTAGTGAATGAAGCGGGGGGGGCATGGAATCCCTGTCCAAGTGGACCATACGGACAAGGAACAAGTGAAGGCATTTATAGAGCGAGTCCAGTCTGAACAAAATGGACAGCTTGACATACTAGTCAATGATATTTGGGGAGGAGATCCTCTTACTGAATGGGGAAAAGATGTCGGAGATCATAGTTTAACAAAAGGGCTGCAAATGCAAAAACAGGCTGTAGAAGCTCATATCATTACCTCTCACTACGCAGTTCCCTTAATGAAAAAGAACAGAAGCGGATTGATCGTAGAAATTACAGATGGGACCACAGACGAATATAGAGGCAACTTTTATTATAGTTTAGCGAAAATATCCAACATTCATATAGCTAAAGCGATGGCAGAAGATTTGAAAGACTATAAGATTACATCGATTGCGTTGACCCCGGGTTTCCTCCGCTCAGAAGCAATGCTTGATCTATTTGGTGTAACAGAAGAAAATTGGCAAGAGGGCACTAAAGTTGAAAAGCACTTTATTGCATCAGAAACACCCTATTATTTAGGGGAAGCACTTAAGCATTTGGCTACGGACCCCGATGTTCATCGATTTAATGGACAGACGTTAAGCACATGGGGTTTATCAGAAGTCTATGGATTTAAAGATAGTGATGGATCTCAGCCTCACTGGGGAAATTATTATGATCAATATGTAAAAGGGACAAAAGAAGAGCGGTGATTTTTCACCGTTCTTTTATGCTTGCAGAAAGTTTCGCTTCTCACACGTAAGAAGCGAAAGAAAGGATGGAGTATAAGATAAGTTCCATAAAAAAAGACCTGAGCATCCCGCTCAGGTCTTTCTAGAGTATCCATCTTATTTTTGTAATGCTACCTTCACTTGGTTGTCACCAACAGTGAATTCTTTCATATTGTCCGCATCTCCTACAGTCAGGTTGTTCACCAGAACATTTTCACGGATCAACTGTTCATTTTGCTGGATCGCTTTCTTCACGTCATCATCGCCGTTAAGCGCGATATCAACGCGAAGGTCGATTGGAAGATCCTGTTTTTTACGGTCGTCCTGGATAACGCGGATCACTTCACGAGCAAGGCCCTCAAGGCGAAGTTCTTCAGTGATTGTTGTATCAAGAATGACGTGGAAATCCTGGTTGGACCCCATGGAAAGTCCGGAATCAGCAACACGCTCCACGTTCAACAGATCCATTGGAACTTCAACTTCTCCGTCTCCTGTTGGTACAACAACTTTTTCATCTTGAACGACTTGGGCGGCTCCTGCATCAGAAAGCTTCTCAAGATATCCTTTGACAACGCCGACGTTTTTACCTAGAACAGGGCCAGCTGCACGGAAGTTCAGTTTGACTTCGTACCGGACAAGATCGTCAGAAGACTGTTTGACAACTACTTCTTTTACGTTGATTTCATCACGGATGATGTTGCTGTACTTCTCAAGCGCTTTTCCTTGTTCAGGATTCACCGGAATTACGGTAAGCTCAGATAATGGTTGCTTCGTCTTGATTGCTTCTGTGTTTCGCACACCACGCGCAAGCTCGACAACTTGCAGAACAGCGTCCATATCCTGTTCCAGCTGCTTATCGACGACTTGGTCGTTTACTTTCGGGAAGTACGCGAGGTGCACGCTCTCGCCGGTCAGGTTTTGATAAATATCTTCAGACAAGAACGGAGTGAACGGTGCCATCAGCTGGCTCAATCCAGACAGAACTTCGTGAAGCGTGTGGTACGCTGCTTTCTTGGATTCTGTCATCCCTTCTTCCCAGAAGCGATCACGAGAACGACGGATATACCAGTTACTCACTTCATCCACATATTTTTCAAGAGCTTTGGCAGCTTTAGTGAAGTCATAGTCATCTAAAGCTTCGCCTACAACGCCTGTGACACTGTTCAGACGGGAAAGTACCCAACGGTCAAGAAGCGTCTTTTCGCCTGTTTCATTTTGATCAAATTCGTAGCCGTCGATGTTTGCATATAGCGTATAGAACCCGTGGGTGTTCACAAGGGTATCAATAACCTTCGATTTCGCTTCAACTACGACACGCTCAGAGAAACGTTTATTGTTCCATGGTGCACTGTCAGCAAGAAGAGCCCAACGGAAAGCATCGGCACCGAACTTCGTAACTAAATCTGTAGGGTTCAATGCATTCCCTTTACTCTTGGACATCTTACGTCCTTCTCCATCAAGAATGTGGCCTGTGGAAAGCACCCGTTTGTATGGAGCTTTTCCTGTAAACAGCGTAGATACGGCAAGCAGACTGTAGAACCATCCACGTGTCTGGTCGATTCCTTCACAGATGACGTCAGCAGGGAATTGCTTTTCAAACTGCTCTTTATTTTCAAACGGATAGTGCTGCTGAGCAAAAGGCATAGATCCGCTGTCGAACCATACATCGATGACCTCAGGAACACGGTCCATCGTACCTTCACACTTCTCACACTTCAGCTGTACACGGTCAACGTAAGGCTTATGAAGCTCTACATCACCGATGTCACCGATCGCTTTTTCTTGAAGATCGGCCTGACTGTGTGGCGCGTATTGGTGATCACAAGAATCACAGATCCAGATTGGAAGCGGTGTTCCCCAGAAACGGTTCCGACCGATGTTCCAGTCGACCATGTTTTCAAGGAAGTTTCCGAAACGGCCGTGCTTGATGTGATCTGGATGCCACGTTACTTCTTCATTATTTTTAAGAAATTGGTCTTTCAATTGTGTTGTTTTGATAAACCAGCTCTCGATTGCGTAGTAAAGCAATGGAGAGTCACATCGCCAGCAGTGCGGGTAACTGTGCTCATATTTTTCTTTATGGAAAAGGAGTCCTTCATTGGCCAAATACTTCACAATATCAACGTCACAGTCTTTAACGAAGCGGCCTTGGAATGGAGGAATATCCTCTGTATAACGTCCTTGCCCATCTACAACGTTGAAGAAGGAAAGGTTATATTCATTTACTAACTTGTAGTCATCTTCACCGTAAGCTGGCGCGATGTGCACGACACCTGTACCGCTCTCAGCATTTACGAAGTCTGCTTCGACAACAAAGTGACCGCGCTCAGGTTTCACAAACGGGAACGGAGCAACATATTCCACATCTTTGAACTCGCTTCCTTTATGTTTGGAAACGACTTCGTACTCTTCACCCAGGTTTTTCTCAGCAAGAGCTTCTGCCACAATGTACACTTCACCGTCTTTCTTAGCCTTGATGTAATCAAGATCAGAGTGAACAGCTAATGTTACGTTTGCCGGAAGCGTCCATGGAGTTGTCGTCCAACCTAGGAAAAATTCATTGTCAGAGCCTTTCACTTTGAATTTCGCTGTTGCGGAAAGGTCTTTGACGTCTTCATAGCCTTGAGCCACTTCGTGAGAGCTCAATGTGGTTTGACAGCTCGGGCAGTAAGGCGTAACGCGGTGACCTTTGGATAGTAAATCACGTTTGTGCAGGTCACTCAGGATGTACCAGACACTTTCAATGTAGCGATTTTCTAACGTGACATACGGATCATCCATGTCCAGCCAATAACCGATAGACTCTGTAAATTCACGCCATTCTCTTTCATAATTGAAAACACTCTTCTTACATTCTTCGATGAACTTCTCGACACCGTATTTCTCAATCTCTTGTTTTCCAGAGATCCCTAGTTGCTTCTCAACTTCAAGCTCAACCGGAAGACCGTGGGTATCCCAGCCACCTTTACGAAGAACCTGATAGCCTTGCATCGTTTTGTAACGTCCAACAAAGTCTTTGATCACACGGCCAAGAACGTGACCAGCGTGAGGAAGACCGTTCGCTGTCGGCGGTCCTTCATAAAATACAAATGTTTCTGCGCCTTCGCGCTCATCCATAGAGCGTCTAAAGACGTTTTCAGCGTTCCAATAATCTTTGACGCGATTTTCGCGGTCTAAAGCTGCTTCTTTCGTGTTTACACTGCGCATTTCTTCCACCTCTTATCCTTTTATTTTTTATATAAATGAACGAACTATTTGTGCTGCAGGTGCGGATGTACATGGGTAGTCGCCTGCAAACGAAAATAAAAAATCCGCCCCTGCTTTTTTAATTAAAAACAGGGACGGATTGGATCCGCGGTACCACCCATATTCCGTACAATGATGCACGGCACTTGGTTCACATAACGGATAACGGCCGCCCACCGGTCCTCCCTACTCTTCAACATTTCAGCAGAACTTCTCGGAGATGATCTTCAGCTCTAAACTGTCATCGCTTTTCACCAGCCAGCGACTCTCTACAGACTCTAGGATAAAGCCTACTCTTCTCGTCAACGAAAAATATACGTAGTTTCTTCATATCATATTACGAAATGGTTCGGATGTCAAAATTTCTTTTGCCTCCATCTTTTCCTTTTTTTGAAAAATATATACGTAGCATTTACGTTCGCATCAATTTGTTTTTTTGATCAACTTTGATTTGAAACTCGTATTATCACTTATCACATTTTCGCACTACAATAGTAATTAAAGGAGGCGGAAACCATGTCAGATGAAGTGAAACGCCAAGTACAAGCGAATTTTTCAAAGAATAAAGAAGCTTATGTAACGAGCTCCACTCATAAAAATCAGGGGGATTTAGATTTAATAAACGAATGGCTCCAACCGGATCAGAGCTGGACTGTTTTAGATATCGCTACAGGAGGCGGCCATGTCGCCAAAGCACTTAGCCCGTTCGTAGGAAGTGTTTTTGCTACGGACTTAACAAAAGACATGCTTCAAAATACAGCCACCCACCTACGTACGCTTCCGAACATTCACTTTGTTGTCGCTGATGCCGAAGCCCTGCCATTCATTGATGAAAGCTTTGATGTGGTCACGTGCCGGATCGCCCCTCACCACTTCCCTTCACCAGAGACCTTCATTACTGAAGTGGAACGTGTTTTAAAGCCTGGTGGAATCTTTTTGATGGTTGATAATGTTGCCCCTGAAGATGAGGATCTAGACAATTTTTACAACACGTTCGAAAAGATGCGCGATAGAAGCCACGTCCGTGCGTTAAAAGTATCTGAATGGAAGCACCTTTTATGTAGTGCCAGTCTTTCTATAGAACAAGAACTTACAAGAAAGAAGACACTTCCTTTTCCCGATTGGGTTAAAAGGACTTTAGATAACGATCAAGAACGCTTGAATGTCGAATGCTTTTTTCAGGATGCTGACGAAAAATCTTTCTCTTATTTTTCTATTCAAAAGGAAAATGACCACATCCAATCGTTCTCTATTGATGAGTGGATGGTTAAATGTATAAAAGAATCGTAATAAGAGTATAAAAAAAGCCTCGCATTGGAAAAATAAGTTAGGTATAGATGAATTTAATGCGAGGTGTACATATATGGATGTTGTTGTCATGGCCAGGGCTTTGTTCGGTACGTCCTTAGGATTTCATATTATATACGCTACTTTAGGCGTCGGACTACCCGTTATGATCATTATTGCTGAGGTTCTTTACTTGATAAAAAAAGATTCCGACTATGCTTTGATGGCAAGACGATGGACGAAAGGGTTTGCGATCCTACTTGCTGTCTCGATTGCCTCAGGAACGATTGTAGGTGTGCTCATATCACTTCTGTTTCCAAACTTCATGGAGATAGTTGGACAAGTCATCGCTCTTCCTTTCCAAATGGAGATATTCGCTTTCTTAATTGAAGCGGTTTTCATGTCGATTTATTTATATGCGGCTGATCGTCTTCCTCCTACACTAAGGATCGTCAGCATCATTTCTGTGGCAATTGGGGCAACGGCTTCAGCGATATTAATTACGGATGTACACGCCTGGATGAACACGCCAGCTGGATTCAATATTACGCCAAACGGAGACATTACGGATATCGATGTTTGGGCAGCATTTTTCAATCCAAGCTTCGGCGTAACGGCAATCCATGTAACCTTGTCGGCCTATATGACTGTTGCTTTTCTGATTGCCTCCATCGCTGCTTTACGGTTGATGAAAAAGAAGCTTTCAACTGCTGAACGTAACTATCATAAAAAAGCATTGATGATCGCCCTTTACTTTGGGGCGCTTACGTCACTTGCGACAGCCATTAACGGTCATGAAACAGCACAGATGCTTTATGAATATAACCCTCGAAAACTAGCAGCCGCAGAAGGACTTTTTGAAACGACGAGGTACGCACCTCTGTCTGTAGGGGGTTACACGTCACTAGAAGATCAGCGCGTAAAATACGCGATTGAAATTCCGAATGGACTTAGCTTTCTTGCTGGAGATCGATTTGATACCGAGGTTCTTGGGTTAAACGAATGGCCGCAAGAGCTTTGGCCGCCTCTCTATGTCCATGTCCTCTTCAACGTGATGGTGGGGATTGGTACTGTATTGATCCTGATCGCTTTTCTCGCTCTGTTCTGGAAGCATGTCTTGAAAAAAGAGTTCCCAGGCTGGATACTCGCTGTCCTTGTCGTCAGTGGGCCATTAGCTTTAATTGCTATTGAAGCCGGCTGGTGCTTCAGCTGTATCGGAAGACAGCCATGGACAATCACTGATGTTCTGAGAACAGGGGAAGCGGCGACAAAATCAAACAGTGTGAACATACTGTTTTACTTATTCTTAATCCTGTACGTCACGCTGCTTTTTGTAACAGGTTTTATTATGAGACATTATTTTAAACGGAACCCTGTGAGCAATGATTTAGCTAAAGTGTCTTCATAGAAAGGAGATGAGTATATGGAAGCTGCTGCACTAGCGATTACTATATTATGGAGCTTGCTTTTCGTTTACGCCATCCTGGGATCGCTCGACTTTGGAGCAGGATTCTGGGGAATGATTTACGGAAAAAACAATCAGACAAGCGCTTCACAGATTGCCAACCGTTTCTTGTCTCCGACCTGGGAAATTACGAACGTGTTTTTAGTTATTTTCGTTGTATCTGTCGTATCTTTTTTCCCATTTGCCACAACACTATTGAGCAGCATTTTACTCGTGCCTGTAGCTCTTGGGCTTTTGTTATTAACGATTCGTACGACGTTCATGGTTTTCGAACACCACGCTCAAAGGTTTCGTGAACTCTTACGTGTCACATCAGGGTTCACAGGCCTTTTGATTCCTGCCTTGTTAGTTAGTATTCTGCCGATTACCTTAGGGGGATTCGTGGAGTTTGAAAATGAATATCCTCGTCTTCATTATGGCGAGCTTCTAACACACCCGACTCTTTACATGCATATTGCGTTTGGTTTAACTACGGAGTTATTCATCTCAGCTGTATTTCTGATGGATTACGCCAAAGAAGCAGATGACCGAAGCGCCTATCATACATTTCGGAAGCATGCGATTTGGCTCGGACCTGTCTCAATTGCTGTTGCTGTTCTCACGATCGGTACCTTTCCAACAGAGGCAGCTTGGATAGTTGAAAACATTGAAGCGAATTGGCTGTGGTTCGGTCTTTCCATTGTGTTCTTTCTGATCGGTTATGGATTTCTCTTTGTGAAAAGAGCAGACGGTACCCACGGATGGGCACGTCTAGCTGTCATATCGATCATTCTGCAATATGGAATAGCGATCTATGCTTATGGGTCCGCTCACTTACCTTACCTTGTCTATCCAGTCTTGACTGTAGAAGACGGATTCGCAGACCCATCGATGTTCTACAATATGCTCATCATTTACAGCATTGGGTTTGGCATCCTAATCCCAGCTTTCATCCTATTCTGGCGCCTCTTCCTAAAAGACCGCCGCTACTTAAAACAAGAATAATTGTTAAAAACTGTAAGACCTGAGGATCCATGATTTGGATCCTCAGGTCTTACAGTTTTTAACATAACAACCTACCCAATGTTGTTTATTTCAGTTCAGTAACCGGGTACATGGTAGTATCTGAAAGGATTGAAGGAGTGAGAAGATGCAGGAACTTACCACCCAATACTTAGAAGAGGCCATAGAAGACAGTAAACCATATGCTTCCTCAGGTAATGTAAATATGAACATTCCAGACTTTGACGAAACTATGAAAGACAAGCTTGGGGTATCCATCATTACAACAGATCAAGATTGTTATACAGCAGGAGAATATAATCAATACGTACCGATGCAAAGCACATCAAAAATCATCGGACTTATGCTCGCTCTTCAAGACTTCGGCAAAGACCGAGTTTTTCAAACGGTAGGAATGGAGCCAATGGGCGACTTTTTTAACTCCATCAGCCAGCTTGAATCCTATGATACGAGCAAACCATTCAATCCAATGATTAACGCAGGAGCTATTGCCACTGCTGCTTTGATTAAAGGGCAAAGCGTGGAAAATCGCTTTGACCGCTATATGAATTTCCTGAAAGAAATAACAGAGCATGAAGATCTCCAAATGAGCGAGGACATTTATGAAGCAGAAAAAGCAAACGGTGCAAGAAACCGTTCTTTAGCCTATTTTATGCAAAGTACAGGCACACTTGTAACGGATGTCGAGGAAGCCCTAGATCTATACTTCCGTATGAATTCAGTCATGATGTGTTGCGGAGACTTCGCCCGAATCGGCCTGTTCTTAGCACGCGGAGGACGATCGCCAAATAGCGAGGAAAAGCTTATCCCTTCCCACCACCTTCGCACCGTTAAAGCGATTATGATGACCTCAGGAATGTACAATTCTTCAGGACATTACGCAGTAGAAGCCGGGATACCCTGTAAAAGCGGCGTATCTGGAAGCATCATCGGTTCCATCCCTGGACGCATGGGAATTGGGGTTATCGGTCCTGCTATTGATGAGAAAGGAAACTCGACCGCTGGTGGCGCTTTAATCAAGAAACTTTCACAAGATTTGAATTTAAACATGTTCGGGATTGACTAACACTAAAAGGAGCTTGGATATGGCATTTGATTACTCCACCGACTTTAAGAATACAGACTTCCGGAAGAACCCTGAAAAATATCGAGTGGGACGCGGCGAGCAGGGCGTGTTATTAGTAGAACCGTACAAGAGCGAGATTCTAGAACACTGGCGTTTCAAAACACCAGAGATTGCTAAAGAATCCTCTGAAAAAATTTATCAGATGTTCCTCGACTATAAAGAAAAAGATGACTTTGTCGGCATGGATATGGCGAGGAAATTCCTGCAAATGGGATATACACGCTCCCGTCGCTATACCAATTACAAAGGCGGGAAAAAGTATGATGAAGAGGGCAATATAAAGGAACGGGAGATTGATGAGGAAAAGGCCGAGTCAGCAGAAATATTTGAAGAGAAGTGGATTAAAGCAAGAGAAGACGAAGAATACTTATCTAAGAAAAAAGCTCACCAAAAAGAATACGGTTGATATTGACAAATCAGTCCTTCAAACGTAAGCTACTATTAATCCGATAAACTAAATCGGATTTAACGCGATAAGGAGCGAATTTCTTGAAAATCCCTTTCCTCGTCTTAAGCTTAGGACTGATGCTCACCTCATGGGGTCTCGGAATCTACTTTATTTCTATCCTCTATACACCTGCTCTCATCATCCCTCTCTTTGATCAATTTTTGTGGATGAGTGAAGCGAAGGGCTTGTTAGGTCTAACCATGTTATTCACAGTCATTACGTTACCGTTCCTCGGATTTTTATTCAAAACGAGAACACATGTATCTAACAAGAAAAGTCGATATATCTTGCTTATCAGTAATTACGCCATCTGGCTCACCATCGTCGCATCCCAGTTAAAAATTACCGCTTATAACTTAGGAATCTGTCACTGAAGAGCGAGTGCGGTATTCCCTTTTACAACCACCCTGCCTACCTTCATGACAATGGATTTTAAAAAAGGAAATTCCATCCTTTTATCGAACTTCCCTAGTTGGAGGTGGTAAGGAATGGAATTTCACTCTTACTATGGAACATTTAAAGAACGCGCCCGTAAACAGGACTTAGATTTTCTAAAAGAGACAATATCTGATCAATTAGTGGTAAGAGAAATTCGTCAGGACGAAGTGATCGACTACTCTTATGAGGACTCGATTGAAGGTTGGAAGCAAGCTTTTGGTCACTTTCAGGATAAGGATATGACGTGGATTTATACCGACCATTGTCTGACTGAATTAAAAGAGAATGAATGGCTCGCTTCCTTCTGGGTATCGATTGAACTGGAAGGAGAACTTCTGGGTTCGTCCAACCTCTTTTTTAATACATATAAAAAAGAGAAGGACACATGGCAACTTGTACGCACGTACATTGAAGCTGGCGTTGAGACACCTGAGAGTGCAAAAGTAAATATACGATAATTCACGAACCGCTCATTTTGGGATGAGCGGTTTTTTAGGTTTCATTGGTCTTCCATCCAACGTCCCCGTTTCCCAGCTGCTCACCTTTTGAGTAGCCCTTCATAAATTAACCCCATCCCTAAAGACGGATTTTTCTAAAAATTCTTGCTGTTCTATTGTCAAATGGA
This sequence comes from Halobacillus sp. A1-3, assembly GCF_050971765.1. Classification (NCBI taxonomy): domain Bacteria; kingdom Bacillati; phylum Bacillota; class Bacilli; order Caryophanales; family Bacillaceae; genus Halobacillus; species Halobacillus sp. A1-3. Next base: position 80,948 of record NZ_JBPCEO010000008.1, on the reverse strand, counting down.
AGTGAGTAGTGTACATTAGGGAGAAAGAATTTCCCAAATGAATAGTGATGAATCCATTTCTTATCAAGAGAGGCAGAGGGACTGGCCCTGTGAAGCCTCAGCAACCACTGGTATATATCCAGTAAGGTGCTACGTCCAGCAAGTTGTGACCCAACTTGGAAGATAAGAAGAAGATCCGAACGTTAAAGTCTTCTTCTTAAGAAGGCTTTTTTTATTTTTCAACTACATGTTTTAAAAAAGGAGAATGACGATGAACACCCCTCATACGGATACAAAATTTGTGCAAACTGGAAATCGAAACGAGGATCCTACAGGAGCGATCAACCCTCCCGTCTACTTTTCTACTCCTTATCGACATAAGGGGATCGGGCAATCTACAGGTTTTGATTACTCAAGAACAGGCAATCCAACACGAAAAATTTTAGAACAGTCGATCGCAGACATCGAGGAAGGAAAAGCGGGATTCGCCTTTAGTTCTGGGATGGCGGCAATTCAAACGGCACTATCCCTTTTCAGACAAGGAGATGAAATACTTGTTTCAGAGGATTTGTACGGAGGGACTTATCGTTTGTTCGAACATATAACGGAACAATCTGGAGTAGTTTTTCAATACTGTGCCAGTCAGAACTTATCAGGGCTTAAGGATTTACTTACACCAAAGACGAAGGCTGTTTATATTGAGACACCTACCAATCCTCTGATGCATGTAGCGGATATTTCGGAGATTGCACGTTTTACCAAAGAACATAACCTGCTGTTGATTGTCGATAATACCCTATACACTCCCCTTCTTCAGCAGCCATTAAAAGAAGGCGCAGATATCGTCATTCACAGTGCAACGAAGTACCTCGGTGGTCATAACGATGTACTGGCTGGTCTACTGGTAGCGGAAGATGAAGGAATTTGCGAAAAGCTCGCCTTTCATCAAAACACCTCAGGAGCCGTGTTATCCCCTTTTGATTGTTGGCTGTTAATGAGAGGGATGAAAACTTTACCGCTTCGCATGAGGCAGCACGAATCTAACGCCAAAGCGATTGTAGAATACTTGGAAAATCACGATGCCATTACAGACGTTTTATATCCCGGGAAAGGCGGTATGATCTCTTTCCGCTTACAAGAAGAAGACTGGGTCGACCCATTCCTCAGCCATCTGAATGTCATCAGCTTTGCTGAAAGCCTCGGCGGAGTGGAAAGTTTCATTACGTATCCAGCCACCCAGACCCATGCAGACATTCCGGAGGAAACGAGAACCTCTTACGGTGTATGCAACCGTTTATTGCGGTTTTCAGTAGGAGTTGAACATATTGACGACTTGATTTATGACCTTGATCAAACACTTGCCAATTTGAAAAAGGAGGAGACGATCAAATGACTGATTATTCTTTGCAGACACGCCTGCTTCATAACGACCATAAATTCGATAAGTATACTGGGGCGGTCAGCGTCCCTATCCAACAGGCATCCACATTTCACCAGATTGACTTTGATGAACCCGGAAAATATGATTACAGCCGCTCAGGGAACCCGACAAGAGAAGCATTGGAAGAGGCTATTGCGGGTCTTGAAAATGGTACAAAAGGGTTTGCGTTCGCCTCAGGCATGGCGGCCATTTCCACATCCTTCATGCTTTTGTCTCAAGGCGATCATGTCGTGATCTCAGAGGATGTGTACGGAGGTACTTTCCGTATCATCAATGATGTTCTACACAGGTTTGGAATCGATCACACCTTCGTAGATATGACAGATCTGCATTCGGTCGCTACAGCGATTCGTCCGAATACAAAACTTTTATATATCGAAACGCCTTCCAATCCACTACTTAAAATTACAGACATTCAAGCGGTTGCTAAGCTTGCAAAAGCGAATGACTGTTTAACCTTCGTTGATAACACGTTCATGACACCAGCGCTTCAACAGCCTTTAGATCTAGGCGCAGACCTTGTGCTTCACAGTGCAACGAAGTTCATTGCCGGACACAGCGATGTTGTAGCTGGTCTTGCAGCAACCAACAGCGAGCAAGTAGCTGAGAAACTATCATTCTTACAAAACTCGTTCGGATCCATTCTTGGGGCACACGATTCCTGGCTCGTGTTACGAGGGCTTAAAACTCTCCATTGCCGATTGAATCAATCCGCAGCGTCTGCCCTTACAATTGCAGAATTTTTAGCGAAGCATCCGCTTGTGGAGGAAGTTTATTATCCTGGCTTTACTGCTCATCCTGGTTATTTCACTCATACGTACCAGAGCAAGGGTGCGGGAGCCGTTCTGTCGTTCCGCTTGAAGGACGAAGAAGCCGTAAGACAATTGACGAAACACATGAAGATTCCAGTCTATGCCGTCAGCTTGGGAGCTGTGGAGTCGATCCTCTCTTATCCTGCCCGCATGTCCCATGCATCCATGCCCCCAGAGGAGCGAAGAAAACGTGGCATTACAGATGGACTGCTTCGCTTGTCTGTTGGACTTGAGAATCCAGAAGATCTTATTGAGGACTTCAAGCAGGCTTTTCAATATTTGGAACAGCGGCCAAAAGTGGCAGATTGGGGGATTTCGCGTGAAGCTAAATGAAGCGTTACAGCACCAAACACTCATTGGAGACGGGGCAATGGGGACCCTTCTTTACTCATATGGGATCGATCATTGTTTTGAAGAATTGAATCTATCTCATCCAGAAGAAGTGTTAAATGTTCATAAGGCCTATGTGCAGGCCGGAGCTGATGTGATTCAAACAAACACGTACGGAGCGAACTACGTCAAGTTGCAGCGTTATGGTTTGGAGGATCAAGTGAAGGAGATCAACTCTGCTGCTGTGAAATTAGCGAAACAGGCGGCAGGCCCAGACACCTATGTTGTCGGAACATTAGGAGGCATTCGAGGCATCCAAAAACAAGCTGTTTCTCTTGATGAGATAAAGCGCAGCTTCCGTGAACAGCTCTACTGCTTACTCTTTGAAAAAGTCGACGGCTTACTGCTCGAAACCTATTATGATCTGGAAGAACTTTTTACAGTGATTGAGATTGCTAGAAAAGAAACCGATCTACCTATTATCGCTCAAGTTTCGATGCATGAACCGGGCGTACTCCAGGATGGCACTTCCCTAACAGGAGCGCTCAAGCAGCTTGAAGATAAGGGGGCATCCGTTGTTGGAGTGAATTGCAGGCTTGGACCTTATCACATGATTCAAGCTCTCGAAGAAGTACCACTGCCCGAAAAGGCCGTCCTGTCTGCTTATCCAAATGCCAGCCTTCCTGGTTTTCAAGATGGACGTCTCGTTTATTCTACAGAACCAGGTTACTTTCAAAAGAGCGCTCAAGCTTTATATGAACAAGGTGCCCGCTTAATTGGCGGGTGTTGTGGTACGACACCAGAACATGTGGAAGCCATTGCACAAAAAGTCAAAGGCAAGAAACCGATTGAAAAGAAAGATGTTTCTGTGAAACAGCCAGAAGCCATTGAAGTAGCTGAAAGGGAAAACCGCCCTCCCCATTTACACGAGCTTGCTTCAAAAGGGCGTTCCATTATAGTCGAACTCGACCCACCAAAACGATTGAATACAGACAAATTTTTTGAAGGCGCAAAAGCTTTGCAGGAGGCAGGCGTCGACTCTGTTACACTAGCAGATAACTCGCTTGCTTCCCCACGGATCAGCAACTCAGCTATGGCATCGATCATTCAATCGAAATATGGAATCAATCCTTTAGTTCATATCGCCTGTCGTGACCGCAATCTCGTAGGCTTGCAATCTCACTTGATGGGACTCCATACACTAGGGATTACAGAAGTGCTTGCCGTCACAGGGGACCCAACTAAAATTGGGGATTTCCCTGGAGCCACTTCTGTCTATGATCTCTCATCCTTTGATTTGATTCACTATATTAAGCAGTTGAATAAGGGCATTTCGTTCTCTGGAAAGTCCTTAGGTCAATCGACTTCTTTCTCCGTAGCCGCTGCTTTCAACCCGAATGTGAGAAACTTGAACAGAGCAGTCAAGCGACTTGAGAGGAAGTTGTCTTATGGAGCGGATTACTTTATCAGCCAGCCTGTCTTCAACCAGCAGCAGATCATTGAAACCTATGAAGCTACGAAACATATATCGGCACCGATTTATATCGGGATTATGCCGTTAACGAGCTTGAGAAACGCTGAATTCCTTCATAATGAAGTACCAGGAATGTCTCTCTCCCCTGATATTCTCGAACGGATGGAGAATGTGAATAATGATCGTGAAAAAGCACAAGAAGAAGGAATTGCGATTGCAAAATCACTGATTGATACAGCACTGGACTTATTTAACGGGATCTATTTGATCACCCCGTTTCTCCGCTATGAAATGACAGTAGAGCTGACTCATTACATTCAGGAGAAAACGAAAGAGCGCGAAGAAAGGAAGGTTACTGATGGGATCCACATTATTTGAAGAACAACTGGCTAAGAAAATACTCGTCTTAGATGGAGCAATGGGGACGATGCTTCAGCAAGCCGACCTTTCTGCCGAAGACTTTGGCGGAGAAGCTTATGATGGCTGTAACGAATACCTGAACCTCACGTACCCATCTCTTTTAGACTCCATTCATGCGGCTTATCTGGAAGCGGGAGCAGATATCATAGAAACAAACACATTCGGGGCGACAGACCTCGTTTTAGATGAATACGACCTCGGATACTTAGCTGAGGAAATCAATATAAAGGCCGCACAAATCGCAAAAGAAGTGGCCAGCCGCTATTCTACTCCTGAGCAGCCCAGGTTCGTTGCGGGAGCGATGGGTCCTACAACGAAAACATTATCCGTAACAGGCGGCACTACCTTTGAGGCTTTGAAAAATTCTTACGAAGAGCAGGCAAGAGGTCTGATTACAGGCGGGGTTGATCTTCTTTTGTTAGAAACTTCCCAGGATATGCTCAATGTGAAGGCCGCATTCCTCGGAATCACAGCAGCGAAGGAAGCTTTGAACGCGAATCCTCCTCTCATTATTTCTGGAACAATCGAGCCGATGGGGACGACTCTCGCTGGACAAAATATTGAAGCTTTTTATTTATCACTAGAACATATGAACCCAGTGGTGGTAGGTCTGAATTGTGCGACTGGTCCAGAGTTTATGCGGGATCACTTAAGGTCGTTGTCTGACTTGGCGACAACGAACGTAAGCTGCTACCCTAATGCGGGTTTGCCAGATGAAGAAGGGAATTATCATGAAACGCCAGAATCACTAGCCACTAAAGTGGCCGGTTTTGCTGAAAAAGGCTGGCTAAACGTGGTTGGGGGTTGCTGCGGGACGACACCCGATCATATTCGTGCTATTGCAGAGGCTGTTCAACCACTGACTCCAAGAACGGCTCCAGCTTCTCACCCTCATGCCGTCGCAGGGATCGAGCCGTTTATCTACGACGACAAAGACAGTCGCCCTATTCTAGTCGGAGAACGCACAAACGTTATCGGTTCACGCAAATTCAAGCGTCTGATAGCAGAAGAAAAATTTGAAGAAGCTTCTGAAGTGGCAAGAGCTCAAGTAAAAAAAGGTGCTCAAGTCATCGATATTTGCCTTGCTGATCCGGATCGCGATGAGGAAGCCGATATGGAAGCTTTTATGAAGCATGTCGTCAATAAGGTAAAGGTTCCGCTTGTGATCGATTCCACCGATGAAAAAGTCATTGAGAAAGCTCTTTCTTATTCACAAGGTAAAGTGATTATCAATTCGATCAACTTAGAGGATGGCGAGGACCGCTTTAAAGAAGTCCTCCCTTTAGTCAAAAAATATGGAGCCGCCGTAGTCGTAGGGACAATTGATGAAACAGGAATGGCGGTAACAGCAGAAAGAAAACTTGAAATTGCAAAGCGTTCCCGAGATATTCTCGTAGGTGAATACGGCCTCAACCCTTCGGATATTATTTTTGACCCACTCGTATTCCCAGTCGGCACAGGGGATGAGCAGTACATCGGATCTGCGAAAGAAACGATTGAAGGCATCCGGCTGATTAAACAACACCTCCCTGAATGCCAGACCGTTTTAGGTATTAGTAACGTGTCTTTCGGCCTTCCTCCAGTAGGGAGAGAAGTATTGAATGCCGTTTATCTCTATCACTGTACAAAAGCAGGATTGGACTACGCCATCGTCAATACGGAAAAGCTTGAGCGATATGCTTCAATTGCTCAAGAAGAAATCGACCAGGCGGACGAACTGCTTTTCAAAACAACAGATGAAACGCTCGCAAACTTCACAGCCTTTTATCGCGGGAAGAAAAAAGAAGTCAAGGTGCCGACGGAAACGATGACACTTGAAGAACGCCTTGCCCACTACGTCGTTGAAGGTACAAAGGAGGGACTTCTTCCTGACCTAGAAGAAGCACTCCAAAAATACGATGCTCCATTAGGCATCATTAACGGACCACTTATGGACGGTATGGCTGAAGTTGGACGGTTATTTAACGATAACCAATTAATCGTCGCAGAAGTCCTTCAAAGTGCTGAAGTAATGAAAACGTCTGTCGCTTTTCTCGAACCGCACATGGAGAAGCAGGATTCTTCGAATAAAAAAGGAAAAGTGCTGCTTGCGACGGTTAAGGGAGATGTCCATGATATCGGAAAGAATCTCGTGGAAATCATCCTTAGCAACAACGGATTTGAAGTTGTCGATCTCGGCATCAAAGTAACACCTTCCGATTTAATTAAACAAGTCCAAAGTGAAAAGCCGGACATAATCGGCTTATCAGGGTTACTCGTAAAATCAGCTCAGCAAATGGTTTTAACAGCACAAGATTTAAAGCAGCAGAAAATCTCATTACCGATCTTAGTCGGCGGTGCTGCTTTGTCCCGAAAATTTACGAATACGAAAATTTCGGCGGAATATGAAGGTCCGGTTTTATATGCCAAAGATGCCATGGATGGACTCTCTTTATCAAATCAGCTGAGTAACAAAGAAAGCAGAGAAAAGTTGCTGGATGACCATAAAAAGAAACAGGAAAAAGCTCTATCACGTACTGCTGTGCAAACACCATCTGCAGAAGGAGGTACAGCCGTAGCTGTAAAACCAAAGTCAACGGTTTCAACAACAGTCCCTGTTTTTCACCCTCATGATTTCGAGAAGCACATCATTAGAGATTACCCTGTTGCTCAAATCGAGCCTTTTATCAATATGCAAATGTTAATTGGTCATCACCTTGGACTAAAAGGCAGGTTTTCGAAACTATTAGCGGAGAAAAATGAAAAAGCTGTACGTTTAAAAGAAGTTGTTGATGGTTTATTGATGAAGGCAAAAGTGGAGAAATGGATCAGACCTTCAGCTATTTATCAATTCTTTCCTGCGCAATCAGACGGAGATGATGTCCTCATTTACGATCCAAATGATAAAACGACCGTCATTGAGCGCTTCACCTTCCCCAGGCAGCCGAAGGAGCCTTTCCTCTGTCTGGCAGACTATTTGCGCTCTGTTTCAAGCGGGGAAATGGATTACGTCGGTTTCTTCTCCGTCACTGCTGGAAAAGGCATTCGTCAGCGAGCCGTTGAGTTGAAAGACAACGGTCAGTACTTGGAAAGTCATGCTTTGCAGGCGCTTGCTCTTGAGACTGCTGAAGGATTAGCCGAGCATATCCATCAGCTGATGCGGGATAAGTGGGGCTTTCCTGATCCAACTGATTTCACGATGCAAGAACGCTTCTCAGCCAAGTACCAGGGCCAGAGATATTCCTTCGGTTATCCAGCTTGTCCGGATTTGGAGGACCAAAGGAAACTCTTCCAGCTGATTCGACCTGAAGAGATCGGTGTAGAATTAACAGATGGTTTCATGATGGAACCTGAAGCGTCTGTAACTGCCATGGTATTCGCCCACCCAGAAGCTCGCTACTTTAATGTACATTAAACAAAAAGCCTCCCAAACACGGGAGGCTTTTTTCATTGATCTGCATATTTGTAGATCACCGTACTATACACTTGTGATTTTGCCTTGGGGTCCAGGTACATGGCCGCACTATTGACCGCTGCCATGGCTTCTGTAAAACCAGTAGCAATCAGCATCGTTTTACTTGGATAGATAGCGGCATCACCAGCAACAAAAATACCTTCAATATTCGAGCACATATCCGTACCGACAGGAATTCGGCCTTTCTCTGTTTCGAGTCCCCATTCAGCATACATGCTTTTTTCGATATTCAAGCCTTCATAAACGAGGATGTGATCGACTTCTAACTCAGCTCCGTCCTTCATAGTCACACTCTTCATTATTTGACCGTCTCCATTGAGCTTCTCCACTTCCTGATTCAAATGAATGCTCACAGAAGAGGCTTTCAACTGATCCATGTCATGCTCGTACACGGCTTTGAACTCTTCGACGCGATTGATTAAATGAACTTCATCTGCGATGTTTTCTAAGGCAAGAGACCAGTCAATTCCGACACGGCTCTGAGAAATGACCATTATCTTTTTCCCTTCATACTGCTTTCTGTTTTGGATCGTATAATGGATCTGCTTTTTTTCGTAGGTTTCGCTGCCCTCTACTTGAAGAGGCTGCATATCAAAAGTACCCATTCCTGAAGCGATGATCACAGCTTTAGAGAGGTGTTCCCCTCCACTATCGTTTTCCAATCGAAAGGTTCCGTTTTCCGTTTTCTCAATAGACTTGATCTTCTCCCCTTTCGCCATTACCGGGTCAACAAGGTTCGCTTGATCTTCTACCTCTTTTACAAGTGCTTCCCCAGTCACTCCGGGAAAGCCCCCGACATCATAAATTTTCTTTTCAGGATAGAAAAACGATACTTTCCCTCCAAAATCCGGCTGATATTCGATGACTTTCGTTTTCAAATCGCGCATTCCACTGTAAAAAGCCGCATACATCCCCGTCGTCCCACCGCCTATGATGGTTACATCAAACACTTCACTCATGCGAATCTCCTCTTCCATTTTAGCAATATATGTATAGGTATCAATCATTTAATGAGTCAATAATGAGAATCATTATCACCTATAAAGTATATCGAGTTTCACCCAAAGATTCAAGACTGCTTACTGAAACGTAAAGATTAAGTAAAGGTTTTAATTAAACTATTGTATTTGCACTTGTAATATCGTACTATGATATCGGATTTCGATATTGGAGGTGTTTGTATGCTTCGCGATTTTTTTCTAGGTTCGATCAAGATTCATATTCTTTATCACGCAGATGTCGAACCCATTTATGGAGCTTATCTAATGGAAGAACTCGCCTCACATGGCTACGAGATCAGTCCAGGTACGCTCTACCCAACATTGAAAAACCTCCATGCCAATGGGCTGCTTCATAAATATGAAGAAACCGTTCATGGGAAGATCCGCAAGTATTACACAATTACAGATAAAGGGCGCAAAGTCCTTGAAGAAGGCAAGCAGCAAGTCAGAGAGCTTGCTCAGGAAGTCTTAGAAGAAGATTGGAGGAAAAGTTAAATGGACAAGCCAAAGGGATCTTTACTGGAAATATTCAAAGCCTCTACAAAACTTGGGTTCACCTCTTTTGGCGGACCAGTGGCTCACCTGGCCTATTTTAAAGATGAATATATCGATAGAAGAAAATGGCTGGATGATAAGACTTATGCAGATATTATTGCATTGTGCCAATTCCTTCCTGGTCCTGCCAGCAGTCAGGTCGGAATCTCGATCGGGATGCTGCGCGGTGGATTGCTAGGTGGAATTATCTCATGGATTGGATTCACCGTCCCTTCTATTTTAGTACTTATTCTTTTCGCACTAATGTATCAAACCTATGATATCGGTGATGCACCATTCATTCACAGTCTGAAAGTGGTGGCCGCTGCGGTTGTCCTGCACGCGTTAATTGGTCTTGGTAAAAAACTGACCCCAGATCGGCCAAGGATTGCCATAGCACTCGCCTCGGCGTTCATCCTGCTGTTATATCCTTCTGCCTGGATGCAAATTATAGTGATTCTTGCAGCAGGACTGTTGGGATTAAAACTGTTCTCTGGTTTAGCGGAATCTAAAATTCAGCCATTCCCTGTCACCTTTTCAAAAAAAGCAGGGATGATATCACTCAGTGTTTTAGTGACTCTATTAATTACACTACCGATTATAGCAAGAAATACCGACAACTTACTTATACAGTTGTTTGATACATTCTTCCGTGTCGGTTCTCTTGTATTCGGCGGGGGCCATGTTGTCCTTCCAATGCTTGAACGAGAAGTTGTCCCAACAGGTTGGCTGACAGCAAACGAATTTCTAGCTGGATATGGAATGGCGCAGGCAGTGCCTGGCCCCTTATTCACTTTCTCCAGTTATCTTGGAACGATGATCGAAGGTGTGGTTGGAGCTGTTGTGGCAACGGCAGGAATCTTCCTTCCCTCTTTCCTTTTCTTAATTGCAGCGCTGCCTTTCTTAAATGAACTTAGGAGAAGGCCAGCATTCCAAGGAATTTTGACCGGAGTAAATGCAAGTGTAGTAGGAATCCTGCTTGCTGCTTTTTATGATCCTGTCATCGTAAGTTCTATCCTTGATGGGTCTGATTTTGCATTAGCCGCCATCTTATTTGCTTTGTTACACTTTTTCAAAGTTCCTGCGTGGGCGATTGTACTCATTGGTGTCGCAGGCGGCACAATGCTATCCTATTTATAGAAATTAGGCACAAAAGCACAACTTTTGTGCCTTTTCTTTTTTATAAAGGAAAAAACAAGTAAAAAAAGCAGGAATATCGATACAGAAGTCGAACTTTATCAAAATATGGAGTCTTTTAGGGGGGTTAAGAATGGCTGAAGAGCAAAGCAGATATTCTCGTCTTGCAGAAATCACTAAGCTGATCAATATGAAGCTTGATTTACGCGAAGTCCTACAGCACGTGGTTACAGCCATATCCGAAGAAATCATGCGATGTGATTCAGTCGGAATTTACTTACCCCAGGAAGACGGAACGTTTAGGGGGTATGTTGGGAAACCGGAAGTGATTAACGGAATGACACTGGATATGCACGTCGTCGATCCTGAATATGACCTTCTGATGAAAGAAGTCATTGAAACACGTACTTCTATTTACATTCCCGATACATCCAAAGACAGCCGTCCGGACAAACGCGCGGTTGAAGCTTTTAAAATCAAATCTTTACTCGTCTCCCCCATCTATTACGAACAAGAGCTCTATGGTCTTGTCTACTTGTTTGATTACGGCATTCCGATGAATCTCACCCAATCAGAGATTGAGTCTGTAGAAGCTTACGTCAATATGGCTGCTGTCGCCATCAGGAATGCGAACAACTTAACTAGGAAACAAGCACTAATAGAAGAAAAACAGTTGTTATTAAATGTTACTCGCGACCTCTCTCTATGTTCATCTTTACAAGAAGCGCTGGATCGCTGTTTCTTTTACTTAGGAAAAGTGTTGAACAATCAAAACATAGGTGCACATTTTGTCGACCCTTTTGCTGAACGACAGATCAGACCTGCAAGCTTGAGTAAAGATAGTGACTGGACGGAAGAGGAATGGATGGAGACACATTATCAGTTGAAAGTAGACCATTCGAAAGACAGGCTTTTCAAAGAAGTCATCGATACGAAACAATCGCTTATGGTTCCAGACGTCTCCAAAGATGAGCGCGTCAACGAGGACGCTTGCAGAGTGTTCGGAATCCAAGCGATGTATATGATTCCTCTCGTTGCTGTCGGAGAGGTTCTTGGGACCATCACCGTTGTGAACTTGAAAGAAAAAGGCTATTCGTTCTCACGCTCAGCTATGCAATTAGCCGAATCCATTGTGGATGCCACAGCCCCTGTACTATCCAACTTAATTTATATGGAAAAACAAGAATTAATCATCCAGCAGCGTACGTCTGAATTACGGCAGAAGAATAAGGAGCTTGAAGGGGCTTTTACGGAACTTAAACAAATAAGTCAGGAAAAAGAATTGATTTTGAATTCAGCAGGAGAGGGCATCTTCGGTATGGATCTCAAAGGAAGGATCACTTTTTCCAACCCTTCAGCTACCGAACTTCTTGGGTATGACTATGAAAATGAAGTGATCGGATTATGTTTTTATTCCATCCTAAAATCAGAGTTGTTGGCGATGGATCAATTTTATGATTTTGCTTCCTACGAAAAAAGCAAAAAAAATCGTTCTCACACCGATGAATACTTTATTCGAAAAAACGGGGAGCTTTTCCCTGTCGAATATGTGATTACTCCCCAAAGACAGGAAGATAAAACGGTCGGCTATGTCACTACGTTTAAAGATGTGACGTCCCGAAAGCAAATGGAGGAAAAGATTCGATACCATGCGTACTACGACAGTATTACTAACATCCCTAATCGTGTTCTATTCCAGGACCGTCTGATCCAAGCCTTAACATTTTCGCAAATGCATAACAGATCTATGGCGATTTTGTTTCTTGATTTGGACCGCTTTAAAAAAATCAATGATACGTTTGGTCATGGGTTCGGAGACTCTGTTCTCAAAGAAGTGGCCCACCGTCTGGAAAAGGTTATCCCGAAGGAAGCGACAGTTTCAAGGCAGGGTGGAGACGAATTCATCATCCTGCTTCCAAGTGTAGATGGACAGAACGAAGCGATCCATTGTGCAAAAGGAATTCTTAACGCTTTTTCCAATCCTTTTATGATCAACAATCAAGAGATCGCCATTAAAACAAGCATTGGAATTAGCCTTTATCCAGACAACGGGATCACTGCGGAAACACTTGTGAAACACGCAGACGTTGCCATGTACAAAGCAAAAGAAATGACAGGAAATCAGTATCAAGTCTACACCCCAGATATTGAAAACCGTTCCCTGGAAACCATTCGACTGGAAAACGACTTGTACAAAGCGCTGGACCAGGGAAATGAATTCACGCTTTACTATCAGCCTAAATTCGATGTGCGTTCTCACACAATTATTGGAGTTGAAGCTCTCATACGATGGAAGCACCCTTCTCTTGGACTGCTGCCTCCTAAAGATTTCATTCCTCTTGCAGAGGAAACAGGCTTGATCACTAAACTGGGAGAATGGGTGTTGGAGGAGTCCTGCAGGCAAATGAAAGAATGGTACGACAACGGGTTAACTAATCTTTCCGTATCAGCTAACTTATCTCCTCAGCAATTCAAACAAAATGATCTAATAAGTATTGTTAAGAGGATTTTAGAGGAGACAGATCTCCCCCCTCAAAACCTTGAACTAGAGCTTACGGAAAATTTGATCATCCATAATACTGAAAAAACGTTATCAATGATTCAAGCTTTGAAAAGACTTGGAGTCAAAATTTCCATCGATGATTTTGGTACAGGATTTTCTTCGCTTGGATACCTAAAAGATTTTCCTGTCGACACCTTAAAAATAGATAAAACCTTCATCGATGACATTACCATCAATGACAATAACGCAGCTATAACGAATACGATTATCACGTTAGCTAGAAGCCTTCAGCTCGATGTCATAGCGGAAGGTGTGGAAACAAAAGAACAAATAGATTTCCTTAAGCATAACGGCTGCTATCTCATTCAAGGTTTTTACTTCAGCCGTCCTGTTCTGCCAGACCAGTTTGTGGAGAAATACACTAAAATCTCTAATAAAAAGGGGGAAAAATAAATGAAATCAGTTCGTGCTGTATTGGATTATCTCGTCTCAGGTGACATATCCTACATCTTCGGTATTCCTGCTGGATCCGTTAATGCTTTCTTTGATGAACTTTACGATACTCCATCGATTACACCGATCATTACGAAACATGAAGGAGCGGCATCCTATATGGCTGCTTCTTACGCCAAGTATTCACAATCGTTAGGAGTTTGTATCGGAAGCAGCGGTCCAGGAGGGACAAACCTTATTACTGGAGCGGCAAACGCCATGCGCGAACACCTTCCTGTCCTATTTTTAACTGGAGCTGTACCTGTAAATACAGTTGGTCTTAACGCATCTCAAGAACTACACGCTGACCCTCTTTACCAGCCCGTGACCAAATACAGTAAACGTGTCGATCATGCGGAAGATCTTCTGCCAGAAATTCATAAAGCTGTTGAAATTGCATTAACGGGAGTCCCAGGTCCTGTTCATATCGCTATGCCGATTGATGTTCAACTAACAGACTTAGCTCCACCAACAACCCCAGTATTCCCTGCTCGACAACCACTTCTTCCAGAAGATGAGCTCATTCATGAAGCAGTCAAACAGTTAGCTTCTGTTAAGGATGGCTACATCTTTTTGGGACAAGGGATCCGTGGTGCTGTCGGTGATGTGCTGGAGCTTGCCGAAACCTTAAATTGGCCAATCGTTACATCCCCACAAGCTAAAGGGTTAATTCCAGACGATCACCCCTTGCTAAGAGGCATCTTCGGTTTCGCTGGCCACGAGACAGCGTCAGAATTGATTAATGACATCCGAACAGAAGCTGTGCTCATATTAGGCTCAAGCCTGGGTGAAACAGCAACAAACAACTATAATACAAATATCACAAAAGAACGTTACACTATTCAAGTCGACTTTGACTCTTCTGTGTTTAATCGGAAGTATGCAGTGGACCTAGCCATCCATGGGGATATTTCTGTGACCGTCTCCTCCTTGATTACAGGGTTGAATGGATTAGGATGGTCACAACGCAGAGATTTAATAAATGAACGTGAACCTCAGACCCTTACGGATGAATACAATACTTATAATGTTTTAATGTCGTTACAGGATAAGCTGCCTTCCTCTACTAGATATACTATCGATATCGGAGAGTTCATGGCTTATGTCATCCACCATATGAATGTAGGAAGTGAGGATTCCTTCGATATCAATGTCCATTTTGGAGCAATGGGAAGCGGTATTGGCAGTGCAATCGGAGCCAAACTTGCCGATCCTAGCCGCCCTGTAGTGAGCATTACCGGTGATGGTTGTTTCTTCATGCACGGGATGGAGATCCTAACAGCGAAAGAATATCAAATCCCTGTCCTGTTTATTGTAATGAATAACGCGAGGCTCGGTATGGTCCATCATGGACACGCTCTCCAATATAAACGCGCCCATGAACGCTTTGGCCAGGAACCTGTAGATATATCTCAAATGGCTGCCTCTCTTGGAGTTCCGAGCGCTCGAGTAGAAAGCTTGGAAGATTTGACAGTAGCAACATTAGATCACCTGCAATCAACGAAAGGACCTGCTGTTTTAGAAGTGGCCCTGGTCGATAATAATCCCCCCCCTATGGGAGATCGCGTCAAATTCTTATCCTCGTTCGGTAAATAAAATGTGTCTAAAAGAGTAATTTCTTTAATAAGGATTGATTCTTCAAATGGCTCTCTTTATGATAGATTTAGATATTTTTAAAGAGGGTGCTTACTATGAAATGGAAAGGAATTCTTATTATTGGCTTAATCCTCGGTAGTTTTCTGACTGGCTGCAGCTCGGACGAGGACTCTACCTCGCAAAGCGGTGAGGAAACCAACACCGAACATGTGAACGGAGATCTACGTGAAGAAACAGCCGATAAGGATAAACTGCCCGCATTCCTTAATGATAAAAGCGAAGACATGCAAACACTATATACCGCCGTTTCGCAAAATAAGGATCTCTTAGAGAACATGCCTTGCTATTGCGGATGCGGAGAAAGTGTTGGTCACAAAAACAATTATGACTGCTTCATTCATGAGAATAAAGAGGATGGATCCGTTGTTTGGGATGACCACGCAACTAAATGTGGTGTCTGTTTAGAAATCGCTGCACAGTCCATCATTGATCATCAAGAAGGAAAATCCATCAAACAAATCAGACAAGATATCGATCAAACTTATGGTGAAGATTATGCAGAACCAACCCCCACTCCTGAAGTTTAAATCAAACCAACTGTCTCTTTAAGAGACAGTTTTTTATTTGGACGTATTAGATACATAAACTTCCTTTTAGAAAAGTAGAATGTTATAAAAGTAAAATATTAGGAAGTGCTCCTATGAAAAAAATCCTAATCTTCGCTGACCCTGGTGTAGATGATGCCTTTGCTATCATGTACGCCCTTCTTCATCCCGAGCTAGAAGTCGTCGGCATTGTTTGTGATTATGGAAATGTCAGCCATAGTGCAGCCTGCAGAAATACAAACTTTCTGCTTAAACTTGCCGACAGAGAGGACATTCCTATTATTAATGGCTCCTCTACGCCTCTCTCAGGAACAGATCCACAATTATTCCCTGAGATCCATGGGTATAAAGGTATTGGAGGACTTGATTTAACTCACGTGCAGCCTCCTCTTCCCTATCCATTTTATAAAATCTATGAGTTAATTGAACAGTACGCGCCAGAGCTGACGATAGTCAATTTATCGAGACTGACCTCACTTGCGAGGGTGTTTATTGAAACAGGAAGCTGGATTCAGCAAAAAGTTAAAGACATCTTAATTATGGGCGGTGCTTTTTTGGTACCAGGAAACTGGACCCCGCTTGCTGAAGCCAACGTTTGTGGAGATTCACAAGCAGCCTGGGTGGTTGCCTCAAAGGGTAAGAACATGACGTTTGTCCCTCTCAATGTCAGCAATCGGGCGATAATCTCAAATAAAATGATTGATCACCTTTCTACATACACTCAAACTCCTTTCACCCCAATTCTGAAACCGATTATGGATTTTTACAGCAACAAGTATAAAGAGATTATCCCGGGCATCCAAGGTGCCCCCTTACATGATGTGACCTTACTCTCTTATCTGACAGACAAGGCATCTTTCCTACTCGTCCAAAAACAAGTATTTGTTGTGACAGATGGGCTTGCAAATGGAATGACCTTCGCTGATTTCCGTCCAGATCCAGAAATGGTCCCAACCTACCCTGTAAATCAAATCATGCTTGATTTTAGCATGGAACAATTTCAAAACGATTTTATGAAAGTCTTTTCCAGAGATCGACCTTAAAACAACCAAAAAGGCTCCACTATGTGGAACCTTTTTTATTTAGGCCGGATAATTATGGCCTGTGATTTCAGCCATTAAAGCTTTCATCGTCTGTCTCGCCCGGTGAAGTCTTGATTTTACAGCTGAAGAAGTCACATTTAGTTTACTGGCAATCTCTTTTTCATTTAACTGCTGATAATAGCTAAGTTGAAAAACAACTCTCAATTTTGGAGCAAGCGTACTGACTTTTTTCTTCATACGCTCTTCGAGATCAATGCGGTTAAACTCAGCTTCAACATCAGAGCTATCAAAATTCGAAGAGGAATGGAGACTATGCAGCTCATCGATCGGCAACATAACCAGCTTCTTATCTTTTCTAAGCGTGTCGATCGCCTTCCTGGAAGCAATGGTTGAAAGCCAAGCTCCAAGCTTCCTCTCTTCCTGCACCTCTCCTAATTTTTCATAAGCTTTTATAAACGTTTCTTGGAGCACGTCTTCGGCCTTGGCAGGATCCTTCGTTACTTTAACAGCTGCATAGTAAACACGATGATAATGCTGGTTATATAAATCAGTAAAGTCAATCTTCATGATTTGTTCTCCTTCATTGCTTGAAATGATTTTTTATAAATTCAGGAGCGTCCTCTTCAGTAAAGCTCAAAACGTCATAAAAGTTGGGATCATGTTCGTAATAAACACCAACTAAGTACTCGCCATTGCCTCTGTCGTGCGAACCTTTCATCACCTGAGAGAGTTTTTCTTCTTCCGTTACGGTCCAGGCCTCATTCCCTTGCGATTTCATTTGTTCGTAGGCCACACGGTCAGGCACATTCCCAGGACTACCCCAGGGCAGAATTTCAACACGAGCGATATCTTTTGGCTGAATGATCACTTGCTCATAAATTCCTTCATTCTTTAACCACTTGATCGTGTTGTTATAAGAAGGATAGATAGAGATGTACTCACTGTCCTCTCCCTCTATGACCAAATTCCCATCAGTTCTTAAACCTCGCGGATAAGCCATTTCTTCATAGGATAAGTTATAAAGGTCTTTTCGATAGCTTTCTAAAAAGCTTTCAATCTTTTCAGAATCTAGCAGATTTACAGGCTTTGGAGCCTCCGAATAGAGCGGTTCAAGCGTTACTTTTTGAACTTCACTTGCTTTTGTTTTCAGAACAGGATAGTTCAATTCCTTATATTCTTTCACTTTTGAAACTTGTGCAAGTTCTTCATTAAAGAGCGATTTATCAACTTCATAGTAACGATAAACTTCTTCCCCATCTTCCAACTGATAAGCAATAAAATAGAACCTATCTCCTCGATCTAATGACTGATCCTTGTTTATAAACTCTCTGTGTAATTGACGTACAGCAGCTATCCCTTCTTCACTTCGAATTAAGGAAGGATCATTTTGGGACAAGGTGTCTTCGTAATGGTGATATCCATTGCCAAAAAACACCGCTTCAATTTCAGATTTCTCCGGAACATACGATTCATAATTCAACCAGAAAAGCGGAAGAACAGTGATTAATAGAGCTGTCAAGACCCCGTAGGCAGCCAAACCTTTCGCTTGCTTCATGGAAAAAACTCTCCACGTTTTCTCGATCAACATGACTGAAAGGAGATAACCCAATGCTCCCCCAAAGACATATCCAGCGATAATCCAAGAATAAGTATTTTGCAAGTCACTGAAGTACAACCCGCCAACAAGCGCAAAACAGAACGTCATTCCATATTTGAGTACGGGTTTTAAAGAAGTCAATGTAACGGCAGAAGAAGCTGATTCTAGCTGACGCTTTTGGTATATGAGTCGGGCTAGAACGTAAAAAACAAGACTGAGAACAACGTATATTCCCAGATCCAGATAGCCGACAGGGAGATACTCTGACTCATTTCGCAAAGGATAGTACTCTAATACATTTACAATCGGAGAAAACCTTTGGAATGAGCTATCCATGACTAACCCCGCTGAAATCCCATTCACATAAAAATGAATGTGATAGGAAACGAGCAGCACAAACCCAGCTGGAAACAGCAACAGGATATAAGTCAGGATACCTTGAACAGCAGATAACCCTGTCCAGGTGCCGACGAACACGCCAGCCATAAAAGTAAGTACGGAAACGGTGACCATTAGTAACGTCCAATATCCTAATTCACTAAACGAATAAAAGTCAGACACATCAACAAGCCAGAGAAACAGTAGGAGCATAAAACTAATCATTAATATTGGAAGGATTAACAAAAACAACCCTGAGCCCAAATGATAGTTAAATAGCTTTTCTCTTCGTACAGGCAGACTATGAATAAAATCAGAAGCCTCTTTCACATGCAGGTAGCGAAAAAGAAAGATCGCCATCAACACCGGCATGATAAACAAAAAGAAGGCTTGGATCTCAAACGTGAATGTTGTAGAAAATAACCCGGCATCACTAGGTTCAACCCCATACTCTGAATTGAGAGCCATCATCAACTGCAAGGGGATAGTGAAGAAAAGGCCAAGCAAATAAACAATACTAATCCAGCCTACATTTCGAAAGTCCTGCTTGAACAATTCTTTTCTAAACGAGGACGTTTTCAATGGCATAACCGGCACCTCCCATTTCGTAAATAAAGATTTCCTCTAACGTAAGCGGAAGACGGTCATATACAACCGGATTGAATCGGTTGATGATCTTACTGACTTCTCTTTCGCTTCCTTTTACAATCAAAAGCAGCACACTGCCGCGACGTTCTTGATATACAATGTTCAGATCACTCCTTAAGATCTGTTCATTTCCTTCTTTGAATGCCACCTGCACTTTATGGATGTCTTCTTTTAAATCATCAAGGTCTCGTTCAAGAAGCAATTCGCCATTATGTAGGATACCGACGTGATCGCAAATATCCTCCACCTCTCTCAAATTATGAGAAGAGATAAGAACCGTCATCTCACGGTCTGCCACATCTTGAAAGATCAAGTTTTTAATTTTCTTTCTCATCACAGCATCTAGACCATCAAACGGCTCATCTAAAATCAGAACATCTGGCATGACTGACATAGCCAGCCAAAAAGCCACTTGTCTTTGCATACCTTTTGAAAATTGACTGATCTTTTTATTTTCATTCAAATTAAAGAGTGGCTTTAATCTCTCATAACGTTCTTCATTCCAATTCTCGTATATACCGCGATAATAGTTAGCCATTTGTTTCACTGTGTATTGTGGTAAAAAATATAGAGCATCCGGCAAGAAAACCATTCGCTGCTTGATTTTGTCATTTTCGAAAATCAGTTCATCCAAAACACGTACGGTTCCCGTATTCTGTTTTAAAATCCCAGCAACCGTTCGCATCAATGTGGTCTTTCCTGCACCGTTTGAGCCTAACAGACCGTAAATGGATCCTTTTTTCACATGGAAACTTACATGTTTAAGGATTTTTTCCTTCTCATAAGATTTATCTACACTTTTAACCTCAATCATCTTGTTCCCCTCCTTGGACTTCATGGAGAAGCGCTTCGATTTCTTCTGAAGTCATCCCAAGATAAATGGCCTCAGCAAACAATTTCTTCAACTCTTCTCTCACTTTTTTCAACTCCTCCGCATTTTTGGACGGCTGGACAGGATTAACGAAACTTCCCTTGCCTTTCACCGAGTAAATATAACCTTGTGATTCAAGCTCTCTGTATGCTTTCTGGATAGTATTGGGATTGATTGTGAGCTGCTGTGCAAGGTCTCGAACAGAAGGAAGTTTTTCGTCTTCTTTCAATACGTCGTTAATAATGAGCTGTTTTAATTTCTCTACCAGTTGTTCGTAAATGGGTTTTCGACTTCTAACGTCGAGTTCGAACATGTACACACCCCCGTCCTGCTAATCTATGTTTACTGTATTAACTGTATTAATATTCATAGTACAGTTAGTAGTATAGCTAATTTACTTAAATTTGGAAAGGACTTTTTCAGTTTTTTTGAAACTCTTTCCTTCCTCCCACTACAGCCCCCTTATCCTGAAGACTCAATTCATAGACTTTCTGGAGCCGTTACCATATTAGGAGTAGGGATTGGCTGGAAAATGACTCGCTTTCCTGCGGGGGAACTGGCAAGCCTCCTCGTTCGCTTATGCTCTCTGTGGGGTCTCGCCTAGTCCCTTCTCCCTCGGGAGTCTCGACATTTTCCATCCAAACCATATGTTAATTAGAAACGGCCCATGTATCACCAGCATGATTTTTAGTATCAAAAGTCTACAAATGATAAAGTTATCGATTTAATTTTTGTCGCTTACTTTTCAATATAGGTAGACGTGATAATATCAAGTATTTCTCACTTCAAGGACGTTTCCTTAACTCAAGATAACAGCTAGGAGATCCGGGAAATGGTGAGACTCCTGTGGGATGAGCATGACAGGTGAGACCCCGGAGAGCGCTAACTCGAGGAGGCTCAGCGCATGCCCACGGAAAGCGAACCATTTTTCGGTTCTCCAAGCACTGGTCATAATAAAGGAAACCCTCAAACCAAAATTATCTCTGAATCGAGTCTCCCACGGTCCTGCTATTATCCTGAATAAATCGATACGTATTACTATGAAAAAAATAAAAAAGCACCCCGATAAGGGTGCTTTTGTTATTTGGACAAATCTTCATTTGGCAGCGTGTAAAATTCACGTATATAACTGTAATCGCCAGCCATTCGACCGACAGGCCTTAAGTGATAAGGATCGACCTTATCTTTTTCCATATAAACCTCATCTTGAATATGATAGCCAACGACTTTTCCTAGAATAAGACTGTTCGATCCTAATTCTATAATCCGGTCCAGTTCACATTCCATACTCACAGGTGCATCAGCAACCTTAGGCACATCAACGAACGCACCCTTATCTACCTTTATTCCTGCGATCGAAAACTCATCCTCTTCTGGGGTATAAGCTTTGCTGCTTTCATGCATTTGATTTGCCTGCGATTCAGATACGATATTGACGACAAATTGTTTCTTTTCCTTTACATTCGTCAATGTATCTTTTTCACGGTCCACACTCCCAACAGAAAAACAAAGAGTAACCGGATCCATAGATGCAACTGTAAAAAAACTGAATGGTGCAAGGTTTCGAACACCGGAAGCACTGACTGAGGATACCCAGGCGATTGGCCTTGGTACGACAGCACCTTTGATCAGTTTGCTCATGTTATGATTACTAAACTGTTCTTTACTTATGATCAAGCAGCATCTCCTCCTATGACTTCATATACCTTTATCATACTTGATTCATCATAATTCTCATAAAATTAGATTCCAGTTTTTGTTTAAAACGGTCGGTTTAGGGAATATATGGGATAAAATTGTTATAAAATCGAAGGAGGTCCTTTTATTGGGACAATTATGGAGTTCAATTGTGGAACTTATTTCAACGGTATCCGATTTTCTTTGGATTTACCTGCTATCCGCTATTTTAATTTTTGGAGGTATCTTCCTTACCATTAGAATTAAATTCTTTCAATTTCGTTTCTTCGGGCACGTCCTCCATCAAACCATCGGACAAATCTTCAAAAAGACAAAAGCAAAAGGAACGATCACTCCCTTTCAAGCATTTACATCAGCATTAGCCTCTACAGCAGGTGCTACAAACATTGTCGGGGTGCCTATCGCCATCTCGCTAGGTGGGCCTGGTGCTTTATTTTGGATGTGGCTAGTGGCGTTGATCGGCATGGCCACAAAGTATTCCGAGATTCTGCTTGGAATGAAATACAGGGAAAAGAATGAGAAAAATATCTGGGTCGGGGGCCCACAATACTACATAAAAAAAGCCCTTGGCTGGAAATGGGTATCTAGCGCCTTTGCTTTTTTCCTGATGCTCGAATTGATCCCAAGTACAATGGTGCAGTCTAACTCGATCGCCACCCAAACAGAGGGAGCATTCGGCTGGCCTGTATATATCACAGGAGCTGTTATGTGTGCAGCTATAGCCATTGTCGTATTTGGAGGAATACAACGAATTGCCAAAGTAACCGATAAAATGGTTCCAGGTATGGTATTGATTTATATTAGCGTCTGTCTCTACGTAATAGTAGTCAACGCTGATCAACTTCCTAATGTCTTCGGCCTTATCTTTACCCACGCATTCACACCTATTTCAGCGGCCGGCGGATTTGCAGGTGCAGGAATTGCTCAAGCTTTACGTTGGGGTACAGCGAGAGGCTTGTATTCAAATGAAGCTGGAATAGGAACAGCCCCTATTGCTCACGCAGCAGCGAAAACCGACCATCCATCAAGACAGGCCCTATGGGGAATCTTCAGCGTATTTGTCGATACAATTGTCATCTGTACAATTTCCGGTTTGACTGTTTTAGTGACAGGCGCCTGGAGAGAAGTTGGTGGTAGCGATGCTTCCAATATGATTAACATAGCGATCGGCACCGAATTTGGTGACGCTTTTGGCGGTGCTTTCATCACTGTATTTCTTCTGTTCTTTGTTGTAACGACAATCGGAGTCCTAACCTTTTATGGAGAGAAACAAGCCGAATATCTATTCAACTTGAAATTTGCCAAAGGTATGAGAATCGTTTACATCTTATCCGTATTTGTAGGAGCCATAGGTGGATTGAAATTCGTTTGGCAGTTCTTAGATCTTTTGTTGGCCTTTGTACTGTTGGCAAACATCATCCCTCTTCTTTTCTTACACAAGGAGATTGCACAATTGACGGATGACTACGTGAATAGGGTCTATAAAAAACGGACGAAGAAAAAAGACATTCAGCTGTTTCATGAAGAGGAAGATGCCAGTTAGCGAAAAGCTTTGCATATAATTTTTTGTTAAAGAAGAAACTAATCGGAACAAGATAGGAGGGTTCCGATGAAAATCGCTATCATGGGAGCGGGTTTCTCTGGATTAACCTGCGCCCTTACGTTAGAAAAACATGGTTACTCGGCAGATATCTTTGAAAAAAGAGGGATGGTCGGAGACAGGATGGTTTATGCTGAAGGAGTTTCGTCGATCTTTCACACCCCTATTAAAGACTACATCCAGTTCCTAAGCGAAAATTATGATCTTCACTTAAAACCCACAAGTAACATTAGCAGAACTCAGATTTATTCTAAGAATGAAACAGCTAGTTTACATGGTAATCTAGGCTTCATAAACATGCGTGGAAAGCACCCGGATTCCTATGAAAAGCAGCTTGCAGAAAAAATAAAGTCTCCGATTCACTTTAACGCTGAGGTGAACTATGAAGAGATCTCAAAAGAATACACTCATGTAATTCTCGCAACGGGTGATCCTATGGACGTTCAAAAAATTCAGCCATTTGAGGTTTCCTATAAAGCTTCCTTCAGGGGCGCGACGGTATCTGGTGAATTTAAACGAAACGACATCCACACTTGGTTCAACAATGACTTTGCGCCAAAAGGAATGTCTTATCTTTTGCCTCATTCAGAAACGGAAGCAAGCCTTATCCTTGTGTACCCTCAGTATTCTGAAAACCAAGAGCGAGATAAAGAGAAGTTATGGGAACAGTGCCTTGAATTTGTACAGAAGTCCCTGCAGCAGAAATTAACGATCTCGAGTAACTACTCTTTAAAAGATTTCATGGTTGGAAAGGCAGCCTACCCTCGTATCGGTAACACGTTTTTCACAGGGAATTGCTTAGGTTGCATTTCTCCGTTCATCGGCTTCGGAGAATTTACAGCTTTACTAACGGGGATTTACGCAGCGGAAGATATTTGCGGTTTAGAAAGCTATGAAAAACAGACAAAGAGTATATATCAGAAATATCATGACTCGCTGACGTTAAGACGTCTTATTGAACATTCCTCCAATGAGCAATTGGACAGAGCGGTCAAATCTCTCCATAACGAACTTTTAGGAAAAGCATTGACTTCGCCTAGGCTGCAGATATTAAAGGTTCTCGCAAAGATTGCTCATCCTATTCCAAGAAGAACATAAAAAAGCAAGCATGCCGGGCATGCTTGCTTTTCGTTTTATCTTAAGAAGACGTGGTTACCAATGACAGTTGTTACTTCTTGATTGCTCAGATAGTCACTGGATGCTTTTCCAGGGTTATAAAAGAATAAAGACTCTCGGTCAAACCCCTGGTAATTTAGTGCTTCTTGTACGGCTTTTTTAGATTCCTGACTTGCAGGATTGTTAATCGTTCCATTTAATACAGGCGAGAACTGAATGCCATCATAAATGACGTTGTACAACGTATCTGGGAAACGATCACTTTCTACGCGGTTAAGGACTACCGTGGCTACGGCAACTTTCCCTGCATAGCTTTCGCCTTTAGCTTCTGCTTCCACTAAACGCGCAAGCAAGTCCTTCTCTGACTCGTCAAGCATGACAGGAAGTTCCAGTGTTTCGCCAGGGTAGATCATAGTACTGTTTTTGTCATTCACGGCTTGCAATTGTTGGGCTGAAATTCCGTATTTATTAGCAATTTTATATAGGGACTCGCCCTTCTGGACGGTGTGGACATTTTGTTGAGCATGCGCATGCGCGGGAGTGGAAAAGGAAAGTGCGCAAGCTATCGTTAAGCCTGTGATAAGCAAACGTTTTAACATTTTGCTATACCTCCTTAAAATTTATCTATTATACGGTAACATAGCATTCTAGCGGTTTTCACTATTAATTCTTTCCAGCATTACCAGCCTCCCTGGCTCCTTTTCCAGTTATTATCCATCCGTTTCTTACCACTTTGTAATAGAATTGATCGGACTTAAATAACCGTAACTATTCCATGGCATGTATAATATAAAATATACGTACTGGCGCAAGAAGGAAGTGTAGCGATGAGCCATAAAAAATACTGGATTAGATTTTTCGTAGCCGCCTTTCTCATTGTCACGATTATTTACTTTGTCTATTTTAAATGGTCCATCACTCCAAATGAGATCCGCGATTTTATTCTCTCCTTCGGATGGTTGTCTCCGGTCATATTTTGGGTGATGTATTCCTTAGGTCCCTTCATTTTCTTTCCGACCACTATTTTTTCAATGACTGCTGGGCTTTCGTACGGGGCCTGGCCTGGAATATTATATATATGGATCGGACTAACAGCAGCAGCCATGACAGGGTATTGGATCGGTCAGCTGTTTGGAAAATCTATGATCAAGTGGCATGCCTTGTCCTGGTCTGAGCCATTTCAAGAAAGGATCAGAGAACATGGATTTCTCTACGTCTTAATTTTACGCGTGTTTCCTTTAATAGGATTTGATTTACTCTGTTATACTTCAGGGTTTGCCAGAGTACGATTTAGTCACTACCTTGCTGCCACTATGCTTGGAGTCCTGCCTGGTGCTACCGCCTACGGACTGCTGGGTTCAAGTATAGCTTCTGGTGATAGAAGATTAATTTTTCTAGCCGTGACTGGAGTCCTGATACTCCTTGGGATGAGTTATTTGTTTCGCTCGAGGGTAAAAGAATGGTTAGGATTGGATCATGAAGAAAAGTAGGTGTTCGTCTTGTTAGATACTCATGCGAGAAAATATGTTCAGCCTTCAATTGATAAAACTGCTTCCTTTTTCCTTAACAAAGGACGAACAGCGAATGAAATTACGATTGCTGCCCTGATTATTGGCGTTTCGACTAGCGTTTTTTATGTACTTGGATACCCTGTCCTTGCAGTACTCATGTTATGGCTATCAGGGTTTTTAGATGCCGTTGACGGTACGATGGCGAGACACACAAAAACCTCACCATTTGGGACGGTTATGGATATTACATTTGACAGAGTCGTAGAAATTGCAATAATCGTAGCCATTGCCTATGTGCATCCTGAAGTGATGTTTCCACTGCTCTTACTCAGTGTTTCTATTGTCGTTTCCATGACAATCTTTCTAGTGGTCGGCGCTGTCTCTGAGAAAGCTGGAATCAAATCATTTTACTATCAAGCTGGGGTGGCTGAAAGGACAGAGGGGTTTATTTTATTCAGTATTATGCTGCTTTTCCCTGATTTTCTTCTATGGTCGACGCTACTGTTTTTTGGAGTTGAATTATTTACAGGTATTCAGCGATTCATGGAAGCTAAACACATACTTTAACTCTAGTAGTCAGAAGACTAAGTTTGGCCTTTCCTCGTTTTCACGTGCTCTTATAACATAAAAAACCATCCGGTACAGATTCACCTGGATGGTTCTATTACAAATTCACCATAGCTCCCCCCAGCCGCTTTACCCCCCGTATGTTCGCTATCTCTTCAACAAGCTGAAGCAATGCTCGATCCTTTGCTTTTGCCTCAATCATAAAATCAACCGGTTCATCGAGTGTCTTGAGTATTTTTAATAAGGGCTTTATATAATCAAGGCTGACGTAATCTGCATGACTGCGGTAAGCTTTTTCTGATTTTGGCGATGAGATATGGATTTTCGGCGGTACGCCCATCCCTTTCCATGTATCAAAGAACCTTGGCAGCAACTCATCCAGCTTCTCCTCTTGCTCGTGATTGGCCAAATAATGGTGATAATCAAACATGAGGGGAATACTTTCTTTTTCGCATACCTCAAGCGTCTCAGATGTCGTATATGTCTTATCATCATTTTCCAGAGTCATTTGTTTTTTTATCTGAGTTGGAAGTTGTTTCAGATTATCATGAAATCGTGCAACAGCTGCTTCCTTATTTCCATATGCTCCCCCAACATGAAGGTTGATGTGACCTTCTTTCTCCAAACCCATCGCTTCTAATAACGCATAATGGTATTCCATATCCTTCACAGCATTATCCGTTACATGGGGTTTATCACTAGTAAAAAGCGTGAATTGATTGGGATGAAAGCTTGTGCGCATCTGATGAGTTTGGATCATCTCTCCGATCTCTTGATAAAGAGACTTAAATGGACTGATATAGTCCCATTGAACTTCTCTATGAGTGGCGAGCGGCACAAGGGAAGATGAAAAACGATAAAGATGGATTTCATGAGCAATATTGAAGTGTAATGCCCTTAGAGTGTTACGGAGATTGATTTCTGTAATCTTTTCTAGATGGGGAATACGCTCCTCGTCATCTAATTTTTTATACCTAGCATATGTCATGGTTCTAGCCGGTGTTGCTTCCCATAAGGAAAGAGCGTGGGAAACATAGCCAAATCGGATTCTCATAATTAATCTCCTTTAGTTAATCATTTCCTACTCTTAAATTGCCCTTCCTTCCTATAAAAAAACACCGTGATGTTCACCGGTGCTTAAAAGAATTTCTTAAGTAAGACTCAATGGATAAAGCTGAGTATTCTGCTGATATTGCTTACGGTATTGCTTGGGCGTAACTCCAAACTGATCCTTAAACTTTTTTGTATAGTAACTTTGGTTACAAAAAACAAATTGATTAGAAATATCCGCGATCGGTCTTTTCGAATGCTGCAAATAATACACCGATGCGGAAACTTTCATTTCATTGATGACCTTTTTCAACGTCTTTCCTGTTTGTTCTTTGAATTTTCGCGCTAAATGAGAAGAACTAATCTCCAGCTCTTTTGCTATATCCTGAATGGTAATAGATTTTTCTAAATGAGCACTGATAATGTAATAAGCCTGTGAGATCATGGGGTGGTCTGACGCAGGCATCCGCCATTCTTTTACAATATTTGAAAAGTAGGAGATTAAAAACTCCATCGATTCTTTAAGCTTATCAGGCGTGGTATGTCGCTCTATGTAATCAATACTCGCTGCATTATAAGCGAACACACGTGACCGCGGAATGTTCCACTCCAATGTGTTTTGAAAAAAGTTTGAAATGAGCGCAATATAAAAATTGCGATAAGCCCGGTAAAGGTCGTTCGGTGCTCTTTCAGCGAGCATTCGATTAACCATTAAAAGAGAATTTATAGCATTTTCCTCATTCCCTAATTTCATGTCTTCTACGATTTGATTGGCTGCCTCAAAAAAGAGATCAAGATCCGGATGGTCAAGCGTAGCATCAATCTCTTCCATGATCATTGTCGAGAATAATTGGTTTTGATCTGTCATACTCTCACCTCTGATTTAACGATAAACAAGATCTTTCTGCGTGCTTCTCGACGCTTTTTCAGAAAAGCCCGATAGTTTTCCTATGAACTAATATAATACTAAAGAACTAAACACCTTTCTATCAAATTTTTGATATTTTTTAATAATAAAGCGTTGTTTTTTGATACTTTATGGACATATCTGTAAAATAATAAACAAAAATAAGCTGCCGGCGTATCATCCGGCAGCTTGTCAACGTTTTATTATCATTTCTATTTACCTTACATTCATTTCAGAAGGCTCTGGTCCTTTACGCTCACCGCGGTCCAATTTATTAATGGCCTGCATATCTTCTCCTGTCAGCTCAAAATCAAACACATCAAAATTTTCTTCGATGCGAGAAGGCGTAACAGACTTAGGAATGACAATCGTATCATTTTGTAAATGCCAGCGAATAATAACCTGCGCTGGTGTTTTTCCGTGATTTTTAGCGATGGACTGAATCGTCTCATTCTTCAAAACTTCTCCACCTTGCATGAGCGGGCTCCAAGCCTCTAAGTGAATGCCGTTTTGACGACAGAAATCCTTCAGCTCATTTTGAGCAAGATAAGGATGGCATTCTACCTGATTGACGGCCGGTTTCACTTCACATTCATCAAGAATACGCTGGAGGTGTTCAATGTTGAAGTTGCATACGCCGATCGCTTTGACTTTTCCGTCTTTGTGCAATTGCTCCATTGCTTTATACGTTTCAACATACTGGTCGTATTCAGGAGTAGGCCAGTGGATCAAATAAAGATCTACATATTCTAATCCTAATTTATCTAGACTGGTTTCCAGTGCTTTTATAGTGTTGTCATATCCCTGGTCGGTGTTCCACACTTTTGTCGTGATAAAAAGCTCGTCACGTCCTTGATCACTTTGACGAATCGCTTCACCAACTTGCTTTTCGTTGCCGTAAATAGCAGCTGTATCAATCGAACGGTAGCCGGTTTCCAGTGCTTTCGTCACCGCTGGAACTGCATCTGCTTCTTCTACTTGCCACACACCGAAGCCGAGCTGCGGCATTTCTATATTGCTATGTAGCGTCATGGTTTTCATGTGAATACACCCTTCCTAATAAAAGATACAGTTGTAGTGTAGCACGAACCACTTTCCAAATGCCGGAATTTTGCTCACATGAAGCCATGACTAGTATTCTTGATACGCAAGAGTAAGCAGTTCAATATGACCGTAAATTCCACAATTCAAGAAGTAGACAGTCTTCCCCAGTTCTTCCTCTTTTTTTATACTCTGACAGATTCTTTCGATGACTTGACCATTCCCTTGTTTATCCCTTCTTGTATCACGTTTAAATTCGATCGATTCTTTATTAAATGCTAAATCAGTATAAATGGGGTCTCCTTCCACTGTGTACCGAGTAATTCGCACCTTAGCCGGGGCACCCTTTTTCACTTTTTCCATGAAATCCTCAAGCTTTTTCTGATTCTCCAGCTCATTCTTCAACGATGAATCCTCCGGAATTTCTGGCTTTTCTGCTTCCTTTTCTGAACGTTCTTCCTCAAGCTCCGTTGTCTGGGTTGTTTCCTCCACCGGGGTGGTCATTCCGCATCCAATTAGCACGATGAGTAAACCAATACTAAGCATCCGGTACATGATTCATCACCCGCCTTTAATGAATGAGACGAATGAGGTGGAAAAAGGTTACAGGATCTCTTACAGTTTTGTAAACACAATCTCCCAATTAGATCCAGTGCCAATATTGTAAGCTTTAGCAAATGAGCCTTGATTGATCGCAACCCCTAAATTATCTAGGGAATTCACATATACAAGCGGCTCTCCTTTATGTGTATCTGCAAAAGACCTTCCAAATGTCATAGCACTGTGATACACTTCTCGGCCATCATATAGGATTGTGACGTTTAGTGTATCTCCATAAACAATATCCAACTCTCTGAAAAAAGGCCGAGGGATATTTGTCCATAGGTTTCCGAAGCGAACATCTAAAATATCGATGATGCCTTCTGTAGAATGCTTTTTTCTTTTTGGTTCTTTGACAGGAAGTTTGACGATTGACTCATGATCGATTTTCTCTCCGACTTCTTCATATGAAATGACTCCTGAGGCCAGGCGCGCACCTGTGTAAGCATAAATATCACGACCATGGAATGTGTAAGATTCTCCAGATTTCGGGAGCCTGTTAATGGTTTCATCAATGATCCGTGCTTCCACAACCCCTTCTGTACGCTGGATATGAGTCAGTGTGCCATTATCCGGGGTTACAACATAATGCCCTGATCCTGTCTTGACTACAATACTCCTTCTTGTTGAACCTACACCTGGATCAATAACCGAAACGAAAACTGTCCCTTCCGTCCAATAAGTCATCGTCTGCCAAAGCCGGTAGGAAGCCTCCCATATATTGAATGGAGGGATATCATGGGTCAAGTCGAAAATGGATAAATCACTACTCACAGAGTGAGCCACGCCATGCATTGCACTTACCGCCCCATCACTAATGCCAAAATCCGATTGTAATACAAGTGCGTTTTTCAATTGTTCTCCCTACCTTTCTTTTTGGAATTATAAATTATTGATAGTTTATAGAATATTCAGAATAAAATCAACTTAACTCCAGAACGGTTGTAAATGTCAGAGCATACGATACCTTAAGGGGGAAGACTATGAAGTACTTAGGAATGTTGCTATCTAAATCCCGTTCAGTCATTAAAGACCTTTTCTATACAAGCGTATGGATGATGATAAAAATCAAACATCTCTTTACCATGCCGTGGAACATTGCAATCTCTAAAGAACCTAAGTTAAACCGTGAATTCATTGGATTAGTCAAGGGGCATCAAAGTCCCGAAGGAGAATTGATTTATCACATCCCTGGCGACCCTGATTACGAAAGAATAGAACATGCGGTCCTGTTTATCTCAGAATATGAAGCCATGAAAGCCGGCTATAGAAAATGGAACATGTAAAGCTTGCCTACATAGAGAAGGCAAGCTTTCGATTTGTATAGAGAAAATTGGAAGGAAACAGCTTCTCTGTTATCCAATATTCCCTAATATTAACTGGGGAGAATTTATCACTAAATCCTTTTCTAAGATTTCACATCCGGCCCGAATTCCCCTCTTTGAAAATCAAGAAAAGCTTTTTTCACTTCGCCCATCGTATTCATCACAAAGGGACCGTGAGCCACCACTTCTTCACGGATCGGCTCTCCTGAATAAATAAGGACCCGTGACCGGCTGTTAGCCTTTATTATTAGTTCGCTTTCATCTTCTGCTTCAGCTGATTCGTCAAAAGTTAGTGTAGCTGCTCCAGTTTTCTTTAAGTTCTCTTCCTCTTCACCTAAATCAACATCTCCAGACAGGATGTAAAGAAAAGCATTATGGTTAAGAGGAAGATTGTGTGTATAGGTATTTCCTGGTTCTAGCTTAATTTCAGCGAGTGTGATCGCCACTTCCGATTGAAGCGGTCCTTGAACTCCTGCAGTTTGTCCAGCGTAAACAAGAACATCCGCTCCGTCTTTAGAGACTTTCACCGCATCTTCTTTTCGAACATCCTGATAGCAAGGTGTTAATCCCTTTTTCTCTTTAGGAAGATTGATCCATAGCTGCAAGGTGTGAGCAATATCTTCATCTACAGCTTCTTCTGCGTGCCTTGCTCCAGACCCTGCATTCATATATTGAATATCTCCAGATTCAAGGATTCCATGTCCGCCACGATTATCAATGTGCTCCAATCTTCCATCAATGACATAAGTTAAGGTTTGAAACCCGCGGTGAGGGTGGTCAGAGAAAGTTCCTCTCTTAAACCAGTCTTCTGCCATCAATAGAAAAGGATCAAACTCCTGCCAGCGGCCTGGTTCAAGGATCATTCCTTTTTGCACAGCCGGGAACTCCATCTCGTCATACTTCACGTACCATTTCTTCTCTACTTCCCTTTTCATGCTTATCACTCCTCGGCACATTTTACATAAAAAATACCAACGAAAAAGTTTGATATCAAGACAAACGCTTCGTTGGTACTCTCGGATAAATAGTAATCATTCGATACATTAAAAAACTGAATAACAAGAAAAACAATATAGCGCTCACCCCATCGGGGATGGCAATATTTTTAAGAACAACGGTTAAGATTAATGGCAGCGTGGCCGCATAGGCGGTCAGTTTCCACAGCTGCTGGTAGGTCAGCTTACGCCCGAGTGCTTTACGCATTAACAAAGCAACCCCCGCAAGCATCGAAACCCCAATAAGAATCAGGAAAAGGATGAACATCGGATAAAAAACGATCACCTGTACCAGGTACTGGCCCCGTGATACTTCCGTCAAGTTGGTATCAAGATTGCGAATCGTACGAATCATATCCGGTAAGAAAAGAACAGCTAAAAGGATAAACAAATAGACAATTGTATTTGTCATCCCCTTACGATTCAAACGAAACATCGCTTCTCTTTTCGGTAAACGTAAACTGTTAATCAACGAATCAATAAACCCCATTTGTCTCTCCTACCTTAATCGGCATATACAGCCAGTTCTTCCTCAATCTTAACACGAATTTTGTCTAGGGCTTCTTCGGGTGTTTTGGCAAAAACTCTCGTGCCGTTTACGATCGCGTATGGCCGTAGCGCGCACATGCCGCAATAAGAAAGGCATTCATTCATGAGTACCGCCACTTCAGGGTATTCAGACTCAATGATCCCTTCAATATCAAGTTCCGTAATCAAGTTACCGTCACAGACTTCGACAACGACTACCCCCATGGTTCAATACTCCTTTCTATGATGACTTTAATCTATGCCTAAAATTAATCGTGCTTCACGCTCGTCCTCTTTCATTTGCTCTACTAATGCCTCAATCCCGTTGAAGTCCACTTCATCGCGCAAATGTCTCAAAAATTTAATTCGAACCTTTTGATTATACAAATCACCTGAATAATCGAGAAGGTAAGCCTCAACTTTATAAGAATCACCATTGACCGTCGGGCGGTAACCCGCGCTGATCAATGTGTAATAATGTTCATGTGTTTCATCTAGCTCAACAACTCCTAAATATACGGCAGGCTTCACTTCCACATATTCTGCAATTTGACCGAGATTTAGTGTAGGGAAACCAAGCTCTCTTCCCAGTTTTTCCCCTTTTTCCACAACTCCTGAGAGTTCGAAGGGGCGAGAAAGCATAGCTTGTGCAGCCTCCATATGACCTTGCTGGACAAGCTTTCTAATTGTTGTACTGCTGATTTTTTCTCCGTTCAATTGCACTACAGGCAGAATGGTGACTGGGATGTCAATTTGGCTGCAAAGCTTAGCAAGGCCTTCTGCATCGGACCCTCTTCCTTTTCCAAAACGAAAATCCTCTCCTACTACGATTCGGGAAAGCTTCATCTGACTCAAATGCTCAAACACAAACGTTTCAGGAGATGTCCGGGCATATTCCTCTGTAAACTGAACATGGTAATAACGGTCGACACCGAAGTGATCAAGAATTTCACGCTTGTGCTGAGGAGAAGTAAGCGTATATTTGTATTCCTCGTTCCCTTTCAGCACCCATTTAGGATGATCGGAAAAACTATATACAGCCAGCTGTTCACCGTTCACCACCTTTTTTTTCGCTTCTTGGAGAAGAAATTGATGTCCAAGGTGAACGCCATCAAGCTTTCCAATGACTAACACTGTTTTATTTTCATTTTTCGGTGGTCTGCCTGATACTTCTATCGTTTCCATCTCCCATGCATCCCCTTCTGCCTATTGTTTAAACCTATTAATTATAATATACCAACATTTATTTAATCAACCCAACAAACAATTTGCAACTGATGTGCACCTTCGATTTAATGGAAATAGAAATAGAGTTCCGAAAAGGAGTGAGCCCATGATAGAAGAAGCAAAAGCCTTTGCCGCAAAAGCCCATGCTGGTCAAAAACGGAAGAATTCTAATGTCGATTATATTGTCCACCCTATACGAGTTGCGAAGACCTTAAAAGAAGCAGGATTTCCAGAAGAAGTTATTTGCGCCGGATACCTTCATGATGTTGCGGAAGATACGGACTATGACTTAAGTGACATCGAAAGACGTTTCGGCACTGAAGTAAAGGAGATGGTCGCTGCCCACACGGAAGATAAAAGCCAGTCATGGAATGCGAGAAAAACTCATACGATTGAAACTTTAAGAGATGCCCCATTGGAAGTTAAAGCACTGATCATTGCTGACAAGCTCGATAACCTCCAGTCTTTAAGTGAGGATTTGGAACAGGAGGGTGATGCCATTTGGATTCATTTTAACGCAGGGTATGAAAAGCAGAAGTGGTATAACGAATCGATTGCAGAGGTGATGGAAGAGGGACTTGAAGCGGAAGAAGTCCCTGAATTTTTCCACACCTATCAAGAGCTGGTCAAACAAACGTTTGATTAGAGTTGTGACTCATGGAATGAGGGGGATTATTGCAGTTACTCATTTGAGTGTGGTATTGCACCATTCTCTGTCTGGATTGCACCAATTTCATCACAAAAAACAGATCAGGCCAAATACCTGATCTGTTTTTATTGGACAACTGGAGGGAAATACGCATGAATGATCTCTTCATCAGAATGCGGAATTTCTTCTCCTTTTATAATTTGCGCATTATTGATACACCCGCTTGTAAGCAGGATGATGTCATTCTCTTGGCCCAACTCAAGTGATTTCAGTACGCCTTCTCTTCTTGTTAAAGATGTGTGGACATTCGGAGCGGTGGGCTGTTGGAATCCCGTAAGCACTTGATCAACAACTGTTTGCGGGTCGTTATAACCAGGATGGTCGACAGTCACCACTACTTCATCCGCTTTGCCTTCTATAGTTGCTGCCATCTTTGGCATTTTGTTAAAATCGCGAATGCCGATTCCTGCGATCATCACAATTAATCGGTTGTAATCGAGTTTTTTCACTTCTTCAAGCAAACGGTTCAGGGCTACTGGTGTATGAGCATAATCAAGGATGACTTTTTGGTTATGAGGGGTTTGAATCACTTGAAAACGCCCTTCTGGTCCTTCCAATTCAGGCAGGACGGTTAGCACCTCATAAATGCTGTATCCAAGGTGAAGTGCTGTACCAATCGCCGAAAGGACATTGGCTACATTGTATGTGCCATAAACAGGAACATATACACGGTAAGAGTCCCCTTTATAACTCAAGTTAAAGAAAGATCCTTCTTCTATGACTTCGATGTTTTCCGCCTTTAAATCTGCTTTAGGATGAGATTCAATGCTGTAAGAGATCATCGATCCTGCGCATTTTTCCTGCAAGTCTTCCCCCATTCCCTTATCATCAAGGTTTACGACTTTGTGTTTAGCCTGTTCAAATAACCTCAATTTACATTCCTTATAGTGTTCAATCGTCTTATGATACTCCAGATGTTCTTCAGAAAAATTCGTATGAATCGCAACATCAAAATAGATTCCATCCACTCGATGCTGATCAAGGGCAATCGATGATACTTCCATGACTGCTGCTTCATCATTCATCTCGTAAAGATCCCTAAAAATTTGATGAAGGTCTAAAGATTCAGGCGTCGTAGGAGTACTTTTTTTGTAATCGAGCTTCCTTTTTGAAGTCCATATCCCTGTTGTTCCTATAGACCCTGTCGGCATTCCAAGAAGCGTCAATAAAGACCTGACATAAGCGGTTACCGTCGTTTTTCCATTTGTACCTGTCACACCGATGGTTTTGATGTCTTCATCCGGTGCATTAAAAAAGAACTTCGAAAAAGAAGCCATGGCTTGCCGGATATTTTTTACTACTACGAACGTGCAGTATGGGTTTCGGTAACTCAAGTACTGAAATAATATAGGATCTGTCCCAACAATAACGTTTGCGCCTCTTTCTATTGCTTCTTCAATGTAGTAGTCCCCATCAAACGTTTCTCCTTTGATGCTGAAAAAAGCAGAGTGCGGTTCTACACGCTTTGAATGAAAGGCCAAGTGGTTTACGATTTGCTGGCTTGGACCGAATATGTGTTCAATATTCATATGTGGAAAATCATTTAAATAGATCATCATAGCTGTTTCCTCACTCTTAGTATAGTTTTATCGTCTCTGAATGTAGCAAAAGTATGTATCTTTATAAGACTGGGATTAACGGAAAAGAAACCATAATTTTCTTGAATTCAAAATAGTGGTAAGTATCTTTTCCCATTGGTCATGCAATTTGAAACATAAGAAACCGTCCTTACCAGTAAAACAGGTCTAACGCCTATATAATTTCCATTATCATCCACCTCAGGTCATCCATAATATGGATGACCTGAGGTGGTGAAAATAGGAAAAATTCATATAAAAAAGCCAAGGAGCTCTCTAAGAGAGCTCCTTGTTAATGCTTATTCTTTTATTTTTAGTTTACCTGAAGAAACAATGCTTGCTTTTACTTTTAAATCTTTTAATGTCTCAGGTTTCATCCAATCTTTATGTTCAAGGCCAAGCTTTTTAAAGGCTTTGGGGTTCTTTTTGTACACATGGTACGTGAGTTGATAGACGTCAATGTTTTTCTCTAAAGCTGTTAAATAGGTGTTTTTTATTTGTTCTTCAATTTGCTGTTCAGCTTCTTTAGCAAGCGTTTGGTCACCTTTATGGAATGGATTCTCAATAATTTCCCCTGTTACCTCTACTTTTACAGACACACTCACCTCTTCACCATGAATCTCAGGCTTGATATCAATTTTAGGATCGGTAAAGATTATCGAAGCGTAATCTCCTTCATTCTTGTATAAATAAAGAGGTATCCTATTAGACTCTTTCTGCATCCACCGAACACCTTTCTCTTCTTCTGCAGAAAGACTCCCTTTGTACTTCCCTCTATAGAGATAAGCACTTCCGCCAAATTCATGAACAGGATGCGGTTCATTCCCTTTCTTCCACTGCTTAGCATTAAGGGCAAACTTAGGAATATCTAACATTTTTCCAGGTTCCTTTTGATCAATCAAATACTCCCGCAAAGTAATAGGTGTAATGAGGGAAAACTGCCGGAAAACAGGGTAGGGATTGTTGATTCTTGAATACCAGGGAGAAGTTCCTAAAATCGGTCTCCCTTGTGCTAGACTGGAGAGTTCCTCATCGGTGGCGTAAAGCATCACTTCACTTCTCGTCTCCGAATAGCGGTTGAGCACATCCATGATCTCATCAAGAATTCCGTCCTTTTCCAAAGCCCTGGTTGTTATGACCAGCTCACCGATATGGGCCCATGAAACAGGCTGTTGAGCAGTATAGTAAAGATTATCAGTTGCACTATCGAAGGTTTTACCGATGCCTTTTGCAACCCAAATCGGTAATTCTTCCTGGGAACCCCCACCACCTTCTTGTTTACCCACGTTCTCAAATTGAAGGAACCTCGTATAGATATGAAATTCTCCATTTTCATAATCTATACCCAAACCGGAAACATAATTCACTTGCTCAATAGTCTTACTATCCCAGCAACCTCCCAAAAACATTAGAGAAAATAAGACAAGTATCATCCATTTTCTGTACAATTTATTCACTGCCTTTTTCTCGTAGTATCAATAGGATCCAGCATCTCTGGTCTTCGGTATGTATCATTGGCCGAATTCCATACGGATTTTTTCAAGTCTCCAGGTTTCAATGGTGCAAAAGGAGCCAGGTATGGGACCCCGAACGATCGCATACTTGCTAAATAACCAACTACTGCAAACAGACAAATGAAAAATCCGAACATTCCAAAAATAGAAGTGACAAGTAAAATGACCAAACGTAAAATACCTACAAGACCTGTTAATGATTGATTGATCAAGGTGAAAGTAGCTACAAGAGCGACTGCATTGACAACAAGGATTCCAGGTGCTGTCAAACCTGCTGCGATAGCGGCCTGCCCAATAATTAAACCACCTACCACCGATAAGATTTGTCCAACTACCATAGGTAATCGAACACCTGCTTCTCTAAATAATTCAAATAAGAATAACATTAGAAAACACTCTACAGGAGCAGCAAAGGGAACACCGTCCCTCGAAAGTGTGACGGTTGCTAAAAGAGTAAATGGAAGTTGGTCAGGATGATAAGTAATCAATCCTATCCAAAAAGCAGGCACGAATAAAGCAATGAACAACCCCACCATGCGTAGAAACCGTTCAAAAAGGACAAAGATGGAAGAAACATTGCTATCCTCCGCTGTTTTTAACACGAAAAATAAATTGACCGGTGCGATGAGAGCTGTCGGGGTACCATCAACCAAAATGGCAAACCTGCCATGCATCAAACTTTCCACTACAAAGTCCGGCCTTCCTGTATAGGCAAATAAGGGAAACAATGGATGTTTTCGATCAGCAATCAATTCCTCAATTTGCAAGCTGCTCTCCACTCCGTCAATATTAATATTCCCAAGCCTGGATTTAGCCTCATCAATCATTTCCTTGTTGGTTACATCCTCCAAGTAAAGCAGCTGCACGGTGGTCTTCGTACGTTTACCTACAACGAAAGATACGACCTTCAAACTGGAAGTTCTAAGTCGCTTACGTACAAGAGCCGTATTCATGACAATTTCTTCAACGAAGCCTTCCTTCGATCCTCTAATCGATACTTCTGTACTTGGTTCCTCTACATTCCGCATTGGATGGTCAATGGCTTCGATTTTCCATAATTGGGAATCCTCTTCATGGAGAATGACTGCCTTTCCTTTAAAAACGATGTTGACCATCTTTTCTTTGGTAAGCGATGTACCAAGCTCTGTTACATTTGCTGGAAGAACGTCCTTCAAATCTGCTCTTTTTCTTTTGTTATGCATAATAGGTCTCAGCACGTACTGAAATAAAGCAGTCTGATCGTACAACCCTTTACAGTAAACCACGAGTATTTTCCCCACAGATGTATCTGCTTGATGAAATTTAACATCGGCGCACCCGTCAAATAGTTCTCTCAAAGATTCTTCAGTAAACGTGACAGCTTGTTCTGTAATCTCGTGCTTTTCATTTTTCCTGTTCAAGATGTCCGCCTCCTATGAATCCATACTACCGCTCCCAACAATAAGAAAAGGTACAGACCCATTCCATACACAAAACCGGGCAAAACAAATTTCTTCAATAAATTATAGAACTGCATATCGGATAAAGGTGCATATAAGCTAAGAACTAAAAGAACTGCATACCCCAATTGAAGCCTTCTTTTCACCTTTACTTTTTTAATAGTAAAAATAGCTGGGATCAAGTATATGATTAGAGCTATCCTTATCACAGCGCCCGAAAGCCACTGATAAATCGTCAAATAATCCACATGCGTAATATAAGCCCCTATGGATACCATCCTCCATTGCTCATATGCCGGATATCTTAATTCAGCACCGTGCTCTGGCCCAAACATAGCTATAGCCCCTGTAATCGGTGCTACTAAAAGATTTAGAAGTAAAGCACCAATTATTAAATACTTCCAAAACGCCATCTTTTTTTTCACTTGATCTTGAATACACAAAAGAAGAACCAAATCGATTGCTCCGCTGCTTCCAACAATGAAACCTTTCCACACGGGTTCCCATCCTTCAACCATCACAGGAAACAGTAAGGAGTAATCTTTATTCTGCATATTAGCAATGGTTACAAAAATACCTAAAATCACAACGAAGGGAAGCAGAACTCCTGCTGAAATCGCTAAAGTCTCCATTCCTTCTTTAAGCATTAAAATAACTACCAGTAAAGTTAGAACAGCTAAAAAAATTTGAGGAGTACTCTGTAAATACGAAACTTTCGTCCACATGATCGTGTCGAAATACGTAATAAATCCACTGATACTTAGATAAGCCAATAGAGGTATAACAAATAGCCACTTACCTACTTTTCCGAGACCTTCTTGAATGAACTGAAATAGAGATTGGTCTTTTGTCAGTTTATGAATGATGAATATAATCAAAAGAACAATGAGGAAGGACACCGTCGTCATAGACACAGAAATCCATGCATCTCTTCTCGCCACATTCAAAACAGGGGGTGTCAAAATAACGTGATTATAAAAACCCGAAGACATCATGACTAAAAAGAGCAGTTGTACGTAACTGATTTTTCCATCTCTCGTCATTGAAAGAATCCTTTACCTTTTTTATTAGACTCTGTGAAGGAGAGGTAAAATATACATAATCAGGTGAATAAAAGATATCCAAGAAGAAAAGCCCAAAGCGGTAAGCTTTGAGCTTCAGGTAATTGATGAAGATTCGTTTGCTCACGACAAACCACAAAAGCTTGTAGAGCACAAATAGTGATTACTCTACAAGCCATGGAAAGCCCCTTTATAAAAACACCATATCAATTTTACGCAGAAGGCTGGAATTCTACTTCTTCTTTAGGTGTATGAGATTGTACCTCTGACTTTTGCCATAAGATCGTAAGACTAATCAGTGTTACAAGGATTGTCGCACCCATATCTGACAAGATGGCGACCCATAAGGTCAACCAACCTGGAATCGTCAGTAATAACGCGAACAGCTTTAACCCTAATGCAAGCGAAATATTTAATTTCACTACCCGGTTTACTTGTTTAGCTATTTTAACCGCACTAGGCAGCTTGCCAAGGTGATCCTGCATCAAAACAATATCAGCTGTTTCAATCGCACTGTCGGTACCTTTTCCCATGGCAATACCAAGATCAGCTGTTGCAAGCGCTGGGGCGTCATTAATCCCATCGCCTACCATCGCAATTTTAGTGCTTTGGCTTAACGCTTTCACCTGATCAACTTTCTGATCTGGAAGTAGGTCTGCATATACATCAGTTACGCCAATTTTTCCAGCTACTTTGCGTGCTGTTTTTTCATGGTCGCCAGTAAGCATGATCGTATGTTGAATCCCTGCTTGGTGAAGGCGTTGCATAAGTCCTGCACTTTCTTCTCTAATTTCATCCGCTATTCCAAATACACCGAGAAGTTCTTCATCACTTGATACGATGACAAGAGTATAACCTTCCTCCTTAAGGGCATCAATATCCCTTTGCTGCATTTCCTGAATTGTCAGATGAGTAATCGTCTGTTCACTACCGATATGGTAGGCACGCTCTTCAATCTCTGCCTCAATCCCTTTTCCAGGAATAGCATTAACGACCGTAGGCTCTACCAATGTCTGTTGTGTCGTTTCGACTTCCTTCATGACTGCTTTAGCAATCGGGTGTGAAGAGCTTTTTTCAATCGAACCGGCAATTTTGTAAAAATCTTCGTGGTAGACTTTCACTTCTTGTACGATCGGTTCTCCTTTTGTGAGTGTCCCTGTTTTATCAAAAGCGATACTTTCAATCTTGCCTAGCTGCTCAAGAAATACTCCGCCTTTGATTAAAATTCCATTCCGGGCATTCTTTGTAATTCCTGCAATGATTGCAATCGGCGAAGAAAGAATCAATGCACATGGACACCCCACAATAAGAACGGCTAATCCTTGATAAAAGGACGCTCCCCATGCAGCACTCGTCAGTATGGGCGGTGCGATCATGACTAGACCGGAAATCACCATAATTAATGGCGTGTAGTACTTGGCAAAACGATTGATAAACAGCTCTGTCGGAGTCTTTCTGTCCTGCGCATCTTCAACAAGGTGCAAAATCTTAGCTAAGGAAGAGTCCTGATAAGCTTTGGAGATCTTTACTTTGATTAGCCCTTCATTGTTAATGCTGCCGCCGTAAAGCGATTCACCAGGAGCTTTTTCTACTGGTAGTGACTCTCCGGTGATAGCCGCTTCATTAACGGAACTGAAGCCTTCTATGACAATTCCATCTGATGGAATCTTCTCACCTGCTTTGACGAGCACAATATCCCCTTTTTCCAAAGATTCTATAGGGACGATCGTTTCCGTCCCGTCCTCACATAGCAGGGTCGCTTGCTTTGGTGCCACTTTCAAAAGTTTCTCCATAGAATGACGAGCTTTTTCCATGCCTAAGCCTTCTAAATACTCATTCAATCCAAAAAGAATCGCGACCATAGTGGCTTCCCGCCATTCCCCTATGGCAACTGCTCCGACAAGGGCAATGGTCATTAACGTATCAATGTTGAATTTCAACCGAACAAGGTTCTTTGCGCCTTTGATAAACGTCTGGTAACCGCTAATTGCCATTGCCACAATATACATCAAAATTAAAACAAATCCCGGGACCATGCTCTCAACAAAAAATGTTAAACCGAAAATCAGACCGGAAAAGATGACGAGCAGCTTCATGGTGGGGCCGTGTGAATGGTCATGGTGATGATACTCATCACCTTCTTCTTCCACTAACGTTGCACCGTCCGATTTAAGAATTTGACGGACTTTCGCTAGGTCTACGTCCTCATCGACCATCAGTTTGCTGGATCCGAATTTCAGTTGAGAATCTTCGCCATGGTCCAGTTTTTTTATTTCACTTTCCATTTCTGCTGCACAGTTTGCACAGGATAATCCCTGAAGCTTAAACTCCTTCATATTTCTACTCCCCTTTAATGGTGAAGAGCGTGGTTAATCGTTTGCTGCAAAACGTTCATAACGTGATCATCATCATTGGAATAGTATAAGGTCGTTCCCGCTCTCCGATACTTGACTAAACGTAAATTTTTCAAAAACCGCAATTGGTGAGATACCGTTGACTGTCTTAGTTCTAATGTATCTGCGATTTGATTTACAGACATCTCCTGTTTACAGAGAAGATGAAGGATTCGAATTCTAGTCGGGTCGGACAACGCTTTGAACGTTTGGGAGACAACAAACAACGTCTCCTCATCTAATTGTTCTACTTCCTCTTCATTTCCGTCCACTTCGTGTTTAGGATCTTTTTCCATATATCGGCACCTTCCTTATATGCACATATAT
This sequence comes from Halobacillus sp. A1-3, assembly GCF_050971765.1. NCBI lineage: Bacteria > Bacillati > Bacillota > Bacilli > Caryophanales > Bacillaceae > Halobacillus > Halobacillus sp. A1-3. Next base: position 37,448 of record NZ_JBPCEO010000008.1, on the reverse strand, counting down.
TCATATATACACTTATCGTATGATTGAATATTCCTTTTGTCAACGGACGAACACCCATGTTTACTGTTCGTAGTTAGAGGGAAAATCCTCACATGTCGACACTTTGTATAGTTTCATTTACTCAAATGGCAAGCATATTTTTTGTTTTGTATAAACCTGCCGTACTATGATTTCATGGCTATACCTACTTTAGATAAGGAGGAATTTAAATGTCTAAAAAAGTATTAATGGTAGTGACCAATCATGCAAAGATTACTGAGGATACACCGACAGGGATTTGGTTATCCGAATTTGGAGAAGCCTATAATGAGTTTAAAAACCACGGCTATGAAGTGACGGTGGCAAGTCCTTCTGGCGGGGAATCTCCTGTGGATCCAAATAGTGTGAGCGAAGATGAGCCGCAAGAGATTTTAAATACTAAGCCGCATTTAGAAAATACAATACCAATTAGTGAAGTAACTGCTGAGGATTTTGATGCCATCTTCCTTCCAGGAGGTCATGGTACAATGTTTGACTTCCCTGACAACGAAAAACTTCAGAAACTACTTCGCAGCTTTTACGAATCTGATAAAGTTGTAGCAGCAGTCTGCCATGGTCCTTCAGGTTTAGTTGGAGCTACTTTATCGAATGGCGAACCTCTTGTGAAAGGCAAACGAGTAAGTGCCTTTACCGATGCGGAAGAAGTGGAAACAACACTAGATAAACATATGCCATTCTTACTTGAAAGCAAACTGAATGAGCTAGGTGCCACAGTTCTAACAGGTGAGAAATGGGCTACGCACCATGAAGTTGATGGTAATTTAATTACGGGGCAAAACCCGCAGTCTACAGAAGTTGTAGCTAAAGAAGTCGTGAAACATCTGGGATAACTCTACAAAACAGCCTCTTTCCATAAGAGGCTGTTTTTTAATGTGATAAAATGGATGGACCATAGTATAAGGAGATTTTTTGATGAAGAAAAAGTTAGACCATATCGGCGTTGCCGTACGAAATATAGAGGAAAGTATTGAGTTTTACACGAAGGTTCTCGGAGGTTCAATGATTGACCGGTACCGCAGTGAAGCTGAAGGGGTCGAGAGCGAAATTGCCATCATCGATCTTGATGGCGACAGAACAGAGCTGCTGATGCCGACAAATAATACGACTTCGCCCATTGCTCGGTTTATAAAGCAAAAAGGGAAAGGCGTCCACCATGTAGCGTATCAGGTTGAAGATCTGGATGAGGCTCGGAAGGAGCTTGAACTACAAGGGATTCGTACGCTTGACTGGTCTCTCCGCACCAATAAACATGGCAGGCGATTAATTTACTTGAACCCGGCTGACACGGAAGGCACCATAATTGAGTATTGTGATTATCCTGAACAAAATTAAAAAGGATGTCCTACGAGGCGGTAGGACATCCTTTTTGTATCGTTATTCCTCTGTACGGATCGCTTCCGCTACATCATAGTCGGCTGGATCTAATTCAGTTTCCTCTCCAAGTGCCAGACGTGCAAGCTCTGCACCCAGATAGGGGCCTGAAGTTAAGCCTGAGGCTCCTAATCCATTGGCCACTAGCAATCCACCTATATTGGGCACTTCCCCAAAAACAGGTAAAAATCCTGGAGTGAATGGACGGAAGCCAACTCGTGTTTCTACAAGAGTGCTGTCGTATAATCCAGGAGCGATTTCCAATGCCTTGTCGAAAATATAATGCATGCCTCCCGCTGTAGGACGGTTGTCGAACCCTACATCATCCTCGTGGGTCGCACCGGCGACAATGCGGCCTCCGCCGAAGGAAAGCATGTACTGATTGTTTGGCGGCATTACGACTGGCCACTTGCTCGAGTCTGTATTTGGCAGTTCAAGGTGGACAATTTGTGCCTTTTGAGCAGAAACTAAAAATTCGACCCCGAGAGGTTTAAGTAGCGGCTTTGCCCATGCGCCTGCCGTCATCAGCACCTGTCCACGAATGGTTTCACCGTTCACCTTGACTCCTATCACCTCGTTTTTATCAAAAGCCAAGGAAGCATCGCCCTGGACAAACGTCGCACCGTTTTTTTGGGCAGCATTCAAAAGAGACTCTTTTAAAGCACGTCCATTAACCCTTGCAGCACCGCTGACGTGGACTGATCCATATCCGTCAGCTAAAGGAGGAAAATGATTTTTGGTCTCCTCTGGACTCAAGCGGGTAACTTCTCCGATTTCCGGGGCATCCTCTCTCCTCTTTAATGCACGCTCCACCATTTGATCGAGTTTTTTATCATCAGTATGAAGGCTGATTGCTCCTACTCTGCTGTAGCCAGTCTCGTCCTCGCCATCTTCCTTTAACATCTGAATTAGTTCAGGGTAATATTTGGCGCCGCCTTTGACGAGACGATACCATTTTTTATTTCGTCTTTGCGATAACCAGGGGCATACGATTCCAGCTGCAGCTTCTGTGGCCTGCCCTAAATCATTGCGATCTATGACCGTTACATCCACTCCTCTTTTTGCTAAGTGATAGGCGGTTGAAGCTCCTAATATACCTGCTCCGATAACGATCTGTTTTTTCATGTGGAACACCTATTTCCGTATAAGATTCATTTTTACATTTTACAAGAGTTCCCTGGCTCCCTCAACAAAAGGAGAGAGCCTTGACCAAGGCTCTCTCCTTATTTTTCACTGTATTCACATAAATAACGGTAACACTGTTCAAGTGTACTTACACAATCGTGAATGCCATCACTCTCAATTTCATAAAGGTCATAATTGTTTTTCGTAATCGTAAAAGGCGATATGTGTACGACGTTTTGGGCTTGAGAAAACTTCTGAAGCTCTACGTATATGGGATCCCATTCATCCTCCAACAACTCAAAACAGCTCGCCTGTTCCACATTCCATCGCTCCCTCGTGCGAAAATTTATCACCTAATTATTTTCGCTATACGAGTGACGTTTTCCTTTATTGAGAGATAACTTCTACTTCCCAGTTTTCATTCACATACAATCCGATGACGGTAACAGAAGGCTCCCATGAACGAATAATTTCTAAGGATTTTTTCGTTTGCGCAACTTTTTCATTTTTGTCGATAGGGTTTCCTGCACAGTCATGGTGACCGACAACAGCTACGACTTCTGAACCGTGCTTTTCTGTGGAAATTTTAACTTTCGACTTCATAGACTCAAGTCCTTCTTCTGTTCCGTTTAAAATAAAATGGTTCGGGCCAGCCTCCGTAATCATGTCTATGTACTCGACCTGATAATTTTCTTTCATCCAGTGGATGACCGGAAGCTGTACTCTCCCATCCATACAATTGATTGCTGTTGCAAATGTAGCTTTTGACATTTCGATTACCTCCTAAAATGTTCTTTCCATTATTTTATCATAAATAAATAAAAAATAGAGGAATAGCAAAACCCCCTACAGAATGAAACGTAGGAGGCAAAGAATTCTTATTGGTTAATTCCTTCAATTTGCATCTCTTCGACAGTAGCGGTTCCGTTATCGCGGATTCTCGCCTGCATCTCTACTTTGTCGCCTTCTTTTAAGAAAATAGCTAGAGGTGCTTTACTCGTATTAACCGTGTATATCGTCGTTTCTCCTTGTAATAAGAATTGGACAGATTGCCGTGCTTCCGTAGAAGTGACGAGCACACGATTAATAACACCGCTTTTCTCTGTCAGCTCTACTCCACCGCTGCCTTCAACAGTGCTCGGGTCCTGGGCAAGCTGAAGCCGGTAAGCATTTAAGGTTTGCTTCGCTGTATCTCCAAATACGGCAAAATCTGAATCAGACGCTTTTATATAAGCATATTGCTTAAATAACCCATTAGGATCAAGAACGTTTACAATCCAAGTCGGGTGGCCATCCACGTTATACAAAACCGGCATTGAACCAGTCCAGTTCTTTTCAGGAAACTCTTTATTGACGATCTGTTTCGCACCCTTACTATCCATTATTCCATTGTTCTTCTGACCATTATAGTAAGTCAGCGCTCCTGTTCTGGCGTGGATTAACGTGTAGCCGAGCGCAGAATCAATATTTTCCTTCGGAGAAGCCATATCTGTAAAGTAATACATTTCGCCTTCCTCACTGAAAATTGGAGTTACGCTGCTTTCTGTACCGGATTCATTGGGGATCTTGACATCTTTCTTACCAAAAATAGAATTCAGCCAGCCGTGCACATATTTTCCGAAATACTCATTTTCAATTGCAGCCAACTCAGAGCTCACGGATCCTTCTATAAATTCAGGGGCTTCACTTGCATCATAAGTGTCCACATTTCCCGTCACTGGATTAACGACTGCGACCCTAATTTGGTTCATATCAGGACGGTTGGAGAAAAACAACGGCTTATAAATCGTCTGGATATACCAGGGTTTCCCTTCATCATCAATTTCGATCTGAGCTTCCCCGCTTTGAATATAGTCGGGGTGCTTGCCATAAACCGCACGTTGAACATTATGGTGGAAGTAACTTGAGTTGGTATACCTCATTTTACTTTCAATAAACTCAGGTTGGGCATTCACGTTCGTTGCCGGAATAGAAAAGTAGCCTTCCGTTTCATTTCCACGGATATATCTCCAAAAGCTTGTGAATTCGACTGGCGCGATATAGACAATCTCTTCTCCTACGCTCTGAGCCTGTAATTTTCCTAAATCATAAAACTGGGTGTTGGGCACAACACTCATCGCTTTTTGCACCTTATTCCTGGCCGATTCGGGTGCCACTGAAATCGGGGTGTTTTCTTCATTTAAAGGTCTTGCTTCCTCTTCTTCGGATTTTGAAATCGAGTCATACGTTTCACCAAGAGCGACAATGCTGTAGACGAATACACCAATAATGGCGAGTGCCACAACAACGGCGATGCCTCCCGTCCAGGAGTTGAAGGATGTTTTAGCATTGACAGGGACTCTTGCTCCAGCGTAGATGAGTGGTACTAACAGAATCGCCACAATCGTGTTTAAAATTAATAAATTGGGAATCGTGATGGTCGGCATGAAGATGTAGACGAATACGATCATGATAATGACGCCGAAAATAAACAATCCAATCGCATTCTTCATGATCAGGTTGCGTCTCATTGGATTTTTCATATAGGCGATGATAGCCAATAGAAAATACAGAATAAACGATAAGATCGTTGTAGTTAAAATTCCAATCATTTCTCTCTCTCCTATTTATGTGATGTCTTATTTACGTTATGAAACTCAAATTCGTTTCATTAATTTTATTATCAGTGGTTTTGATGAAGCTACCTTCTTTCAACTAAACCTTCTTATCCTGAAGACTTAGTTTCGATGCTAATGTGGGGATGTTTCCGTTACCTAGTAGCCAGACTAGGCGTTCGGGTAAATCGCTCCCTTGCCACTGGAATGACGGCAAGCCTCCTGAGTTTTCCCACCTGTTGGGTCATACCAGCTATAACATTCCCGAATTAGTCACACCATTTCCCCTTTCACTTTACATTTATTTAAGTGAACAAAACGCCATATAAGGATTATCAACATAGCAGTTGTTTGGTTATAAAAGCTATTCGAATGGTAAAGGGTCCGTTAACTTCTTGACAGCAGGTGTGACTGGGAAACGGCGAGACTCCCGCGGGAGAAGGATCTAGGTGAGACCCCACAGAGAGCGTAGCGAACGAGGAAGCTTGACAGTTCCCCCGCAGGAAAGCGAGTCGTTTCCCAGCCACACCAAACCTCTCCCAAGGTTACGGACCCAAGCTATATTGAAAGCGAGGCTTAAAAGCTATAAATAAAAACGGCATAAGCGTGATTTGCTTATGCCTTTTAAGCTTATTGTTTATTCAGGTAGTCCGCGAGCCCCATCGCACAAACTTCTATATCAAGTTTCAACAGATTATACACATGATGGTCGTCGGGGATGTTATTCTCCTTTAAATAGAAACGAATCTTTTGATAGAGCCGCTGCTCAATACCTTCAAGACCTTCATCCAGCTCCATTGCTTGCTTCGCTTCTTCAACAAAAACAGGAATCCATAAGCTGACTTGATCAAAAGCTTCCTTAGGCTGCTTGGACTCACCAAAATGGCCAAAGTATAACCGATCCGGGTTGAGCCTTCGAAACCTGTCTATGGATTGAAGCATCGCATCTGGGTCAAACTGATTGGGTGATGTTGTCGGCAAATAAAAAGTCAGTTGGTGATCTTCTGTTTGATGGTACCTGATCCCAGCTGTGTCTCCTGTGAATATTCCATTGCTTAAAGAATCATGGATTCCTAGATGGTGCTTCGCATGACCAGGAGTGTCATAGAATGTCAGGGTATGATTATAGCCAATCTCCAGAGTATCTCCCTCATGTTTCACAATTAGGTTTTCTTCCGGAATAGGCAGGATCGGATCGAACAGTTCATCAAACTTCTGCCCATACACGGCTTTTGCCCCTTTAATCAACCGGGAAGGGTCTGCTAAATGACGTTTACCTTTTTCATGAACGATCACTTTGGCATTTGGGCATTCCTTCATTAAAAGACCTGCCCCGCCAGCATGATCAAGGTGAATATGGGTCAAGATGATGTATTCTACATCCTCTGGCTTGAGAGAAAGTGCTTTTAACCCTTGCAGTACTCTCGGAACCGAAGGACTTGGACCTGTTTCTACTAATGTTAATTTTTCAGACTGAAGCACATATGTACCTGTTCTGCCCTCAAACCCTAAATCAAAGCCATCAATCAGATGCATATTATGAGTTAATTCAAAAGGAGCTTTCGTTTTCATACCATCCACCTCACCTTTCCATGTTAGTTTCAGTTTACTAAAATATAGATTCTGTTCCTAATGGAAACCCTTACAAAATTTTTTGTAACAAATTTGGGCTGGGTGAATATCATGGGTGTGAGGAGTTGGTTATAAATGACTGAAGAACGAAATACGCACCAGACTCAGGGAGCTGCAATGCCTCAATCTCAAGGTTATATGAAACCTTCTCATAGCAATTGTAAAAAGTATCAATTCTACCATGTCATGATCGTTATGAATGATGGCGGCTCTGCTGATGGGATCATTACTGATGTGCAAGACGATGGCATTACGATGCTCATTAGCGAAGATGTAGAAGTGGATGAGAACGGAAACCCTGTAGATGAACAGCGTCAATTTGGCTATAGCCGCCGAAGAGCAAGACGGTTCCGCAGATCTTTCTTTCCACTTGCCACTTTGACTGCTCTTGCCCTGTTCCCTTATGTCACCCCATATCCGTACTATTATTCCACTTATCCATACTATGGATATCCCTATTATTACTAAGTTATATGGTACACCGGATGTCTCTAAATCCATTTATAAAAATGGAATAAACTTCACCTCAGGACTTCCATTATATGGATGACCTGAGGTGGTTATTTTTTGCATTATTCATCTTATCCGAATACCGTTTGTTCGATTTGTTTCATTTGGTAGAAGTATCCTTGCTTGTTCATCAGCTCTTCAAAGGTTCCTGACTCGACGATGGATCCATTTTCCATGACAACGATTTGGTCCATACCTTCTAGTCCTGTGAGACGATGGCTGACTAATAGTAATGTGTCTTCGGCAGCTTTTGAGAACAAGTGATTGTAAACCTTTTGTTCTGTCAGTGCATCTATGGATGAGGTCGGTTCATCCAGCAGCCAGAGTCGTTCTCCTTTCAACAGAGCTCTTGCGATTGCAAGCCTTTGTTTTTCTCCTCCTGAGAGGTTCTCTCCTTTTTCATAGACGGTGTCTTCAAGAGAAAAACGGGATAAACCAACACTTTCAAGCGCCTTCACCATTTCTTCCCTTTTGACACCTTCACCAGCCAGCTGAAGATTATCCTCAATCGTTCCATAGAAAAAATGATTTTCCTGGAGAACGACATTGCTATGCTGCCATAAGCTTTCTTGATTAATAGACTCTAATGGCAAAGAATCCATGTAGACCCTTCCTTGTTCAGGTTTCGCAAATTTCATTAACAGCTGCAGCAGTGTGGATTTTCCGGACCCACTTGGACCGACAACAGCTATTTTGGCACCAGAAGGAATAGAAAGAGTAACTCCATCCAAAGCCTTCCTTGCTTCACCCGGGTAATGATAATCTACGTTGTTCATCTCAATCTCAGGGGCTTCGCCTCCTTCTAATTGAAGAGGCTCTTTAACCACTGTATCTCTATCCTCACTCACAATGGAAAACAACCGCTTAGAAGCTCGTTTGCTGTCTTCTAAGTGACTTGGGAGTACGGCCATCGGTGTCGCATTTTCAAAAACAGTAAGAGAAATCATAACAAGCATCGCTAAGAACAGCCCGTTCAAATCCCCTTTACTAACAAGGTAGGCACCCAACCCCAACACAAGCCAGGAAATGACTAAAGAAAACATCGTGTTCATCGAATGACTGAACATCATTTGCGCGCCCTCTTTTTCTTGCTCCTTAATATACTCAGCAGAAGATTGCTGTAGTTCTTCCTCCTTCGCATCTAGCTGCTGATAGATTTTCAAATCCCTAAATCCATAGAGGAACTCTGTTGCATCTGTAGAAAGTTTTCCCCTTGCTTCTCTTACTTGCTGATCCACCCTCCGCTGTCGCCACGCAAACCAAGCGGGAATGAGTAGGCCTGTCAGAACAAGTCCCAGAAGCAAAACCACAGCTAATGAAAAGGAAAAAATAGATGTGAACAGAATTGTACTTAAAAAGATAATAACCAGGACGACCGGAGGGTAGTAGACACGAAGGAAAAAGTTTTGCAGACTCTCCACATCTCCGACAATCCTCGAAAGTAAATCACCACTCCGATACTTCTGGAATACTTTTGGCGCATGAGGCTCTAACTTTTCATAAAAAGTCACCCGGAGGTTGCTTAGCATTGTAAACGTTGCCCGATGTGAAAAATAACGCTCCGCATATCGTCCGAGTGCTCTTACAAATCCGAAGAGTTTAAGAAAAGCTATCAGTACTGTAAGAGCATACAACGGAGGCAGTAACGCGGCTCTTGAAATTAAATATCCGCTTGATGCAAACAATCCGACCGCCGAGATACCCGCAAGAAAACCGAATAACACAGAAAGATAGATATCCTTCTTTTCCATGACAATGATTTTTATGACCGCACCTAAGTCCTTCATGTAGTCCTTCCTCCTTGTTGAACATAGACCATATCACGGTAAGCAGGGAGAGATTCTAATAGTTCCTCATGTCTACCCTTTCCAATCAGATGCCCGTCTTCTAAGAAGATGATTTGATCAGCTTTTTTGATCGTATGCATTCGGTGCGCCACCGTAATGATAGTTGAGTTTTCAGCGAGTTCTTTGATCGACTGTTGAAGAATTTGTTCTGTTTTCAGATCCAGACCAGTCGTTGGTTCATCAAACAAAATGACAGAAGGTTTTTTTAAGAAAGCCCTCGCGATAGCAAGCCTTTGCCTTTCCCCACCTGAAAGACCACGTCCAGCTTCGCCGACCTTCGTATCGTATCCCTGTTCTAACGTTTTGATCAGTTCTTCCAGGCCTGCTTTTTCAGCTGCGGCCATAACCTCTTCTCTTGAATGGTTTCCGCGACCACCAATTTCAATATTTTCTGCAATCGTTCCAGAAAAAAGATAAGGATGCTGGGAAATGTAACTAAGCTGTCCAAACCAACCCTTTTCCATATAGGAAGATAACGGATGACCGTTCAATTTGACCTGGCCTTGGTCAGGCTGGACAAGACCTGCCAGCACATTCAGCAGCGTCGATTTTCCCGCCCCGCTTTGACCGACAATTGCCGTCTGTGATTGAGGGGGGAGATTGGCTTCTATGCTCTGTAGAGAAAAACCTGAACCGTAACTGAAATGGACGTCATCTAACTCGATATGAGGCGGAGTCTTAGATTCCTCCAGTTTCTTTTCTCCCCATGTTACGCCTTGTTCTTCTTTTTCCAATTCTCCCATCAACTGGTTGGCTGCCCCTGTGCTTCCTCGCCCTGTATGGAATGCACTTCCGAAATCTTTCAGGGTAAGGTAAAATTCAGGTGCCAATACCAGGATGAAAAAGGCCGGAAAGAAGGCGAGGCTTTCATAAACAACAAGTCTGATGGCAATCTCAAGAGCAATCAGACCAATACTCAACATGGAAATGAATTCAAGCATCAATGAAGATATAAAAGCTACTTTTAAGACAGCCATGGTGGCATCTCTGAAACCGAGACTGCTTCTTTCAATCTCATCTTTTTGTTTCTTCGAGCGGCCAAATAACTTCAACGTTGTCAGACCTTGCAAGGTATCCAAAAACGTACCTGAGAAAGCAGAAAGCTTCTCCATTTGCTCCTCTGATTTTTTCTTCGTCATGACGCCTATGATCGCCATAAAAAATGGAATAAACGGGGCTGTGATCACCATGATTAGTCCCGAATAAATGTGCTGGGTAAAGACCACCACTAAGATCATGACAGGGATGACTGCTGTTTGTATCATTTGAGGGATATAACTGCTGAAGTAGCCATCAACCTCATCCACAGCATCCATGAGCACGCTGACCTTTCTTCCTGACTGTCCAGAGAGGGAAACTTGCAGCGGGTTTCTGGAAAACTTCCCTATCACAGCCTTTCGAAGATGGCTTTTTGCACGTGTTGCCATTCTTACCCCCAGCCGGCCGCTTGCCCATGTAAAGAAAGACCTTCCTGCAAGTACAAGAATCAGGCCAGCAAGAAGAGGAATAATGTCTTGAAACGACTGCTCATCAAGGAAAATCCGATCCACAACCGCCACAAAAAAGTAGGCTTGACCAATAATTGTCGCACCAATAAACATCGAGGATATAAGCAATAGCAAAACAAGTGTTTTTTGCCTAAAGGCTAATTTGCTGAGATGCTTCATATTTATGGGTATCTCCTAACTTAGAAGGCTATTTGTGAATTCATTCACATATCATTAATTATAGTGGATCTTATTGAATTTTTCTAAAGAAAAACCTTAATAAATATAACAATATAGTTTCATTTTTTCCTTATCTAATAACTAGCATACTTCACCCTTTGTATTAAAAAAAGCCTCTCGATTGTTCGAGGGCTTTCAGCGTCTCTTTAATATATTGTTTTTTGGAAACATTGAACACCGCTTAGTATATCAATTTTTAACTCAACTAATTGACAGCCCCAGCCACTTACGAACGGCAGGTATACTTCCCACCATGTTCTATCGCTAGTGGATCTAGTTCATTAATTCCTTTCATTAATAATGTAGCGAATGTTTTTAGAGATGTAATCAACTTGTTCTTCATCAATTAACAATTTCCACTTTTTCACACTTATTCAAAGAAATCGTTAAATTTGTAAAGAAAAAAATTAACGTTTTTAAATCTATTAACGATATCAACTCTTTTTTTGTTTGTCAAAGCGATTAAGAAATTGAATTAATGTTTAGCCTTAGAGTCACAATGGTTATAGGAATTATGGATTTTTTTTGATTTTGACAACAAGGATTTATACGTTAAGATAAAGGTTGTAAAGAAAAAATTTAATAAAATTAATTTGCTGAATGCATGGCGAGGAGGTTATTAATGGCCATTAATAAAAACGAACATGCGAAGCAAACCATCGAGAATGCGAAAGGACTCGTTATAGATTCTATAGCTGAAACGATGGATTTGTATGGGGTTACGCGCAGCGCGGGTACTCTGTATGGAACGATGTATTTCGAAGATGATATGACACTCGATGAAATGCGGGAAAAGCTCGGGATGAGCAAACCAAGCATGAGCACCGGCGTAAAGAAGCTGCAAAATTATGATATTGTCAAGCAGACTTTCCGAAAAGGAACACGCAGACAAACGTTTGTAGCTGAAAAGGATTTCTTTAGTTTCTTCTCAAAATTCTTTGCTAAGAAATGGCTAAGAGAAGCCAAGATCAACTTGGATGCTGTTAGACAGGCCCAAAGAGAAATGAAGGAGCTGCTTGAAACAGAAGGAGTTTCCGATGAAGTAAAGGAAGAAGCGACTGAAATATACAACCAACTGGAAGCTTCCATCCCCTACTATCATTGGTTGCAAAAACTGGTTGACTCTATTGAAAGTGGAGAGATATTCGATCTCATCCCAATAGACGAAAAAAAATAAAAAAATAAAATACGCCTCTCAAAAATAACGAAGAGCGTTATTTGAGGGAGACGTACGCCTTCTATAATTTACAGAATATTCAGATAATATTTATAAGGAGTGATGTCAGTGGAAAAGCAACAACCATTTTTGAAGAAGAATGCACCCGTTATTCTTATCGGTGCCTTATTAACCGTATTTGTCATATATATCGCTTTAACCAATGAAAACATCCAGTGGGGTGGATTCATTGCCATGATCGCCTTCTATGCCCTCGTCTATTACATCGGTGCTTTCCTCGCTACAAGCAAATCCAGTTCCCTCTCAGATATGATGGTTGCGAAACGCAGCTTGCCTCTTGGTATTGCCATGTTCACAATGGCCGCTACATGGGTCGGCGGTGGTTATGTAAATGGAACAGCTGAATTCACCTACAGTGACGGGCTCGTATGGGCTCAGGCTCCATGGGGATATGCGTTAAGCTTAATTATTGGTGGTATTTTCTATGCAAGGAAAATGCGTCGCTACGAATTCATGACGATTATTGATCCTTTGGAACAACGGTTTGGTAAAAAAATGGCCGGTGTCTTATACATCCCTGCTTTACTTGGGGAAATGTTCTGGAGTGCTGCAATTTTAACTGCTTTAGGTACGACTTTTGGTACGATCTTAAATATCGATTTTACCACCTCTATTATTTTATCCGGTATCATAGCGATCGCTTATACAGTCGCAGGAGGCATGTGGGCGGTTGCCTACACTGACGTCTTCCAGATGGCTATTCTACTTATCGGTCTGATTCTTGTCGTTCCCTTCGCGCTTGGCCATGTTGGTGGATTAAACTCGGCCTGGGATAATTATTCTGTAGAGCTCGGTTCCTACGCTAACCTTTTCCCTCCACTGAATGGATGGCAGGATCCAGCATGGGGAAATTGGTTCTGGAATTGGATTGACTATGCTTTACTATTAATCTTTGGTGGGATCGCCTGGCAGGTTTATTTCCAGCGTGTTCTTTCCGCTAAAAATGAAAAAACAGCGATGTGGCTATCTATCACTGCAGGAATCATTTGTATCATTGCTGCTATTCCAGCCGTATTAATCGGTGTTGTAGGATTTAATATTGACTGGGCAAGCATGGGACTTCCTTCCCCGGAAAATCCAGCTGTCATTCTTCCACACGTATTAAGATATTTGACACCTGAAATCGTTTCTGCGATTGGATTAGGTGCTTTAGCTGCCGCAGTCATGTCCTCCATGGACTCTTCTATTCTGTCTGCTTCGTCCATGGCTTCCTGGAACGTTTATCGTCCATTAGTCAACCCGAAGGCCAGTGAGGACAAATTGAAGAAAGTCATCAAACGTACAATTATTATTGTCGGTGTTGGCGCGATGATTATTGCATTGAATGTGAAAAGTGTTTATACATTGTGGTATCTGGCTTCAGACCTCGTCTATACCATTTTGTTCCCTCAGTTGACGATGGCGCTTTTCTATAAAAAAGCCAACTTGTATGGTTCTATCGCTGGGTTTGTTACAGCCCTATTCTTAAGAATTGGAGGCGGCGAACCATCTCTAGGGTTACCAGCCTTCCTGCCTTACCCAATGATTAACGCGGATGGAATTGTATTATTCCCATTCCGTACGCTTGCGTGTATCGCAGCATTTGTTATGATTTATGCGGTCTCTGAACTAACAAATAAAAAATGTAAACCTCAACCGCTTCAAATGCCAGAAGAACGAGAAGAAAAAGGAGCGGCTTAAACTTAAATGCACCCCGTGAGTTTTCATACTCCGGGGTGCTTTCTTTACTTTAGACATCTTAATCTATTTACTCTCGTTATTAAAATAAGTAAATGAGGATGCAGCTTGCTTTTCGACGGCATACACTGATCATTTCTTGTAGGAGAATTCATACATGTTCAAGATAAGTTTCTACTGCCTTTCTTCCTTTCAAGACAATGACCTTTCTAGGGCCACCGATTTCCTGAAAATCTTGCAGTCTCTTATACATTTTCTTCTTCCTTGAATGGTATGTGGTTACGATAAATTTAATAAACTCAAAGTCAAGCTTATCCGGACAACCTTCCCCAAGGTCAGGTCTTGTTTTCCCTCTATGAATCATCCATCTTTTAAACACGCGGTACAAACAGATGGTTAAAGGCATGTCTATATAAATAATGGTATCCGCCTTATCGGCGCGAATTTGATAAGTGGATTGGTAGTTACCTTCTATAATCCATTCTTCCTGATTCATCGCTTCTTGCTGTCTTCTTGTAAAATCCTCAAGACTTGCCTCTTTCCAACCCGGTTCCCAATAAAAGCGGTCCAAATGATAAACATAGATTTCCAGCTTTTCTCCTAATTTACGTGCAAACGTTGATTTACCTGCGCCGGCCGATACCCCCATGACCATAATACGCTTCACTTTTAAGACCTCCATCCTTCTTTCCCCATAGAAAAACCATCAAAGAGACGGCCACCATATGGACGCAATACACCTTCAACTACATTCACTACCTGCTCCTTTTCATCATTCCTGTAATAACAGTCAAGTGTTTTAAACAACCGCTCGGCAAACTCCTTATCAAACTGCCGCAAAGCACGGGCCCACCATTTGGATGAACCGACCCACTGGTTATTTGTCCTTAAAACAAACTCTGCTGTCAGTTCTGCGAGAGTCTGGGAAATAAACATTCCTTCTGCTCGATCTTCACAACCTATGAAATCATCAAGGGTGTCTGTTAAAAAATACCTTTTTGCACGAATATCTTTTTCTGTCCAAGGCGGAGGTCCTTTTTCTAAAATTTCTACAGCTTCTTGCTTCAACGCCTTCATTCGTACATCCTCTTTAATAATGATCCCTTCTGCAACCATCCGTGGCAGTGAAGGTCGGGCTCGTTTTACGTCACTTTTGTAGAACTCTTTATAAGAGGTAAAATTGTGGGCAAAAACCTCTATAGGCCATCCGAATTCATATAAGGATTCCCGATAAGAAGAAAGAAGCTTTTCATCAAAAACGACGATATCCAAATCAGAGGTTTCAGTGTCTTCTCCTCGGACGACGCTTCCCGACAGCAGTGCTGCATGGCATTCTGGGAAGTTTTTATTCACAAATTTCATAGCAGCCTCTTTTCCCTCAAGTTTCTCGTTCATCTGTTTACACCCACTCTATCTAGGATCTGTTTGGCTCTTTGATCTAGTTTCATAGGCAAGTCATGCATGGGAAAATACTGAAGTGACAAACTTTCTCCGTCATCCATAATCAGTTCTCCCGTGCATTCTGTGACCATAAATAGTGCGATTATATTGTAAACTTCATCACCATTAGGGTATTTAAAATAGAACTTTTCACCGGAAAATGTTTCGATATGATCGTAGTGGCCAGCAGTGAGTCCTGTCTCTTCAAAAAGCTCTCTCCTTGCTGTCTCTACGAAACTCTCCCCAGGTTCCATCGCTCCGCCTGGCAATCCCCATTCCTTGGTGTCTGAGCGTAATTGCAGCAGCACACGGTTCTGCTCGTCTTTTACAATAATAGTTGATCCTACAATAATAAAAGGTCTCGTCCCTATCAAGCTCCTAATTTCCTTAACGTACTCCACTGTATGGCACCTCTTTCAACGTTTGCTAAATCTTCTTTTTGGCGAAAAATAATACTACTTATTTCAGAATTGCCTCCTTTAACCGACTTTCTAAAAGAGTGCTGTTTCCTTTACCTATTATTAGAAAAGGTGGTCGGGGAAATCGCTCGCTTTCCGCGGGGATAACGGCAAGCCTCCTCAGAGGGATGATCAGAATAAATAAAGCTATGTAGATTACTTTTCCGTTTAGGAAATTCCAAGCTATCTTTCTCCTTATTACTCATCTATGAAACTTAATTTTATCATAATTTGGAAAATCATTTATTTATTAAAATCATACAATTTCTCATCTAGCATACACCGTGTGCTAAGTATTAATCTTTTATGTACTTTCATGGCCCCCTTATTAAACGAAACCCCCCATTCACCTCAGTGAATGGGGGGTTTTTTCTTGTACCTAATTCAAGGATGGCTCGGGAGAAATAATTCCGTGCATTTGCAGTACAGATTTCGTATTTTCATCCGCAGGACGGTACCCTTTTTCCAGTAATTCTTTAATATAAATCTTGTTGTACACAAACGAAAATATAATGCCCGGAATCCAGGCACCAAATCCAAAAGTAAATGCTCCTGCAATGGCAGCAAATATGAACATGATGGATGCCCATTTTAAATCCCCTCTAAATAGTGCAGGGAAGAACCCAAAGAAGAATGTCGTCCAACTAAACCCAACTTTTACTTCGTTTGTAATGCCTGCATCATTCTTCAGATTAATCATCATGCTTCACCACTCCTTATGTACTAATGAATAGCTTTAAACTATATTATCGTTTGAAATGGACATATATACCTCCTTAAATATGGTGGGGGCCATTTCATTTCAATTGAACATTCCCCTTTGCCCAATTACACTTGCTATAAAGCTTTCATAGAAAGGAAGGTAGATTTATGGGACAAGCAATTGCAGGAAAAGTTGCCTATATTACAGGAGCCGGTCGTGGGATCGGGCGCGCAACGGCTTTGGAACTAGCGAAAGAGGGCGTTCATGTTGGGCTGCTTGCTCGAACGGAAAGTCAGCTTAAAGAAGTAGCAGAAGAAGCGAAAAAGTATGGAGTACACACGAGTGTGGCTGCCGCAGACATTGCCAGCATGGATGAGGTCGAACGTGCCATCGACGTGTTGAAAAATGAAATTGGCCCTGCTGACATATTAATTAATAATGCCGCAATAGGAAGCCACGGCTCTCTACTTGAAGCAGATCCAGACGAATGGAAAAAAACGATAGAAGTTAACGTCTTTGGCACCTATCATGTAACCCGCGCGGTCTTGCCTCAACTTATTGAGAAGAACAAAGGGGATATTATCAATGTCTCTTCCAGTAGTGGGTTGAAAGGCACAGCTGGTTCGACGGCCTATAGTGCTTCCAAATTTGCTGTCCAAGGGATGTCAGAAGCTCTTATGCAGGAATTACGTAGAGATAATATCAGAGTTCAAACACTAAATCCAAGCCGAGTGGCGACGGATATGGGCTTTGGAGACCAATTGAGTGAAGCCGATAAAGAAAAATTCATGCAGCCAGAAGATCTAGCTGAATATATGGTAGCGCAACTGAAATTGCATCAGCGCATCTTTATTAAGCAGTCTCTCCAGTGGGCAACAAACCCTTTTTAAAGAATACAAAACCAAGCTTCAACGGTCGATAGAGTTGATATAGGATACTACCGCAAAAGTTATAAACAGTCTGGTAACAACAATGACCAGACTGTTTTTCTTTTACTCTACTGCTTGTCTACTCAAAGACGGGTGTAAATAAATGAACGTTGCTAGAGTCGAGATCACGCCGCCTATAATGATAGGAAATCCAGTACTTAGATGTTCTCCTAATACACCAGCTAGAAAAGCAGCGACTGGCATGGACACCCATGTCATGAACCTGCTTGTTGCCTGCACACGTCCTAAAAGCCTGTCGGGTGTGAGGACCTGCCGAATCGTTACAATACATGGACTCATAATCGCAGCTGAAATTGTCCCGATCATATTCATTATGGCTAAGTTAATAAACGTCTCGCTTACCCCGAATAAAATTATAGAAATGCCTCCTATGAACCCTGCAGTAAATAAAATCGTCCGATAGGAGAATGTCTTTTTTAATACATTAGTGACCAGCGAACCGGCCACGGCCCCTCCTCCACCAATCGAAAGCAGCCAGCCAATCTGAGCAGCACTTAGATCGACAGATAACTTTAGATGGACAATCATCATTGTTAAAAACAAAGTTGTTCCAAATACGGAGAAAAGCATGGCAAGATTCGTGTATAAGATAGGCTTTTGATTTTTTACAAACACAAATCCCTCTCTGATTTCACCCCACCATGTTTTGGGAATCTCATTATGGACTTCTTCTGCAAGCTTTAGACTCAACACAGTTAGAAAACCAACAAAAAAACTGACACTATTCAAAAGAAGTGCCCAACCTGGGTGGAAGAAGCTTACCAGTATTCCTCCTAACCCGGGGCCTATAAAAACTGCCATATTAAAGATGCCTGTATTCACAGAATTCGCTAACTGTAGGTCTTTCTTTAGAACTAGCCTGGGAATCGAGGCAAATTGGGAGGTGTTATAAATTTGTGTAAGCACACCTATCGCAAGAGACCCTACATACACTTCCCACATCAAGAGCGACCCGGTAATATGTAACATCCCCAAAGCCCCAACAATGAGAGCTCTAAGTAAATCACAAACTAATAAGATTGTTCTTCTATTAAAACGATCGGCAATGACTCCCGCAACGGGCTGTATCAGAACAGGCAGGCGTTCTAAGGTAGCGACAATCCCCATGCTTAAAGGTGAGCCTGTAATGGCTAATACAATGAGTGGTAATGCAATCATGTAAATTTGATCACCGAAAAAGGAAACCAAATTCCCGACAATAAACTTGAAAACCTGGCCGTTCCTTTTAAACTCAGCAATTTCCCCAACCGCTTCAAACTTTTCCTTAGCTTCATTCACGATTTTAATCGTTCTCCAAAAATACTTGTAATTCTTTTGGCAAAGTGGTGAGAGCTTGAATGCTTAATTCGTACCGTGAAGATGGTGCAGCTACGAGCCTGGCTGATTTCAATAATTTCACATGATGGTGGACAGTTGTTTTCCCCATCTCTAACCTTTCCGTCAGTTCCTGTAAGGTCATACTTTTCTCGTGTAATATTTTTAGGATGCGAAGCCGGGTTTCATCCCCCAACGCTTTATATTTCTGCACGAGCATTTGGTTGGGAACATAAGGGTCGTTGGGTTGGATACTCTCATTGGCGACGGGATAATAAAACACCTTTGCCCCTTCGATATCCGCTTCTACATTCCAAGGTCTGTAGATATACTGTGGAATCAGAATAACCTTATAAACGCTAGGTTCTGGTTTATATGTAACTCCGTTCGTCGCCCACTCGACAAAAGCTTCAGCCTCAAGTTTATCTGTCATTGCTTTTTTAAATTCTACATCTCTTGCTAATAGGCGTGACATTTCTTCTTGGTTTGGTTTTATAACCGCTTCCAGCCACCCCTCCATCACTTCGATCAAGTGGTCCTTCAATTTGTCCACATCTGTCTCGCAGATGAACGCAATGTATTCAGGGAAAAAAGCATTATCACTGGTTAGCTTTTGTAATTGTTTCAATGCTTCTATTGAACCTTGTGCGGCCTGTCTTCTTCTATGCTGATGTTTTTCTCCGAGGTATGGGATCGAGATGAATTTTACTTCGTTTGAGGGTAAGTCTTTAATATAAGACCGGAGTTCATCTATTGTTTGGAAGTCTTTTTGATGCAGCAATTGAAGCAGTGTTTTCCAAGTATTTTTCTCACGGACGTATTGAACCTCAGCTGTTAATGATGGACTCAAGGATTTTCTAATTTCCTCCCACTTTTCTTTTGGATACTCTAGCGTTTGAATTAGGGCGTCATTCGTGATCGCAGCAAGTCCTAACGCAGCTTCCCATAGTAGAGAATGCTTCAATTCAATGCGGTACGTTTCTCTTCCTTTTGTACTCGTAGAAAATAATTCCATTTTATCACCTCACTCACATTCTACACTTATAGAACTTATTATTCAAAATAAATTGAACAAAACCTAAAAAAAACACTCCCAACTATAGAGGGAGTGCTAGTTTCGAAATAGTGTGCACTGGTACCTTGTTACACCTTTATACTTTTCACTAAGGCTTTCCATTTCAAATCCCAGTTTCTCATAAAAGCCTACTGCATCATCATCCGTTTCAGCCCTTAACTCTCTTATATTATATTGCTCACGGATAAACTCCACCATCCTTTTACCGATCCACTGTTTTCTATAATCCTGTGAGACTGCAATATGTTGGATGACAGCTTTTTGGTTCATGGAAAGCTCTATTCCAATGCATCCGGCAAGAATACCCTCTTTTTCATATAGAAAAA
Organism: Halobacillus sp. A1-3; assembly: GCF_050971765.1. Taxonomy (NCBI): domain Bacteria; kingdom Bacillati; phylum Bacillota; class Bacilli; order Caryophanales; family Bacillaceae; genus Halobacillus; species Halobacillus sp. A1-3. The sequence continues at coordinate 17,423 of NZ_JBPCEO010000008.1, read as the reverse complement.
GGCATTGGTCTTTTGATTTAAGATATTGAAAGAGTGCCCGTTCAGCTTTATTTTCTGAGGTCGCTAAGCTTAGGAGAGGCTTAACGACTTGAATATCGTCGTCCGAGGTAAACCTTTTTATTTTCATCGTCTCCTTTTTAAAACAATCGTTTGATTAAATAAGTTAATAGATAACTTTAACAAAAAGGATAGAAACTATGTAAATGAAAGCTTTAATTAAGCAGGTGGCTAGGCTATAATTCAGCCTGTATTAAGAATCTGTGTTGCCTTACTTCAAAATATCCCCTGTCTTTCATCATTCCATAAATAGAGTAGAGTGCATCTTGATAGTCATCCAGGTTGAAACCAGGAACTTGCCACGGAATAGCTTTTAAGTAGTAAACAAGTGCACCGATATCGAAAAATCGCTGCACAGGGTAATCTTCGCGGCTCGTTATCACCTTAAAATCCTGAGCTTTCAATCCATTCATAGCTTCAGTAAGATTCCAATCTTTGTATTCATTCTCTTCTGCATGAAGAGCTTCATTGATCTGTAGGCAATCAAGCCCGCCAACCTGTTGAGTCAAAAACGTGCCTCCTGGCTTCAACACTCTCTTTACCTCTGAAGGATCAAACGACTCATGCTTATTCACAATTAAATCGAACCTATTGTCCTCAAAAGGAAGTATGTCATCTTCCTTGGTTTGTACAACGTTCACTCCTAGAGGCTCGAGACAATCCCTTGCGACCGGAAGATTAGGCTCGTATCCTTCTGTTGCAGCTGTATAATCAGGCAAAGGACGCAATCGTGATAAAAACTCTCCGCCGCCAGTACCCATATCAAGCATAGACTCTGTATTTCTCATCAACCTTAGTACTTTACTCCCGTAAGACCATGATAAAGCTCCGCTTTGAATCCTGTCTGTTCCAGTAACATAAGAAAAGTCCCAACCACTGAATTCTTTGTCCATTTCCTTCAATTCTTCAAAAAATAACTCATCCCTCTTCATCTTTCACCCTCCCTCTCCCTTATGCTTGGATTCATCATACCATTATTTTCTTATCCTCCCTCTCTTTTCCCATACATCCGACTCACATCCCAAATTTCCTTTGCGATAATCAGTAAATAAGTCCCTTTCATTCCCAAATATGCATAATGTTTATAAATTCGGGAACGAGGTTATAGTGAAAGACTGTGAATTAATTTATAAGTAAAACTTAACTGGAGGTATACGGCCATGAGAAGGTCATTAATATCCTTGATTTTGCCCTCTTTTAACGAAGAGGAAAACATACCTTTGATTTACGATAACCTGCACCACATCATGGCATTGGTGAACTATGATTACGAATTAATCTTCATTGATGACGGAAGCGAGGACCAGACGCTTGAGTATATTCAGGATCTGGCAAGAAAACATCCGCATGTGAAATATGTTTCGTTTACAAGGAATTTCGGGAAAGAAGCCGCTCTGTTAGCGGGGCTCGAAAAATCAAAAGGTGATGCCGTCATCATAATGGACGCCGACTTGCAGCACCCAGCTTTTCTTATTCCTGAAATGATCCAGGGATATGAAGAAGGCTACGATCAAGTCATTGCAAAGCGGAATCGTAATGGAGAGTCTCCTTTACGAAAAACTCTCTCAACGCTTTTTTACAAAGGAATTAACCAATTAGTCGATGTCACGCTTAAAAATGGAATCGGTGACTTCCGATTGCTGAGCCGATCTGTTGTGAATGATATACTAAAACTAAGTGAAGGGAACCGCTTCTCAAAAGGATTATTCGCGTGGGTTGGTTATGAGGAAAAAGTAATCAATTACGAGAATGTGGCCCGCCAATCAGGGTCTTCGAAATGGCCGCTTTCTAAACTGCTGAATTACGCCATTGACGGGCTTGTATCTTTTAATACGAGACCACTGCGTATATGCTTGTACACAGGAATGCTGATCTTATTAATGTCACTTGGGTACATCGCCTTCATATTCGTGCAAATTGTAAGAAACGGCATTGATGTGCCAGGCTATTTCAGTACAATATCCGCTATACTCTTCCTCGGAGGAGTACAGTTGCTCAGTCTAGGTGTCATTGGAGAATATATTGGAAGAATGTACAACGAAGTGAAGCGGCGTCCGCACTATTTAGTAAAGGAATCTAATATACATGATTCAAAAAATAAAGTCTCTCAATAATGAGTTAACCCGGTTTATCCTGGTCGGAGGAATCAATACACTCAATTACTATTTCATCTTTCTACTGCTTCACAATCTCCTCCGGGCTCATTATATGGTAGCTCACATTACCGGATTTTTGGTCAGCTTTGTTATCTCGTTTTACTTGAATACGTATTTTACGTACAGAGTGAAGCCGACCTTAAAAAAGTTTTTACAATTTCCATTGACGCAAGTGGTCAACCTCTCGACCTCCTCCTTTCTTGTCTATGCATTAGTCGAGTGGTTTGCCCTGAACAGCAACATTGCACCAATTATCGCCGTATTCTTCACAGTACCCATCACATTCATTGTGACAAGTAAAATATTAAAGCAGTAATGGTGGTCGCCTATGAAAAAATTTCTTTGGATCTTATTAGGGAGCCTCCTGGCTGCAAGCCTGTCGCACCTTTTTTTCTTGCAAGAATGGGCGGACGGCGGCTATATGGCTGGCCCAAACGACGGTTTGAACCAGATGCTTCCTTTCAAACAATTAATCTATGAGAATTATACAAGCGGAAATTTCTTTTACTCTTTTGAATTCGGATTTGGCGGGGGCATATACGGACAGCTCGGCTACTACTTTTCGACCAACCTTTTCTTCCTTTTGACGATAGTAGTCGTTTTCCTGCTTGAACTCATGCACATCATCGATGCTCCTGATGTGCTGTTTTGGGCTCAATTAACTGTCTTCACCAGTACCCTGAGAATGGCGACAGTCATAGTCATAACCACTTATGTTTTCCGCTATTTTTCCATCCGTGCTTTGCCAGCTTTCGTAGGTGCAGCTTTGTATGGATCAAGTGTCATCTACTTCCGCCACGTCATCTATTGGGAGTTTTTCGCTGATGCGTTTTTATTTATTCCAATACTGGTTTTAGGTGTAGAAAAAATCATCCGTGAACAAAAACCAGGCTGGTTCCTTTTTGGAGTAGCTGCTACTTTGTTCAACAATTTTTATTTTTCCTACATATCCCTGCTGTTTATCGGCATCTACCTGTTGGTACGCTGGTTGATCCCATTGGAAAAGCACGAAACAGGAAAGCTGAAACAAGTGAAGCTTTTTTTAATTTCAGGAGGTCTTGGATTCGGGATTGGCTCCCTCGCCTTCATTCCGACTGTCTATGCTTATTTAAACAACTACAGGCCATCCTTTAACCAGGAAAGACCATTGCTTGACCTATCTGATAATATCTTGCTCGACAGTCGGACATTTTTACTCGCTGGTGTTGTCGTCATTTTCTTGTTCCTGTTTTCCTTTTACAAAAACCGGCTATTCCGTTTCTTTGCATCTATGACAATCCTGTTTATCATTTTTCACTTCAGCCCTTTTATGGGGAGCGTCTTCAATGGGTTCTCCGCACCACGAAACCGCTTTGAATATGGAGGTTTTTTTGTAGCCGGAGCACTTGTAGCCGTGAGTTTACATCTCAGCAGACACATAAAGAAAACAGAGCTCTTTATAGCTGTTGTACTCACTATATTGATGTACAGAATCTTTGCTTTGTCGGATCAGCATTACAGTATTGATAACATTTATGATGTGTATATGATTGTCCAAATTGCCGTTACAGTCGCTTCTGTTTATTTAATCAGTATGACTAACAAAAAGTTAAAGAGGGTGGGGATCTCTCTTCTCGTCCTTATTAATGCCGGCATGATGAATGCCTATCAATACGATAAGCTTTTTACAGCAGGAAACATCCAGGCTACAACAAAAGATTATATCCAAAGTGATGCTTATGATTCCGAAAAGCAAAGCAAGCTCATCGAAACTATTGAAAAACAAAACAAACATACCTTCTACCGTGTGGAATGGAGAGGGATGGATGACAAAAACAATATGCCGCTTATCCAGGACTTTCAGGGCACGAGCGTTTATTCCAGCATTTTAAATAAAAACGTCCTGTTTTGGTATTATGACAGCCTGGAAATCGATATGAAACGAGAAAGCATCAGCCGTTATTCCGGCTTTGGTGACCGTGCCAATCTCTACAGCCTAATGAAAGGGAACTATATTGTTACTCATGAAAATAAGGAGAGGAATATGCCTTATGGATTTGAACCCTTCCTTTCAGAGGGTGGCTATCAAGTGTATCAAAATACCAATAAGCTCCCATTCGCACGAACAACCAGCACCGTTTACAGTGAGCGTTCTCTTGAAGATACATCCATGGTCGGAAGAGAACATGCGATGCTGCAAGGGATCGTGTTAGAAAATCCGAAGCAGACTACAACTTCTATAGAGCCGCTTCCTAACCTTATGGATCAGGCTGAAGTTGAAAGCGTCCGCTCCACTTATAAAGACGGACAGTTGAACGTAGAAGAAAAAACAGGCGGTATTGATTTGAAGCTTTCTAATGTTCCTGAGGAAGCGGAGGACCTGTATGTATCCTTTTATTTGAAAAACAATGTAAAGGAAGCTCCGTGGTTCCCTTTACACGTTAATGATTTTAAAACGTCGAGAAAATCCAGAGAATCTTTTTATCGTACAGGGATTAATAACATCACCATCAGGGTGCCTAAAGAAGAGAAGATCTCGATTAGAGTACCTAAAGGCAGTTATCAACTGAAAGACCTGGAAGTTTATTCTGAAGATTATAAAGTACTTGAGAAGGTATCCAGCGATAGACCTCAGCCTGCAAACGTTGAAGTAAATGGAAATCAAGTGCATGTCCAATTGGATAATCAAAAAAATCACCGTTATTTGACCATCCCTGTTCCCTATGAAAAAGGCTGGCATGTAAAAGTAAATGGCGAACAAAAAGACATCTTAAAAGCCAATTATGCTTTTCTTGGTGTCGAACTGGAGGAAGGTAAGAATGACATTACTTTTACGTACCGTCCACCTTACTTTTCACTCCTATCTATCCTTTCTATTCTATCTTTGATGGTTTCACTTATATGGCTGAGAAAAAGAAGATGATAAGCTAACCCCCTATGGATAAAATAAAACATCCATAGGGGGTTCTTTGTCTAAGATAGGTTTTGACTCCAATCAATCGTCGCTTCTCCTTCAAGGAACCGCTCGGAATCCATAGCTGCCATACAACCGGTACCTGCAGCGGTAATAGCCTGACGATACTTTTGGTCTTGCACATCACCACAAGCAAATACTCCAGAGATATTTGTATTCGTTGTTCCAGGTTCTACAAGAATGTACCCTTTTTCATCCATATTGATTTTGCCTTTTAAGAACTCTGTATTCGGATTGTGACCGATAGCGACGAAAATCCCATCCGTTTCAATGACTTCTTCTACCTCTGAATCATTGTCCTTCACCTTGAGGCCTGTAATCTTCATGCCGTCTGATATCATTTCAACAGGTGTCTTATTTAGCGCCCAGGTAATCTTGTCATTGCCTTTCGCGCGATCTTGCATAATCTTAGAAGCTCTCAGATCATTCCGGCGGTGAACGACCTGAACTTCATTCGCAAATTTAGTGAGGAAGTTCGCTTCTTCCATCGCAGAATCTCCCCCGCCTATAATAACGACTTTTTTCCCTCTGAAAAAGAATCCATCACATGTGGCACACGTGCTGACCCCGCGGCCCATGTTTTCTTTCTCACCAGGGATCTTAAGCATTTTAGCAGAAGCCCCAGTTGAAATGATTAACGTCTGCGTTTCTAATTCACCAAGACCGTCCACCGTCAATTTGAATGGACGCTGATCAACGTTCACGTCCGTGACCCAGCCCCGCTTGAAAGTTGCACCAAAACGTTCGGCTTGCTTTTTCATATTATCCATCAATTCTGGTCCCATAATGCCATCAGGGAATCCTGGGAAATTTTCAACTTCGGTTGTTAGCGTCAATTGTCCTCCCGGCTCCGGTCCTTCGATTACGAGCGGCTCCATATTCGCTCTCGCTAAATAGACAGCCGCTGTAAGCCCAGCTGGGCCTGTTCCTAAGATGATCGATTGATACGTCATGAATGATCCTCCTATTCCAATAAGTAGTCCTATTCTTGTTATAGTTTGTTTCTCCTGTGGTCATTCATTCAAATAATGACTATTCGTAACTATTTATACCCGCTTCTTCGACCTCTTTAACAATTTCACCTTTCAATCCTTATGGACAAACGACCACTCTTCTTCCCTAAATTCTACATATAGTATTCATAGCAGTACTTATATATGAAGAATAGAGGGGTGAAAATTCTATGCACAGAAGGGCAGGTTTCTGTTTATTCCCAGGTTATAAATATTGCGGACCAGGGTGCAGTGGGCCGGGAGAACCATTAAATGCAGTCGATGCTGCCTGCAAACAGCATGACGAGTGTTATCGATATTATGGAAATTATTGCGAGTGCGATTTAGCTTTTATTGAACAATTGGAACGTTTGCAGAATCCGTACACAATTGAAGGGCGTCATGCCAGAAGGATGTACAAATATATGAAATTCCAGCGTTTTTTCACATGTGCGTTTTAAATTATAGGTTCTGTTAAAGATCTTTGTATATTGGAATAAATCAAACCTTACTTATAAGAATTCATTAACTTTAACAGAGTCTTCCTTTCATTTCTTTGGTTCTAAAATGGTCCGTTGAGTCGGAACGCGAGCAGTCGTTACAATTTGCGGATGTAAGACGTAAATTCTCCCATCAATTTCAAAATGAAAATTTCCAATGTAGTTTGCTTCTTTTTCTCTATTATTCAATTCGATCTCAATAGCCTTTACATATTTATTATAATCTTTGTGCCATCTTTGTGCCATTCATCCAAGTGCAATACTCTATTGCCTTTCTTGTACCCAGAAGATTTATAGATAAAATATCCAATAAGCAAGAATGGAGAAAAAAATTAAGAAACCAATAAATAGATCCAATTGAGCTCCTCCTTCCCCTAACATACGACCAAGTCAGGATATGGTTTCAATAACAACGGAAATGAGGAGAGTAGTATATAAACTTTGTTGAACTTCTGATAGTAGCCAAACCAAACAAAAGAGAGCGTGAATTCATCAAGGAATACACGCTCTCTTTTTTGTACTATGGATGAAGGATTCAAATACGCACCCTATTCATACATATCGCGAAGTCTCTCTAGATCTGCCAAAAACTTATGAATGTCCTCCTGACTCAACCTCACCAGTAATTGATCATATAAAGATAGAACCTGGCCATCTACTTCGTCTTTATGCTTTTCTAAGTATTCATAGAGCTGATTCACTTGGTTTTCTTTTAAAACCGATGTGGTCTGCAAATGTTTGACTTGGTTCAATGTAAACTCCTCTTGCATTTCATTATACGAACCAGAAATAATCTGTCCTATTATTTCCATTCTTCATCACCTCAGGTCTTAGCTTGGACGTTTTAAAGTGATGTTAGTCATTTATTTCTGCTTAGCTTCTTCCTCTTGTTTCAAGGATTCTGTCTCTACACGATCCATAAAAACGTAAACAACCTAATATTCTTTTTCTTGCCTCCAAGTTTCATCAGTGCTCTGCCAACAAAATTAGTGCCTTTATTTTGCCCTGGTGCTCCACACGGTCAACCATTCAAGCAGTGCAAACAGAAAAAAGCTTGGGTCTAAGAAGACCCAAGCTTTCTAGAAATATTTATTCAACAGTAACACTTTTTGCAAGGTTACGTGGTTTATCTACATCACAGTCACGGTGAAGGGCAGCATAGTAAGAGATCAGCTGCAACGGTACAACAGACACGAGTGGTGTCAGAAGGTCGTGGACGTGTGGGATAACAAACGCATCCCCAGCTTTGTCTAAGCCTTTCATGCTGACAATTAAGCTGTTGGCACCACGTGCTTCAACCTCTTGGACGTTACCACGGATGGAATAGTTTACGTTTTCCTGTGTCGCGAGAGCGATGACAGGTGTACCTTCTTCGATTAAAGCGATCGTTCCGTGCTTCAATTCTCCTCCGGCAAATCCTTCTGCCTGGATGTAAGAGATTTCTTTCAGTTTAAGAGAACCTTCAAGACCAACATAGTAATCAATGCCTCGACCGATGAAGAAACAGTTACGTGTTGTTGGCAAGTATTCACGAGCCAGATCCTCAAGCTGCTCTTTTTGATCTGTGAGAGCTTCCATTGCGTTGGCAACAATACCTAACTCTTGCATCGGATCGAAATCTAATTCGATTCCTTTTGCACGTGCTGTATCAACCGCTAGGATTGCAAGAACAGCCATTTGAGCTGTGTAAGCTTTTGTAGAAGCTACAGCAATCTCTGGGCCAGCGTGCAAGTGCAGGGTATAATCTGATTCACGGGAAAGGGTGGATCCAGGGACGTTCGTAATCGTCAACGCTGGATGACCAAGTTCTTTTGTTTGGACAAGGACAGAACGGCTGTCGGCTGTCTCACCACTTTGGGAAATATAAACAAATAATGGCTTTTCTGATAGAAGCGGCATATTATAAGAGAATTCACTAGCTACATGAACTTCTACAGGGATGTTCGCCAACTTTTCGATGAATTGTTTTCCAAGAAGTCCTGCATGATAACTTGTTCCTGCTGCAATAATATAAATGCGGTCGCAAGCTTTCATCGCCTCACGAACTTCAGGGTCCAATTTAATTTCATCGTTCTCATTCTGGTATTCCTGGATGATACGACGGATAACGAAAGGCTGTTCATCGATTTCTTTCAGCATGAAGTGAGGGTACGTTCCTTTTTCAATATCTGAAGTATCGATTTCTGCTGTAAATGGTTCGCGTGTTACGGATGTACCGTCTACGTCCTGGATTTCAACTCCATCACGGCGAACAATTACCGTTTCTTTATCCATAAGCTCTAAAAACTGATCGGTTACATGAAGAGCTGCCATTGAGTCACTAGCTACAACATTAAAGTCATCGCCAAGACCCACAAGGAGCGGGCTCTTGTTTTTAGCCACATAAATAGTATCTTCATTTTCAGCGTCGATTAGAGCAATCGCATAAGAACCAGTTAAAAGCTGGACAGCTTTACGGAATGCAGCGGCTACATCGTTCATTTCATTGTGCAATACTTCAATCAGTTGAACGACGATTTCCGTATCTGTTTCACTTTTCAGCTCAACATCTGCAAGGTATTCATCACGTACGTCCACGTAGTTTTCGATTACTCCGTTGTGAACGATAGTGAAGCGGCCTGATTTACTCTGGTGAGGGTGCGCGTTTTCTTTGCTTGGAGCACCGTGAGTCGCCCAGCGAGTATGACCGATACCAAGCGTAGCTTTAACATTTTCATCTACGGCTTCTCTTAAAGTGGCGATACGTCCTTTCACTTTGAAGACATCAACACCGTCTTGGTTCAGTGTTGCAATACCCGCAGAATCATAACCGCGATATTCCAACTTTTCTAGTCCATTAAGCAAAATTTCTTTCGTATCCTCTTGTCCAATATATCCTACAATTCCACACATAATTATTGTCCTCCTCAATCTTCTGAAGAAGGGCAACGAAAAGACATCTGAAAACAAGGGGCTATTCGTCGCCCCTCTCCCGTCGACATTTTAGTTTTATAGACACTTTGTTTAAATGATTTGGACAAAGAGTCGCCTCTTTGGTTTAACATTTAAACATTCAGTTGAAGTGTGGCAACCGGGAGGCATCCGCCGAATGCTCGATGAACCTCCTCCTCGTCAACTGTGTTTCATCAAACACAGCCCTGGCGCTTTTATTACTATTAATTGAACTTCTATCCTCCTTATTTCGTTTGAATAAAAGCTCTTTACGTCATTTACCGGAAACGCAGTCTTATAAACGTTTTCCGCCAAATCTTTCAAGAACAAATCTCATTTTACCTGACAATCGTTTCAAAGGTCAATCAAAATTTCGGCTCGTTAATAAAATGTAAGCCTGATGTAATATATGCGCAGGATACAGCCTCGTGAACCCTGCGCAATTGTTCCCTATTCGTTCTCCATGCCCAATTCTTCAACGACCACTTGGACAACTTTATCCACGTATGTCTCACACTGTTCTTCTGTAGGAGCTTCTACCATGATACGAACAAGTGGTTCTGTACCAGATGGACGGACAAGGACACGGCCGCTGTCACCCATTTCCTCTTCCACAGCTTGAATAGCCTCTTGGATACGCGGGTGAGTTTGCACGCGGTTTTTATCAATGACACGTACGTTCTTCAATACTTGTGGGAATTTTTCCATTTCACCCGCTAGTTCAGATAATGGCTTCCCTGTTTCTTTTATCACATTGACCAGTTGAAGAGCAGACAACAGTCCATCTCCTGTCGTATTGTGATCAAGAAAGATAATGTGGCCTGACTGTTCGCCTCCAAGGTTATAACCCCCGCGACGCATTTCCTCCATGACATAACGATCGCCTACAGCGGTCTTGTCACTCTTCATCCCATTCGCTTCAATAGCCTTATAAAAACCAAGGTTACTCATGACCGTAGATACAACCGTGGAATGGTTCAATGTTCCATGTTCGTTCATATGCTTTCCACATATGTACATGATGTAGTCTCCATCAACAATGTTTCCTTTTTCGTCAACAGCGATTAAACGATCGCCGTCTCCATCAAAAGCAAGACCGATATCCGCGCCTTTTTCTTTCACTAGATTTTGCAGTGATTCTGGATGAGTAGACCCTACTCCGTCATTGATGTTCAGCCCGTCAGGAGACGATCCAATAGAAGTAATATCTGCTTCTAAATCAGCAAACAAATGAGACGCTAAGGATGATGTCGCTCCGTGTGCACAGTCAAGAGCTATGTGCAAGCCGTCAAAATCATAATCAACAGTCTGCTTCAAGTACTGAAGGTATTTCTGACCGCCTTCAAAATAATCATTAATCTGTCCGAGGTCTGACCCTGATGGACGAGGTAGAGTATCTTCTTCTGCATCTATCAACGCTTCGATTTCTTCTTCTTGAGCATCTGTCAACTTGAAGCCGTCCGGCCCGAAGAATTTAATTCCATTATCTTCGACTGGATTGTGAGAAGCAGAAATCATAATCCCCGCTTCCGCTTGAAGGGCTTTTGTCAGAAAAGCAACTCCTGGAGTAGAAATGACGCCTAGACGCATAACTTCTGCTCCAATGGAAAGAAGACCTGCAGCCAAGGCCCCTTCCAGCATTTCACCTGAGATTCGAGTGTCACGTCCAATCAAAATTTTTGGACGCTGCACTTCTTTTGTTAATACATACCCGCCATATCTTCCTAATTTAAATGCGAGTTCTGGTGTTAATTCTTTATTTGCTACGCCACGGACACCGTCCGTTCCGAAATATTTACCCATTGAATAATCAACCTCTCTTTCTGTATTCCCGTTGTTACATCAACATTTGTGGTGCTCTATCGAAATTCAAATTAGTCTATTGAGTTTGTTGAGTATCGTCATCGACATCGATTTGAACCTCAATCGACTCTGGGTCAATTTCAGTGACCCCCTTTGGTACAGGGATATCGACCTCAACCGTTTCATCTTGCGTTACTTCCGATAAATCAACTGGGATCTCCGGAAGACTATCAATTTCAGAAATAACCTCCTCCGGACCATAGACCGTCACTTCTGAAGTTTCCGTCGTAACTGAGTTGACCACTACACCTTGAGGAGCTCCTCCTTGTGGTTCTAAATCAATCCCTACTTGCTTCTGACGTTTAGAAATCGGTACAGAAACATTAACCGTAGTAGGATCAACTAAGACATTCAGCTCATTTCCTTGATTATCATACACCTTCACAGGGGCTTCTTCATTTTCTACTGCTTCCTCAGCATTACTAACGTCAATGATCGCTTTGACAGTAGCCACACGATTCACAACAGAAGAGGATCCGGTGATCGTAACCTGTGCAGGGTCTACTTTTGGCTCACCAAGAGTCAACTCGTTGCTAAGCTGCCTTTCATTAATGTAGTCGACATTGACCTCGTACTCTTCGCTGACTTTTTCCTCAATTGTTACTTCAATGGTCTTTGGTTCAATTCTCACATCCAATTGATTGGATATACCTGAATGTTGAAGCGATACTTCATGCGTTCCAGGACCAAGACCATTTAAATCAACAAATACAGTAAAGTTCTTCTGTCTGACTACTGGAGCAAGCGTACTGGCCGGGCCTTCCACTCTTACTGAAACTTCTTGAGGCAAGCCGCTTACTACATACTCCTCACTATTAAAACGAATTTCAAGCGGAATGTTCTCCATCACTTCCATATCAGAAGAAGTATCATTAAAGAACAGGGAATCAGAATCCATGTTATCATCTACGTTCACCGTCACCCATAATAATCCTGCAAGAATCAAGGAAATGATACGGATGAACCAAACGCTTTTAAACCAGTTATCCATTCTTTTTCCCCCTCCAGTTCCAGGATTTTACCGCAGGGGCGGAGTAATCTAGTTCAGTTCGCAGAATCTCTTCCAGCTTTTCTTGATCGATGTCACGATGCAATTCACCGTTTTTCGTACAAGAAATCGCTCCGGTTTCTTCTGAAACGACAATGGTCAGCGCGTCCGTTACCTCACTAATTCCCATCGCTGCCCGGTGCCTTGTACCTAGCTCCTTAGAAATGAAAGGACTCTCAGATAAAGGCAGGTAACAAGCAGCAGCTACAATTTCGTCATCTTTAAGTATAACAGCGCCGTCATGCAGCGGTGTGTTCGGTATAAAGATATTGGTCAGCAGCTCACTCGAAAGATGTCCACCGACTCTTATTCCCGTTTCCACATAGTCTCCCATACCTGTATCGCGCTCAATTGTAATCAACGCACCAATTCGACGCTTGGCCATATAATGACAGGATTTAATAATGGCCTGAATAGACTTCTCTGTATCTTCTTCTTCAGAGGTATTCCTGCTGAAGAAACTTCCCCGTCCAAGCTGTTCCAGTGCTCGTCTAAGCTCTGGCTGAAACAGGATGATGATGGCAAGAAAACCCCAAGTGATCGCCTGTGACATCAGCCACCTTAATGTGGTCAGTCCAAATAAATTACTCAATAACCATATTCCCAGGACAACGAAGATCCCTTTTAACAATTGGACCGCTTTTGTTCCTTGGATTAGCATGATTAATTTATATACAACAAACCAGACAAGGGCGATATCAACAGCTATTAAGAAATAATCTAATACATCAAATCCCCCATCAAGCATGCCTACACTTCCTTTTATTAAGAAATAAAGCTATTGTTAGAAAATTTTTACCTGTATTATTATATCACATTTCAAATGTCTTCGAATATGAGAAGATATCTTTAGAAGAAAAGCGCGCTATATGCCTCTTTTTCTCAACAGAAAGAAAAGGACCAATAACTTATTCCCCCTTTTTCTCTTACCAAAGCGCAGGACTAAAGCCCTTTTCCCCCCCCCAACATTATGAAATAATATTTACTCCTACACTCAAAAAACCAGGATGGAGATACCATCCTGGTCATTACTAATTTGAATCAACAGAAAATATGTCACTGACCACATTTTTCGTATGGTACCACATCCACTCAAAAACCTGGTTAACTTCAGTCAATTCACCTGTATAAGCTCGAAGGTTGGATGAATCCAACCCTTGATTTATATTCTGATTTTCTTCGTCAAGAATATCACCATTAATAATGGTCACATCCCCATCAATCTTTCCTTCAATTCTCAAATCACCGTTCCGGACGACGAGGTCGCCTTGAACGGTAACACCTTCAGGAACAATAACTGTGTTGTCTCTGATTTCTAAATTCTCTTGTTTTGAAACTGTAACTTGATGGTCTTGATTCCATGCGGTTAACACACTGCTGAACATTAATATAAAAAATACAGCGGCAGCGGTTAAAATCGGGTACTTCTGAAATAGACGGGCATAATTCTTCTTCTTTTTCTCTTTAGGAAGATTAGCCATTACATTAGCCGTAAAATTGTTCGGGGCAGATACAGGCCCTGTGTTTTTAATTAATGTTGCCGTTTTCTTCAGTTCATGAAAATGACTCTGACAGGATGGACAAGCTTGTAAATGTTCACGCAGTCGTCTCTCTTCTTCTTTATCTAAATCTCCATCCATGTATTTATGCATAAGTGCAACAGCTTCTTTATTGCATTTCATAATTCCCTCTCAACTCCTTTACACATGTCGAAGCCTTTTGCGTAAAGCTTCCCTGCCTCTATGGACTCTCGTTTTTACTGTTCCTACTGGAATATCTAGGACTTCAGCGATTTCCTGGAGAGCAAGTTCATCTAAATATCTTAGCACTATAACGCTTCGATACTTGGGCGGCAAGGCTAAAATTTCTCGATGGATATAAGTTTGAAGTTCCAGACTTTCTACTTCCTCTTCCGGCAATGCCTGCTCAGCAGCCAGTTGAGAATACATATCCAATCCGTCAGTCCCTTTTACTTCTGCATCGAGATGATAATCCGGCTTTTTTTTACGTATCCGATCGATCGTCAAATTAGTGGCAATCCGATACAGCCACGTAGAAAATTTCCTGCGATTATCAAACGTATGAATGTTCGTATAAGCTCTAATAAAGGCTTCTTGTGCAAGATCTTCCGCTTCATAAGCGTTCCCAATCATACGAAAACAGATGTGATACACTTTATTCTGATAAAAAGATACAATGTCTTCAAATGCTGATTGGTCACCTTTTTTTACTTCTTTAACTTTCTGTTTAATCATGGTTTCCATCTGCTATACCTCCGCTATTGTTGCGGTCGATATCCTTTACGGATGACCCCACCCCTAGGTTTCATAAAAATATATTTTTTTAATTTATAATATAAGTTTAACTCTTTTTATTATCGGATATAAGAGAGTAGATGTAAAAAATTGCATTGGAGGAATTACAAACATGAAGCGAGAAGTTATTTTGATTAGGGAAATCGAACATTGTCGTTCTGAGATGAATCGTGTGGCTCGCGTACATCCGCTGACTTCTCCTGAGGTATTAAGAATGAGCATTCGCCTTGATCAATTGATGAACGAATATGAAGGTTTAAAACAAAAAAGACAGCAACCTGCCTTTAGAGAGGCAAGTTACTGCTAAGATAATTAGATAGATTATTTTAAGCTTTCTCCAAAAAGAGACCCCATCAAACCGACTGCTAATGTAGCGGTCTTATTTTTTTCGTCAAGAATAGGGTTAACCTCTACGAATTCCGCTGATGTAATCATTTCAGATTGGAACAACATTTCCATTGCCAGGTGACTTTCGCGGTAGCTTAATCCACCAAGTACTGGCGTTCCCACTCCTGGTGCTTCATTAGGATCCAATCCATCTAAATCGAGACTCAAATGTACACCATCCGTACGATCTTTCAAGTAATCAACTGCTTCTTCCATCACTTTAGTCATCCCCATACGGTCAACCTCATGCATTGTGTACACTTTAATTCCTTTTTCCTTAATTAACACACGTTCACCCTCGTCCAATGAACGCGCACCAATAATGATGACGTTTTCAGGTTTAATTTTAGGCTCATATCCATAGATATTCGTAAGCTTTTCGTGACCGACTCCTAAACTAACAGCTAGAGGCATTCCATGAATATTTCCAGAAGGAGAACTGTCTCCTGTGTTTAGATCGCCGTGTGCATCGTACCAGATAACTCCTAAATTATCATAATGCTTAGCGACTCCTGCCAATGTCCCCATTGCGATACTGTGGTCTCCGCCCAGTACTAGAGGAAAGCGCCCGCCTTCTACCACTTGATCAACCTTCTCAGCTAAACGCTCTGTGCCTTCAGCAATCTCATTCAAGTTACGCAAGTTATCCTGTTTAGGATTCGCTTCTTGAGCGGGACGTGTGATTTCAATATCCCCCAGGTCTTCAATGTCATATTTCAATTGAGATAATCGCTCAATCATACCGGCGTAACGGATGGCACTTGGCCCCATATCTACTCCTCTGCGCATTTGACCTAAATCCATAGGAACACCTATTACGGAAAGTTGTTTATTCATTTAAGTCTCCTCCTTTATTCGATACTTTAATTGTATCCGTTTTTACAGGAATGACTCAACTGGACAAGAAAGTGTATATATATGCGTATTCTGCTATGTAAACGCCTGTAATATTGCATGTTTACAAATTCCATCTATCTTATCCAATCAAATAAATTAAATAAACACAAAAAAACTGACACCAGGATGATGTCAGTTTTATCGTCGGTTATTGAAGTTAAAGCTGGTAATGGAAATTAAGTATGGTGGAGCCTAGCGGGATCGAACCGCTGACCTCCTGCGTGCAAAGCAGGCGCTCTCCCAGCTGAGCTAAGGCCCCGTATGGAGCGGGAGACGGGATTCGAACCCGCGACCCCCACCTTGGCAAGGTGGTGTTCTACCACTGAACTACTCCCGCTTAATTTTGCTTTTTCTTTCATATGATTTATATCAATACCCTAAAATACCAAATTAATAGAAATGAGCCATGAAGGATTCGAACCTTCGACCCTCTGATTAAAAGTCAGATGCTCTACCAGCTGAGCTAATGGCTCGTAATAAAAATTAAATCTCGTAAGTTTGATGAGTGTCTTTTCCGATAACATCTATGTACTCATGTTCATGATTCATTAAACGACTTTGATCATCGTCCATTATAGTTAAAAAATGGCTGGGCCAGCTGGATTCGAACCAGCGCATGACGGTACCAAAAACCGTTGCCTTACCGCTTGGCTATGGCCCAACAGTTACAAACATAGTATAGACTCTGTGTCGGAAATTATACTCCAAATACAAATGTTTTTTCATAAAAATAAGCTGATCAAATGAATGCCAGCAAATTTAATAAATGGTGGAGGGAGTAGGACTCGAACCTACGAACCCGATGGGAGCGGATTTACAGTCCGCCGCGTTTGGCCAACTTCGCTATCCCTCCACGATTTAAAGTATAAAAACTCTTAGTGGTGCCGGCCAGAGGACTTGAACCCCCAACCTACTGATTACAAATCAGTTGCTCTGCCAGTTGAGCTAGGCCGGCTAATTATAAAAGTTAAATGGTGGAGGATGCAGGGATCGAACCTGCGACCCCTTGCTTGTAAGGCAAGTGCTCTCCCAGCTGAGCTAATCCTCCATATTGTTGGTGACCCGTACGGGATTCGAACCCGTGTTACCGCCGTGAAAGGGCGGTGTCTTAACCACTTGACCAACGGGCCTAGCGTTCTTCTCAGAGCTTCCAGCCGGATTTGAACCGGCGACCCCTTCCTTACCATGGAAGTGCTCTACCACTGAGCTATGGAAGCAAGTGGCTCCAACGGTAGGATTCGAACCTACGACCGATCGGTTAACAGCCGATTGCTCTACCACTGAGCTACGTTGGAATAATAAAAAGCATAAAGATAAGAATGAC